>JBHGYD010000032.1:0-114264 GCA_041920415.1 Anoxybacillaceae bacterium
TCATGATCGAATCGTGGCAGAAGAAGTCATGGCTCAACTTCCACATCCTTACACGTTAGGGGATAAAGGATACGTCAGTCGACCATTACAAAAGAAGCTTCATCATGAATACGGAATTGCTTTTTGGACACCATTCCGCAAGAATCAACAGGTTTCTTACTCTAAAGAATGGGAGCAATGGATGCGTCGAAAACGAAAAATCGTGGAAACCACCTTTTCGGTCCTTGTGGATGTGTTTCGTCTCACTTCGATCCGTGCTAACAACGTCGAAGGGTTTGAAACGGCATTAGACGGTATTTTATTGGCTTACACGCTTGTTTCTTTTGAGCTAGTTGAACAGTAGAGTTCAACTAGCACCAAGGGTTGAATTATATAAAAAGGTATGCAATAGGTTGCTTTCATTATTAACAGTGTAGTATAAGTATCTGTATAAGCTTAATAAGGAGATGGCTTGATTGACAACAAAAATTCACTTCTTCGAACGTTTCAAATTTTCATGTTCTTTTAAGATGAGATAGCAGTAGAAACCTATCTATCACCAAAGTATTCAAGAAGAAGGTCATTTGATCTTCTTCTTTTTTAGTTTAACTGCTGGGGAAAGTGTTTAATTGAACATAAGCTATAAGACAGTTTAGTTTAAGAAGGAATTAAAGCTAACCGAGAAGAATAAGCGAATAAAAAAGTAGTTACAAAAGGAGTAGAGGGTACATGGCATTTACCAATAAATTAAAATTAAAAATGGATGATAAAATCAATGATGAAATTTGGATAAACCTAAATGCAAATGACAGAGCCGGACTAAATTTATTAGACGCAAAATCTTTTTCTATTGATAACATAATAAGAGAAATTAATACAGGCTGTTCTCCATGCCCAGATATCTTAACCGAGAATTTTGGAAGTAAACCTTCTGTCATGTTTGTATCCACAGTATACGGATTAGTTAATAAGTATTTAAAGAAGGAATACGATAGATCGAAGCAAGATTGGAATACTTTTTGCAATGATTTCTATAAAAAAATTATTCAATCCGGTACGGGTATATATAAGAGATTAGATAAGATTTATAGACTACTAGTGGAGATGAAAGGGCAAGAATTAGATTTTTGTTTTACAGAACTAGTCAAAACTGTATTAGTTGATCGTAATAATAAGGTTAGTGGTTTAGGAAGTAGGGGTTCTTTCATAAAATATTTTGAAGAAGTTGAATTTAGATTACTTGAAGAAAGAATAAATCAAATAAAAGATGAATGTTTTATATTCTCTTTTTCTGAGGAAGTAACCTATTTTTTAATAAAAATCTTTAACAAAGGAGCAACTTTAGAGGACGATTTTAATATATTACATATCGAAAATAAGAAGGTTAATATAAATATTAGAATAAAAAGGAACGGAGATTATGAGTTTAATATAGGAGCTGGGGGAACGTATTCAAACTCCGTTGCTTTTAAAACGGTATTCAAGGTGAAAGATAAAAAAGTATATATCATTCCTCTAACGCATCCATCGACAGCGAATGCTAAATATAATAAATATTGGAAAGAAAATCAATATTGGGAACAATTAAAAGAACTTTTAAAAATGTGTATATGATTGTAGGTAAGCTGCTCCTCATTGGTTCATTACTAAAACATAGAAGCAATAACACTAACGATAATTTTAGTTGTTCTTATAATTGCTGCATTAATATTTATAAAAAGTATCGTTCACAATTTCGCACCCTAATATTTTTCTTTCGAGTCAATCGAAGTGATACTTCAAAACAGGTATTGGTTTTCATATTTAGCTCACAGGTTAGAATAGTTTATCTCATAAAAACTTAAAAAGTCAATAAGCTAACGAGTGACGACACTTCAGAACGGTATCGTCTTTTTTGTTTTTCTATGTTTATTCCTTTTTAAAATGGTATAATAAGTAAAAATTTTTATTAATCAATAGGTGTAGGCTTTAACAACTTAAAAATTATTGAAGATAAACATTCTGAAATTTTTCGGGGAAATATGTTCCCGAAATAAGCCGCTAACAATTAATAAGCGATAGCACCAATGTTGGGTATGACACCATATTTAAATCGAAAACCGATTAAAGTAGACGAACATTGGTAAAGTTAGAGCAATACATAATTTGTGTGTGTCGAGATACTGGTTCAACTCTTTTCGATTTTCAGATGTTTTTCTACATGTTGCTTATGGGACTATAATTCTGTCGTTACAACTGACCAAAAGGGAAGATTTCTATCGCTATAATGGAGGCTTTCTGGGAGAGAAAAAGCCCTCTTCGTGCTTCTTTCCTATAAAATTAACTAGCGGGAGGTTGAATAGTTACTTATATTTAAAATGAAGATTGTTTTTATACCTCTCCATTACCTTATTAAAACGTTTGAACGTTTGTCTGATGTTAAAACTTATATAGAAAAAAGAGAACTTTTAGACATTAAGTTTGATTGAAAGCATGATAGGATCTGTAAAAACCCCAAAAAATTAAGTAAAAATAAAAAAATGAATTTCCACTGATGGAAAAAGTCCTTGTGTATTCACTTTTGTCCTTCGTACCTACAAGAATTAACTATATTTGATACATAGAGGGAGGAACGATGTTGTGAATAATAGTCAATTTCCTGACCAATTTTCTAGAAATGGGCAAACTTATAGAAAAATTAGTTTCGACAATGTTGAGCAGTTACGAAACATATTGCTTAGCAACCCGTATAAAATTTATTGTTTAGTAGACGAAAAGGTTCCGGATGCAGATCCTACCTTATTTTTAGTATTATATGCTGAGGAATTTGATAATACAGTAATTTTGTTTGATATAAGTTTAGACTTAAAATCTACTGTTACCACAGAGCTAGATATAGTTGTAAATGGCTACAACGAAGTGATTGATGTCGGTTACATTGAAAGGTATCCGTTGTGTTTTTATATCAAAGGTGATGAACATGAAGATATATAAAAAGAACGGCAAAAAATTTCTTTATGACATGGTTAAAGGGATTTTACGGCCCGCTACTCCCGAAGAAAAAGTTAGACAAAAGGTGGTTAAATATCTTGTAGAACAAATGAAAATTCCTATAGAAGCGATAGAAACTGAGTTATTATTAAGCTCTATTGATAATTTATCAAAATTAAGAGCGGATATTGTAGTTTGGCATATTAATGAAGCAACAAATTCAGAAGAATGTTTATTAATTATTGAAGTTAAAGCTCCCCATGTTCCTCTTACTGAAAAAACCTTAGAACAAGTAATGAGTTATCAATCCATATTAAAAAGTAAGTATGTTGCAATAACCAATGGGGAAGATTTAGAAATATATCAAATAAGAGAAAATGGAACCGCTCAATTACTGACAACGGAACTTTACACATATGAGGACTTAATAAATAGTAATGTAAAATTCGCTAAAAAAAGAACTATGCGAAGATTATCTTTTGATGAGATAAATTATCACAGATATATAAATATGCTAATAGATAAAGGATACATAGGAGAAGAAACCGATCCGGCTCTTCATCCATTTTTAGCCGAATTGCAGAATTTTATATTGGTAGAACCAATCAGCTGTGTACTACCTATTCAATTCAAGGGAATAAGTTTGGAACAAGACTTAGGATATAGTTTTCACACTTACGGTAATGCAGCGGGAGGTTCTTTTCCGGGATATTATCGGGGATTCGTTGTAAAAACTCTTGATGGAAATGAAGCTATTTATCGTATTGGAATGTTTGGAACTGCTAAGTTAATCAACGATCCTATATATGGAAATAGAAAAAGTTATACTGTCCTGAATGTAGCTACTGAAGATATGTTAGGTTACCATAATTCTTTACAACTCAACATTGACAATTCAATCTCAAAAAGAAAAACGGAATATCGATTTTTCCACAACGGGAAATTAACCGTTGGTAAAAAAGGTTCTGTAAAAATAGAAAAAGTAAAAAATTATGTTTCAAAATATGCTCCTGATTTATTAGTAGAAAATAAAATTTACTTAGGTTCTCTTCCAAACAACATGAGTATCAGTTGGGATCAAGGACAACAATTTATTATGAATTTACTTTTGTACGCTAATATACGCGACAAACTTAGAAACGATATTAAAAAAAGATAAGTTGTTACAAAAGTATAAATTTCAGAAAACACCCGAAATTTACTGAAAAACTCTGCAGAGAAAAATCTCTGTGGAGCTTTTCTTTTTTATTTATACTTGAGAGGGGAAAGATAAGATACAACGGTGACAATCAGTAGCCATTCAATGATGTGGCTAACAGAGCCATAAGAAAAGAACCGTTATGCTGCTAAGAGGTTCGATTCAGATTATAAAATATTAGCGTTTTTCACCTCTTATCTGTAAGAGAACAAGATAAAAATCGAGCTTTTATTGTAATTAGAATTTATTTTTGCGAAAGTGAGAGAAAATATTACCAAAACGCGATAAAATAGAACTGGTTCAATAGAAATAGAATGAAATCGAGGGATAAGGAAATGAAAACAGAACCACATTCACTATTTACAAAATTTAAAGATCAACTTACTCGGGAATTTTTCGAAATAGAAAAACATCCACATTTAACCGCTGATCAGAAAGTCAATCAAGTCTTCGTGCTACCGCCATCTTATGTACTGGTGTGGCCATTCAACCCATTCCGTTTGCAGATATTTTCATTTTGTCCCCCATCCAAGCTTTTACGCAGAAGATCGCCAAAATTAAAGAAATTGATATCAAAGAAGAAGGGGCAATGGAAGTTATTACATTCATTGCGGGGATGGTCGGGATCGGTTTCGCTACCCAGCAGACCGCTATCGGATTGTTCAAAATGGGTCTGCCGGGATTAGGAGGATTTATGACCATTCCACTAGTGGCGAGATTAACATACGGGATTGGGAAAGCGGTTGACTTGTACTTTAAAAACAAAGCAATCGGACGAACGCCAAGCAAACAAAGAGGAAATTATTCAAGCTTTTCAACAAGGGAAAAGAGAAGGGAAGAAAATAAAACAAGACGATCCGAAAAACATCGAAGTGGTGAAAGTGGATGGAAAAAATAAAGAAACTTATTAAAAAAAACTGGGATGAAATCGGGATTACTGCTGCTTTAGGGCATTTTTCTATTACAGGGACAAAAATAGATTACGATCAATATGGATATGTCATTGAAGCTTTAAAAAGAAGTTAAAAAGAAGCAGAAAAGATCTTCACGATACAGATTTAGAAGAGCTTCACGCTTATGTTCAATCTTTGGATGAATCGCAAATTCCCGGACTTGTTTCCAATATCAAAAGTATCGCTCATTAAGTTTATTTTGTGGAAGGGGAAAACACAGATGGCAACGAAGTGAAGGCATATTATTTGAAGATACAAACACAAACAGAGGAAGATTATGGGTAGCGTCGTGATTGAAACGCAGGGGGGAATAGAGATTTATGAATGTAGAAACGAGAAAACTTATTACTGATTTCATAAAAGCATTGGAGACTGAAATTCAACACATTAAAAATAAAGATGGGAACATGAAAATTGAACTGTTTTTCGGTCAACTTATTGATCAACTCGATAAACAGTTTATCTATAAATTCAAGTTGGAAAATGATTTTGTGCTGCCTGACGGCTCTCCAATTGAGTTATTGGTGAAACCATATACTGTCGCCGGTCAAGTGGTACAAATCAAAGAACAAGAAATCATTTTAAGCGTCGACAAGAACCTAGGGGAACGCATACATGAAGCAATTCTTATTGTGAAGCCGTACCGCTTGCTAGAGTTGTTAAAGAAGCATTATGACGAAATCCTGAAAAACGGGTTACCCCACCATTCTTTTGATACAGGATTGACCCTCTTTTCTTCGTCATATCAAAACAAGGGGGTACCAACATTCCTGTTCCACCAATAGAGGAAGCAGGAAAAATGAACGAAGAGCAAACCGATGCCTTGCGAACTGCTGTGAATGAACGGATTTGTTTTATTTGGGGGCCTCCCGGAACGGGTAAATCAACGACGCTTGCCGCTATTACTAAGTTTTTAGCCGAACAACAGAAAAAGAAGATTCTCGTTCTCTCTCATACGAATGCAGCATTGGATTCTCTAGTTGGTAAGATCGCCGACAAATGGGGAAAAAATTCAGATGATGGGGATATTATTCGGATTGGAATACCTTCTGCTGACCCTCAGTCCTTTCATAAGATACGAGGTGTTCTTCTTGATCAGGTGGTTCAGAAGAACGGGCAGCATCTTAAAGAGGAACGAGACAACATTCAAAGCAAAGTGCAACATTTCACAGCGGAACGAGACATTTTGTATGCCTATATAAAGAAAGAAAATGAGTTCCGTTCTTTATCATTACAACTAGATTCTTACAGAAATTTGCTCAACCAAGAACAATCCCAACTCTCTTATATACAACAACAAGTAAACGAACTACAGTCACGACACCAAGAGATGGCAGCGGAACTAAAACGGGTTGAAAACAGTAACTTTCTGATGAAAATGTTGAAGTTGAAAAAACTGCAAAAACAGGTGGAAAATCTTCAGACTCAAATCACCAAAAGCCAACAAGAGGCAACTGAAAAAGAGTCAATAATTAAACGTCTTTCCATACAGTTGACCACCAACGAAAAACGGATGAAAGAACTTCAGAAGGAAATGGAATTGACTCCCAAGCCGTATCCAACAGAGACAAGTACCGAGTACCTGTTGTATCTGGATAAACAATTAGCGACTTTAAAACCACGGTTGGAGGAACTGAATAAACAACTTGAACAGTTGGAAGATACGATCTTAAACGAGGCGAGCGTTATCTGTGCTACGCTTACTCAATCATATCTCAATACGAAAATTCTTCGCACATACGATGTGGTCATAATTGATGAGGGGAGTATGGCGCCTCTCCCGGTGGTATTTTACGCTGCCTCGTTAAGTAAAGAAAAAGTGATAGTTGGCGGAGATTTTAGGCAACTGTCTCCAATTGCCAAATCTCCGGAGCCGATTGTTCAAAAGTGGCTGAAACGAGACATCTTTGAGCAGGCGGGTATTGTTCGTAATGTTAAAGAGGGCGTGATGGATAACCGATTAGTGATGCTAAAGTGGCAGTTCCGTGCTCATCCTGACATAGCTGAAATTTACAATAAAATTGTTTATGAAGGAAAACTTAAATCAGGGAAAAATGAGCATGATTTTCTGCATGTTCATATGTGGCCGTCCGAAGGCTTTCCGATTGTTCTATTTGACACCTCTGACGTAGCCCCGTGGTGTTCACGATCCTCAACAGGATCGAAGTATAATATCTACCATGCTATCTTAATCGGTGCAATGCTCAAACAAATGGGAAAAACAGGGAAAGAAGCGAATATCGGAGTTTTATCTCCTTATGCTGCCCAAGCCAAACTACTCAACAAAGTGGTAAAGGATTTGCATATATCCAACCTTGAAATACGTGCTTCTACCATTCATAAATTTCAAGGATCTGAACAAGATGTGATGATTCTTGATTTAACTGAAGGGTCCCCTCAGCATATTGGAAAATTTATTTCACAAGGCATGGACAGTGAGTCCATGCGACTTCTAAATGTGGGGGTTTCAAGTGCAAAGAGCAAACTAATTGTTGTAGCAAACCTGAAATATTTAGAGAGTACTCTTCCAAAAGGTGCTATTCTCCGTGAATTCATAGAACAAATCAAATGCCGATGTGTGTTGATTGAATCAAAGCAAATCATGACGCTAGAGGAAGTCACGTTTAGTTCCTTGTTCCGAGAGTATACACCGGAGGAGCAATCGCTTTATACCGAGAGTAATTATTTCAATGCTTTGTGTTTAGATTTCGATTCGGCAAAGAAGAGTATTATAATTTACAGCCCATTTTTAACAACAAGGCAATTCCAAAACTTCATTCCATACTTGGAGATGAGATCCAAAATGGAAGTGGAAGTGATAGTTGTGACCTTGCCTTCATGGTCGCATCCGCAATCACATATGCGGAGCAACGCTGAGCAAGTGATTATGGATTTGCAACGCAGAAAGATTAAGGTCACTTTTAAACCTAACATGCACGAAAAAATGATCATAATTGACAACCAAATTCTCTGGTTAGGAAGTCTCAACTGGCTATCCCACCGCAACACATCTGAACAAATAGTGAGGATAAAATTGAATAGCGCAGTTAAGGAAATTCATAAACTAATCGAATTAAATACTGTTCTCCGTCAGGAAACCCAAACAATAAAACCGGAAGAGTTGCCTAAATACCTTCTGAACTATTTTAAAAGTGCCTTCCATTATGATTGTGATTTGTGTGGAATGCCAATGGTCTGCATCATAGGTGCATTTGGTCCATTCTTTGTATGTTCAGATGAATCATGTAGCGGCAAAAAGAACATTCCGGTTAGGTGGATTCAGGCTATTATTGAACGTACGGGCGTTACTTGTCGTTGCGGTGGGGAATTACAACATAAGACTTTTCAAAGTGGGGCTTTCATAGTTTGCTCCAAGAAATGTAACGAAAGAAAGATTTACTATAAGCCTTTTAAAGCGGTAAATAGGTGAGGTAAGCGAGGATACTTATGGAAAGGGTACGGTTCCAAAAGGCATCGCTTCATCAGTTCCGTGATCGAATTTTCAAAAAGGAGTGCGATTATATCCAAGGTTGTGGAAAGGAGAAATACTAACTTGAAAATCCCATATTAGTAATTGCTTTAACAAGTTGACTCTTCAGTAAAAACTTAACCTTTCAAACTGATTCAAAGACTTTCGCGGCGTTCTTGGTACGGATGATCCATCCAAAGAAACCACATTAAGTCGTTAAAAGAATATTACAAAAAATGAATTAACATCTGATAAATGCATCTCATTACTTACTTAATTGTCATGATTATTTTTATAACTCTTAATACTCTGAAAATAATTATTTCTTGTATTGATATCATGAGTCAGAGTATATAAGAATTTATACAAGGGGGCTTCATAATGAATGATACATTCGAAATTTTTAACCCATTATTAGATTCATTAAGAACTGTTGATGTTGGTTATACTATTCCAACTTCATTTCAAGATTATCTAAGAGAGCATAATTTCCCTAAAGTCAATACTGCAAAGTATATGTCGATTGACTCTTTAGAAGTTCTTCACCCTTCTGTAAAAACAAATGATACAATGATATTACGTTTAGGATTATCTGAGGGAACAGGAATGCAGTTTTCGCTTGTTAAAGTAAAAAATAGGCTAAATGACTTCTTTTTGATAGATGATGAAATTTTCATGGAAGAAGGAGAAATGTTTACACCAGAAGTTGATCCAATACAATTTTTCTCCTACGGATTACTACCAAATTTAACTGAAAGTTCTTTGGTAAATTTGGGGTTTTCTTCTGGTTTAATAAGTTATGCTCTTGAATTAGATGAAATTAAGCCGATATTTCCACCTGCTACTTGTAAAACTGTTTTTACTTTTGATTTTAAACCTCACTCACTTTTAGATGTTGTATTTACACATAACCGAGGACAAGTAGAAATTGATTCTGTATTTGTTGAACGACGAAATAGTAAACATACAATATTTGTAGTCGAAGCCAAAAATGAATCAGTTCACCGTTCATTAGCTAAGCACAAACTCTTATACCCAGTCTTAGGCATAGCTCCACAAGTTCCAAAAGAGATGGATATAGTTCCTGTTTATATAAAAATTTATCAATCAATGCATGAAATACATTTTAACGTTGTTGAATGTGAAGTGCCAGATCCAAGAGAAAGAATAATAGCCTATGATGAGCTCAGAGTTAAAAAAGTTAAACACTTGATTCTTAACAAAAGTATTCTAAAAAGTACAATAACATTTTAGAGTGAATTTCGTTTCATCGATTAGTATAAATTTATAAACCGGTTTTAAGTTCCTGTTAAAGATTTTAAGATTACTTAACCTTTTCTGAGTAAACATCATGATTAAGGTATGCCGCTCTGGCATACCTATTTTTCTTTAGTGGTTAAGTGTTAGTAGGACTTAAAACGGTATAAGTAAGCCACAGATGTTGTCTAAAACAGGTTCTTATGGCTTATAATATGCTGATTTTTTACTAGTTATAAATAACAAACATCTATGGAATATGATTGAAAAGTGGTACAATAATACCATAAATAAAAGAAAAGGAGGAAAAAAGTGGTCGTGTTTGTTTTCACGACTTAAAGGCTATGCTGAATTCAAAAGTTAAAAAAGAGGCGTTAGAAGAACTAAAGAGAGTAAGTAGAAATTACGCTAAATTAGGAGAAAAGGTCCAGCAAAATTCTATAAAACTATTAGAGATTCGAAAACAAGCATCGAATGTTATTAAAGAAGTAGAAGCTTATATAAATACAATTGCAAATACACCGAAAGAGTTTGAATCAACATTTGATAAAGTAAAAATTCACCTTAAAAAATTTAAAGCAATTCTTGATATCGAATATGATGAGAAAAAAGCTAACCAAATTAGCGGAAGTATTGTTGGTGCAGGGGTTGCTATGGGGGCAGGTGTGGCGGCATTTGGTCCTACTGCTGCAATGGCAATTGCAACTACATTTGGTACAGCTTCTACGGGAACAGCAATTTCAGCACTATCAGGTGCGGCAGCTACAAATGCTGCTTTAGCTTGGCTTGGTGGAGGTGCTTTAGTTGCTGGTGGTGGCGGAATGGCTGCTGGAAACGCATTATTAGCAATGGCCGGTCCGATTGGTTGGGCAATCGGTGGTACAGCTCTCATTGGTGGTGCATTATATGCGAACAAAAAGAATAAAGAAATCGCTATTAAAGCTCAAAAAGAAACGGTTAAAATTCAAAAACACATTGCAGTACTGAATGCTGCAAATATTGAGATTACCGAGCTTCAAAAACTGACAAATGACCACCAATCTAAATTAAACGATCAATTATCCTATTTAAAAAATAATGCACCGAAAGATTATAATAAATTCACATTAGAACAAAAACATGAAATCGGAAGTCTAGTGAATAACACTTTATCACTTTCTAAGTTGATTAACAAAAAGGTAGGTAAGTAAGTTTGGCAAACACATTCAAATTATCAACTGATCAAGTTATTGGTTCGACAGTTGATTTTATTAATCAGGAGAGAGTCCGAGAATTACATGAAGAATTAGCAAGGATTCTAGCCAACGAAACATCTGCTATCAATCAACAAAATCAAAGTTTAATCGAAGCATTAGCACAAGTTAAAAATATTCGTTATTTTCTTAATTCACCAGAAAATATTTTGGGGAGTAATTTAACAAAACATGGTGAGATCGCCGAACAAATCGAAGTAGGTATTCGTAATGCTCGTGATTTAATCGAGGGAAGGCAACCAACCGCAACTTTTGATGGAGTGGGAAGAACGGCGCCCGAAGATTATATAATTAATGGAATAAAGGTTCAATCAAAATTTATCAATGGGATTAACAATAATTTAGATCATGTAATTAAACATATGAATAAATATCCTGATTTCGTACAAGAAGGTTCATATTATCATATTCCAAAAGATACATACCAAAAAATCCAACAAATATTGGAGGGAAACCCTCCACCGGACTTGAGTAGTCGAACCGTGAATAAAATACTAGAAAAAGTCGCTGAAATAGAAAAAAAGTCAGGCAAATCTTTTAGTGATGTAGTAAAACCTTCAGTGTCTGATTATAATGAAGTGCAAAGAGGGGTTGTAAATGACACACTTAACAAACATGAAACTGACTTAAAGGCAAGAAGCAAACAGAAAATAGAGGATATTCGTAAAAATGCAGATAAAGAGAGAGAAAAAGCACAGCAAGAAAGCAAGCCTAACTTGCAAGAAGGCATAAAAGCTAGGTTAATTGGAGCAGCCATTAGTGGCGGTATAAATATTGCCCTTTTCGTTTATAAAAAACACAGAGAAGGAAAAAACATATTTCAGTTTGATGAGAACGACTGGAGAGACCTTGGAATTGATTTCGCAAAAGGTGGCGCTAAAGGGGGCATTACTGGCTTTTCAATTTATGCACTTACGAATTTTACGAACATGAGCGCACCAATGGCAAGTGCATTTGTTTCTTCGGCTTTTGGTATTTCGAAACTAGCGACTGACCTCAGTGAAGGAAAAATTAGTATGAGTGACTTTATTGTTCAAGGTCAATTAACTTGTTTAGAGTCTGGCATGGTTGCTTTAGGAGCAACAGTAGGTCAGACAATGATTCCAATTCCAATAATCGGAACTTTAATTGGGAGTTTTGCAACAAGTATACTGATGAACTTAACAAAAAAGTACTTAACAGATAAAGAAAATGAGGTAATTGCAAAACTTGAGGAAATTTACAATGAAGCATTAAGCAAAATTCAATATGAATATCAGAAAATTGTAGCAGCAATTATTGAGGAATACCATCGTTTAGGAACTATCACCAAAATGGCATTTGATTTTGAATGTAACGCTGTCTTCCGTTTTGATCAAAGTAAAAAATTAGCCATTGCTTCTGGAGTTGAAGAGCATAAAATTTTAAAAACCATTAATGACATTGATAATTATTTTTTAATGTAAACTTAATTGAATCGTAGCGTAAGGGGGAAATTATTAACATCGGTTATCAGGTAGCGGAAGTCTCACAATAGCAAAAACAATTTTAGAGGATATATAGATATTGTCTCAATATGATACTTACAAAGCAATTTTTCGCCGATTTCTTTTAACTGTTTCAGACCGTATTAAAGTGGAGTTATGTATTGCCCAGTTACATTATCAGTTTCATACAGCTATCTCAAAAGTCGGGCCCAATATAGTAGATACAAAAATTGGTGCAGTCATGGAATATCCTTTCTCGAAAGAAGGGAGAATTTATTTTTGGCGCCAAGACAATGTGATTTATGTGTATCGTTTAAATCGAAATAAAAATGAACAGCCATCCATCATTCATTGGTTGAAGTCTTCTCTATAGTTAAGCAGAACGTTACTTAAAAGGCCGTCCTATAATTCTATTTTAAATAATACTATCTGTTAAAGATAAATTTGCTGAAAATCGACTGTAGCGATGTCGTCTTTAGATTAAACGGAACTCCAAACACAGAGTTATTTGGGTTTCTATGTTTTAGTTTATGTGGATTTTTTTGGTTAAACTTGCTAATCAATAATCGTCTTGGAGGTAAATATGAGTGGACAGATATTAAGTCAAGCATTAGCAAAGCTTTCAGGGCATGATTTACGATTAGTTTATGCTTTGCTTTGTAAAACAAATATTTTCAATCTTATTTCCACTAAGACTAAGGACTTACTATCATCTGATGAATCTAATCATTTTTCAAAACATCTCGAAGAAGAAGCGAAAAAGTTGCTATCTAAAACAGATGAAGAAATTCGTTTGTCATTATTTCTAGAATTAACAAAAATCGCACAGTTAAAAGGTGGGAGATACGATTTAAAAAAAGAAATAGAGGATAAGTGTCAAGAGATTGTGGATTGGGCTTTTAATGAGTTTCAGAAAAATAATAAAGATTTTCAACAATACTACAAAGAAAAAGATATAGACAAATTAGAAGCAATAATAAACTGGCAAATGAACCAATTATTTAAAGAGCTAGATTTAAAGTTAAGAAACTTATCTGAGCAAGAGCAAGAGCAATTGTTTGAAAAAGTAATAGAGTTTGTGAAATCTCAGTCATCTGCCCAACAAGAAAAAATAAAAGAAAAATTAGGTGTTCAGGAATTATCAAATAAAGTAGTCAAGAATATTGTAGCACAAAGTGGTGTAAGCATTCTTTTTGCAGCAATTGTAGAGGTGAGCGGGTTTGCATTTTATACAACAGCCACATCTACGTTAGCAATGTTAACGGGTTTCTTAGGAATCACATTACCATTTAGCGCATACACAACACTTACTTCAACAATCGCATTTCTAGCAAACCCATTATTTATTCTGCCCTTGATTTTAGGCGGGGGAGTGTTGCTAGTTAATCATCAAAATAAATCATTACGAAAACGGTTAGTTCCAATCGTTTTAATGCAGGTTTCCTTGCCATATTTAACAAATCCTGAAATGTCTTATCATGACTTATCTGTTATCTCGAATGAATGGATTCCAAAATTTAATAACTATAAGCAGTTATATCATAAATTAAAGCTTAATCAAGAGGAACAAAGGAGACTAAATAGAGAGATTTCTGCATTGAATACAAAATTGCGAGCAAGAGAAGCAGATAAAAAAGAAAGAGAGAACAAAATTTCTGCAATAAAAGAAAAATTAAAAGAACAGCTAAAAAATGATAAGGGACGCCCTTATATAGAAGGATTAACGAATCAACTTCATTCACTACAAAATGAAATTATCCGCTTAGAAGAACAAATTAAAATTGAAAAACGTTCCTCAACTGGTTTTTGGGGTTCAATAAAAACAGCGTTAAAAACAAGTAACTATCAATTGGAGATTTCTAGTTTAAAAAGAAGAATTGATCAAACCTTTGAGCAAATGGTGGAGATTATTTTACAGGGAAAGTTGGAGTATGCAAACGAACAAGTTGGACAAGTCAATTCCTTGCAATTGGAAATACAAGAATTACTTCAACAAATTTCTACCTTACAAATTCAGTTGTCTGAAAAAAATAAAGAACTATCCAATTTACAAATAAAGGAACGCACGATTCGAAACAAAATAAAAAATAAGGAAATGGAAACATATGGATTAGAGCATATTGTATTAAACTAGCAGAAAGAAGAGATGAACGATGATGAAGGGCATAAAAAACGAAAAGTTTTGGAAATTGTGGAGACAAAAAAACTATGAAGAGGCATTATCATGTTCTGTTGTTTCAACAGTGGCATCCCAAGAACAGCGTGTACGTGATCTATTATTTGGAGGAAAAAAACAAATTCAACAGACAGTAGCTATTTCGACCATTAGTGTCGGTGAGTTTTTCTATGATTTTATTATGCTGAATCCCTCGGCAGTAGAAGGGATTGATTTTGCTAGGGAAGAAGACTTATCCCATCTTTTTTCTTTAAGTGAATTTGCCAAAACAGTTGATACTACTTCACTAACTGGAAACATGGCACAACTACAAGGGTATGTAGCAGAACGAATGATAGGAAGTGAACTTCAAGCACGTGGTCATGATGTAGAATTTCCTGCTACTTCTAATCAAGCTGGTTATGATCTTCTTGTGGACGGGGAACCATTTCAAGTAAAAAATTTAATTAATCCACAAGGAGTACGAGAACATTTAGAGAGGTATCCTGATATTCCTGTTTACGTTAATGAGGAACTAGGAAAATATTTCGAGGGGAATCCTCAAGTATATGTTACTTCTGTTTCACATGAAGAAGTCATCAATACAACAAAGCAGACGCTTTCTCACGCAGCAGATTTAACTGATTTTGAAATTCCTTATATTACGTTTATTGTTCATACTGCTTCAAATGTAAAAAGAGTTTGGAGAAATGAACTTGTTATTGAACAAGCTATTACAAATATATTAGTTGATTCTACTACAAAGATTGCATTTGCGAGTTTAGGAAAAATGACAGGAATAGCCCTTGGTGTTGCACTATTTGGTCCTAAGTATGCAATTTTATCAGCAGGCATAGGTGCCACGCTTTTTGGATCTCAAAGCCACTATGCATCACATTTTATTAAAAAAGCTCTGGCAAGCAAGGAAGAAAAGGAACTAAAAGACTCGCTCTTCTATCTATCAGAACCAATATTGAAAAAAGTGGATGAAAAAATCGAAATCAGACATGATAAGCTTCGCAAACTTAAAGAGGGATTGGAGAAAAGCCATGCAAATGAAATATTGTTTCAAAAGCTAACCACAATGCAACATGAAGACATACAGTATATTACTTATAAAAGAAAAGAGCTTGAGAAAACGCTATCTGATATCCAAACCGGACGGATATATATATTAGACGGATATAAGGAGATAATGAAAACGATACCGAAAATAGGTGTTCATCCTCACAATTACCAATCTGAGTTAGAGTTTGCAAATGATGAATTTATAAAACTGAGAGAAAAGGTTTTATAAAATTCAATTAGTTAGCTGTATTCTCTACAAGAGGAAATGGATATTTTATATAATTCTCTATTGGAATATTTTATGGTTTAATTCCTTGTACATATGACGATCATACTGAAAAAGTAATTCTAGAAACATTAAAGCAGTTAAAGGGTAGAAATATGTTGAGGTAGAAATATGTTGAGTAGGTTTCTATTTTATGTTAATGGCTTAGAAACTGAAGCTAGATAAATTTTGATGATGGTGTTGCAAAACTAGAGTAAAAAACTCGAAATTATGCATAAACATGCAGTAAATATCGATGAATCCGTACCATCGCAGCTGTTCCAACCCGTTACTCTTTTACTAATTAAATACCCGTTCCATCTCTCGGCGAAGCCCAAACAACCATTGACCAAACCTTGCCTTCAAAAGACAGAAAGAACCCGGCCACAGGCCTCTTTCCGTTCCCTGTTATTGCCGCGGTTGATGGGGGAGATGAATAGGATTCCTGCTTGTTCAGTTTGTTTGTCGAACTTTTCGCTATCATACGCGTCATCGCCTAATGCGAATTCAATATCCCAGCTCTAAGCATTTGTGCATCCGTTATGTGTTTTGCAACACATTCTTGGTAAAATATGATAAACAACCTTAATAGTCAAAAATACTTATCTCCCAGATAATGTTAGTGTAAATTGTGTAGTAGGCGTTTCATTTCCGTAATCAGCATCATAAAAAAGATGCTCCTATTACACATTATTTGGTAAAATTTATATATAAAATAATTTGAGGGAGATTAACATAAGTGATAAATGCTGAAATCCACTCAATCATTGTCTGCACTTTTAACCAGCCTTTAAGGGTACAGTACACCGAGAATCAGAAATCAATAATATCTAATGCTAAATATAATTTTTTGTTTACCACAGGGAGAGATCCGTTGTCTTATATAATCCCAATGAACATAGTGTGCGGGTAATACATCATAATAAAATTAATTTTTGGGGGAATAAAATGTTTTTTAATCGGAAGAAGAGTGAAGCTAGGAGAAAGGCAATAGACATGGGAGTACATGTCTTTCCGCTAAAAGGTACCGATGAAGATGAAATACAAAAAATTATTCCAAGTCTAGATGTAAACACAAATATTTATTTAAGTAGAGAAAAACAACATTTTTATGGAAAAAACACAATAGTAGTTTACGAAGAAAAAAACAATTAAAAAATAGGATACATACCTGAAAAATATGCTGAATTATATGCCTCCATCATTGATGCTGGAATTAATCTTTATGCAAAGATAATAAGAACCTTTGGAAATAATGAATTTAGTGTTTACAGACCGAAAGAAAATATTATTATACCAAAGAATACATTTCCTTTTGGTATCGAAATTGCAGTTTCAAATACAATTCAAAGATTAGAAGGTTATTTAAAAGGATATCACGAAGGACGTCTTGAATTTAACGAAGTGGATTCCCCGTTCAAGACATTACGTTTTGTTGGTTCTTATGATTTGTTTGGATTTTATAAAAATGGAGTGACTAAAGTAACACTTATGCAAATGAATCCCGCATACGTGTTAGCTTTTATAGTTAGTAATACAATTGAAACTCTCACTCAAATTGAAGAAAAAACTACACTTAATACAATTAGAACATTTAATATAGAAAATGCATTCACAGAAATGATTCTTAAATATACTGATAATATTATAAATAAACGCGGTAATGTAAATAACGATGACTTTAGTGAGTGGATTAAAAATAAAGATATTAAAATTAGCAATGACGAATACTTCTTACATAATTCTATGAATGTTCGCTTGGGGTATATAATAAATTTAGACACGAAACGTCTAGAAATATATTCGGGGTTACAGAGTCATCCAAATTATACAAGATATTTAAAGATAGAAAGACATAGCTATTCTGAAGGTTATTACAATTGCAAACTACTTGTTGAAGTTGATTTAGATTTAATACCTAAAGAATGGATCGAAGTAGAAGAAAAATGGTGGGGAAGTTACATGTTAAAAAACTTGCCGGTGGATTGGATTGAAATATTGAAGAAAAAAATGTACTACCGTTATGATTATGATGATGGAAGAGAAAGTATTTGGAGTGAGTATAATGAAGATGGCCTACCGTACGAGGATATGAAATAAATTTAAACCCGTGGTGCTAATTTCAATCTTCAGAATAAATTTAAGAATTACCCAATTTTGTAGATATGAACCAAGAACATTTGTTTCAGCTTCCCTTGTTGTTGCAAAACCTGCAGCTGATTTTAAACGTGTGAAATCAATATGGATGAATTCGTTACTCAAGATCAGAGTGTGAAGTGGTTGTATTAGAGCTGCAATTGGACAAACTCTAGTTCCAATTCCAATAGTGTAGACATCAATTTAGAAGTTTCGCAACAAGTACGATAATGAGTTTTGCAAAAAGATATCCCAAAAATCCAGAAAACGAGGTCTCTGCAAAGTCTAAAGAAATTTATAATGAAGCTCCAACGTGAATACCGCAAAATAGGCAAAGCAATTATGGATGAATATCACCGTTTGGGTACAATCACTCAGACGGTATTTGATTTTGAATGTAACGCTGTCTTTCGTTTTGATCAAAGTAAAAAATTAGCCATTGCTTCTGGAGTTGAAGAGCATAAAATTTTAAAAACCATTAATGACATTGATAATTATTTTTTAATGTAAACCTCATTGAATCGTAGCGTAAGGGGGGAATTATTAACATCGGTTATCAGGTAGCGGAAGTCTCGCAATAGCAAAAACAATTTTAGAGGATATATAGATATTGTCTCAATATGATACTTACAAAGCAATTTTTCGCCGATTTCTTTTAACTGTTTCAGACCGTATTAAAGTGGAGTTATGTATTTCTCAGTTACATTATCAGTTTCATACAGCTATCTCAAAAGTCCAGCCCAATACAGTAGATACACAAATTGGTGCGGTCATGGAATACCCTTTTTCGATAGAAGGAAGAATTTATTTTCGACGTCAGAATAACGTGATTTATATGTACCGCTTAAATCGAAATAAAAAAGAACAACCATTTGTTATTAATTGGTTGAAATCTTTTTTATAATAGTCAGCTTCAGGAAGGATAAAAATGGCAGTATGGTTAGTTCGGGCAGGAAGAAACGGAGAGCAGCAAGAAGCAGCGCTAGAACACGGGGTAGCAGTCATCGGCTGGAACGAACTACCTGATCTTTCTTCTATACAAACAAGGGAGCAATTAAAAGAGCTTTTTAATAAAGTCTATCCGAAAGCGACAGAAAATGAAGCGGCCAATAAGGTTGGACAAATCTGGGCATTTATTCACCGCATTCAAAAAGGGGACTTAGTGGCTCTTCCGCTGAAATATCGTTCTGCAATAGCAATTGGAAAAGTAGTGGGTGCATATCAATATCGAACAGATATAGCTGCTAATATCAGACATACAATCCCTGTGGAATGGATACGAACTGATATTCCTCGTACGGCATTTGACCAAGATTTACTTTATTCACTAGGTGCGTTTATGACCGTATGCCAAATTAAACGCAATAACGCAGAAGAAAGAATACGGAAAATATTAGGTTTAAGTGTTTCTCCATCATCTGTCACATCTCATGTGAAGGATGATGATAATGAGGAAGTGACAGTAGATATGGAAAGTATCGATGTTGAAGATGTTGCTTTGGAGCAAATACGCACCTATATTTCACGTAAATTCGCAGGTCACCATTTAGCAGAGTTAGTGAATGCTATTTTGCAAGCAGAAGGGTACACAACTGAAATCTCCCCTCCGGGACCGGATGGCGGTGTAGATATTTTGGCTGGTACGGGGCCAATGGGATTTGGTTTTCCTAGACTGTGTGTTCAAGTGAAGTCCTCACAGTATCCGGTTGGATCTAATGTTCTTAGTGAACTTCTCGGAACCATTAGCAAATTTGGTGCTGATCAAGGACTTCTTGTTAGTTGGGGCGGCTTTAAAAGCACTGTTCTTAGAGATGCCAAAAATAACTTTTTTAAAGTAAGACTTTGGGATTCAGATGCGTTATTAAAAGCTGTTTTACGTAATTATGATAAATTTCCTGATTCATTACAGGCAGAATTACCATTGAAAAGAGTATGGGCTCTCGTTCAAGAAGATGAATAGGATCACAATATATCCCACGAATTTAGATTTTCATAACTAGATGCGTGTTAGCAAGGAACTTGTACAACGTTTGTAGGCAGTTTGGACTTTAAAGTGAATAAGTTGTGTAAAGAACGATTGAATGAATGAAGAGATCACTTGTTAACGGTGATCTCTTTTTGATCGAAATAGATTTTTAAACATTCTTATTTTTAAAAATTTTGAAGGTTTTTGGTTGCGAATGTCGAATTTTGGTTAATGTCTGATTTACCTTGTTTTAAGGAAGGTGTAAATATGAGTTTGAGGAATTTTCATACACCTTTGACTGAAGCAGAAGTAGATGAGATTTATCAGTTATTAACACCGAAGCAGCGCAAATATATGGACGCTTTTACGAAACGAAGCAAAAAAAGCAAGTGGCTAGAAGTTTTAGCATTAAAAAAAGGAATCATTGTGACTGAAGATATGGATACCGAACAATTGGCAGAAGCAGTCAACGATTGGATTTTAGTTGAAATATTAGATGGGGGATACGGAAATCGGCCGTTTCGCTGTGAATGCGGCATGCCTCTTCGATATCAGTACATTGTAACTCATAAAAAGCAAAACAAAACATACAAACTAGGGGAAACGTGTTTAGGAAACTATACCCGTTTAACACCAGAAATTATTCGGGATATTAAAAAAGGATTCCATACGATACATTTAGAACGAGATGAACTGCTCCTTAAAATTTATCGTGGCGAGAAAACGGATATAAAGGAGTTTGCAGAAATTGAAATTCCCCAATCTTATCTTGAACAACTAGAACACGACATACCTCTCTTGGATAAACAACTGCAAAAACTTTATGATCAACTTCATGCTAAGAGAAGAGAAAGGTTACAAAAACAATGCCAAGAGGAAAGAGAACGGCTAAGGGAAATCCTTTACCAAAGTCGTCAACGTAGAACATCTAAGTCGTATTCCGTTTCATATTATTCGTATCATTCCTCACCTAAAACTCATTCGCATCTTTGTATCTCCTATGAGGAATTAATTGAACGGCATTTAAACGAATTAAAACAAATACGCGCAAAAGAGGAACTGATCCCAGCAGGACTAAGGAAGGATTGGGATATAATCCAAGACATTGTACGAGCCGCTAAAAGAAGAGAAGAGTTTGATTACAGTCGTTTTAAATTACTGTTGAGTAATTTAAAAATACCGTTAAGAATACAATAAATCTTTAATGAAAATAGGTAATAAAGTGATATAGATTTCATTACTGTACGATCAGCTGAAATTTTAAGGCTTGCCTTGAGGACAAGTCTTTTTTTTAATTTTAAAATTTTTCTTGACTTTAAAGTTACTTTAAGGTGTAACTTTGATTATAAAGGATGTGAATAAGATGAGTGAGTTCATGACGATACAAACTTTTTCCAAAAGGACTGGTATTTCAAAAAGCGCTTTGAGATATTATGAGTCAGAGAATTTACTGCATCCAATCAGAAGTAAAAATGGTTACCGTCTTTATTCCAAAGACCAGATAGCAACTGTAAAATTGATTTCAAGTTTACGTTTAGCCGGTGTACCAATAAAGGATATTCGAATGTATTTAAAAGAAAACGAATCAGTCCGTCAACAAATGATAAAAAATTGGATTAAGACTTTAAAGGAAAAACATCAGCTTATAAGCGTAAGTTTACGTTTTTTAGAAAGTTACCAAGAAAGTGGCCAAGTTTACCTGCTAGAAAGAAATGCCGAGAAAATTGTTTGGTTTGTTGCCGAATCGAATCCCGGTAAATTTGGGAATCATTTTAGACAAAGAAAAAGAGAATTGGAGCGCTTGAACATTCCCATTAATAATGGTTATTTAAGGTATTTATCAGGCAAGGAATCCATTAAAGCGCAAATTGGATTTGGTGTATCCGACGATGTAGAAATAGAGGGGCTATCCGAAATAGACTCTATTGAGATAATGCCTCCATGTCTATGTATAGCATTACCGTACACTTCTCCCGTGACAGAAATACAAAAAGGATATGCACAATTAATGAATTATACAATGGAACATGGCTTGATTCCCGCAGGTCCAATTATTGAGTGGTATCGAGGAGAGAATTTTGAAGATTTGGATTTATTAATGCCTGTTGCGCGCATTTCAAATATGGAAGGGAGAAGTTAAAGTGAGCAAAAGCGAAGAGTTAGTTATACAGGTAATTGAGTTGAAAGGCAGTTATTATCAAATAGGGTTTGAGCAAGGGCGTCAATTAAAAGCTAAAATATTGGCAGATATAAATGGTCATGATCGTGTTAGCAACAAAAAATTCCAATTTCTTAAAGCAAAGAAATTATTAGAAAAGTTCTCGCCTAATTTGTTAAAAGAATTAAGAGGATTAGCAAAAGGTTTAAATATTCCACTAAATGTAGCAATAGAACGGTATAGCGGTTACGATGTATTGTTTCCAGAAATGGGATGTACTACATTAGTACAAGACTCATATTATGTGCGAAACTATGATTTTAGTCCAACAATATATGATGCAAGACTTGTATTTGTTCGTCCTATAGATGGTTATGCGAGCGTAGGTTTTAGCCAACAAATTATAGGTAGACTAGATGGAATGAACGAAAAAGGGCTTGTGATAGGGCTGCATTTTGTTAATCATATGCACAGTCAAGAAGGATTTATTGCTACGACTATTGTTAGAATGATTCTCGATCAATGTGCTAATACGGAAGAGGCTATAGAACTGATTACTAGAGTTCCACATGGATTTTGTTACAATTATTCCATTACAGATTTTAACGGAAATAGTGTCATTGTCGAAGCATCCCCACAACAACAAATAATAAAATATGCCCATCCACTTATATGTACCAATCATTTTGAAACAGAAGAATTGAAACAGAAAAATAGAGTAGAGATACATGGTTCTATTAAACGTAAACAATATCTTCAAGCATTATTGAAGGAGAAATTAGATCCTTTGTCTGCTTTTCATCACTTTAATAGCGAAAAATCACCTTTATTTTTCGATGATTACAAAAATTTTTTTGGTACGTTGCATACGGTTTTATATTCGCCAAAGGATTTGAACGTCATCATTGGTGTAGGAAAAAATAGTGGTCCTTTTATCTTTTCCTTTAAAGAATGGTTACAAGGATCACTGAGGCTCCCTAAAATGATAAGTGGGACAATCATGCAAGGAGAATAACCTTGGAATATTCCGCAATTGAAACTAGAGGATTATCTTCTGTACTGTTTGAGGAGGAAACCACTTATTAACAAACAATTCTTCTTCATTTAGCGGATGAGTTTACTTAATCTTTTCTGAGTAATCATCATGATTAAGGTATGCTGCTCTGGCATACCTATTTTTTCTTTAAATTAATCTTAAATATTATAAGTGAGCCACAAATGTAGATAAGTTTAGATTAAAAAACAGACATAAGTAAGCTTAAAATTCTGCAAAACATGCTTGCTCCCTCGAATACGCTCCTCATTTCATACGAATCAAAATCCTCTTCATTTGATCGCTTCGCTAATAAAAAATAACCTTATCCAGTGTCCAAGAGGGCTATCATAAAAGTCTAGCGATAACCGCTTTATATAGAAGTAATGAAAGTATGTATGGATGCTGTTTCAAAATGTTGTCCGATGATCTTTCTAATAATTAATTGCATATGTTTCATAAAAAAATTTGGAAAAACAGAAACATTTTTGTTTTTTATGCGTCTTTTATAGCGGAAGGAGGGTGGAAACCATTGCCAATAAGTTTGAATTCGATATACTTATGCGCTTATATTCGAAATCCCTTTTTCGGTATCTATACAGATTAACCAATGATTATCATTTGGCGGAGGATCTCCTGCAGGAAACGTTTTATAAGGTTTATTTACATGTAAGCAGCATAAACGAGGTAGCACAGATAAAATCATGGCTTTACCGGATAGCCTATAACACCTTCATCGACCACTGCAGAAAAGCAAAAAAGATGCAGCTTGTACAAGTGGATGATTTCTTTGTGTCGTTAAAGCTAGATCCATTATTAGAAACGGAAAATGTGTTTTTGCAAAAATATGAGCTGGAGTTGATTTATAAACATTTGTCCAACATGAAAGAACTGCAACAAAAAGCCATTATTCTCGTCGATTTAAAAGGATTTAGCTACAAAGAAGCGGCCGAGCTGTTAAACGTAAAACTCCCTTATTTAAAAAGCCTTGTGTTTCGGGGCAGGCGGGAATTAGAAAAACAATTACGCAATGAGGTGAAGGAATGAGAAAAGACGAGTTAAAACAATTATTGCAGAAATATCAAAATGGCACACTAAGCAAAGAGGAAGAACAGAAAATAGAGGAGCTTCTAGAAAGTTTTGACGTATACAATGAATTTCTCAATGAAACCCTTCATGATGAAGGTATGAAGGAAGCCGATCTCGCAAAAATGATGAAAAAGGCCCAACAAAAATTCTTTTTTAGAAATACGCTGCTTGTTGTATCTTTTATACTCACGATTGTTCCCTTATTGACTATGTTTACTTTTGTTTATTACGGCTGGGGGCGAGAGCACAACAAAGGGAATGAATTTATTGAAACCATTCGAACGGTGAGTGAAATGACAGAGCCAAATGTGTATGTAGATTACGATACGGTGGATGATGAGATCAAGCCCTTTACCATGACTGTCACGACCGACAAATATAAATTGATTGATGATAAAAGAAGTTATATAGGCAAGGATACTTACAAACTATTTTTAAATGATGTGTTTGCTAAAGAATCGAATTATCGAGCGATTGGGTATTCGATTCATCACATTGGAATCAACTTTATTCATCCGAAAGCCAAATACTTTTTACCTGACGAACGAACAAAAATTGAATCTCTCCCGAGTGATTGGCCGGTTGAAATCTATATTTCCTTGGATCAGTCTTATCCATTACAAGAAATAAACGAAAAATTTAAAGGATATAATATGACGTGGCTTGCGCTAGACACAGGTATAGAGGAGCAAATGAACAATGATCTAGATTTTATTCGGACACCAGCAATAGGTTTCCCTTATAAAAAAGTGCATGTAGATTCTATATTCAATCGTTCGTTTACTGATTACGAAGAAGTAGTCAAAGGGCTGGAACTATTGAACAAAAACGAAAAATGGGCAACACAGCTAACAGAATACAAAGACTTAAAAATGGCCGAGCGACTAAAATGGGTAAAAAAACATAAAGAATTGAAGATTTATGGAATCGCTATGACAGGAACCGCCAAAGATGTTTTGTCCCTAGAAAAGATGAAAGAAGTCAACGTGATTCGATTAGGTCAGATCAATTTGCCATAGCAAAGGGGGAATAGTCGAAAATGAGAATGGTAAGAATCAATATACTAAATACATTGATGGCTATATTTTTGCTTATTTTGTTAAATGTACAAATTATAGCGGAAATCCCTGTTTTTGATATCAGTTACATTTGGATTTCATTGTTCGGAATGCTCATATGCTTGCTTGGCCTCATAAAAGAAGATCGATTCTACTCATATTTAGGCGGCATCCTTCACTTCATCCTAATCGTTTCTTGTATGGGAATGATTTGGTTTGGCATAGGCATTAACTACAAGCCGTAACTTTGCTGCGGTGAAAGCGAAAAGGACAGTCCAAATTAAGGCTGTCCTTTTTCAATATAGGAACGTGTTGCAAAAGACATAGATGCATACATGTACAACCAATACCAAATATCCCAAATTTATCTTGATATATTTTGCTAGAACATTTAGATTATTCTATAGATACAAAAATGAAATTAGTTTGTAAAATATCACTTTTCTTATTATCCCAACCGCCGCAATCGGATTGATTTGGGGAAGTTTTCTAAAAAGCAAGTAAAAGATATGGTTTTGAAAGTAGGGATTTATGGAAACGCGGTATGGCTTGTCTTTTTAATGTGCTGGTATATATTCATTTTTTATAGTTGGCTTCAACAACCATAAAGGTGATTCTTCTTAATTCGTTAATCGAGCGAGAGCAACCGTGTTATATTCATAATGAGGAAAGGTGCTTGAAATGACAGGTTTAAATGAAATGGTTGTAGTTTTGAAAGGGTTTATTTTACACGAAGGAAAGGTATTAATTGTACAACGCGCTAATGATGACGAAGTGGGCGGAGGAACATGGGAGTTAGCCGGAGGGAAAATACACTTTGGGGAAGATTTAGAAGCGGCGTTGTTGCGCGAAATTCAGGAAGAAGTCGGATTGGATGTGACAGCAGAGCGGATTTTATATGCGACGACGTTCCAAACGCACGCCACGCGACAAGTAGTCATTCTTACATACTTATGCAAAAGCGATCGTCATGAGGTCGTTCTTTCGAAAGAACATATCGATTATCGCTGGTCAACTAAAGAGCAGGCGCGAGAACTGCTACCTCCAGCCATTCTTCACGACTTTGAAAGAAATGACGTGTTTTCGTTGGAAGAGTGGGTATAGAGAGTTCAGTTCTGCCGAGTAAGATCCGCGGGCCGCACCATTCAAAACAAGAAGGTGACACTATACAGACCTTGTTTTTCTCATGTTCGCGATTCTTATTGTATTTGCTAGCGCCGTATTTTTCTTAGTAATCGTAAACAAAAGGAGGCTTGCACAATAGCATAACGCAAGTCAAAGAAAATCTGAACAGAATTATTGAGTTGTATTATATCAATTTGTTTAAAGAACATCTCATAAAGTACGCATTTAGTAAATTAGAACAAAAAGTCCTTAAACAATCAGGAGATCATAATTCTGATTATTTCACATTTAAAGCGCCAGAACTTTATAATCAGATTACTACGCAACCGCAAGGGTATATTCCACACACTCCAATGTCTTATCAACCGATTCATGGAATAAACCCAATGCCGTACAATCACGCAAATACAGTACCTTTTTATCCGCCAACTTATTTTTACATGGGAAAACTTTCATGGCCGAGTAGTTCTTGTACGGTACGCAAATCAACGTTTTCTTTATTTTCTTGTATCAACAAGGTAGCAAACGTATGCCGCAAATGATGGAGTGAGAACCGTTGAGGTGGCAAACCTGCTTTTTGTAAGATTTCTTTAAATATCTTATGTAAACCACGCGGGTTCAGTTTTTTGCCGTTTTTATTTAAAAATACCGGTTGGGAAGGATGGAGCTGATATTCCTCTAAACTTTCCATATAGCTTTTCATTAAAGGGACAACCATGGGATGAAGGGGGAGTAATAAGCACTCTTTTTTTCCTTTCCCATATATACGTATCGTGTTGTTAGATAAATCAATTTGTTCCCAAGTTAGTTCAACAATTTCAGATCTTCACATCCCTGTAGTAGCTAACAGTTTAAATAGAAGATGGTTTCGTATCGCTATTCGGCTATTGTCTTGCTCTAAAAAGCGAAACAACTTTTGCAGTTCCGGTAAGGACATATAAGTTGGTAATTTACTATCCGTTTTAGGAGTATCAATTCCGATCATAAAATCGTTGTCGATTAGATTTTCTTTAACACAGTATTTACTGAACGATTTCAAGCAAGAAATTCTCCGATAGATTGTTCTAGGTTTTGCATGTTCTTTTGTAATCTGATGCTGTACGAAACGACGAACATGTGTTTTGTAATATCATTAAGCTGTATAGAATAACCATGTTGAATTAAGAAGTTCTCGAAACACCTCAATCGTAAGCATAACCATCAACGGTGTTAAGTGAATAGTTTTTTTCAATTTGCAAATACAAAACAAATTCATCAATGGCTAATGGCTTGTCGAAACAACATGAAAAAAACACCTCCAGTTGATAATAAACAACCGACGATAATCGGTATAAAACATGGTGATAATTCGTTTAAAAAATGATAATTCGTAGACACAAAAAATTATGAGGAACTTAGACTAACAAGTTCCGAATAATTGATTT
The DNA here is from genome assembly GCA_041920415.1 of Anoxybacillaceae bacterium. Lineage (GTDB taxonomy): Bacteria > Bacillota > Bacilli > Bacillales > Anoxybacillaceae > JBHGYD01. The sequence continues at coordinate 28,023 of JBHGYD010000032.1, forward strand.
TATGGGCACTTGAGGGAAGAAACCCTCAAATTTCAGGGAAATTGTTTAGTTTACATAATATAAATTCAGTTTTTCGATTTGAGGACTTATGGGGAGGTTGACATAATTATCAGTACATCATTGGAGATTATGGGATGCGTCCATATATATTATGTTCAGCAAGTAGATGAACAATAAGTAAGTTTCGTTTACATAATAACAAATGATTTTCTAATCAACAAGTGTGATGTATTTACCAAATTAAACAACATATATCATATATGAAGGTTGGGCTTCGTTTCGTAAAGGTGCTTCAATTATAAAGAGACACACAATTTAAATAACGGGTTCAGTTTTGGGAGAGAAAATCCTAAATAACACATCAAGCAACATATGAATTAGCAATTAGCAGTACAAATAGCACGTAAAAAGGCTCGGATTATAAACCGAGCCTTTTTTGGTCATACTTTCATTGTCTTCTTCAACGCACCAGTTAGTTGAAGTACAATCCTTCACAACCTGCATTTTAATTGAATAGTAAAAGACAATATTCCTAGTTAAAGCATCTTCCTAAAGGAATTATCCTCTTTCTTCCTCACTAAAATGAGGTAGGTTTTTCATAGGAGATCACTATAGATTCCTCTCTAACAAAATCCCCACTTGTTCTGCCATGACATGAGGCGGATAAGGCATTCCATTCGTGATCCACCATTCCACGATTCCTACATAAGAAGTCACAATAAATTGAAGAATAACATCTTCATTTAATCCTTGATTTTTTCCTTTTGTTATATCCACTTCATCCTTGAACTCTTCGATGAGAAACTCAATGAACTGACTACGAAATTGAGGGGCACCACTGCTCGCTAACATCGTTGAAAAAAATAAATAATGATGCTCAAGATATTCGAACCAAGGAAGATTCGCCTCTTTATATTCCGCTTCAGCTGTCGATTCACAAATTTCTCGCATATTGTTAATATGTTCTTCAATGAGCTTATCCAGTAGATCAAATTTATCCATGTAATGAAGATAGATGGTTCCTCGGCTAACATTTGCCCTGTCGGCAATATCCTGTATCGTAATGTCATCAAAATTTTTTTCAGACATCAGTTCAATAAAAGCTTTTTTTATCGCTTCTTTAGATTTGAGTATTCTTCTATCCACTTTAGACATTGTGAGGATCCCCCAACTTTCTTAAAGATAATTAACAATTTTAATTGATTTGTTCACTAATGAACAAATCGTGTTCATTTAACCATTGTAAGCATCCTGTACACATTTATAATTATAGACAGATGTTAATTAATAGATCAATGTTTATTATTTATTAATTCAATGTTTAATGAAGAAAGGGGGAAAGAATACGAATACAGCTCAACAAAAACTGAAAGCATTCAGAAAAGTGTGGTTCATCGGATGTCTGCCATTATGGTTGCAAAAGAATTGTTTTCAAAAAAAAGTAAAAATATAAGTAGCCCAAAAGGTATGCATTTTTTCAATGCTTAAAGCTTTTTGTTACTTGATTATTAAGAAAGGATGTTATGTAGTATGTCTAATATTCAAGATAAAGTTGTCATTATTACAGGTGCTTCTAGTGGGATTGGAGAAGCTACCGCAAAAGAACTTGCATCTAAAGGTGCGAAAGTGGTTTTAGCAGCTCGTCGTGAAGATCGTTTAAAGAAACTACAAGAAGAGATTCAAAAGAATGGCGGGCAAGCTATTTATAAAGTAACAGATGTGACTTCATATGAACAAATGGAAGAGCTAGCTGAGTATGCTCTTAAAGAATTTGGAAAAATCGATGTAATGATCAATAATGCAGGATTAATGCCACTATCACCTCTTTATCAGAAAAAAATCAATGAATGGGATACGATGATCGATGTTAACATTAAAGGTGTGCTTTATGGTATTGCTGCTGTTCTTCCATACATGAGAGAACGCAAATCAGGTCATATCATTAATGTTTCTTCCGTAGCAGGACACTTAATAGGACCAGCGGGTTCAGTTTATAGTGCTACAAAATTTGCTGTACGTGCTATTACGGAGGGTCTTCGTAAAGAAGAGTGTGTCAACAATATTCGTACAACCATCATCTCGCCAGGAGCCGTTACTAGTGAATTGCCAGAAACGATTTCAGATCCAGGACTAAAATCTGCAATTGATGAATTCTACAAAGTTGCGATTGATGCTGAGAGTATCGCTCGTGCCATTGCTTTTGCCATTGAACAACCATCTGATGTAGCCATTAACGAGATGATTATTCGTCCAACAGTTCAAGAACTCTAAAAAGAAAACTTCCGTTATTATAAATAGATTGCCCCATATTGTTGTTTTCGGGGTAATTGAAAGGGAGTTTTGAATTTGAAAAATGTTTTAGTTCTTGGAGCAGACGGTTCAATTGCTCGCATTGCTATTGATTTATTCCTAAACGAAACCGAGCTCAGTTGACACTTTATCTTCGTAACTCACACAGACTAAAAAACATCAATTCAAATCGAGTACGAATAATCGAAGGCGATGTTTTGGATATTGAAAAATTAAAAGAAGCAATGATTGGGCAGGGATGTCGTCTATGCCAATCTGGCTGGCAATTTCGAACAAATGGCAAAAAACATTATAGAAGCAATGAATGCGACTGGCGTTAAACGTTTAATTTGGATCAGTTCAGTGGGAATATATGACGAAGCCCAAGAGAAGTTTGGGAGTATATTAGATCCGTATCGAAAGTCAGCTGAAATCATTGAAGCCTCAGACCTCGACTATACAATTTTGAGACCTGCATGGTTTACCAATAAAGATGAAATTGATTATGAGACAACACAGAAAGGCGAACCATCTAAAGGGTCGGTAGTGTCTCGTAAAAGTGTTGCAGACTAGGTGATTAAATTAGCCGAATCGACAGAATTGGAAGTTCGTCGCAGTTTGGGGGTAAACAAACCCGAATACGGAGGGCGATAAACCAGATTATTTATAGGCAGCTGGATATGGGGAAATCGATTAATGTGCATCCGAATCATTCAGTGTTAACAAGAAAGGGTGTGTTGTCTCTTATGTGCAATATTCAAAAAAATATGACTATGACCCGTGCTCTATGTGTCCCAAGTGCAAAAGCACCATTTGAACGGACCACTATTGAGCGGAGAGAATTACGACCAGACGATGTTTTAATAGATATTAAGTTTTGCGGTATTTGTCACTCCGATATTCATAATGCACACAATGATTGGGGTACCGGGATCTTTCCAATGGTTCCTGGTCACGAAATTGCAGGAGTCGTGACAGCAGTGGGACCAGAAGTTACAAAATTTGCGGTTGGTGATCGCGTTGGCGTTGGTTGCTTTGTTGACTCCTGCGGAGAATGCGAATACTGCCTCCGTGGTGAGGAGCAATTTTGTACGAAAGGCGTTATCACGACATATAATTCATTAGACTACGATGGTAATCCAACATACGGTGGATATAGCCCAAAAATAGTTGTGAAGGAAGATTTTGTTGTCCGTATTCCAGACAATCTGGATTTGGATGTGGCAAGCCCGCTATTGTGTGCAGGCATCACCACGTACTCTCCTTTGAAAAAATGGAATGTCGGACCAGGTAAGAAGGTTGCTATTGTGGGAATGGGAGGTCTTGGACACCTAGCTGTCCAGTTTGCCCATGCCATGGGTGCTGAAGTAACAGTCTTGAGTCAGTCTATGAATAAGAAAAGTGAAGCTCTGGAATTGGGTGCAGATCATTACTTTGCAACAAGTGACCCCGCTACATTCACCGAGTTAGCTAATCGATTGGACCTCATTTTAAACACAGTGTCTGCAAATCTTGACGTTGATGCGTATTTATCCTTGCTTCGCGTAGATGGAACACTTGTAAATGTCGGTGCACCAGCTGAGCCAGATAAATACCATGTGTTTTCCTTAATCATGCATCGTCGTAGCATTGCCGGTTCACTCGTTGGTGGAATTCGGGAAACACAAGAGATGCTCGATTTTGCCGCTCAACACGGCATTGCCCCTAAAATTGAGGTAATCCGTGCTGATCAAGTAGACGAAGCATATGAGCGTATTCTCCGTAGTGATGTGCGTTATCGATTCGTTATTGATATGTCTACATTGTAATTAGCCGGCTTTAATAAATGGGATAAAAAATGAGTGAATTGACACATAAATCTTTAAGAAAGGAGTATTTCATATGCAAAAAGTAATTTTGAACAATGGTGTTGAGATGCCTATATTGGGCTTTGGAGTTTATCAGATTACAGATGCAGACGTATGTGAACAATGTGTTTATGACGCTCTTATGACAGGCTATCGTCTGATCGATACCGCTGCCTCTTATCAAAATGAAGAAGCGGTTGGCAGAGCAATTAAACGGAGTGGCGTGCCAAGAGAGGAAATATTTGTTACCACAAAACTTTGGATTCAGGATGCCGGTTATGAGAGCACAAAGAAAGCATTCGCAAAATCACTGGAAAGATTGCAATTGGATTATTTGGATTTGTATTTAATTCATCAGCCATTTGGTGATGTATATGGCTCTTGGCGTGCTATGGAGGAATTGTATCGTGAGGGAAAGATTAGGGCAATTGGAGTTAGTAACTTCCAGATGGATCGTCTGGTAGATTTGATTATTCATAATGAAGTAGTTCCTGCTGTAAACCAGATTGAAACGCATCCTTTCTGCCAGCAAATAGAAAGTGCGAAACTTATGAAAGAGTACAATGTTCAGATAGAGTCCTGGGCACCTTTTGCTGAAGGAAGAAATAACATCTTCCAGAATGAAGTTTTAGTATCAATAGCTGAAAAGTATAATAAATCCGTTGCTCAGGTGATTTTACGTTGGTTGACACAAAGAGGAATCGTTGCGATTCCAAAGTCTGTTCATAAAGAAAGAATCATCGAAAACTTCAATATCTTTGACTTTGAATTAAGCCAAGAGGATATGGAGATGATTGCTAGGTTAGATACGAAAAAGAGCTTGTTCTTTTCACATAACGATCCTGAAATCGTGAAATGGCTCTGTAACCGTAAACTTGATATTTAGTGCTCTTATCCAACACAACGAAATGAAATACGGAGAACCGTGTCATAAGTGATGGTAAACTTCAAAAGTAAGCTAACTTTGGTTGCACATACATTAGGTACGGCAACTGGTTGTCTAGTTGCCGTGGTAAAGCCTTATTTTGTTGTACTCACTATGAACCACTACTATGGTTCATAGTGTATCATTTCTGGTTTTTCTATACTTTAGAATGAATGAAAGGGAGTTTTAAAATTGAGTAATCTTTTAATCCTTGGAGCAAACGGGGGAATTGCTCGAATTGCTACTGATATATTCCTAAAAGAAACCGATGCTCAGTTGACACTTTATCTTCGTAACTCACACAGACTAAAAAACATCAATTCAAATCGAGTACGAATAATCGAAGGCGATGTTTTGGATATTGAAAAATTAAAAGAAGCAATGATTGGGCAGGATGTAGTTTATGCCAATCTAGCCGGAAATCTTGAACCAATGGCAAAAAACATCGTGGAGGCAATGAACGCGACGGGTGTGAAACGTTTAATTTGGATTAGTTCAATGGGAATTTATGATGAGGTCCCGGGAGAAAAATATGGTAGTATCTTAGATCCATATCGAAAGTCAGCTGCTATTATTGAAGCATCAGACCTTGACTATACAATCTTGAGACCTGCATGGTTTACCAATCAAGATGAAATTGACTATGAGACAACTCAGAAAGGCGAACCATTTAAAGGATCGGTTGTATCACGTAAGAGTGTTGCGGACTTAGTTGTAAAATTAGCTGTAACGCCTGGATTGGAAGTTCGTCGCAGCTTGGGTGTGAACAAACCTAATTCGTAGGACAATAAACCAACATTTTATTAAGTAACGGGACTCCGTTTTGGTTGTCGAAGGTATCAGAACGTTTTTACATTGGAGAGAAGAATATTATGATGAAAATTCGTTCTTTAGGACAAAAGGGATTAAATTATAGATTGAGGAGTAGATAGAACACCGTGAATAAAACCTGGAAAATTTACATGCTAACCCTTATCAGCTTTTTAGTGGGCACGTCACAATTTGTCATCTCGGGCATTCTGGATCAAGTCGCTTCTTCTGTCGGCGTATCGGTATCGGCAGCAGGACAGCTTATTACCGTGTTCGCGCTTGCCAACGCAATCGGCACGCCAGCCGTCATGGTGGCGACTGCGAAGATGGATCGGCGCAAGCAACTGCTCCTAGCTCTTGCCATTATTTTACTCGGCATCGTTTCGACGCTCGCCCTTCCGGGTTTCGGCTTCCTGATGGTCTCTCGCATTATACTCGGTGTCGGAACGGGTGTTTTCGTAGTCACCGCCTATTCCACTGCTGCAAATCTGGCGCCTTCTGGGCGACAGGCTGGAGCGATGTCTAACATCGCATTGGGCTTCAGTGCCTCTCTCGTCCTCGGCATTCCCATTGGGCGCGTGGTCGCTGCGGCATATGATTGGAAGGTGATCTTCTGGGGTATTGGAATCTTCACCCTGCTGGGAATTTTCGCTGTCGCAAAGACGATTCCATCCACGGAAGGCGAAGCATCCGTTCCTCTTGGCAAGCAACTCGCCCTGTTAAAGAAGCCAAAGATAGCCTTCGCCCTCGGCGTGACGTTCTTCGTGTTTATCAGCTATTCGGTAGTCAATACGTATATCACCCCATTCCTGATCTCTGTCATGTCGGTGAGTGAACAGGAAGTGAGCGTCATTCTCTTCGCCTTGGGCATCGCGAGCTTGATCGGCTCCAAGCTTGGCGGCTTCTTGGCGGATCGGACCGGCACCGCCCGCACACTTGTCGGCAGCATGGTCGTACAAGCCCTCGCTCTCGCGTTGCTGTCCATCGTCGCCCGAACGACCATCGTCGCCATCCCGTTACTCATGCTTTGGACGATTGCTGCTTGGACGTTCGGACCGACCCAGAACTACAACCTACTCTCACTCGCTCCGGAAGCCTCTGGTATCTTGCTTAGTCTGAACAGTACCTTCGTACAGCTCGGCTTTGCAGCAGGCGCTGGTATCGGAGGAATCGCCGTGGGCGGATCTTCGATACTGGTGATCTGTTGGATCGGTGCCGCTACAGTCTTCGTCGCAGTCTCCGTTGCATCTGTTTCCTTCGGGCTTACACGAACTTTCTCAAAGCGCGCCAATGGTTGAGCTTTTCTGGTATTAAAATTAGGAAGATTTATTATGAAATATCGCACAGTAGGGAAAACAGGCATTAAAGTTTCAAGTTTATGTTTTGGTACGATGTCTTTTGGCGGAAACGCTGATGAAGAAACATCTAAAGCAATGTTTAAACGTTGTCGTGAAGCCGGTATTAACTTTTTTGATACGGCAAACGTTTATAATCAAGGGCGGTCTGAAGAAATATTAGGGGAGTGTATTGCTGATTGTAGGGATGAAATTGTACTCGCTACAAAAGTTTTTTATCCAATGGGAAAAGACATTAATGCTGGGGGACTATCCCGTCGTCATATCATGCTTGAAGTTGAAAATAGCTTACGACGCTTAAAAACGGATCGTATTGATTTTTACTTTGTGCATATGTTTGATGAGAATACTCCTATGGAAGAAACACTTCGTGCACTTGATGACCTTCAAGCACAAGGTAAGATTCTCTATCCAGCTGTAAGCAATTGGGCAGCTTGGCAAATTGCCAAGGCATTAGGGATTTCTGCAAAAGAACAACTTGCTCGTTTTGAATTAATCCAACCCATGTATAACTTGGTTAAACGTCAAGCTGAGGTCGAAATTTTGCCTCTTGCCCTCTCCGAACAAATTGGAGTAATTTCCTATATTCCTTTAGGAGCTGGACTTCTTACAGGAAAATATGGGGTAAATAAACGACCGGAACAAGGACGATTAGTTGAAGATAAAAGATATACGGATCGTTATCGGGATGAAATGAATTTTGTTGTAGCTGACCGATTTACTGCATATGCTGCGGAACATAGCATTCACCCTGCAACGCTTGCAGTTGCCTGGGTTATGTCTCATCCTGCCATAACAGCACCCATTATCGGGGCAAAAAATTTAGAACAGCTTGAGTATTCGCTTGCAGCTGTCGATGTGGACATGACTCCAGAATGGCGTGATGAAATATCTTCACTTTCTGTTACTCCTCAACCTGCAACAGACCGTGGAGAAACGCTGTTGCCGAACTGGACATAACCACAATAGAACAATGAAATATCATCATTCCGGAAATGTAGTATCACTCTATCTGTGGCGGATAAAATATAACAATTTATAAAAAGAAAGGAAGATAAATTATGCAAAAGCGTAAATTAGGAAAAAGCGGACTAGAAGTTTCTGCTATCGGGCTTGGTTGCATGGGAATGAGTTATGGTTATGGTCCGGCATCAGACAAGAGGGAGATGATTTCGCTGATCCATGCGGCGATTGACCGGGGTGTTACTTTTTTCGACACCGCCGAAGTTTATGGTCCATATGTGAATGAGGAGTTGGTAGGTGAAGCGCTTGCCCCATTCAAGGGAAAGGTGGTCATCGCCACAAAATTTGGTATTAAAATGGTAGATGGCAAGCAGGTGCTTGACAGCAAGCCGGAGACCATTAGGCAATCCGTCGAAGGCTCGCTCAAACGCCTAAAAGTTGAAGCCATTGATCTGTACTATCAGCATCGTGTTGACCCAAATGTACCGATTGAGGAAGTAGCCGGAGTAGTGCAAGACCTAATCAAAGAAGGTAAGGTTAAGCATTGGGGACTTTCTGAAGCAGGGGTGCACACGATTCGACGTGCACACGCAGTTCAGCCGCTCACTGCAGTTCAGAGTGAATACTCAATGATGTGGCGAAGCCCTGAAGAAGAACTGCTCCCTACGCTTGAGGAACTCGGAATCGGTTTCGTTCCGTTCAGCCCGCTGGGTAAGGGCTTCCTTACTGGAAAAATTGATAAGAATACAACATTCGTTAGCTCCGACTTCCGCAGTATTGTTCCTCGCTTCAAACCGGAGAATCTCGAAGCAAATCAGGTTTTGGTCGAATTAATAAAGAAGGTTGCTGCAGAGAAAAACGCGACACCGGCTCAAATCGCACTCGCATGGGTGCTTGCCCAGAAGCCATGGATTGTTCCGATTCCCGGCACGCGTAAATTGGAGCGCTTGGAAGAAAATCTTGGCGCAGCGGACATTGAGCTGACTCCCGACGAACTAAAGGATTTGAACGACGCGCTCTCGAAGATCGAGATTTCGGGGGATCGCTATCCGGCAGGTTCAGAATACGCAAATAGAACGGGCAAATAACTGATCGTTCTCCTTATGGGATAGAATAAGGTATGAAAAGTGCAAGGTAAATCACGAAAATTTCGGCATTTTGTATTAGCAAACAATTCCATGATTTGTTGATTCACAACATTAAAGTATTAAGTAATCGAATGAAAAATAAAAAGATGCAGTATCGTTTAATCAAAGTAGACAACGAATGGCGTATCCGGGGAATCACGACTACTCGATACCATAATTATGACAATTATTTAGCTATTTATGTAACTCTTTTATCTCTCCATAGGTATGCGAAAGAACATCATATTAATTACAGAATAGAAAAAGCTTACATAAGTGACTCAATCCGAAAAAATCGCCAAGTAATCATTGGCGATTTTTTAACTTCTATCATAACTCATATTAATAAGCCGCTTTGCCTTTTCAAAATCTTCATCATTATAAATGCTGATTTCTAAATCTCCTGTTCCATAATGACCGATGTTTCGAACATCACGGCTAAATCCTGGTTCGAGTTCAATTTCATCTGGATTCACTTTTAAATATAGGACGATCTTTTCTGTCTGTGGATGTGCTTCTAAGCAAACAAAATTTTTAATACGCTTAAAGGCTATGTAGTATTTTAATACAGCCATTTGTACATCATCACCTAGTGCCATAATATATGCTTTTATTGCTTCAAATCGGTCTTTCACTTCAGTACTGGATTGTTCCAGATACTCGGAGACCGTTTTATATCCGGTCTTTGAAGAGCTAATATGGTTTTCAACTGCTGATAATGGCTGTGCAGTTGTCGCATTTACTAAATCAAGCAGAAGAAATCCATCTTTATAAAATTTATACTGGTACAACTCAATGTTACGGTTGATTTGTTGAACAGCATGTTCATCATATTTTGTGAATCCGCCCGCAATACATAATAAACGCGGATTAGTCCAATCGATTGCATCAGCCATGTCATTACCGTATTTGCGCATTACCATGAGAGTGAATTCTGCCTTATGATCCAATAGCCAGTCCAGATAAAATAATCCTTGGTTAATAACATTTTCATTGATAGCCCGCTTATATTCAATGATAACTGGAGAGTTATTTTCATCGATTCCTAATGTATCGATTCTGCCGCCATGCGTCTTGCCGGTAGAATACTCAGATGCTAGAAACCGTACACCTAAAAATGTTTCAAGATTACGCTCAATAAGTGTTTGTAGTGATTTTTCGATCGTAAGTGCTGTTCCTTCCAATTTTAAATAGTGTTGTAAATCAACAGGTACCTATTGATTCTTAAGGTGCCTTATTGTGTATTGCGAATAATACAATTGATTAATAAAATAACATGATAGAAGAATTTTGATGAATGGTGTAAAATGTATCACCATCGAAAGGATGAAAACGAATCATTGTGAAATATCTTGTATTTGATAATCTGCAATTAACATTGTGAAAAACAAAGACATACAGCTGTAAGAATCTCTTGAGGGTTAGGATTATAGACACTTTGAAATGAAATACATTTAGAAAGGATCTTCGCGAGGTTCAATAAATAAAATAAGGTGGTGGACTATGAAGACAGAAGAACAAGAACGAAAAGAAAAAATCGCTATGATAAGGAGGCATGTCATAAGAGTTCTGTTGTTTTGCATTGTATTTGCTCTTATATTGTCTAAATGGGGTGTACAGTTACAAAATTATATTCAGTCTCACAAATGGTTTTTGCTATTGCTTGTTGTAGGAATCATTTTGTATATAAGCTGGGCATTTCCTGTATTTTTTAGAGATTACAAACAAAATCTTCGCCGTACATGGTACTTCTTTTTGGTTATAGGAGTCGTTCTTTTATTGAAAGAAAGCGGTTTTCAGACAAATGACTGGCAACGATATTTGTATTTGACAGGCATGTTCATTTTTGTGGACTTGGCATTCTTTCTCACACCAACGATTAAGAAATTCGGTGGAACTGAAATGGAAATGGTACAGGAAGTAGAAAATATAAACAAGGAAATGCAGAAGGCATTAACGAAAACCAAAGGGAGAAGCAAGATATACACATCTATCCTGTCGAGAGTGGAAACAGAACCTTTTGGAACACTGGATTGGAGCGATGGTGAAGACTATCGAATCAGTTTAGAAGACTTTTTGGCTTATTATGGAGAAGCCTGTATGCAAGAGATTACAGTTCTTCTCAAACCAAACGATGGAACATTTGCTACGCAGTTATCAAGTGTGTTAGGAATTGAACTGGAACAGGAGCAGTTGGATAAATTGGAGAAGGAGGAAATTGTTCAGTTAGATACTCACCAAGTATTGATTCCCTTCTCACATCAACTTCACCCTGTAGTGATTGTAGTCATTTCCCAAAAAGAGCCCCTGATTCAAGTTGATTTTGATCATATCATTGATTTGGCAATTATACATACGTGGTATAAAAAGAAGGAAGAAATTTCTGAGGAAGTAAGTGAAGAAAGTTTAGAAGTTTGATAAAATAAAAGTATACAAAGAAAGGAGGAGATAGATTTGAGAAAAGCTATTGTAACCTCTTCAGGTGTAAAAGTAGGCATCCGAACAAAACGGGTAAGAAAATCTCCTCTCATTTCGGACAAGCCTGTTTCAAGTCTACCATCTGTCCCGACAGCTATTCATACGAAGCAATTGTTTGAAAAAGGTAATGAAGCAGTATATCATTTAAAATATAAGCAAGAAGTAACAGGCATTCGATAAGGCAGGAGCGTTCCTGCCTTATCATTTTTGGAGAAGATTTTATCATTTAGGTTTAAAAGAGTCATAATATGCCCATACAAGTAGTATATTCTACCAAACTTGTGTGGGAGGCGATGGATATAATGAGTGCAAGGAAGCGAAAAAGCCCTTTAATTAAGGACAAGCCTACAGGCGTTTTGCCGACTTATGACAAAGAGGGAGATATCCTCATGAACCTCAACAAGAAAATGGGCAGTAAGATTCAACAATTGAAAAAGCAACTATCCATTCGTGATTAAAAGCAGAGATGTTCTGCTTTTTATATAAAAAACATAAACTTTTGAGCAGAGAACGATTGTCGTGAAAAAGAAAAAAGAACTCAAGTCTTTATACTTAAGTTCCTTAAAATCAAACTTATTCACCTTTATGACTTTTTTCACCTATTTGTTCAAACAACCATTTGAATTCTGATTCATTCTAATGAATGTTGCAACTGAAACCGACATGTTCGAAATATTTGGTGCCGAGACGGTTAGGGAAACAAAAGGGAGATGGAGCAATAAAAATCGGTGTTTCAATTATATAAGAATATTATGAAAAACGATTTAATGGAGATACACGGTATCACACCAAATAAGTCACTGGATGTAAAATTTCCGTATGTTCCGGATATGTATTTAAATCATTTTATAAGAGGTTATTTTGACGGTGATGGAAATATTTATTCCCGCGGTTATTTAGTTAGTTTTGTCGGCGGATCTCTGGATTTTATGGCAGCATTAGAGAATCATTTAAAAGCTCAAGGATTTGACGTGTACTTAACTAAAAAAGGAAAACATATTCGTTTATATATGAGCGGCAGAAAAAACATTAAGGAATTTTACGACTGGATTTATCACGATAAAGGATTATACTTGAAACGCAAATTTGAAGCGTTCCCAGATAAAAACATGGATGCAGAAACATTGCAAAATGCAAAATTAAAAAGAACAAAACATGCTGTTGCAGCAAGAAAAAAAGCTTTTATCGATGAATATCAAAAAAGTTATTGCGTTCATCAAGCATGTAAAACTGCTGGGATTACATTGGGAACTTATCATAGATGGTTGAAACATGACAAAGAATTTAGCGAAGAATTTTATCAGATACAGAAAGGGGAGTTAAGTAGCTAATATCTGCTTATATATTTTTCAAATTCTAGTAGACATAATATAAATTATAGGAAGTTGTTGATTTAAATAGAAATTCTATCTCAATTCAAAAGTAAACTTGTTATATTGAGATGAAAAAGAAAAATAACGTTCAGATCAGTTTGTTTGGCAAATATACATAAAATAAAAATTGATTAAGGAGTGTTTGCTGCATTGAAAGTACGTCCTTATTTGACGACGCGGAGTCTTGTTCCGGAAAATCAAGAAACTCCGATTCATTTTTTGTTGCGGGAATCGGTGTTTCCGGCACGCTATTTTTTTCGCCGTAATCATTTTCCATTTCTTCCTAAACTGGAATCAAGTACTTTACTCGTTCATGGTCAAGTGCAACGTCCTTTTTCCATCAGCGCATCCCAACTAAAAATGATGCCTTCCAAAAAATTACTCGTGCCCTTGGAATGTGCAGGAAATCAACGCGCGAAGTTTACTCCTCCTGTATTTGGTGAACAATGGAAAGATGGTGCCATTAGTCAAGCTGTATGGACGGGTGTTCCGTTGCGAGAGCTGCTGTCATTGGCAAACATACAAAACAATGCTAAAGAAGTGATATTTGTTGGAGCTGATTTTGGAAAACGTCAAGATATGGATGGTCTTTTTTATTACGCAAGAAGTTTGCCACTTGAAAAAGCGCTCCATCCAGACACGATCATTGCTTACGAATACAATGGATCCCCCCTTCCCTTCAAACACGGTTTCCCGCTTCGCCTTATCGTTCCACAATGGTATGCTATGGCATCAGTTAAATGGTTGAAGCAAATCATTGTCACCGATCAACCTTTCATCGGTCCGTTTCAAGCCATTGATTATGTGTATTATCCTCATAAACATAGCGATGCGGATAAAGAACCGGTCACTACTATCAATGTCAATTCACTCATTCAATCTCCTCTTGATTACTCGATTCATCGTGCTGGTACTCTTCTAATTGAGGGAATTGCATGGACTGGCAGCGGAAGGATTGAAAAAGTTGAAATTAGTGTGGATAATGGGGAAACATGGAAACAAGCGGTACTTATGCTCCGTGAACAAGAACGTTATGCGTGGGTGCATTGGCGTTTTGCATGGAAGGTTCGTGAAAAAGGAGAATATACGCTTTTGGCTAAAGCGACCGATTCAAGCGGTCAGACACAACCGTCTGTTCCTATATGGAATCGAAAAGGTTACGGGTATAATGCGATACAACATGTTCACGTAAAAATCGAATAAAATAAAAATGTGTAGCGGTGTTTTTCCTCTTTTTTTCAGTGCACCGCTACACATTTAATCCTTATATCCGAGTTGTTGCAGTAGGGAAATCATGGTACCATCCTTCCGTGTTAGTTACGCGATATCGATGTGGCGATAACGTACACCTTTGTATTGAACGCGGACAGGTGCTCCCTTTTCTTGCTTGTATTTTTTCATAAGCTTTTTTGCTTTTAAAAAAGCATCCATCATCCCATCAGCAAGAATAGCCTCTTCCCAAACAACTGGCTTGGCTTGCTCTGTGTAGAAAGAAAAGACATACTGTTTCATCTTCTCACCTCCCATTTATAATTATAAAGAAAATCTGTATCTATTCAAATATAAAAACTGTTACAATTGTGTTAACTTTTTATAACGAACTATGAAGCCATTTTTCCTAAAGGAGACTGTTCATCAACAAACTTGTGTAGTTCGTATACCGAAATCGGAAAGTATGGAAATCCAAATGCATAAGCTGTCAGTTCATATAACTGATAAAAAACCACAAGCGCTTTATCAGCAATATAGAAATCTTGATCTGGTGAGATACCTTTGAAGGGAGAATCTAAAAGAAAAATATCCCGCTCCTTAATTTGCCTTAATACAATCGCGGATAATCGTTCCACGTAGTTGCTGTTGGCTAAAAATAATTCGTGAAGCGAATATTTTTTTCCGGTTAATATGTCAAATGTTAATCCTTTCATGAGCGTCATCCCATGAGCGCCACCAGAATAAGCATAATTGATAATGGTTAAACTCAACACTCCTTTTTCATTTGTTTTCAGTTCAAAACTCCCCGTAATTTCTGTCAGTGGATTCTCATAAAAACCTTGATCCATGATGAATCTTTGCACAGCAGCTACTATTTCATAATTGATGTTTCGTTCCGCCTCTTTATTTGACAATCCATACACAATCGGATAATAAAGCTCAAGACGTTTTTGTTTCACATATTCTGTGCGAATATTGACCGGTAACTCAATCACCATCTTCTCCCCTTTTTTTCTCTCCACCATATTCATTCGTGCAAAAAAGTGCCACAAAAAAATGTGCGGCCATGGTGTTCATGACTACACATTTTTATTGAAAACGCATTCAAAACGGATGATTCATTTCCCATTCCCAATATTTTAAATAGGTATAAGGGTTTATCGCATTCCAATTGGCATCATACATACCAAAATGTAAATGAGGAACAAATTTCCCGGTTGTTCCAACTGGACCGTATCCAGAATCTCCAACGTAACCGATCAGTTTTCCTTTCTGCACCGTTTGCCCCTGCTCGATATTGTTTGCGTAGTTTTGCATATGAGCATAATAAATGTAGAGTCCTTCATTTGTTTTTACAGTGAGGCGCCATCCTCCTAAATCACTCCAGCCTTTACGGGTAATGATTCCATCCGTTGCGGAGTAAATCGGTGTACCTTTTGCGGCGATAATATCCGTTCCTTCGTGGACACGCCCACCACCATATTGTCGGCTTTCTCCGAACGTATCCCCAAACGGTTTGTACGTTCCCGCTTTTAATGGAAATATGGCATTTTGCAGACGCTCAGGTGCTGTTGGCTGCGGCAACTCTCCATCTATAATTTTTAATACTTGTCCAACGTAAATCGTATCTGAAGATAAGTTGTTTAGCGCTTTCAATTGTTGGACTGTTGTCCCGTATTGTAACGCAATGGCATATAAACTGTCACCCGGTTGAACGGTATGTGTCACCGCTTTTGTTGTGGTATCTGGTGCACTTGCATTTCCTATCGGTTTGGCTACATACAACGTTTGACCAACAAAAATCGTGTCTGTTTTTAATTGATTCCAAGTTTTTAAGTCTAAAAGAGAAATACCATAATCTCGTGCAATCATTGAAAGGGTTTCTCCTGAACGAACGGTATGGGTTGTATACATTCCTTTTTCTGAAGGAATCATTAACGTTTGACCAGGATAAATGGAATCATTAGCGAGTTGATTACGATTTTTTAAATCAGCGATTAGAACTTGATACGTTTTTGCGATAGAAGTTAATGTGTCACCTTGCCTCACAATATATGCGGTTTCATGTTGGTGCGGAGGTAATAATGTTAATGTTTGTCCGACAAAGATGCGATCATCGCGTAGTGCATTCCAATTTTTTAAATCCTGAACCGTCACATGATAAGTGTTGGCAATTTTCCATAAACTATCTCCCGATTGAACCGTATACGTTTGTTCATGCGCGCTTACTTGTCCTACTCCACTAGCAAATAACACAATCGCCATCCCTGCTATCCACGATCTTTTTTTCATGCTGCACCCTCTCTTGATAGTTTGTTACATTACTATTTTACATGGAAGAGAATAGAGAGGGCATGCCGCAATTTATGGAAAATGTTCGATTCGGATGACAAAAAAGCCGACGCTCGAAGGCATCAGCTTTTTTGTTTAGATTGTTTATATTTTTGTACCGCTTCTGTGTAATTAGTTAAAATTATCTCTTTTTCCAGTGAAAGATGTTGATGCAAATAATCAATAACAGCGGCATCTTCCGCTAATCCTGCCGCAAACTGCCGCTTTACAAACCGCTCCGTCTCCTCAAAACTTTGAAACAATTGGTTTATCGGCTCATCGTCGCAAGAAATCAACCATTCATTCCGTTCGTTAGAAAAAAGGAAAAACCATTGCTCTCGGTTGTTTGTAAAAAAGATTCCGCTATGTTGTTCTTTTGTATTATATTGATTTTGGTCGGCATCGTAGTAAATCGGTGGCAAACTAAAAGCATTCACAACAAAATTTGGAAAAGTATGCTCATCGACAAAACAACCAGATGCTTTTGGATGACCGCCCCCTCCAAATCGTTTCGCAAACTCCGCCACATTGACGGTATCGTGAATTGTACGAAATCCGATATGCTTCGTGCCGAGATTCACCATTGCAATAAGGTCTAAATGCGGGCACCGCTTTGATAAGGTATTTCCTAACTCTGATATATAATGCTCCGCAAAAACAATACCGACACAATACTCATCGATCCGCATTTGAACCATCTGTTTTTGTTTCATGCGAATATACCGCTGGATTTTCTTTTCTTCTAAATCAAGAATGAGCTCTTCCGTATCCGTTAACGAAAATGGACCTTTTGCTTGCAGGCGCTCGCTCATTTGTTTAACAAATTCATCGATTCCTAAAATCGAAAATAAATCATTGAGCCGCTTCGCCTGCATATTATTGGTTTCTTCCCATTCCCACGTATCATATTGACGAACGAGGTCAACAAACTCATCAAGCGTTTCATTGCGCTCTAACTTTTGCTCACCAACAAGGTATTCGTAAAATAACGACGTCGCGCATGTCTTTTTTCCAAACTCATCAGCAGGTCGTACCCATCCCCATGGATACTGATTAAAGTGTAACGCGGTCACGTGATGATCGATGACTTGCACATGTTTCCCGGACTGGAATCGCTCTGCTAATTTTTTCTCAATGTCCGCACCGACGGCCAAATCAGTAATGAAGACATGTGCTTCATCATGCTCTTTTTTCTCAATAAATTGCTCAACCCGCTCATCTAAATTCCGATACGAACAGTAAGAAATGCTCACTTCATCCCCAAATGCGATTTTTGCAAGTAACCCACAACCAATGCCATCTAAATCACTATCGGTAAACAGTTTAATCATCGCTGTTCCTTCCTTTTTTCTTATCATTTCCATTACCCGATCATTTGTTACAAACTTTTGTACAATAATTTCTTTAAAAGTGGAAATAATACGTCAGGCAATTGTTCGATGTTTGGAACAAGAATACTATATTTTCCATAAATATTTTGTATCGTTTTTTGCTGACTTTCATCGATGTCTCCGTTTGCTAAAAAGACGTTGATTACCTCAATTCCGTGTTTGCGTGCTTCTAATACTGCTTCATGTGTATCGATAATTCCATTTTGTTCGTAACCAAATGCGGCTGGTTCTCCATCAGAAAACACAAGTAAAAACTTTTGTTTTTCGGTGCGTTGTAACAACTGCTCGGTGACAATCCGAATCGCAAAACCATCACGGTTATCTTCTTCCGGTTCGAGCTGCATAATAGCGGCTCCTGTATGTTTTTTCAGCGACTCACTAAACGGAATCACCGTTTGAAAATAGTTCGGTTGCTCTGTTTCGCTTGCTTCGTTCGTGTCTTCCCAAAATCCAACAATTTGATGGGGGACAAATACAGATTTTAATGCTTCATGAAACAAAATAATGCCCCGCTTCGTTTCTTCCATTTTATCATGCATGGACGCAGAACAATCAACAAGTAACGCAAAAGCCGCATCAATTTGTATGGAAGGCTGATGTTTTTTATAGAAAAGTCGCGGCTGATCGTCAGTCCATAACCGAACTAATTTTTTGCTTAAACGACCAAAATGTAAATCGCTGCGTGGTAACGTCTTTTTATGTTCTAACGTTTTTTCAATCATTTGTTTTAGTTTTTTCTGATATGGTGCGATGTCAGCCTTCTTTTTTTCATATTCAACGATTTGAGAATAAGAAGAAGATTTCGGAGGTAAAAAAATCGCCTGTGCGTATCGATTTTCTTTTCCATAAATAGAACCTCTGCCCGTTTCGCGAATCTCACGTTTTTGTTCGTATGCGTTTCGTTTCGCATAATCATTTCTCGTGCTTTTACGCGCAGAACCTTGCACAATCGCCAGCGCTTGGTCGCCCGCTTCTCCTTCGCGCACCCCTTCTCCTAATAAATCCGTTTGTGAGCCTTGTTCTAAATCAAACTGTAAGAAACTTTTTGTCATGTCACTCGTTTCCCGATGCCACGTTCGTAATATATCTTGATGAATCTCTTCGTCACCCTTTTTCGATTTGTCTAGCACATCACAATTGTTTAGCGGATCTTTTCGCTTTATGTCATCTATCGTTAGCATCGACTCTGTTTCATATACACGCTCTGGAAGATAAAAATACGTATTCAACATGTCTTTTTCTAATACCTCATTGAGCACCTCGATGAGCGTCAATGTTACGCGGACAACTTCTTTCGTGGAAGTCGCATCAAAAAATTGACCGAGCGTTTGGCGAACCCATGGCATGACACGCTGAATGTCTTCATGAATGAATGGAACATCCTCAAGTGGTGAATCAGATGTTAACAATAAATACATGGCATTGAAAAGAGCGTCCGTATGAACACTTTTCACACGATTTACGTTTAATTGGCTTTGAAAATAACGACGATACACATTACGACGAATCTGAAACGCTTTTTTTGTTCCAGGACGCTCTTTTTTACAAATCTCCTCAAGACGTACATCTTCTGCAAGCATAAATAATTGCTTTGCAAAACTTGGAATCGATGTAGCTTTCGTTTGTTCAATGAATCGTATCACCTGTGAAAAATCGGTATGGCGAAGGCTGCCAATTGCCCGTAAAAATACATCACTTTTTAGCCCATTCACTTTTTCTTCGATTGGTCGATCATCCCAAAAATGACTAATAAACAATTTATGATTTCGTAAATCGACATATGATTGGTAACCGAATTCCACTTCCCAATCGTGCTGTTTCGTTAATGTTTTCACTAAATCAGATAACTGCATAAATAAAAATGAATCGATTTTTTTATCATTAAACTGGATAAACCGCTTCATCGTGATTAGCCCCTCACTCCTCAAAGAGTGTTTCTGCAATATTTCGTACCGCTGCTTTTTCTCGCTCGTCTTCTAATTTTTCGATAATGCCGCGTTGAATCGCTCGCAATGGTGGCAAATACACCGCTAAATCGCACGTATCAATAAGAGCACGAATCGAAGCGGCTTCTTCGGAAATTTGCCCGTTTTTGACTTGGGTAATTAAATCGGCTGATAAGGTTACAAATTTATCGATTAATGTTTCATCGGTTAATTTCGTTTGCGCAGTTAATACGGTTTTTAACGTATCACCTTGAATATATGGAACATCGATCACAACGAAGCGATTTTTTAACGCTTCATTCAGCGGCACCGTACCAACATAGCCTTCGTTAATAGCGGCAATGACGCCAAACGTTTCTTTTGCTTTTACGACTTCCCCCGTAAATGGATTCGTAATCATTTTTCGATAATCCAATACTCCATTTAAAATCGGTAATGTTTCGGGTTTGGCCATATTAATTTCATCAATATATAATAAATGCCCTTTCGTCATTGCTTGGATGACAGGGCCTGGAATAAATTCAATCGTCGTTTTCTCTTCGCGTTCTTGAATCGTTTTAAATCCAAGTAATGCTTCGGCATCTAAATCGACGGAACAATTGACACTATGCATCGGTTGACCGAATAAAGACGATAGTGTTTCGGCGAGTTTGGTTTTTCCAGAACCGGTAGGCCCTTTTAGTAACACGTTTTTTCCAAGCGCCAGTGCCACAATGGCATCATATAAAATCGAATCATCTGATGGTGTATAACCACCTTTTCCGATAAGATGTGCATCTTCATCGTGAGAGAATTGCTGTCTTCTGTTTTGAATCATTTGTTCAATCGTAGTTGGAAGTTGTGTAAGCATAAATGTATTATCTTCCTTTCTATCGGTATCCATCATACTTTACTATTCTACTAAATCAAAAATGACGACGCAAAAAAGATGTTTAGTTCAATGTAAATATATTATGTAAACATAAAAAGAATAAAGAATAGGGACCTCCATATGAGAATCCCTCTTCTAAATCCTATCAGAATTTATATCATTATGTCTTTGTTTAACCTCTAACTGGCAATTGCTTCACTTTCTCCGTCGAAATGACAGATCTTTCTTTGGTCAAAGCTTCAACGTTAGTCGAATGCTTCCTTGACAAATGTCAAAGACCGTTTTCGTTTTTTCTTAGTTAACTGAAATTATCCTTAATCGCCTTGCGGATGAGTGCTTCGCATCGATCTAATTCCGTTTTTAATTGCTTTTTATACAGTTGTGCTTTTTCATATCCTCCATCAGCAAAACGGTAATATACGACTTCTTGATATTTCATTCCTTCTTTCTTTTGTTTTACTTGTTTTAAAATCCCGTCTTCGATTAAATCATGAAGCGCTTTATAAACTTCCGAATGGTTTGGTTTATAGCCGTATGGTTTAAATTCTTGGCGAAGAACATCTAATATTTTCAATCCATATAAACGTTCTTGTTCGGTTAATGTAATTAAATACAATTTCAAAAACGCGCGTTGTTTTAAGAGAAATCCGCTTGGTGTTCGTTTTTCTCGCACAGATCTCACCCTTTCGCGTGAAAAATGTATTTCATCCTGTTCTAATAATTCAAGTGAGTGAATAAAAATCCTGCTTTTTTTGTAGACAATTTTTTATTTAGAACATAGTTTTATTAATAAGATTACACCTATAGCGGCAAAAAAACAAGGAAGGAAATACCCGCTACTTCACGAGTATTTCCTTCCTTCGTTCAATTAAAAACAATCGTTTTGTTTTGATGAATAATCACACGATCTTCAAGATGCCATTTCAACGCCCGTGAAAGAACCGTCTTTTCGATAATCCGCCCAACTCGTTTTAAATCTTCAGGATGATAACGATGATCTACTCTTGCTACGTCTTGTTCAATAATCGGGCCTTCATCTAAATCATCTGTGACATAATGCGATGTCGCACCAATTAATTTGACACCACGCTCATAAGCGCGTTCATACGGTTTGGCACCGACAAAAGCCGGTAAGAACGAATGATGAATATTAATAATCCGCGATGGGAATTCTGCCACGAACTGCGGTGATAAAATTTGCATATAGCGGGCAAGAATAATCGTATCAATCTGATATTCCTTCAATAAAGACAGTTGCTTTTGTTCTGCTTCCGCTTTCTTTTCTTTTGTGACAGGAATACAGTAGTAAGGGATTCCAAGTGTTTCGACACTGTCTCTCATATATTCGTGATTGCTAATGACAAGCGCGATATCCGCAAGCAACTCCCCTGCTTGCCATTCCCATAATAATTCTAGTAAACAATGTTCCTCTTTCGAAACAAAGATGGCAATTCTTTTTATATCATTATGTAAACTAAATCGCCAGTTCATTTGAAATTGTTGAGCGATCAATTCAAATTCGTTTTCGATTTCTTGTTTTCTTGAGGCGATCCCTGGACAGTCAAATTCAATTCGCAAGAAAAATGTGCCGCCTTCTGGGTCGGTTGAATATTGGTTTGATTCTACGATGTTCGCTCCTTGTTCATATAAAAATGTCGTGACAGCAGCAACGATACCGGGCTTGTCTGGACAGGAAATTAATAAGCGGGCACGGTCTTGATGATTCTTTAAAAATGTTTGCCAGCGATGTTCTCGAAACGCATGCATGTTTGATGTTCCCCCTATTGTTACAATTTTTCATTAATCATACAAAAAAATGGTTGGAATTCCAACCATTTTTTATTCAAATAAGGATAAATATTGTCCGTACCCCTCTTTTTCTAAATCTTCTTTTGGAATAAAACGCAATGCAGCTGAGTTAATACAATAACGAAGTCCTGTTGGAGCTGGACCATCGTCAAATACATGCCCTAAATGAGAATCAGCTTCGCGGCTACGAACTTCAGTGCGAATCATTCCGTGGCTTAAGTCTAGTTCTGTTTTAATATTTTCTGGATGAAGCGGTTTTGTAAAACTTGGCCAGCCGCAGCCGGAATCGAATTGATCAAGCGAACTAAATAACGGTTCTCCCGATACAATATCGACATAAATGCCTTCGCGTTTATTATTCCAATATGGATTATCAAATGGCGGCTCGGTTCCGTTTCTCTGTGTTACTTCATATTGAAGAGGAGTGAGTTTTTTGCGTAACATTTCATCGCGCTCTTTATCAAACCAATGTTTTTTCAAAAAAGCATCGCGCCCGGAACCGATTCGATATAGCTTATAGCGAATTGGATTTTTTTTATGATAATTTTGGTGATATTCTTCAGCTGGATAAAAGGTAGAAGCAGGTAAAATTTGCGTGACAATCGGTTTCGAAAAACGGCCGCTTTCTTCTAATTCGCGTTTCGATTTCTCCGCTAAGCGGCGTTGTTCCTCATTATGATAAAAAATAGCGGTTCGATACGATTCCCCACGATCGTGAAACTGTCCACCCGCATCCGTCGGATCAATTTGCCGCCAATAAATATCAAGTAGTTTTTCATACGGAAAAACTTCCGGATCAAATGTAATTTGTACCGCTTCATAATGGCCGGTTGTATGCGTACAAACTTCTTCATATGTCGGATTTTCTTTATGGCCGCCCGTATAGCCTGATACGACGTTGATAATCCCTGGTTGCTCTTCAAATGGCGAAACCATGCACCAAAAACAACCACCAGCAAACGTCGCTAATTCGTACCGTTCGTTTGCTTGTTGCGCCATGTTTCGTACCCCCTTTTTTTCTTATCATACCCGAAAATGCCGAAGGAAACAAAAACAACGCTTGATGGCATCCATAAAAAAGAGGACGGGTGCCGAAAAAGAATGACTTCCTTTTCGGTTCGTCCTCTTTTTTGCTTACGGCGTTAAGCGCTCGCCTCCGCTTTTCTTATTTTGTTAAATCACTAGCTGGTCCAAAAAATTCGTAGTGAATTCGTTCTTCTGGCACGCCCCATTCTTTTAAAGCGTGATAAACCGCTTTCATAAACGGAATCGGGCCACAGAAATAAAAGTCTGCATCTTTGTATTGGATAACAGATTGAATCCATTCTAAATCAATGAATCCTTCCTTCGCAAAGTGTTGTTTTTGGCGATCTTCTTCAGAAGGAGATTGGTAGCATACATAATACGAAATATTTTCATTTTCTTTTACTAATTGGCTTACATGCTCATGGAACGCATGGACGTTACCATTAATGGCGGCATGAATGAACGTCACTTTTCGGTTTGGTTGACGTTCAGCAAGTGTATTTAACATACTTAACATTGGCGTAATGCCAACTCCACCGCTCATAAGAACGACTGGCATATCGTCTGTCATATTTAATGTAAAGTCACCCGCTGGAACACTTAACTCAAGAATGTTTCCTTCTTGTATATGATCATGTAAATAATTCGACACGATTCCTGCCGGCTTTTGCTCGGTTGCAGCTTCTCGTTTTACACTAATGCGATAATATTCTTTCCCCGGCGCATCCGACATACTATATTGACGAATATGCGTATATTGCTCTCCTGGAATTTTCACTTTGACACTGACATATTGCCCCGGACTGAACTCCGCAATAGCATTCCCATCTTCCGGTACTAAATAGAACGAAGTAATGACATCGCTTTCTTTCACTTTCTTCTGTACAACAAACTTACGGAAATCTTTCCATCCTCCTGCTTTCGTTTCTGCTTCGTTATACATTTGTTCCTCAACTTGAATAAACACATCCGCAATCACTCCGTACGCTTCTCTCCAAGCTTGGATGATTTCATCGGTCGCCGCATCCCCTAATACATCCTTAATCGCTAGTAATAAATGCTTTCCGACAATTGGATAATGTTCTTTTTTCACACCTAAGCTACGATGTTTATGAGCAATTTGTTTAACGACTGGTAAAATCGTCTCAAGTTGATCAATATGCTTTGCAGCGGCATACACCGAAGCAGCAAGTGCTTTTTGTTGACGACCTTGTTTTTGATTCGCATGATTAAAAATGTTTAACAACTCTGGATGATTAGAGAGCATCGTTTTATAAAAATGCTTTGTAATTTGTTCCCCGTATTGCTCTAATACCGGAACAGTTGACTTAATAATTTCAATTGTTTTTTCACTTAATAATGTTTTTGTTGTGCCCATTGATAGATCCCCTCACAAAAAGATGTATTTTATATACATGTTTATTGAAACACGCGCTTTAATAAAAAAGCAATATTTAAAATACATCTTTAACAAATTGTTCACAATTAGCCGATTTTAAAATAGAAGCAGATTTATGTTAGAATGAACGATAGAATAAGCATTTAAAGGTGTGAAAAACGAATGCAGTTAACAAACTATACAGAGTATGCCCTGCGCGTGCTTATCTTTTTAGGAACGCTTGAACCTGGAGAAAAAACAAGCATTAAAGAAATCTCCCAAACGTTTTCCATTTCGGAAAATCATTTAAGCAAAATTGTCTATGAGCTCGGAAAACTCGGGTTTATTGAAACGATTCGCGGACGAAATGGAGGAATTCGCCTCGCTAAACCGCCAGAGGAAATTCGAATTGGAGCGGTAGTCCGCCAAACCGAAGATAACTTATCGCTTGTCGAATGCTTTGCCGGACATGGCAATCATTGCGTGATTACTCCTGTTTGTCAGCTAAAACATGTCCTCCATGAAGCATTAGAAGCGTTTTTACATGTGCTCGATTCCTATACATTAGAAGATTTGCTTCATAATAAACAAAGTTTACAAAAAATCTTTAATAACGACTTTCTTCGCTGAATTCAAGCAATGTAACGAACTCAAACACTGTACAAAACCATACACTTTTTGTAACACTTGTGGTCACATAGGCAGGAAGGCAGGAGAATGACTCCGCCTTCTTTTTTATACTGTTTCATCCATCTCACAAAATTCCTTTCTGACTGATGAAACGAAACAAAAAAGAGCCTACTCAAAACAAGTAGGCTACTTCACAACGGATAAATATTGCTCAATCTCTTTTAGCAATTGCTCCGCACCCTCGCGACTTAAAATGACTTTACCTCCAGCAAGCTTCAAGTTGTCATCGGAAACTTCACCCGTTACCATACAGGTCATGTCTGGTTTGTATTTTTGTAAGATGATACAATCCCCGTCTAGAAAGATTTCCATCGGATCTTTGATATTGATATCGAGTGTACGACGTAACTCTATTGGAATAACAATGCGACCTAATTCATCCACTTTGCGAACGATACCGGTAGATTTCATAAGTGCACCTCCAATATAGTTTTCTACTTTTGTTTCCATGTAAGTAATTGTATAACCGATTCGAAACATGAATCAAGAAACATGCATCAATAGATAAAATTTTGAATACGTTTCGTGTAGAGCAAGTGTATATACCAAGCGTTTCACATACTACAGAAGCATACGTGGAACTGAAAGTGAGAATACACGATCTCTGAATAGACCAGACCACGAAGCCTTTCTAATATTTTCGACATGACATGCTCTCTTCAACAATATTCTTTATGAATACTTTACTCATTTTCAAATTCCTTAACTTATATATGTATAAATAAAAAGTCCCCGCCAAACGACAGAGTTCCTGCTTGTCGACAAAATTGACAAGTTGAAAAGAAACTATAGGCTCTTTAAAGATGATGTTGATTAAAATAATCGCTATTCAGTTTGTGAATCGAGGAAAGGCGATTGAAATGATGGATCAAAGATTTTTATCGTCTTTTAGAAAACGCGCCGTCTTCCGAATCTTAAAAGAAAATAAGCTTACTTCTCATAAATGTTTGTCCAAGTGGATATTTTGAAAAAGGACAGATCATTAACAATCTGCCCTTTCTTTTTCAATAAACGAAACTAACCATTCCGATTAAAAGAGGAATTTAAGAGGGGGTAATGTCACCTTGCGGGGAATTAATAACCGCCATAACCACCATATCCGCCTAGACCTGTACAAGAACATCCTACAATGATAAGTAAGATGAATAAGACAACAACTAAGGTAAAAGCGTTGCGAATTCCATCGCTCATATATAACACCTCCCATTGAGTATTGGGGGATTACTAATATGCGATCCCTACCTTTAAGGTATGTTCTTAAGAAAGAGTTTGACTGGACAAACTCATCAACTGATAGAAAAATTCCACGTTTATCTACTTATCTAATAATCCTGATTTATGTAAAATGGTATATTACATTAAAAGATCTTAGATCTAAACCAGACCTGAGTCCATCTTGTCGGTTTGCTCGAACTCATCCGGCTCATTCTTCTCCTGTTTCGCCATACAAAAGATCTTCATCTTGTCCGCTTTCGGCTTCAATCGTTCTTCAACTTCCATCCGCTATTCTATTCGATTTCTTTTTTCGTCAATCGATTTTTGTTTCCTTGTAAGTAACAAATGCAACTGAATCGGTATCACTTTTCGTCCCATCGTTCTCACCTCCTATTTATCCCCTTTTACGAGAAAAGAAAAAATGAATTTTGTTCACGCTGAGGGCCGCGCGGTCTACAAGCCAAAAGCTGTAGAAATTTGACCTCTCCCTCCCTATCGGTGAATAAAATTATCTTCTTACCAATAAACCTTCTTATTATCAAACCAACTTCTATCTCATTAGGTTCATTTTTTGATTTTGTTTGAATACAATGATACTGTACTGCTCTGCTAAGGGTTCCCCTAACATAAGGGGGAATATTAATCTAATGTTTACAACTATTGTAGTAACTATTGTTATTGAGGTAGTAAGTGGGTTAATTTTACTTTTGATAAAAGAACGGATTGAAAGGAATAAATAAAATATAAAAAAGAAGACCTTACAATGAACTGAGTAAGGTCTTCTTGCTTTTATCAGGCTTTTTCCATAATACTTGTGATGATGTAAGCACTGACTTCTAGGTTACTTTTATATTTTATTTGTATTCCCAAATCCTCCATCCTCTTTGGCAGTCTTTCTGCTGTGGTGACTATCGCAGAAAGACTGCCAATTCTCCTCGTTCCAGAACAGCTCGTAGTTTCCTTTGTGTGAAACAATGTGGTCCACCACCGTTGCTGGTGTCAGCTTCCCTTCTTCTAAGCAATGTTCACACAAATGATTTTTCCGCAGGAAATCATGAACTCGAACGCGTTGCCGCCACGAGCGCCGCTTGCCCGAGACTAATGCCGCCGTCGTTAGGCGGAACTCCTTCGCCGATCCATACGTGCATATCGCTTTCAAGAAACAACTCCTTCAAATCAGCTAACAAAAGCGAATTTTGAAATACCCCGCCGGATAACACAACCGTGTCAATCCCATAGGTCGCTCCTAAAGAACGAACACTTCTAAATACGCCTTCGGCGACGCTTCGATGAAACGCGCGAGCAATAACCGCCACATCTTTGCCGTTCAAACGGTCTTTCACCATTTCCTTCAAAAGAGGACGGTAGTCAAGCTCTTTTCCGTCCCATGGAAAAGAATATATCTTCTCTAATGGAGCTGTACGAGCCAAATGCTCGAGCCAAATGGCTGCCTGACCTTCAAACGAGATGGCGTCGGTAAATCCTAAAAGGGCAGCTGCTGCATCAAACAAACGGCCGACAGATGTCGTAGGAAAGGTGCGCAATTGTTTTTCGACCATCTTTACCGCCGTGAAAAAACGCTCAGGAAGCGAAAGCCGCTTTCCGATGTTCATGGCCAATTCCGGCTCATCCGCAAAGAAACCAGCCAACGCTTGAAGCGGAACACGAGCCGCCGCATCCCCGCCAGGAAGCATGGCGTAACGAAGATGGCCACACCGTTCTAATCCTTTTATGGCGCTTCCAGCAAACAGTTCGCCACCCCAAATTGCTCCATCATCCCCAAATCCTGTCCCGTCGAATGCGACTCCGATCACTTGTTTTTCTAAAGCATTTCGTTCTGCCAGCACGGACGCCACATGAGCGCGGTGATGCTGAATGCCAACGTGTTGATAAGTTTCTAGCCCATTGGCAAACGCGGTAGAACGATAATCAGGATGAAGATCATGCGCCACAATCGTTTCCTCCAATGGAACATCATACATCGATAAAAGATCGTAGACGGTCTGCTCAAATGACATGTACGCTTCGTATTTCGTCAAATCTCCCAAATGCTGGCTAATGATCGCCTGCCCCTTGACCACTAATGTAACAGTATTTTTTAAATCAGATCCGACAGCAAGAATAGGCCGATCACCAGGCAATTGAGTGATAGGAAGCGGTGCATACCCCCTCGCCCGACGAAGTACGGTAGGGCCAAATGGACTTACACGAACGACGGAATCATCGACGCGACGGGCAATAGGACGCTCACCAATAAGCCACGCGTCAGCAATGCCTTCAAGCGCCTTGATCGCTTCTTCATCTTCATAGATGATCGGTTCACTGGAACGGTTAGCACTCGTCATGACGAGCACATGCGGCACATCGAAGTGAAACAGCAAATGATGGAGAGGGGTATACGGAAGCATCACCCCTAAATCGGAATTATCAGGAGCTACTCCCGGCAGCAATCGGCGCGCCCGCGCCAACACGATGGGACGGGCGGAAGATGTAAGGAGCTCCTCTTCTTCCGCTGATATATCGATAAGGGTTTTTGCCGTCTCGATATCTTTCACCATCAAAGCAAACGGTTTTTCGCCGCGGCGTTTCCGCCTTCTAAGCTCCCATACCGCTTCTTCGTTTTCAGCATCACACGCCAAATGATAGCCGCCAAGTCCTTTGATCGCTACGATGCGCCCGGAACGAAGGAGCTCTGCCGTTTTTTCAATCGCTTTTTCATCACCATGTATTTCCCCCTCCTGCCACCGCACATAATAATGAGGTCCGCATTCGGGGCAAGCAGTCGGCTGCGCATGAAACCGGCGATCCATCGGATCATGATATTCCGCTGAACAAACCGGACACATAGGCCACGAGCGCATCGTCGTATAAGGACGGTCATACGGCAGACGCTCAATTACGGTATAGCGTGGACCGCAATCCGTGCAATTGATGTACGGATAAAGATAGCGGCGGTTGACAGGATCGAACAGTTCGGATAAACATGCAGAACAAACCGCGAGATCAGCAGGAATTTGCACCGTCGGCCGATCATGGCGCGTGCTTGTCAAAATTTCAAAATCAGACGCTCCTTGTATAGCCACATCTTTGATTTCCAAATTTGTTATTTTGGCTGAAGCAGGGGGACGCTCCGTAATTTCTTGAACAAATTGTTGAACGGCGCTCGCATCTCCTTCCACATGAATCTCCACACCGCTTTCTCCATTGCGCACCCATCCGCTGAGCTTCCATCGTTTTGCGGAACGAAAGACAAAAGGACGAAAACCAACCCCTTGCACAACACCATAGATACGAATACGCTGCGCTATTTTCATGATGAATCACCTACTTTCACTTCGTTTCGAAGCGGGAAATTATTGGACAATCCCTTCAAATGGACGAAGCTCTATAAACCGTCCCAACCTTGAATAAGAATGCCTTGTATGTTGAACTCGATACGCTGACGTATAGCTTCGTTCTCGCATTCGGTTAACATGGGACGCATGACGGTGGAAGATGTGACGTGACAGATCTTTTCCTGTCCCCCACATCTTCCGCATTCACAGAGCAATCTGTACAAGGTAATTTGATTATGGGACATATGTTCGTTTGTTTCTACGAAAAGAAAAGGCGATTTATCTCCCACTTTCTTTCACTAGGCCGCACCTTGCCCAATTAGAAGTGGGAGTCTTCTCGCCTATTTAAGGTAAAGATTCCTCTTCCTTTGCGGACGGCAACGCAACCATGCATCCGCGACCGGAAACCCCTACTTGAATGACTCGCCCATCTTTCACTAAGACGGGAACGGTGCATCCCCCCGTTAAAGCGATGAGCTGCTTTAACGCTTCTTTGTCTTCTTCGACATCATATTCTACAAACTCTTCTCCGTCCCATAACAGAGTTTCTCGCAATTCCCTCGTATAAGGACATCCTTTCGAACCATAAAGTTTCAGCATCTTTGTTCTCACCCTCCAAAGTGAGATTAATAGAATAACAATTTCTTCACGATTCATTAACAGATACGTGGCAGTGGATCGCCGATAAGCATATCAATAATTCGCGTGCCTCCATAACGGGAACGTGCTAAAACTACTTTCTTTGGTTCTGCTTGTATTTCACCGATGCGCTGCGCATCCTCTCCTCCTGGCATGCTTCTAAGCGTTTTTAACGCGATATCGGCGTATTCCGGTGAAACGACGGCGAGAAACTGCCCTTCATTGGCAATATGAAGGGGATCCAATCCTAAAATTTCACAGGCACCGCGTACTGCCGGGCGTACTGGAATTGCCTCTTCATCGAGCATAACAGCCATCTGAGCGTCCCGTGCTAATTCGTTTAATGCCGTAGCTACACCGCCTCGGGTTGGGTCGCGCAACCATCGCAACCCCGGAGCCGCCGCCTCAATAAGCGCCGATACAAATGGCCAAAGCGGACGAGTATCGGAAGTAAGATCGGCTTCCAAATCCAATTCCCCTCTAGCCAAGAGAACGGTAATCCCATGGTCTCCAATAGGACCAGACAGAATGACTTGATCACCCGGTTGAACGTTTTTGGACGAAAGAGAAACGCGCGGATCTGTGAGTCCGATACCGGCAGTAGTGATGAACAGACCGTCCGCTTTTCCGTGTTCCACTACTTTCGTATCGCCCCCTACCACAGGCACTCCAGCACGTTGAGCCGCCTTAGCTATAGCAGCCACTTCCCGTTCCAATTCCGATGTCGCCAACCCCGCTTCTAAAATAAGTGTAGTCACCAAAGCCAGCGGTTTGGCTCCCCCCATCGCCAAATCGTTTATCGTTCCATTGACGGCAAGTTCGCCGATAGACCCTCCTGGAAAGACGCGTGGATTGACAACAAAGCTATCTGCAGTAAACGCCAATCGGCGCCCATCTGCGTCAATATACGCCGCGTCATTTAATTCTGTCGGCTTGTCCCCCATCATATAAGGAACTAATAGCCCTTCGATCAGTCTTCGGCTGGCTTTCCCACCGGCGCCATGAGCCAATTCAATGTAAGAATCAGTAAAATGCACTTTGGCAGTCTTCATGTTCGTTCCTTCCTTTCTTCTTGATGCAACGATTATTTAAGTAGTTCAGAAAAAATATCCCAGATCATATAACTACCGAAAAATAAGCTGATGAACCCTGCCACCGCCCGAATTCGAAAACGTATCGTGTTTCGCTTCGCTACCATCGTAAGAGCCGGCGCAGCGATGAATAATGTCATCGAAAACATCCCAAGAGCTGTTCCCAAACCGAAAATCAAAAGCCAAAAGATCGCCATTTCTAAGCTTGGTGAAGCTTGCATGGCGAGTACAGCGACAGCACCGCTTCCTGCAAGACCATGCACGAGACCAAAACCGAAAGTAATCCATTGCCGGCGCTCCAATTTCACCGTCGGGTGACGATGTCCAGGACGATGAAAATGCGCGTGGATCGTTTCATCATGCGAATGAACGTCATAATGGACACGCTCTTTGATCACTTTCCAAAGCGTAGTTACACCGAGCAAAATAAGAAGAATCCCTACCCCTGTGTCAACAAAGCTCTCAAAAAACGGAGGGATTTCTAAATGTAAGATTAATAGCGGAAGCCCGACAAGAGCGATCGGAATTAAGTGGCCTCCCCCCCAAATAAGACCAAGCCGGGCGGCAGGCCAAAGTCTCCGTTCTTCGGAGACGAGAGTCGAAACAGCTACGACATGATCGGGGTCTAATGAATGACGAACCCCAAGAAAAAGAGCCACTCCAAGCAGGACAAGCCAATCCATAAAAAATATCTCCTTCCCTTTTATTTCCCCACTGCATCTTGCAAATGGACGTAATGGTAATAGGCAGCGCATGCTCCTTCCGATGACACCATGAGAGCTCCTACAGGATGTTCCGGAGTGCATTCTTTGCCAAACAGTTTGCATTGATGTGGTTTTAACACGCCTTTTAATACTTCGCCACATTGTGCCATTTGCGGATCGTTCACGCGAGCTCCCTCGACTTGGAAACGAACCTCCGCATCCCACTTGGCGAATTCAGGGCGCAATTTTAGCGCAGACTGCGGAATAGTCCCAAGTCCCCTCCATTCGAAAAGAGGTCGAACTTCAAAAACTTCTTTCATGACGTCAAGCGCAGAAATATTTCCTTCGGATGGAACGACACGACTATATTGATTTTCCACTTCAAACCGCCCTTCGCGCATTTGTTTCACAAGCATGAGGATCGATTGCAATAAATCCAGCGGTTCAAAACCGGAGATGACTATAGGTTTTCGGTATTTTTTCGCGATAAATTCATAAGGCCGGGCGCCGATTACCGATGAAACATGACCAGGTCCAATAAACCCGTCAATGCGCATATCCGGAGAATTCAAAATCGCCTGAATCGCCGGTATAATAAGGACATGATTGGAAAATACAGAAAAATTGGACACATCCAGTTCACGAGCGCGCATCAGCGTCAATGCCGTTGACGGAGCGGTCGTTTCAAAACCAATCGCAAACAGCACAACTTGCCGATCAGGATGATCCATCGCTATTTTTAAAGCATCTAAAGGAGAGTAAACCATACGGATATCGGCCCCTCTAGCTTTTAGTTCGAGAGGCGTTCCATGTTTCCCTGGAACGCGCATCACATCACCGAAAGCGGTAAAAATCACGTTCGGCTGCTGGGCAATAGACAGCCCATCGTCCATACGTCCCATTGGAAGAACACAGACAGGGCATCCCGGTCCATGGACAAGTTCAATATTTTCCGGCAACAGATTTTGCAATCCAAATCGAAAAATAGAAAATGTATGTCCTCCGCAAACTTCCATAAAACGATAATGATAATCTGGATTGACGAGACGGTGGATTTCTTCCGATATCTTGCGGATTAATTCCGGGTCGCGAAACTCGTCAACATATTTCATCGTCGTCATCAAATTACACCTCCCATATTTGGATCAACAACGACCCCCATCTGCATACATATCGTCTTATACGGAACAAGTCATCATCGACAAACAATCTGTCTTTTGTTGCATCAAGCCTCCAACTCTGTCTATTCATATAAAAGGCATGACATGTTCAAATTTTTTCTTTATCAAATTGGTAACCTTTTACTTCCTCTATCGCTTCGTCCGATTCATCAAACATGCTAAGCAATCTCAATTGTTCAGTCGCCTGTTCTTCACTGATTTTGCTCATCGCAAAACCAACGTGAATAAGCACCCAATCTCCAAGAAGGGGTCTTTCATTTTTCAATAGGTCAATGTTAATCTTGCGGCGCACACCGCAAACATCCACCACGGCATAATGATGATCATCATCAAACATTTCTACAATTTGGCCTGGAATAGCTAAACACATGAATGCGTCCCCCCATTTTGTAATAAATTTAAAATTTCAGACGTTTCATTTTACATATAATAAAAAGTAAGAGTTCATTCAAAAACGCCGAAAATCTTTCTTGCAACTTATATAGATTGGTAGTTCCCTCAAACTAGAAGGATTCTCTTACTCTCTATGTTTAGTACCATTTACACGAATTCAAGACGCCAAATGATGACACGGTTATTTCCCGAATCAGCGATGGCCAGCCGATTTTGATGACACCAAATCCCGTACGGCCAGCATAGTGAATCCCTCGTCACGGCTTGCCAGCGATTTTCTCCCATCCCTTCGAAATCCGCCTGACCAATAACGTACGAAGCAGGATGATACGCGCCTTTTCGCGGCAACTCAGTAAAAAGAAGGATGCGGCTGTTGGCCGTATCTGCCACCGCAAGCAAATTGCCGCATAGTGCGATCCCGTAAGGAAACCGGAATCGCCGGGGGCCTTGCGGGACATGGGGAAGTTCAAATGACTGAGTAAAATCTTGTTGACCGAGAACTAAATCAGCTGGCCGGTCTATCTCTGGAGGCGGCGTATAACCGAGGACGCGGTGATTGCCCGCATCCGCAACGTATAACGTATTTCCATCGCCGGCAAGAGCGTGAGGCCAGCGATACGTATCCATTCCTACGCCTTTTCCCCGATTTTCGCTGTTCACATAACCATTGGGTTGTCCAAGAATCAAATCGGGAACATGGCCATCTTCCGGTAAACCTTTCCATCCTAACACTCTGCGATTTCCCGTATCCGCTACGTAAAACCATCCATTAATGTAAGCAAAACCATACGGCCAATAAAATCCAGTCGGACTGACTTTCCCTCCCCGATTAGGGGATGTTCCCGACAAATCGGCCTGTCCTAAAACATAATCGGGAGGCTGGTTATTTATTTTCGGCAATGTTTCCCAAATGAGCAGACGATGGTGCCACGCATCTGCGACAAATAGCTTTCCTTCAATGACCGCAACGCTAGTTGGGAGATAAAACAGTTTTGGTCCCTCTGTTTCAAAATCAGGCTGACCTAAAACGATGTCAGCCGGCGCATTATCGTTTTCCGGCCAGCCGTACCAAATGAGTACTCGATGGTTGCCGCTGTCGGCCACCACCACAACATCATCGTCTATATACACTCCCCGTGGTGCATAAAGATGAATCCGATTTGGCTGAGCCGGGGGCAACGCAAGACCGCCGGGGGCCGGTCCCCCCAACCACCGCTCGGGATAAGCGGTCAACCTAATCGTATCCATATTTTCTGATCCTCCACCAGTACTGGAAATGGTTCTAGTTGCACGTGAGGTGCCGTCATGCATTCCCCGGTTGATAAATCAAAACGGAAGCCATGCCATGGACAAGTAATAATAGAGCCGTCCACCAGTCCTCCGTCAAGAGGCATCCCCATATGAGGACACTGATTGCGAAATGCCATTACTTTTCCATCCATGCGAACTAGCAAAACGTCGTGCTCCTTATGCGAAAAGCGAACAGGACGCCCTTCTTCCAGCTCCGAGACGAATGGTCCTTGTACCCATCCATTTTGTTCTAAA
Source organism: Anoxybacillaceae bacterium (assembly GCA_041920415.1). Classification (GTDB taxonomy): domain Bacteria; phylum Bacillota; class Bacilli; order Bacillales; family Anoxybacillaceae; genus JBHGYD01. Next base: position 63,947 of record JBHGYD010000032.1, read on the forward strand.
TTTCCAGTATCATCCATGACGTGCAACGGCAAGTAGCCGGAGGCCACTTCCTCTTCGACCATGACAACATTTTCAATTTCTGGAACGCGGGCTTTAATCGCTTCCTCAACCCCATTTTTCAGCGTCACAGCGGATAGGGAACAACCGGAGCAAGCTCCTTGGAGGCGGACATAAACCGTCCTTCCTTCTACTTTAACTAGTTCCACGCCACCGCCATGCGAACGCATATAAGGACGCACTTCTTCAAGAGCGGCAGCGACACGGGTAAACAAATCTTGTTTAATGATTCCGTGCATCAAAAACATTGCATAAATGGAAGGGTCTTCTACTGCCTTCAGTAGCAATTCTTTTCCCGCCTCCGTTTCACGAAACGTACGCACAAGCTTTCTAAGAGCATGTTCGTGAAACGCTTCGATGGCTTTTTTCAATTCCATCGCCTTCATCCGAGCGTCTTCTGGCAGTCCCTTAATCGAGTCCAACACCCGGTCCACCCGTTCGGCCAAAGCTTGAAAGTCCTCTTCTTGCAGAACTTTCATGATTATTCACCTCCAAAAGCCAATGTTTGCTCAAGTGCTTCTTCGGTTTTCCGATGCAATAGAGCTGCAAATGTTTGTTTGGCCATCTCCTGCAACATTTCTCCAACCGTAACACGTTCAACAATGTTAGAAAGATCATTGACTCGCTGATTGGCTAAAGCCTGCAAAATCAAGCAAGAACCCGCCGGATTATCAAGGAGAGCATCGCGAAAGAAAGCGTCCACAAATTCATTCAGCCATATTCCCTCTCCTTGAGGATTTGCGCGAAGCCGTTCCAACGCTTTTTGCGCCCCTTCATTGCGCTGGATGATGCGTTCACTAAAACGGTCAACCGCCATAGCCAACAAAAGATTAAAGTATTGTTGTTCGTGGGGATTCATGCTATCTTTCCTCTCTTTCTCACATTTTACTGTTCCATTTTTTCATTGGATGCTGCTTGCTTCCGCTTAAGGGCAATTTCCGCTAATATGTCTTCGATGGCATTCGCTGCCTCATGTTCTCCATATGTACGAAACAATCGACTGGCCTCTTCCAATCGAGGCACTGCTCGAGAAAACGCGCCTAGATGTGCCAACGCATTCCCTTGATTAGCTAAGACGCGGGCATATCCTAGCGGATCTTCTTTAGGACGGCGCACTTCAAGCACATCTTCATAAAGAGCTACCGCTTCCCAAAGATTTTCTTCGAGATGAGATGTTTTCACATGTTGTAGCGCATTGGCTAGATTGACCGTGGCACTTGCCCAAAGTTCCGGGTGTGTATCTTTTTTAAAAATGCGCAAAGCCTCTCTCAATGACTGAATCGCTGTCGCAGTGCGCAAATAAGCGCTGCGGTCTAAAGACGGCATGGCCAAATACGCTAATGCAAGATTCATATGAGTAGTAGCATACTCTTCTGGATAAGTGTCTTTTCGATATACTTTCAGTGCTTCATGATAACATTTGACTGCTTCTAGAAGAGAACCTTTCCGTCCTTCGGCGCCAGTTTGATACACTGAGCCTAATTGAAACCACAGTTCAGCCCTAGCTTCCTGAAAGGAAGACGTTTCTAAAAGAGCAAGGGCTTTGCGGTATCCTTCTACCGTTTCCTTTCCGTGATCACCAAGCATTTGTTTTGTCGCCGCCCATTCAGCATAAAGCCGAGCGGAAAAAACAGGAGACACGTCCTCTACTATAGTGGCGGCTTCGAAAAGAAGCGAAAGCCCCGTTGGCCAATCTTTTCGTTGAAACACATCGTACGCTTGAGTTGCCAATAAAAACGCCCGTATTTCTCCTGTAGTATCACCAAGCGGCGGAGGAGTTTCACACAATTTAAGGCGCCACGCCACTGCATCCAAAAGAAAGGAGAGATCCCCTGAGAGCACTTCTTTGGCCAAAGTATACGTATGTGCTTGTGGATCCAAAATAAAACGGTTGTAAGTAGCTTCCGGCCCTTCCGGCAATAATGTTAAAACCTCGTCTTCGCTTTTTCCCTCAATCGCCGCAGCAAAAAAGCACCAGCTCTCCGGCCAACTATCCGGAAAATGTCCGCGGAGAAGAAGGGATATGAATTGATCTGCTTCTGGAACAGGTGGTAAAAGAAAAAAACCTGCCGCTCCAGGAAAAACACCGATTGGCTGTGGCTGCAGCACTGTTAATCCCCCTTTTATACAACTAAATGTGGAAACGAAAACTGAACCTCTGCTCGACTAAAGTCGGCATGTTCTGACGTACTAAAGAGTTTTTCCTACACCTGCGTGCAGGCAATCATTCTTGTTCCGTTAAGTATCATGGACAAACACCTCACTGATGTTTAACACCCTGTTGGCCCGGTTCAAAACCGTTTTCCACTTCATCCCGATGACTCAAGTCACGGGATGAAGTGGCTATATACTTTTGTAATGATTACTTCTCCGTCATCGTACCGGAACAAAAAAGTGGTATGCGAAGCGCTCCATATTGATCATCCCATACAGCATCACGAATTCCTGGCGGCACACCTTCAGGCAAAATTTCTTGGACAAACATGCTTCGATCTCCACGAGAATTGCGTAGTTTTAACAGTAATCCGCCCGCTCCCAAATGACTGACCGGCATCACCCACAGTTCTTCGCCACGTACTAAAGCGATAGCGGTTCCTGTAGGGAACCGCACCGCTTCTTCGGCAGGAATATGTAGATAACCCGTTGAGGTCAGTTCAAACTTCACTTTTTTTCCCTCCTAAGCGTTGAAGCAATTCCTCCGCCAAACGATCTAAAGCTGCTTCCACGGTTGGAGACAATCCAAATCCGTACGATAAGTTTTCGGCTTCGATCAGGAAAACGGTCACTTTCTTCGGAAAGCGGCTTTTTAGAAGCCACCGACCTAAGGCAATCGCATGATCCCAGCGAAAATCGTGAAGGTTGAGATCTTTTAAGGGAGGAGTTTCCACCTCTTCACCCGGAATTTCAAAAATCGTGCCCGGTTCAGCTCCTGACTTACAGGCATCTACAAGAATCAGTTGATCTGCATCCCCGATTTGAAAAGCTACATCCATGCCAGCAGTTCCACCATCAGCCAAACGGACTCCCGGGGGAACCCCTTGTTCCCACAATTTGCGGATCAGCATAGGTCCCGCTCCATCATCACTTCGGAGCAAATTGCCACATCCAATAATAACGGTCATACGAATTCCTCCTTCTGCAAGCGTGCCACCTCAAGGAGCCACCATTCCCATTATCGTTCTCTCTTTCGCTGTTTTACTAGACTATTAGATTACAGTTGCATGTGAAACGTCCGCTAATATGCTGGCACGGCAGAAAAACGCTTCATCTTAAACGTCACATATTCGAGATATCAACACATTTTAATCACTTCATATTTGGCTAACTCTTTACGCGACTTAGCGTCATAAGCATGAACGGTGCAAACAAGGCACGAATCATAGCTTTGGGCAATATGAGCCAATTCGACCGGATCTTCAGGATTTTTAATAGGTACGCCGATCATCGCTGTTTCGATAGGTCCGCGCTGACCGTGACGATCTCGCGGTCCAATGTTCCATGCTGTCGGAGTGACGACTTGATAATTTTCAATTTTTCCATCTTTAATTTGAATCCAGTCAGCCAAAGCGCCGCGAGCCGCTTCCGTAGCTCCGAATCCGCGCCCTTCAGGCAATTCTTTCGGCTTGATATAAAATTTCTCGTTTAAATCGATTTGCTTCAACCATTCCTTCATGCGCAAATAATATTTCGCGGCTTCATGCAGACGTGCCAATACACGCACCATCGCACTTGGTCCGATTTCTTTAATAATATTCAAAAAGAGAGGATCATAATCCTGCCACTCTTGCGCACCAGGGCGGCCAGCGATTACTTGGCGAGCCAACGGCCCTACCTCCAGCGGAGTTTCTCCGATGCCCGGAATATCATAACGTGGTGCTTTAGCAAACGTATATTTTCCTTCTTTTTGTCCTTCGATCGGATCTACAGGATCGGTTACTCCCTCAAACGGATGGTAAGAACCGCTGCCACGATAGAAAGAATAGGTGTGGTCTTCCCGTATCCGTGCTTGGTCAAAATCATGGAACTTTTCTCCATCAAATATTCCAGAACGGGCAATCAACGCAGCATTGCGCCCTTCAATCGTCGGGTAGCGATATTGCTGTGGATTAAAAAAGTTTCCAACGGCTAAATAGCGTCCCGGACCCGCTCCATATTTGTCCAAGCCGATTTCCATACTATAGCGAATGAACAAGCCAAGATCGGAATCGCGGTGTTCTGGTTTTTCATCCAGCCATGCAAGAACATCGGCCCAAGTCTCGTTTTCCAACCAGCGTTCAACGGACGAGCCAAGCAAAATTTTCTCCAGCCAATTTTCGCGATAATATTCCAAAATCGAGATAGAGCGAGTAACATCGGACAATGTCGGCGCGCTAACAACGCCTCCAGGAACCATGAAGCTGGAATGCGGCCATTGACCGCCAAAGATCGCGTAAATTTCCACTGGTTTAGCCGAAACAGTGACGCCAATCTCATAATGTTCTCCCTCAAAAGGAGCCCAACGACGAACCACTTCATCGTACAACTTAGAAGAAGCGTAATTTCGATGCGTTAAACCAATCGCAAACAAAGCATAAAACCAACGAGGAATGCTTTGAATCGTTTCCGCCGCTTGAGCAATATTGCGGATAAGCGTTGCATTCGGCGGTACTTCCGTGCCCCAAGCCGTATCGAGCGCATAAACTGCTTTAGTGAGATGGCTTCCACCGCAAATGCCGCAAATCCGAGGGGTAACAATCAAACCGGCCTGCGGATCTTTTCCTTTTAAAATCATCTCGAAACCGCGGAACATCGTCGCTTCCGTCCAAGCGTCAACAACCACTCCATCTTCAATGGCTACTTTTACATCCAAATCGCCTTCAACACGCCCTAGAGAATGTACTTTAATTTCCATTTTGTTTGTTTTTACAATCGTTTCTTGTTTTTTCATGCTCTTTAAGCACCCCACTTCTAAAATGGTTTCCCTTAAAAGACATCTGAACCTCTGCACGATGTCTAGCGTACAAAAGAGTTGTTTCTACACCTTCGTGTAGACGATCACCCTTGTTCCGTTAAGTATCTCATGGACAAACACCTCGTTGATACTTCGCGTCCTGTCGGCCCGGTTCAAAATCGGTTCCCACTTCACCCTGATGACTCAAGTCGCGAGCTTTCGTTTTTTATCACGGCACAAACATATCTTCTTTCGCCCACTTCGGCGCCACTGCCCGTGCCAATGCTGCATTCACAGAGTAGCTGAGCGGATCGCTGCCTTGTGGCACTTCTTTTGGAATCGAACCGAGAATTTTTTGCGTCTTAAACACCGTTCCCGGTGCTAGGTCAAAGAACGGGAATTGAGGCTCCGTACAGCCAATGCAAGGCATTCCTGCCCGAGTTTTGGAAGATTGACGGTTCCATAGAATGCGGTTGCATGGCGAATGAGTCATTGGACCTCGACAGCCTTGCTCATAAAAGAGACATCCTTTTCGCGTACCTTGGCCGAACTCTTCGACCGGTTCTTTCCACTCGAAATACTGCACACGCGTACATCCAGTTTGGGTGAACGTTTTAAAGAACGTTTGCGGACGTTGAAGATCGTCTAAAACAACGTCTTCCACACGGCCAGTAGCAATAGCAACAAGAATCTGTGTCACCCAGTCAGGATGAGCCGGACAACCAGGAATATTAATGACCGGCAATCCTGCTTTCGAACGGAACTGTGTTCCGAGAAATCCCCCTCGTTCTTCTTTCATGTATTGAAGACCAATCGACTCAGACGGATTCGGTTTTGTCGCCGGAATTCCTCCCCAGCACGCGCAGTCACCGATTGCGACAACGTATTGCGCTTTATGTGCAAAATCCCAAATCCAGTCTTTTTTCGGACGATCCATGAGCATATCATAATGCCCGGTTCCGTTTGGCCCTTGAATAATTGTCCCTTCTACCACCAAGATATCCAGCGGGATTTCGTCATTGAGAATTTGCTCATAAAGGCGGCGGACTTGCTCGCCAAACTCCATCGACAAAGAATGATGATACAAAATGTTAATGCCGAAATCGGTAACTAAGTCAATGACCGTCGGCTCTTCCGCATTTAAAAACGATTGAGTGTTTCCATTGCACGCACCGCCGTGCATCCAAAGGAGATTTACCACTTTCTCCACCTCCATAAAAATATGAGTTTTAAACTATATTTTTTCAATTTCTGAACCTCTGCACGACTAAAGTCGGAAGGTTCTGACGTACTAAAGAGTTTTTCCTACATCTGCGTACAGGCACTCTCTCTTGTTTCGTTAAGTATCATGGACAAACACCTCACTGGTGTTTAGCACCCTGTTGGCTCGGTTCAAAACCGTTTTCTACTTCATCCCGATGACTCAAGTCACGGGCTTTCGTGGCTATATACTTTTGTAAAACAGCTAAGTTTTGAGCGTTTATAGGGAGCCGGACATATGAACAAATGCTGATCTGCCCGCCTCTAAACGCGAAAGCCATTCGTCGATTCCTTCTCCCGTGCGAGCAGAAACTTCATGAATACGAATGCCTGGCCGCACCTCATTCAATGCTTCATAAAAACGGTTTCGTTGAAAACCTACCGCTTCCGCTAAATCAATTTTTGTGATGATCGCTGCATCAGCGCTGTTGACGATGGTTGGATATTTTACAGGTTTGTCCTCGCCCTCTGTCACGGAAAAGAGAACGGCACGCTGGTTTTCTCCCAAGTCATAACTTGCGGGACAGACGAGATTCCCAACATTTTCAATAAAAAGAAAATCGATTTTTTCCAAATCCCAATCTTGCAACGTTCGCTCAATCATTTCCGCTTCCAGATGGCAAACGGTTCCAGTTGTAATTTGGCGTACTTTTGCCCCGCTTTGCCGCAAGCGATCCGCGTCGTTTTCCGTGGCCAAATCACCAACTAAAGCGGCTACTTGATACCGTTTGCCAAGGCGGGTAAGCACTTCTGTAAGCAGCGTCGTTTTTCCCGCTCCGGGGCTGGAAACGAGATTGACGACATAAACGCCCGCTTTTCGAAAACGCTTCCGTAATTCCCTAGCAAGAAGGTCATTTTTCTTCAAAACGTTCTGGCGAATTTCAACAATTCGAGGATTCAACGTCAGCTCTTGCATTTTCTTCCCCACCTTCCAAAGCGTACAATTCCATCTCTCGTCCCGCGAGCACCTGGCCTGTTTTCGTCCTGCACACAGGACAACGCATGGGAAACGGTTCGGGCAAAATCCGCGCTTCTTGGCAGTCAGGACAGAAAACTGTTACGGGAACATTTTCAATGATCAGTTTTGCTCCTTCCAAAGAAGTTCCTTGAACGACCACATCGAAGGAAAATTCTAAAGCTTCTTTTACGACTCCCGACAAAGCGCCGAGCTTTAAATACAGCGCTTTAACTTGCTTTATTCCCGAATTTTCCGCCGCTTCCATCGCTAATTCAACTAAGCTGTGGGCAATAGATAACTCATGCATGGTTGATCTCCTTCGATAAGTATCGCGCAAAATTAAGGACAAAATTAAGCGCCGGCTGCACTTCGGGATCACTTAACGCCCGCATCAGTCCAATGATTCCCACACGTTTCGTTCCCGTTTCCGCCGCCTCTTTAGAGGCCTCGTGCAACGAACGAAACACCTTTCCAATTATTTGCGCCGAGCGCACGTCCAAAACATCGGATTTGAACAGCTCTTGAACTTGCGGAGAATCGAGGAATTCTTGCATTCGATACAATGCGGTTAAGGCATGCTCAAAACGCGTAACATATTCTGGTCTAGATAAGCTTTGTCGCAAAAGAATAACAAGCTCGTTAATCGAATCAGCAAATTCTGGTCCGCGCCGAAGAAAATTTTCCAGCATATCTAGCAGAAACGTTACATTCTCCAGCTTATCGAGCAGGCGGATCAGTTGCTCAATCGTTTGCGGATCTGAAAGCTTTTCAACCAACAAGTGATCAATTGGCGTTTCCATGACCTCTCCTTTCCCAGCTTCCCCCATTACGATTCCTCCTTCTCGATTTTCACAGAATAAAAAGTGAGTCATTTTGGTAACATCGTTGTCTTATTTGCTAGCTGCTAAAATAATAATACAATAATTCCGAATTTTTTAACAATATATATCATAAAAAAATCCTATTCATCTACCAAATTTTGCAGAAAGCGAAAGATTCGCTTTCGTAATATCCCCTTCGATAATGTGCCATTTTTCACGCACATAGCCGGTGGCAGAATCAATTTTCTCCATTTCTCGTTCTGCTTTTTCTTTAATACTAGGGAACACAAGCAAATAGATCTTTTCCGGCTATCATTTGTTTATGAGTTCTTTGACTAATAAACTCGTGAAACCAGGGTAGCCGGTAAAAAAGTAACTATTCCCTATGTTCATCCCACCTTTTCACAGTCTTTTCATACTAATTCTATTTTGCGGATAATCTAAAATTCCTTCCTGCTTCTTAACCATTTCTCCTCTTCTTTCGTACAGAAAACGGATAATTATCTTGTCATGACACACACAGTATGCGTATAATAAAGTTGAACAGCATAAAATAAAAACAGGACATTGGCGACAACCAATGTCCCATCGATACACAGCTTACTGCAAGAAGTGCAGTGGCCCGGAAAGCGGATAGTAACCTACCCTCACTTAGGCCGAGCAGGGTGGGTTACTTTTTGTCTTTGGATACAGCGATGACGGTTACGATCAGCGATGCAAAGGCAATCATTAATGTCAGCGCATCGGCAACGGTCATCATCAGCGGCACCTCCCTTCTTTAAGGGAGTAGCCACTGCCCACCCTGCATGTAGCTGTGCATGTTTATTATACCATAAATCTCAAAAACACGAATATATATTCGTGTTTTTAATAATAAAGAGTGAAAATGTTACGATAAGCAATGTTAGTCTATTCATTTGTTTCGCGCTTTATGATCGGACGCAACATGGATTCGTTTAACCCATTTTGACAAAACTGAAATGAAATGCCTGTCGCTTTCTTCACCCTATCCACTATTTGTCCTAAATGATAGCTCGTATGTTCAACTAAATGTAAAAAGCTATGTATATCAACGGTATTACATTCGTTTTTATTAATAATGTTAATCAACTCACGCTTCCAGTTATCAAAAACCTCTTGGACCATGGTACAAAGCATGTCTGGCGCAACATTCCATTGCGGAAAATATTCTTCGATCCCTGTATCAAACTTTTTGTTGGGATGCAAGTAACGGATTGTATTCCGCTGTACATGCTCACAAATATGCAATACGATGCCCCCGATTGAGTTGATTCCCCACCCATGATGCTTCCACAGCTGTTCTGTATTTAAGGCTTGAATGGAATGAAGCAATTTAGGAAGATAATGATCATACATCCGATGCAAAGCGATTCGAACAATTAGCTTCATTTCTTCCATCGACAGTTCCCTCCTCTCGTCCAACTTATGCTATCCTCTTACACCGCTTTTATCATCGTAATAAATTCGACTCCATTGTCGCTGAAAAACGATTGCTTTCTCACAAATCCAATGTCGTTATAGACTTTGATTGCTCTTTGATTGAAGATCGCAACTGTTAGACGAAATGTTACAATATGCGGCTGCCCTGCTCTTTACGAATTCAAGACAATAAAAAAATTGACCTCCAAGCCCCTTTCCAGTTAAATCCGGACGCATCCCGATGCCAATATCCATTACAGAAGCTGACCCGACATAAACTCCTTGGCGATATCCGGAAGGAACCCGCGCTTCCTCTCCTAAACAAAAATAACCGACAATTCCTTCACGCTCGTCAAATACTGCGTAGTATTCATTTGTAATCATGTTTTCTATATAATTTTCGTCCATGTTATAGAAGCGATATTGATCATTGTACCGCCACCGCGATTTGGCGGGCGATTTCTTCGTTCATCGATTGTACGTAAAGGTTCACATGTATCCATATCCCTTATTATTGTTATTAATCGCTGTATCCGTTTTACCATTTATACATACTTGCTTTTCAAAATGGAATAGACCGCTATATCGTGAAATTTCTCGAATGTGAAATATTTTTCACGCCATAAAAGCTTCCCAGTTTCAAAGGAACAGCTATCCGATGTATCCCCTGTTTCTTCAAGCAATTCCCTCATCACAGCTGATTCCAAATTCCTGTTCATCCACTTTCCCTGCAGGAACCTCAATGAAAACGTCCTTCCCCCCGTGTCTATACTGCTTCACCAATATGATTTCATTATTTTTGATGATAGCGACCATATTTACACAATCAGGAAACTCATTGACATAATAATTTTCAATGATGTGACCGTTAGGAAGGGCCACTTTATCACTTCGCAAATTCCCAAATGGCGTTTGATAAATATATTCGCTTTTTATCACTTGCCACGTTTTCATGATAACATCTCCTTACAACCGCTGAAACTCGGGCGTTTCCATCAAGCACGCGAAAAATCGCTGCTTTGCCTGCCGATACGCTTCCATGCTTTTTCCTTCGTATGCCTTTTTCAATTCATCATATTCCGCTCTGTACACATCATTCGCAAGCAGCACCTCGCGAAACTTCCAAAAAACGTCGAGCTCGGAATCTATGACAGTTAGTTGGACACCTAATGGCGGGTCGGCCGTATCATCTTGAAACGCGCGGAAATAATCCGTTTGCACGCTTCCTTCGTTGATCGCATATAAGGTCGATAGCTTCTCAACAGCAACGGTAAACATTTCCGCAGGAACCCGCACTTGAATATCAAGGTCCCCTTTGGTGAGGCTATTGGGAATCGCCGTGCTTCCGACATGCTGCACATCCGCTTCCGGCAGCAGGAGCAAAATTTTTTCCTTCTGTTCCAAAAATGTCTTTTCCGCTTGTTCATAAAAGTGGTTTTGCTCTAAAAAATGAACGCATTCCATCTTGTTTCCTCCGGTCACTATAATAGTTTCACCATATAATATTCATCGACGTACTGACCATGAATAAGAAGTGAATGCCGTTTGACTCCTTCTTGTTCGAACCCCATTTTTCGATATAACGATAAGGCTCTCTGATTGTCTGCCACGACGGTCAGTTCCAATCGGTGAATATGACGATTTCTTGCCCAACGCTCCAGCTCGGTCAACAACATCGTACCGACGCCTTTTTCTCTATATTGGGCTAGCACGCCAATCACGACATACACCGTATGTTTGTTTCGTCTGGCGGCCCACCCCTTGCGACTAAATACCCAACTAGCTTCCCGTCCGCCTTTGCCACCAGTATCGTGGAGTTGTTCTCCTTTTGCATTGCTTCGATTTGGCTTCGCTGCTACTCTGGAGTGAGCGTTCGTTCTCCCGCCTCAAACAGCATAAACTTTGCTTCTTTTTCTACTCGCAAAATGAGATGCGCCAGCTCTTCCGCATCATTTACAGTTACATGCCTTATATTCATGTTTCCGTTCATTTTTTAGCCGTCCAAATATTCCCGCGCTAAATCAACATTTCGATATCGCGCCATAGCGGTTTTCAATTTTTTCAACCCTGCTTTTTGATAAAACTCCTCTTTTCCTGTGGTGGCGATTAAATGTACGCAAGAAATGTGCTTAAGCTGAGTAAGCAAATCTTCGATAATCGCTTTTCCGATGCCATGACCTTGGAAATCTCGATGAATGACCACATCGTAAATCGCTGCATTAAATACCCCATCGGAAAGCGCACGGCCAAACCCAACGATGCACCCGTTATAGACCGCAAGCGCAATCACGTTGCTTGCTTCAAATACCTGTTGGATGATTTCCTCGGAATGTTTCGTCCATCCGACTGATTCGTATACATCTTTCATCTCTTACCAATTCGCTTTGGATAAATCTCTATGTATGTAAATGTTCACCTCTATCCCCCTTGCTTTTCTCGAAATCGTTTCTTTTTCAAGTTCATTTGCGATTCGGTCTAGTTTTTGTTCGATACTTTAGTATCGAGTTGCCGCCTTAATGGCAGCATTTTTTTTGCCTAGATACATTGAATTCCTATAATTATGATTATGTAACAAGAAAGCCACCTCTCCGTGACTTTTCTTACCCAAGCAACGCTTAATGTACAAATTACGCTAGTATACGCTTGTATAAAGTAATACAAAATGTTCCACTGTCACCTTCTTCTATGTCTGTAAGTCTGAAGTCAATAGGAAAGTTAACTGATCTGGAAAGTGTATTGCCTGCAGATACAACAGGAAAAGTTACATTTTCGGTAGGTATGCTAGATATGACAGCAGCTGTTACAGCCCCGGTAGAAACGAAAACTTCAAAAGTCCCTTGAATATAGTCACTACTAGTTAAAGGAGCTCTCCATAGAACAGAAGACTCCCCAACTAATGGTCCGTTAAAGTTACCACAAATTTTCTCTTGAAGAATTTGAGCTGAAGGACAGCAACGTCGAACTACATTTGAACTACACATTTTACATCTCTCCTTTGTGAAGTCGTAGAACTTGTGTTGTCCCACCTTATTATCAAATGCATATTGTTGAATTTTGTATATTATAAACGCGGAAATATGTAAAGCTGACATAAGAGGATCTCGCTTATATGAAGTCGTACTCGTTGGACGTTTAACTGCCTTCTTACTAGCATGCTTTGCTCTTGTCTTTAACTCCTCATCTGACAACTTTTTTATATTTCAATTACACCTTGACAAATACAAAATTTATACGAGGTATGATATTCTTTGTAATTTTCGTAAGTCCTCTAGTAGATATAAGGATAGTTACCTCCATTATGGTAAACAGCTATTTTGTTTACCAAGCGTTTCAACATTTTTTTAGCAACAAAAATTTTAGTAAATATTTGTAACTTTTATAAAAATTTTTCGTCTTTTTTTATGAATAAAATTTGGGAGGTAAAATCAATGAAAAAAATTTTTTCACTGGTAATGGCTGCTGTAGTTTTGTTGACTTTTAGTATTGGTGCTTCTGCTCAAACAACAAGCAATCTAACAAGCAGTCAAGCAATAAAACTTGCCTTAAGTGCTCGCCAACATTATTGGGACACAATGAATGGTCACATTCAAAAAGCAAAAGATTCAAAATGCTCGTCAAAAACATTCATTTATAAAGGAACTGAGTATCGATACTTCTGTAGTGAGCTTGATACAAAAGAGAAACTTGTTAAATACTTAAATGAAGTTTTTACCTTAAATGCCATCAACAAAGGAATGAAAAAGTATAGATTTATTGAGTATCATGGTAAACTTGCACAACCTAACGCAGACGGCGGAAGTTTACTTGAGTGGAATAAAGCAAAAGCAAAGCTCATTTATCAAAGAAAGGACATTCGCTTATACGAATTTTCTGTTCCATACGGAGATCCGGTGGAATATGAAAAAAGAAAAATTACTTTCGTTAAAGTAAAAAATAAATGGCAAATCAATGCATTTGATGCGGTTCGATAACTATTGTCCTTTATTTGACTAACATCACCTTGAGGTGTCGCTAACGACGCACCTCAAGGTTTTTATTTGGAAACCACTTAGTTTCCTTAATCGGCGAAATCAAAGATCGCAACTTCTCTCCACAATACAACCTTTTCTCAATGCTCCAAATAATCCTCCAGCAGCTCAATTGCAGCCAATCCCTTCAATCCAACGACTTATACAACTAAAATAAGATACACGATATTGATCTTCATTTATTCTAGTCACCAATTAGCCTTAACAATTAGGGCTTTTTCTTTTTATCATCATACAGAACATATGTTTTTATAATATTTCAAAAAACAAAGCGCCAAACCCTTGATGCAACAAAGAGTTTGCGCTTATCTGTTGTTTATAGAACGTTTGAAGTTGATTTCTATATTTTGGAGTTTAACCTCTTTTTATATTTCTTTCTCTTTTATGCATACTAATGAAAAATCGTCTAATTTGTCGATGGATAAACACAACACCTTTTTATGATAGGCTTTGTTTGTCACATTTCGAAAAATATATTAATATTAGAAAGGTGTAAAAAACTAGAGCTATTAAAAGGAGGTCAAAATGAAAGTCGTACCAAAGACATTACCACCTTATATCAAAACGGAGAACGGTGAACTTTGGTTAACAGAAGATGATCGTGAAAATTTAAAAATTAGTTATCGAATTAAAGACATCATCTTTTCGGAGCAATCTCTGTTTCAACATGTGATGATTTTGGACTCATATGATTTTGGAAGAATGCTCGTTCTTGATGGGGTTGTACAAACGACATCCATTGATGGTCATATTTATAACGAAATGATTTCCCACGTTCCGCTTCAATTTCATCCATCACCAAAAAAAGTATTAATTATTGGTGGCGGCGATTGTGGCGCAGCGCGGGAAGTGACGAAATATCAACAAGTCGAGGAAATTCACCTTGTTGAAATTGATGAGATGGTTGTCCAATCTTGCAAAAACTATCTCCCAGACGTTTCAGGAAATCTCTCTGACCCACGTGTTCACTATGTATATACAGATGGAGTTGCGTTTGTGAAAAATCGCGCAAATACGTATGATGTTATTATTATCGATTCTTCTGATCCGGTCGGACCGGCAAAAGAACTGTTTTCGTATGACTTTTATGCGAGTGTTCATCGCGCGTTAAAAGAAGATGGGCTCATGGTTTGTCAAAGTCAATCTCCGATTTTCCATATGGACGTGCTAAAACAAACATACACAAACATTCGTCAATTATTCCCATATGCGACGATTTATACAGCCACGGTACCAACGTATCCTGGTGGGCTATGGAGCTTTACAATCGGGTCGAAAATCCCTCTTTCACTTTCTGAAACCCCATCTTTACCATCTGATACGAAATATATCAATGAAGCGGTGTTAAAACAATGCTTCCAATTGCCGCAATTTATGCGGAAACAGCTTGGATAATCATCCACGAAAAAGAGCAGTCGAGTCAATGACTGCTCTTTTGTTGATGAAAAGCATGATTCGCAACGAGCGAAAGAGTAATGTCATCAGCCGGAGGATTATGTAATCCAGCACGCACATCACGATAATAGCGTTGAAGCGGATGTGAAGAAAATAAACTTTGTCCCCCGACTACACGCATTGCTATGTCCACTACCTTCACGGCTGTATTGGTGGCAACATATTTAACGGCAGCGAGTTCTTGTTTCATCTCCATACGTTTGTCACGATAACGGTCCCATTTGTCGGCGATGGAATACATAAAATGGCGCGCAGCCATTAAGTCAATGTCGATTTCAGCAATTTTTCTTCGCACTTCTGGTACGTTTTCAATCGGATGCGGTAAGCTGTTTGGCTGATACGTTTTCGCAAACGCAATTGCTTCATTGCGAGCGGCAATCGCAATACCTAAATAACAAGCAGGAATATGCAGCAGCCAACCTTGTGGATATCCTTTTTTCTGTGGTGATAACCTTTCTACAAGCGCCTCTTCTTCCACTTCTACATGTTCGAGTATTAAGTCATCGCTTCTCGTTCCTCTCATCCCAAGCGTATCCCACGTTTCTTCAATTTTGAAACCATCAGCGGATTTGGGAATGAGGAAATTTGCGACTTCTCCTGTTTCTTTAATGGTAGCTGACACAATAAAATAATCAAGCGCAGGAGCCATTGATGTATACGTTTTCCGACCGTGAATCACCCAGCGGCCGTTTTGTTTTTCCGCTATTGTTTCTGGCTTTCCTCCGCGCGCAGGACTTCCTGTTGCTTTCTCGGAATGGGCGCTGTTCAGTAACCGCTGCTCTTCGACAATTTCTTTACATACACGCTCAAACACGGATGGATCCCACTTTTTCTCTTCGGCAATGCTCATCACAATTCCTAAATGCCAACCAAGTGACAAAGCGGTGGCAGCGTCTCCTTGGGCAATCGTTTCTTGCACTAATAAAAATTCATAGAGAGAAATTTCTTCTCCTCCGTACTGTTTCGGGATGGTTAAAGAAAGAAAGCGTGCTTTTTTCAATTCATCAAAATTTTCAAATGGAAATGTTGCTTGTTCGTCATATAGATGAGCACGCTTCCGAAACTGTTCTGCCAGTTGCGCCGCTTGTTCATGTAGCCGTTTTTCCCGTTCGGTACGAAGAAACAAATGATATAAATCGTTCATAACTCTCCCCTTTTCTTTTTTCATTTGTTCTTCATTTTACCCGTTATAAAAGAAGAAGGGAAATGATATGCAATCTAAATCGCAAACAATTGGCGAACATCTTTGTCATCTTGATGATGATAAAACTCATTTTTCGCTTGGTCATACATATATTCGTGTTGCCACTCGTCTTGGTGCCGTGTAATGAAGCGAATCGCACGAATGATGTTGTATATGTCTTCGTTTGTCATAATTGGATGAAGAGAGATTCGCACCCATCCAGGTTTGTACAACAAATTTCCTGCCTCGACTTGTTTCATAATTTCATGCGATGTTTCCTGATCAATATTTAACAAATAATGACCATACGGACCTGCACATGAGCATCCTCCGCGCACTTGAATGCCAAAGCGATCGTTTAATAGTTTAACAACTAAGTTATAATGCATTCCTTCGATAATGAACGAAACAATGCCAAGTCGATCTTCCCTCTTTCCTTCTAAAATACGAACGCCGGGAATTTGCTTTAGATGAGATAAAAGCAATGTCGTTAATTCTTTTTCCCGCTGTAACATAGCATCAACGCCCATTTTTTCTTTCAACTTGATGGCTAACGCTGCCTTAATCGTTTGTAAAAATGGCGGTGTTCCCCCATCTTCACGCGCTTCAATATTGGTGATATATTTATATTCTCCCCACGGATTTGTCCATAGTACGGTTCCACCCCCCGGATGATCGGGAATGCGATTTTTATACAAGCGAGCGTCAAAAATGAGTACACCGGCACTGCCCGGTCCTCCTAAAAATTTATGAGGCGAAAAATAAATGCCATCTAATTGTTCAAGCGGGTTATCTGGGTGCATATTGATGGAAACGTATGGAGCTGAAGCGGCAAAATCGACAAAGCAAATCCCACCATGTTCATGCATGACTTTGGCCAGCGTATGATAAGGAGTTTGAATACCTGTGACATTGGAACAAGCGGTAAATGCTCCGATTTTCAATGGACGATGGGCATATTGCCGTAATAATTCTTTTAAATGCTCGATATCTACATCACCATTGGAGGTCGGCTGAATAGTTACAACCTCTCCAATCGTTTCCATCCATGATAACATATTGGAATGATGTTCCATATGAGTAATAAAGATGATCGGTCTTTTTTCTTTAGGGAGTTGTATATATGACTTGAGTTGTTCCGGCACACGTATACCTAGTATGCGTTGAAGCTTATTAATCGCTCCCGTCATTCCTGAACCTTCCATAATCAATACATCATTTTGCCCTGCATTCACATGGCGTTTAATGATTTCTTTCGCTTGTTTGTACGCTAACGTAATTTTGGTGCTGGCAATGTTCGATTCCGTATGCGTATTGGCGACATATGGGCCTAATTCTTCCATGATTTTTCGTTCAATCGGCTCGTAAAGGCGACCGCTAGCAGTCCAATCGGCATAAATCATTTGCTGTTGCCCAAACGGGGATGTAAACGGATAATCTGTTCCAATCGTCGCATCACGAAATGGACGAAAGTACGTTTCTAACTCTCCGCGGCATGTAAACGTTGTACTTCCAATCGTCGCTTTAATTTCCATCAATCCCCCTCCTTTCTGCACTTTTTACTCATACAGTATGTGAGGAGCGGAAAAATGGTCAATAAAAAAGCTGTCGTAAATAAAGGACAGCTATGCAGGCGATTGATACAGCGCGTTATACAATGAAAAAAAGAAGAATTTCTCCTATTGCGCAGGTTGGGAAACGACAAACATATAGAAAGGAAAATTTCTACTTGTATCGCCAGTTTATTGCTTGCCAGACTTTACTCTCTAACAATTATGTATTGAAAAAAGGCAGTTCGACTTGTAAGTTGCGGTTACTATTTGCGACAGTTAACCATTTTTTCTGCGCTATTTCACTTGCTCTGAATCAGAAAGAACATAACATTGCAGCCGCTCTCGTAAATCGTCAGGAAGGCGTTCGCTTTGTTGTGTCTCGAAATTAAAATAGACGATAGCTGCTTCGCCAAGGGCGATCAGTTTGCCTGTCTTGGTATCCAAAATGCGATGAACGAGTTGAAAACTTTTATTACCGATTTTTGAAACGCTTGTTTCGATTTTCAATGTTTGACCGAAATACGCTTGATTGACGAAATCGCATTTAGCGGAAGCAAGAATAAATCGCCATGTCGTAATGTCTGTTCCGCAGCCTAATTGCTCAAACAGACGAATACGTGCTTCTTCTAGATAAACGAAATAATTTGTGTTGTTCACATGTCCAAGGGCATCTGTCTCACTGAAACGAACCGTTATGTTTGTAACATGAGTTGTCATACGACCACCTCTCCTTTTAATGACTAGTCAGTATGTAATGGGTTTCTTTTATGATAGCGAGAGTGGATCTTAATTTCAATAATATTTTAAAAATTTATGGTTGATTATTTAGAACATAGTTTGTTTAAATAATAAAATAACCGATGGAGCAATCCATCGGCTTTATTTACGGCAAAAATAATGGGACCATCACGTAACTAACTAAAGAAAGACCGCCACACAACAATGAAATTTTTAGTTTATACTTTGCATATTCCATTAAGTCTAAGTCCATAATCGAAGCGGTTGTAATTGTCGTATCTCCTAATGGAGAGGCAAATGCTCCGAATGTGCCGCTGGCAAACACCGCTCCAATCGTCATAGGCAGCGAAGCACCTGTCGCGACGGCTAATGTAACGCCAAGCGGCATAAAGAGCCCCCATGTTCCCCAAGACGTTCCGATGAAATAGGAAATCAACGAACCAAGAGCGAATATCGTGGCTGGAACAATTTCTTTTGGGAGTAATGTCCCAAACGTAGAAGAAACATAGCGCGAAAACCCTAAATCCTCAGCTGTCAGCGACACAGCCCAAACGAGAAGAAGCATGCCGATCGGCGCCATGAGTTGATTGCCTCCATCAAAAAAGTGAAAAATGAGCTCATGGAGCGGCTGACGACGCAACAGATAAAACAATGTCGTGACAATGATGGTTACAAAAAGTGAAAGCAACATCACCAATGTCGCATCCGCTATAGAAAATGCAGAAAAAATCGTGTCGGCTCCTTTTTCCATTCCGTCATACCAAAAGAAAAACATTGTCAACACAAGTACGAGAAAAAGTGGAAAAAATAGATGAAGCGGTTCGCCAACGACTAACGCAAGTTCTTTTTTTAATCCTAATCGGTGAAAATAGTTCGTTTCACCAACCTCTTTTTCACGCTCTTCCCTTCCAATGCGAATGTTCTTAAACGTTGTCACTAAGCCCACAATAAGGGTAATAATCGCAAAAAAATTATACGGTAAGCTCGCGAGGAAAAGTTGATAAGCAGACGCCTCGACTCCGTTTTGATGCAACGCCCCTTCGACAACAGACGTCATAAAACCGATAAATGCAGTCGCGACCGGTAACAATACGATAATCGGCTCGGTTGAGACGTCAATGATATAGGCCATTTTCCGTTTGTCAATATGAAACTTCCCAATGATCGATTTCATGACCGGACCAATCAACATAATGCGGAACATCGGGGTAAAAAACGTAAACGGAATCGTGAGCCATATAAATAATAACAAGCGTCGCTTAGAATGAATTTTTTCGCTAATCCATTGAACAAATCCTTTTATTCCACCAGTAATTTGCACCATACCAATAAGCGCACCGAATAAGTAAAGAAACGCGATCACTTTCATATGTCCGATATCCGTCGTCGTCTGTAATAACGCATCCACTGCTCTTTTCATCGCATGAAACCAATGATCTTCTAAACAAAATGCTCCGACAAGCAATCCTATGACAAGCCCCGGCAATATTTCACGAAGCCAAATCGCAAGCGGAATCACGATAAGAAATGGTAATAACGAAACCCATGTTCCTTCCAACGTATTCACCACCTTTACGTTACAAGGATAGCCATAAACGTGAAAAACTATTACTGATGAGGTTGATTATTTAGAACATAGTTTAATAAGATGTAAGGAGGCAAAAAAACGCACTTGCCAGTAAAGCAAGTGCAGTTTTAATGATTTCTTCTCGCAAAATCCACAAACCGAAATTTATCTAGCCGATGCCTTGATTCAGTGAATTGGAATAAACTTGCATCTTCTAAATAAACGAAATTTTTTACGACAACGACATGATCATACCCATTTAAGTCTAAATATTTTCGATCTTCATCATTCACTTTGTCGACAAACATTTCTTTTTTTGCAAAGCTAATTTTCAATTTTAGCTTATTTTCAATATACTCGTAGATCGAATCTTCACAAATCTCTCGTGTCAAAACAGGGACAAATTTTTTATGGAAAAAATCTTTGTCTAAAATGATACGTTCTCCTTCAATTTCTCGAGAGCGAACAACTTTCCATATTTCATCTTTGTTCGTTACGTGCAAATGCTTTTTTAAATATTCATCCGGCTTGATGACCTCTAACTCATGAACAATCGTTTTCGCCGGCGTTTTCATTTTTTGTGCCAATTCTTTAAAGCTGACTAAGCCAGACACAGGAAAGTCGTATTTTCCGACATCGAGAACTATAGAACCTTTTCCTTTTATTTTTTGAATATAGCCGTGTTCAGATAAAAGGTTTAACGCCTTGCGAATGGTTTCCCGCGATGTTTCATATTGTTGAGATAATTCATTTTCAGAAGGAAGTTTATCGTTAGGTTGAAACGTTCCTTTGCGAATGTGAAATAAAATATCATTGTAAATAGCTAAAAACTTATTTTCTCTCATGGTCATCACCGAATTGTATTGTACCATTATTTTGTCAAGTGATAAACAATCGATTCATATGGGCGCAATACAATCGTTTGAAAATGTTCTGGCGTGTCTTCATAGTTGGAAAGTAAAATGCGACTTGTATACCCGCTTACCTCTACATCGTTCGGCAAAATAAATGTCGTTTCTTTATCAAAGAAGTTGTTCACAACAAGAAGTTTCTCGTTTTCTCCATTTCGTACATACGCAAAAATATGCGGATGATCTTCTAATAGTAGTTGGTAGTCACCTGTTGTAATAATGTCATATTCTTTTCGCAATTGAATAAGGCGCTGGTAATGATAAAAAATTGATGTTGGATCCTCAAGTGCCTTTTTCACATTAATATCTTTATAGTTCGATGCGACACGAATCCAAGGTGTACCGGTTGTAAAGCCTGCATGCTCACTTCCATCCCATTGCATCGGCGTGCGCGAATTATCTCGTGATTTACGTTTTAAAATCTCAAGCACTTCTTCTTCTGTTTTTCCTTGTTCTTGTAAAATACGGTACATATTTAATGATTCCACATCGCGATAGTCTTCAATTCGTTCAAATTTCGGGTCGGTCATGCCGATTTCTTCGCCTTGATAAATATAAGGTGTCCCTTGCATCATATGAATGACAGTTGCTAACATTTTGGCAGATTCCTTATGATACTTTCCATCATCTCCGTACCGTGAAACAATGCGCGGTTGATCATGATTACACCAAAATAATGCGTTCCATCCACCGCCTTTTTGCATTTCTACTTGCCATGTTGATAAAATTCGTTTGAGAGCGAGAAAATCGAAGTCAGCTACTGCCCATTTTTCTCCGTTTGGATAATCTACTTTTAAGTGATGGAAATTAAACGTCATATTTAGCTCGTTTCGCTCCGGATTCGTATATTTAATACAATGGTCAATCGTTGTCGATGACATTTCCCCGACCGTCATAATGTCGTATTTCGAAAACACTTCGCGATTCATTTCCTGTAAAAATTCGTGAATGCGCGGACCGTCTGTATAAAACTTCCGGCCATCTCCCGGCGGTACAGACCCGTCATCATCTAAAAAGCGTTGATCTTTAGATAGCAAATTAATGACATCTAAGCGAAATCCATCAATGCCTTTTTGAAACCAAAAATGCATCATCTCATAAATGCGACGGCGAAGCGCTTCGTTCTCCCAGTTCAAATCCGCTTGCGTTACGTCAAATAAATGCAAGTAATATTGCCCTGTTTGTTCATCGTACTCCCAAGCTGAACCGCCAAATTTAGATTCCCAGTTTGTTGGAGCACTGCCATCTGGTTTGCCATCTTTCCAAATATAAAAATCACGATACGGATTGTCTTTGGAAGAGCGAGCCTGTTGGAACCACTCATGGTCGGTCGAGGTGTGGTTCACGACCATATCCATAATGATTTTCATGTCGCGTTGATGGACTTCCGAGACTAATCGTTCAAAATCTTCCATCGTGCCATACTCATGATGAATTTGAAAATAGTCGCTAATATCGTAACCATTATCTCGCTGTGGGGATTGATAAATCGGCGTTAGCCAAATCACGTCGACTCCAAGCGTTTTTAAATAATCGAGTTTTTCAATAATACCCTGTAAATCACCAATCCCATCACCATTCGTATCGTTGAAGCTTTTCGGATAAATTTGATAAACGACCGCTTTTTTCCACCACGGTTGTTTGTTCATTATTGACACCACCTCTATATACATTGATAAAAACGATACCATTGGTGAAAACGTAACCCACCAATGGTACCTTCATCGTTATTGCTTTTCTTTTTGAAACTTGCCGAACAGAAATGTCAATACAAACGGAACGGCAATCGCGATCGCCATCCCGATAAAGAACGGCGTCCATTTTTGCGGAACAATCGATAAAAACCCTGGCAATCCACCAACACCGATCGATGGTGCTAATACTTTATTAATCGTAATGAACATTCCCGCAATCGCCGCACCCGTCATCGCTGAAACGAACGGATATCGAAAGCGCAAATTCACACCAAACATCGCTGGCTCCGTAATGCCAAGATAAGCAGATACAGCCGAAGTGAATGATAACCCTTTTAACTTCTCATCTTTTGCTAAAAACATCATCGCTAACGCAGCTGAACCTTGCGCAATGTTAGACATAACGAGAATAGGCCATAGGAATGTGCCGCCCGTGCTTGAAATAAGTTGTAAATCAACAGGTAAGAATGTATGGTGCATTCCTGTTACAACTAACGGAGCATATAAAGCGCCGTATAAAAATCCGCCAATCGCTGGGACATTGTGAAAAATACTAACAAATACATTTGTAATCGCATTACCGATCGCAAACGTAACAGGACCAATCGCGATAAACGCTAAAAATCCGGTAATGAGTAACGAAAGCGGAGCGACAAGCAACAATTGAAACGCATCTGGAATCCGTTTACGCAAAAATTGTTCAATTTTTGCTAATACATAAGACGCCACTAATACCGGTAATACTTGACCTTGATAACCAACTTTTTGTACCGCAAAGCCAAATAAATTCCAGACAGGAATATCTCCTTTTTCCTTCGCAGCTCCCCATCCCCACGCATTTAACAGGTCAGGGTGTACAAGCATAAGTCCAAGCACGATACCTAATAATGGGCTGCCACCAAATTTCGTTACCGCTGACCAACCAATGAGTCCTGGTAAAAAGACGAACGCTGTATTCGCAATTAAATTAATCATGCTTGCAAGGTCCGCCCATTCTTTATGGACTTCAACAAATGATTTTCCTTCATAAAAAATACCGGGTCCGGTTAAAATATTGTTAATCCCCATTAACAAACCAGCTGTAACGATTGCTGGTAGAATTGGAATAAAAATATCCGCTAATGTTTTAATGGCGCGTTGTAATGGATTTAAGTTTGCTTCCGCCGCATCCTTGATTTCTTGTTTTGTCGCTCGACCAATACCAGTCATTTCAACCATTTCATTATATACTTTATCGACAAGTCCTTGACCGATAACGACTTGGAATTGACCGTTAGCAGAAAACGATCCTTTCACAATGTCAATATTTTCTAATGCTTCTTTATTCACTTTTCCTTCGTCTTTTAACGCAAATCGCAAACGAGTGACGCAATGGGTCGCTGCAATAATGTTTTCTTTTCCACCTATTGCTTGCACGATTTGTTTCACCGATTGTTTGTTAACATTCATTGGTATAAACCTCCGGTAATCGTTTTCATTTTACTCTAAAAAATATGACTCTCTCAGTGTTACTTGTAATAAAGCACTTTGACCTGTAACGCATTTTTCTTCAGATAAAGTTTCCATACTTTACTTTCCATCATCTCACTGTTCGTAATAATCATCGGCGTCACAATACTTGCTGCTTTCTTTTTGATAAAGTCTAAATCAAAAGAAAGTAATAAATCCCCTTTTTCACTGAATCTCCACTCTTCACATGAACAGTAAATCCTTTTCCGTTCAGCAACACCGTTTCTAGTCCAATACGAATGAGAATCTCTAACCCTTTTTCAGATAAACTACTTATTGCGTGTTTTGAATGAAAAATGTTAATGACTTGACCATCTACTGAAGATACTACTTTTCCTTCGCTCGGAACAATGGCAAACCCATCTCCCAAAAACTTTTGTGAAAATGTAAGGTTAGGTGCTTTTTCTATAGGTATGACGTTTCCGTTCAGTGGAGCGAATAAAGTTTCTTCTTTCTTTTCCTTTCCTAAGCAAATTGAGTAACATATAGTCCCCTCCTATTAAACGCTTACATTAAGCGCTTACATAAAACTTGTATATACATGTACTACTCGTTTTTAATTTTAACTTGTATATACAAGTTCGTCAACAAAATTTTTAATTAATGATAGATGTTTTATTTTGTAATCTTTTGTCAAATGGCAGGAATTTATAAAAGAGGCTAGGAATTTAAAAGAAAACTATTATTTCACAAAGGAAGGATGAAACAATTAATGGAGTTATATACGTTTAGCGAAGCGGCCAAAAAAATTGGCATCTCCCACCGCATGCTGAAACAGTGGGAAAAAGAGTTTACAAATTTGATGCAGGTTCCAAGAACGAAACAAGGAGCACGTATTTATACCAATGATCAGCTTGAATTTTTTAATAAGATAAAAGAACTGACCGAAAAAAAGTACAACAAACAAGAAATATATTGTTATTTCGAAGCAAAACAAAAACAGGCAGATTACCGTGAAAGAACGGAAATCGAAACGATAATCATGGAGGGAGAAGTCATCGAAGCTCCTCTTTCTTCTCAAAAAAACTCCCCGCCAGCACTCGAGCACGTAAAACATGAACTCATTGAGCAAGTAAGACTTATAAAAGAAGAGGTTTCCAATGAGATAAAACAAACATCTGATACCCTTCAGCAAATCGCTGTGGATGTAAGAAACTATATAAATCACTTGCAAAATGAAGCTGTTTCTGTCACCAATACGCTTTCCCAATCCATTGAGCAATGGACGGAGAGCACGAATGACATTCATGAAAAACTAGAACATATGGTAGAATTCTGGAAAGAAGAAAAGGAATACTCCATTCAAGAGAGAAGGCAACAGCAACAAGAAATTATGGAGCGAGAAAAAGCATTTCGTGAGCTTGTGCTTTCGTTTCGTCAAGCAGCTAGCACAGGGATCAAAAAACAAAAAAAATGGTGGAGATTTTGGTAACGTAATAAACCTCCCCCTCCTACACGTCGTTTCAAGGAGAGAGACTTCTCGGAAAAGGTGTTAAAAAATGCAAGCATCCAAAGTGAATGCTTGCATTTTTTATGTACCCCTTATCAAGAGCGGCGATCATTATGAAGGAACGCATACCGCTTAATTTCACTAATTAAGATTTCTTCTTGTTCACGAGAAAGCAATAACTGTAATCCATAATAATAATGGTTCGCAAATTTTTTTTGCCATACGAATGTTCCTAAAAAATTAAATTCCACCTCATTTAGCATAAATGTAATTTCCGTTTGAATGACTTTTGGATGAGGGGGAATATTGTAAGTTGTTTCGATTTTCATCCCTCTCGGACTAATATCATGAATTTCCGCCGTTCCTTTTTCGCTTTCAATCTCCTTATCGTCAATGCGCACAATACGGAACACACAAGGGATGGGTTGACCAAATTGATAGCGAAACGCTTCTTGTCTTTTAAATCGCACGAAAATCCCCTCTTCCCCCCAAAATATGTTAATATATCATATCCCCGTCTTTTTATGTTTATTATAATAGTCATGTTTCTTTGTTGTGAATCTCGATCCACATTTCTGTTACTTCACCGGCTTCTTCACTGTCGACAACAAACGTTCCATTGCTATAGCGATCAGTGAGTCGTAATTGCGAAAGCGGAATCGTTTCCTTTTCTCCTTTTTCCGTCCGCAGCACGATCTCACCATGGTCACTTGCCGTTATGAATGATGCGACAATTCGATGCGGGTTTGTCTTTAATTCACGAAGTAGCACAACTCCCCGCTTGGCTCGAGACGACTTTTCAAATTCGCTAAGCGACATTTTTTTCACCGCTCCACGTTGCGTAGCAATCACAATCTGTATCGAACCTTCAGCAACGATGGAATGAGCAGCGACAACAAAGTCATTTTCTTTTAAATGAATCCCTTTCACTCCAGCAGCACGCACACCGACCACGCTAATTTCTTCTTCACTAAACCATAACCCATATCCTTGGTTTGTAATAAAGAAAATATCTTGTTTTCCATCCGTTACATAAACATTTACAACTTCATCATCATCTTTTAAGTTAAGCGCTACTAACGGTCGCGTATAACGTTGTACTTTGTATTGCCTTAATTCCGTTCGCTTTACCATTCCTTGTTTCGTAGCAAAGATAAGGTCTAGTGGCTGTTCAAAATCTTTCACAGGAATTGCTGCAACGATTTCGTCTTCTCGCTCTAATGGAACGAGATTGGAAATATGCTGTCCTAACTCTTTCCAGCGAATATCCGGCAATTCATGTACAGGGCAATATATATAGTTGCCGCGACGGGTGAATAAAAGCAACACATCGGTTGTATTCATCTCAAGTTGCGCCAGCAGGCGATCCGATTCCTTCATTCCGAAGTCTTGACCGTTTGAAGCCGCGTACGAACGAAGGCTCGTTCGCTTCACATATCCTTCTTTCGTCACCGTTACGATCACATCTTCCGCTGGAATCATCACTTCAAGGTTGATTTTAATTTCCTCGATTTCGTTTTCAATAACCGTTCTCCGCTCATCCGCATACGTCTTTTTCATTTTTTTCAATTCCGACTTAATGACGGACAGCAATTTCTTTTCACTCGCCAAAATCGCAGTGAGTTCACTAATTTTTTTAGCAAGTTCCTCCGCTTCTTGTTTCAGCGCAGTAATATCCGTATTCGTTAAGCGATATAACTGCAATGAGACAATCGCTTCCGCTTGCGGCTCAGTAAACTCATACTTAGCGATTAAATTGTCTTTCGCATCGCGTTTATCTTTCGAAGCGCGGATCGTTGCAATCACTTCATCAAGAATCGATAAAGCTTTCATTAATCCTTCTACGATATGCTCACGTTCGCGCGCTTTTGTCAGCTCATATTGCGAACGGTTGGTCACAACTTCTTTCTGGTGTTCAATATATGCATCTAACAACTCTGGAAGGCTTAAAAGTTTTGGACGACGCTCGTGGATGGCAACCATGTTAAAGTTATACGGCACTTGTAAATCTGTATTTTTGTATAAGTAGTTTAATATTCCTTCCGCGTCCGCTTCTTTCTTTAGTTCGATGACGATTCTTAACCCTGTACGATCCGTTTCATCACGCACTTCAGAAATTCCTTCTAATTTTCGATCTAAACGAAGCTCATCAATTTTTTTGACAAGATTTGCTTTATTCACTTCATACGGAATTTCGGTAATGACGATTTGTTTTTTTCCACCTTTTAGTGATTCAATCGTTGCTTTACCACGAATGATAATTTTCCCTTTTCCGGTTTCGTATGCTTTTTTAATGCCATCTTTTCCTTGAATAATCCCACCAGTTGGAAAATCCGGTCCATGGAGAACCGTCATTAAATCATCAACCGTGCAATTAGGCTTGTCAATGCGCATCATGACCGCATCAATCACTTCTCCTAAATGATGCGGTGGAATTTCCGTTGCATATCCGGCAGAAATTCCTGTAGAACCATTCACAAGCAAATTCGGGAACATCGCTGGCAAAACAACTGGTTCTTTGCTTGTGTCATCAAAGTTAGGTACGAATTCCACTGTTTGTTTGTCAATATCTCGCAATAGCTCAGAAGCAATCGCGGAAAGACGGGCTTCCGTATAACGCATCGCTGCCGGAGGGTCGCCATCGATGCTTCCGTTATTTCCATGCATTTCAATTAAAATGTTACGTAATTTCCAATCTTGGCTCATCCGCACCATCGCTTCGTAAACAGAGGAGTCACCATGTGGATGGAAGTTACCAATGACATTTCCGACCGTTTTCGCCGCTTTGCGAAACCCTTTATCAGCGGTGTTTCCGTCGACATACATCGCATATAAAATTCGGCGCTGCACCGGTTTTAAACCGTCGCGCACATCAGGAAGCGCCCGTTCTTGAATAATGTATTTACTATAACGTCCAAAACGGTCGCCTAATACATCTTCTAATGGTAAGTCTAAAAATCTTTCTGTTTGTGCCATGCATTAAACCTCCTCTGCGACCGATAAATGTTCATTTTCTAAAATATTCGTATCTTCTTCCAGACCAAATGCCACGTTCGCTTCAATCCATTTGCGGCGCGGCTCTACTTTATCGCCCATGAGCGTTGTTACGCGTCGTTCCGCCCTTGCGGCATCATCAATCCGCACACGAATGAGCGTGCGCGTTTCCGGGTTCATCGTCGTTTCCCACAACTGGTCGGCATTCATCTCGCCAAGACCTTTATAACGCTGAATCGTGTAACCTTTGCCAAACTTTTTGATTGCTTCTTTCAATTGTTCGTCGGTCCAAGCGTATTCGACGACTTCTTTCTTCCCTGTACCTTTACTGATTTTATAAAGCGGCGGAAGCGCAATGTACACTTTTCCAGCTTCAATGAGCGGTCTCATATAACGGTAGAAAAACGTCAACAACAACACTTGAATATGCGCACCGTCCGTATCCGCATCCGTCATAATAATGACTTTATCATAGTTGACATCTTCAAGAGAAAAATCGGCACCGACGCCGCCACCGATGGCGTGAATAATCGTATTGATTTCTTCATTTTTAAAAATATCGGCCAGTTTCGCTTTTTCCGTGTTAATGACTTTTCCACGCAATGGTAACACCGCTTGGAAACGACGGTCTCGCCCTTGCTTCGCCGAACCGCCCGCGGAATCTCCTTCCACTAAATAAAGCTCATTTTTTTTCGGATTGCGCGACTGTGCTGGCGTCAGCTTTCCGCTTAGCACCGCTTCCTTTCCTTTTTTCTTTTTCCCGCTTCGTGCCTCTTCGCGCGCTTTTCGTGCCGCTTCACGCGCTTGATACGCTTTAATCGCTTTTTTAATGAGCATCGTGCTAATGTCTGGGTTTTCTTGTAAAAAATAAGTGAGATGCTCGGAAACAACGGCATCAACAGCCGAACGCGCTTCGCTTGTTCCTAACTTTCCTTTCGTTTGCCCTTCAAATTGTAACAAACTTTCCGGAATACGCACGGACACAATCGCGGACAACCCTTCGCGAATATCAGAGCCTTCTAAGTTTTTATCTTTTTCTTTTAACAGCCCCACTTTCCGCGCATATTCATTAAACACACGTGTCATCGCTGTTTTTGCCCCAGCTTCATGCGTTCCTCCATCTTTTGTGCGGACATTGTTGACAAACGAAAGAACGTTTTCTGAATATCCGTCATTGAATTGAAAGGCAAATTCGACTTCAATGCCGTTTTGTTCTCCTTCAAAATAGACAACCGGATGAAGAACGTCTTTTTCTTCGTTTAAATAAGCAACAAACGCTTCAATTCCGTTTTCATAATGAAAAACGTCACGCATTCCCGTACGTTCATCGATTAATTCGATTTTTAATCCTTTCAATAAAAACGCGGATTCTCTTAAACGTTCGCTTAACGTTTCGTAGTTAAACGTCGTCGTGCTGAAAATGGTCGGATCCGGCTTAAACTGAATGATCGTTCCTGTTTTTTTCGTCGTTCCGATTTTTTCTAATGTCGTAACCGGTGTTCCGCCACGTTCAAAACGTTGTTGGTAGATAAATCCGTCACGATGAATCGTAACGACAAGCCATTCGGATAACGCATTAACGACGGACGCACCCACTCCATGTAAACCGCCGCTCGTTTTATATCCACCTTGTCCGAATTTTCCGCCGGCATGAAGCACGGTTAGAATCACTTCAGGCGTCGGCTTTCCGAGCTTATGCATTCCCGTTGGCATTCCGCGCCCTTCATCCAAAACGGTGATGCTGTTGTCTTTATGTATTTTGACAAGAATATAATTTCCGTACCCAGCTAACGCCTCGTCAACCGAGTTGTCGACAATTTCATACACAAGATGATGCAAGCCGCGGCTATCCGTGCTACCGATATACATTCCCGGGCGTTTCCGAACCGCCTCGAGCCCCTCAAGCACTTGAATCGCATCATCGTTGTATTCATATACTTGTTTATTTGCCACGAACATACCCCTTTCAAACAAAACAAGAACATCTGTTTCCGTTTATTTATTGTAACATAAAATTTGCAAACGTCTATGCCTATTTTAATGATTCTTGCAAAATAAGCAAATTTTATTCCTTAAAATGGAAATGACCATCTTTATGAAACAAAGATGGTCGAATCTGCTTCACCCTTTTTTTGTTAACGCATGTTCTACTTTAATACAACGATCCATCACAACGGTATACCCTTTTTCTTTTAGAAACTCATAGGCTTCCTCATTGACAACACCTAATTGCGCCCAAAACACATCCGCATCGATTTGTACAAATTCACGGGCGATTTCCGGCAAATGCTCCGAACGGCGGAAAACGTTGACAATATCCACATGACCGTCAATGTCTTTTAATGTTTTTACCGCTTTAATCCCTTCCCATTCATCAATCGTTGGGTTTACTGGAATAATTTCATATCCTGCGTCTTTCATCGCTTTCGCTACCATGTAAGACGTGCGCTCAGGATTGTTGGATAAACCAACGACCGCAATGCGTTTTGCTTTTTGTAAAATTTCAGCGATTTCTCCGCGGCTTGGATTCGTAATGGTCATTCCGTTTCTCTCCTTTATCTTTTTTTCTAGTATTTCTTCATAAAAGAAAAAGAATCCTGCTATGCCGGTGAAAACATTTTCAAAAAATCATTACTCGAACAGCTGTTTTATTACGGCTGCCACATCGGTTGTTGGTTTCTGGCAAGCGAAATTTTCGCAAACATAAACCGTTGTTTCATCTCCGATTGGTTTATATTCTGCTGCAAAAGGGGCAATCGTGGAAAAATCAGATGGATGTTCAGCGACCAATACAGAATAATTCGGAATAAATGCTTTTTGTAATTGCTTCAATAATTGTTCTCTTTTTTCGTCGCCCTTTTTTCCAAAAATCACAATTTCCTTTGTCGGCATCTCGAAAAGCAACAATCCTTGAAGAAAAAACGTATGACCGCTTTCATACGCTTCCACTTGACGTTTGAATGTGGAATACATTGCTTCCGCCTTGTCTAATAGTTGTAAGTCACCGGTGAGTCGAGCAAGACGAATCATTTGTACGACCGCTACGCTATTTCCTGACGGCAAAGCTCCATCGTAAATTTCTTTTTCGCGAACGATTAATTGTTCTGCGTCTTTTCCTGTAAAATAAAAACCGCCGTTTTCCTCATCCCAAAATAGCTCGATCATTTCTTGAGTACGTTCCATCGCCCTTTTTAAATACGAGCGTTCAAATGTCGCTTTATACATCTCAATATATGCCCAAATTAAGTACGCATAGTCATCGATAAAGCCCTTGTTTTTCACTTCACCGTCCCGATAGCGCACCATCACTCTTCCGTCTTGAATTAAATGTGTTTCAATAAATGCAAGCGCCTGTTGCGCCATATCAAGGTAGGAACGATTTTCATATACTTTCGCTGCTTTTGCTAAACCAGCAATCATTAACGCATTCCAAGCGGTTAAAATTTTATCATCAACATGCGGATACACACGTAATGCACGTTCGGCAAACAACTTTTGTTTCGCCGTTTCGAGCTTCTCCTTTAGTTGTTCTTCGTTCAACTCATATTTTTTCGCAATGCTTGCCAAGTCCGTATGTATCAGATTCGGTACATTATGCCCCTCGAAGTTACCGTTTTCCGTAATATCGTAAGCTTCGCAAAATAAGTCCCCTAATTCCATT
Source organism: Anoxybacillaceae bacterium (assembly GCA_041920415.1). Taxonomy (GTDB): domain Bacteria; phylum Bacillota; class Bacilli; order Bacillales; family Anoxybacillaceae; genus JBHGYD01. The sequence continues at coordinate 96,156 of JBHGYD010000032.1, forward strand.
CCAAGGACATTTAATACCTCATCTTTGTCCCATACATAATATTTTCCTTCGATTCCCTCTGAATCTGCGTCAATCGCCGAGTAAAACGCTCCTTCTTTCGATGTCATCTCCCGTTTCACAAACTCGATGATTTGCTCGCTTATTTCTTTGTAGCGTTCATTTTTGGTGAGTTGATAAGCTTCTGTATAGACCGTTAAAAGCAAGGCATTATCATAAAGCATTTTCTCAAAATGCGGCACAAGCCACATTGCATCTGTCGAGTAGCGGGCAAAACCGTATCCAATATGATCATAAATTCCGCCGTTAGCCATGCCGTTCAATGTTTTTTCGGTCATCAACAGCGCATTTTCTTGACCTTTCCAGCTGTAATAACGCATTAAAAACATAAGCATATGCGGAATTGGAAACTTCGGCGCACCGCCAAATCCGCCATAAATTCCGTCAAAGCTGTTCGCTAATTGTCGGTATGTTCGATCTAAAGCGGCTGATTGAAGTCGATCTTTCTCATGTGCTTGAACAGATTGCTTGAGGCTTTTCGTGATTTGTTCGGAAATAGCTGTGATTTCTTTTGAATTCGCCTTAAATTTTTCATATAACTGTGTAAGCACGTCAATAAAGCCCGGGTGTCCATACCGGCTTCGTTTCGGAAAATACGTTCCTACATAAAACGGCTTTTGATCAGGAGTTAAAAACACACTGAGCGGCCAGCCGCCATGCCCTGTGAGCATTTGACAGACACGCATATAAATCGAGTCAATATCCGGTCGTTCCTCTCGATCCACTTTAATGGACACATATTTTTCGTTTAATATCCTCGCGACTTCTTCGTCCTCAAAACTTTCATGCGCCATGACATGGCACCAGTGACAAGTTGAATAACCTATACTCAAAAACACAGGCTTATTTTCCCGTTTCGCTTTTTCAAATGCTTCTTCTCCCCATGGATACCAATCCACAGGATTATAAGCATGTTGAAGTAAGTATGGTGACTTCTCAGCGATTAACCTATTGGGTTTATTGTTAGTTGGCATATGATCACCTTTTTTCTTGATAACAGATTTACAGGAAGAATTTACATAAATACTTTACCACAGAAAATGATGAACCATACCCTTTTCTATTTTAGAAGACAAAAAAAGAACACCTTAAACAACGATTAACTGTTCAGGGTGGTTAAAAGGTAGTTATTTAATTAACTATGCTATTAAAGGAATAAATTTCATAGCCTCATCAAGAAAGAGTGCGTTTATCTGAATCGATTCCGTACGCGAAAAAAAGCGAAACAAGCTATTTTCAAGCACATCGAATGCTTCTACAACCGCAAAAGAAGTCATTCAGCCCTTGGCTATTATAGATATTCAGTCAAATTCACCTTAAAATGAATGGTTATATGGTTCATTTATAACTGAAAATGGTTCATGTTTTTCGTTTATTAGTACGACATGCGGTGTTTCATTCTCTGAGTCTTGATAAAAAGAATCAACATATACAACCAGCTTTTTACTACTTATTAGCTTTTTAATATCTTGCTCGGTCGATAATAAATTTGCTAAAATCACAGCAACCTCCTTAGTGATCAACATCTTAATCTTCTTAGTCAGTTTATCACTTTCTCTTGTTCAACGCGCCCAATTGTGGAAAATAAACATATAGTTCAAGAAAAGAACCTTATAAAGAACTGAATCCGGAATACTTTGAAAAACACCGTGAAATCTCAAATGTCAATCGTGCCGTCAAAAAGTTAGAAATTGGTTATAGAGTAACCATTGAAAAGCATATAGCCTAAATAGATGAAGGATGTTATTACATAAGAATTTTAAAGACTTGTTTTTTAAAAGAATATCCAAGGCTTAGTTTAGTATTGCCTTTTTGAGTTCAGAAATTTTCAGGTGTAGTTGTTTATCCCAAACTATAGGTATCCATTTCATTTCGGATGTGTACGTGACTCCCGGTAATGTACATGACTCCATCCCATACCTTAAGCCCTTGAACAGGCAGAGACAACACTTTGACTTCATCGTCGAAGAATTCGCATTGGATGCTGGTTATATCACGATGCCGATCTGTCACGAATTGATGATGTGAGAAATTTTTGCCGTGATTGCTCACCGCAGATATCGACCAAAGAAAGAGCTGTTTCATAAATGAAAATTTAAGTATGTAACAGAAAAAGATGTGTGTCCCGCTAAGTACGAGCTCTTGAACAAAACCACATACCGATCCGGATACCGTGGGTACACTATACACGTTACAGGTGGCTTGCCAAAGTCACTGAGAAATGTCTCCTTACTTCCTCGTCAAAATACTGTCCTTGCTTCTATGGAAAAGAGGAAAAGGCAACGTGATTTGTTTGATCGGCTACTCCGGATATCCTATTTCTGTATATACTCCTGAAATATACAACCCCCGGAGTCTTTTTTAAAGAAAAGGCCGGGGGTTTGTCATCTTCTTAAAGTCACGTGAATATAAAACATTCAGGTGATTTCTCTTGCTATTTTATTCCGAAAACTATCTATCACTTAATTTTTCATTTACCATTTTTTCAAACCCAACAATTTCTCACCCAGTTCAGTAAGTTTAGCCCTCTCATATTTCACCTGTTCCCAATTTCGAGGATCTCCCGGAAATGCAATTCCTTCCGGAATCAATCTGTCTCTCCAAGACGCAATTCTCGTTTCTCTTAATTGTTCATTATGTTCCTGTGCTGGGAACATAGAGATATATTGTGCAAGACGAGGTTTTGTAGAATGATTTGGGCGTATACCATGAGGCAGCATACTATTGAAAATAAGGAGGTCACCAGCTTTTGTCACCACTTTAGTGGGAGTAAAGCCCGTTATATCAGGTTTATATGGATCTCTATCTGCAGGTTGGGTTTTCACCCATTCATCAAAATTTCTGTACAGTTCTGGAATACACTGAAAACCACCCATTTCTTCGTCCGTATCAACTAAGGATAAAACCCCTTGTACATTAACTGGAATAGGGTCTAAAGAAGTATCTACATCCCAGTGTATAAAGCCTTTATACTCATACCCCGGTCTTATTGGGAGATTGAGGTTACATCTGTCAATGCTTACCCATAATTTTTCTGTTCCCCATATATCAACAAAGGCATCGTACACTTTTTCATACATGCGATTGTCCCACAGGTACTGATGATTATACAACTCAACCATTCCGGTATTCACGAGTTCTTTCATTTGAATTTCACGTCGTGGAGCCGTATACCAGGTGGAAGGATCATTGGGGTTCTTTTCCTCAAACTCCCAGATTAGATTCACCAATCTATCAATATTCTCTTTTGGAACAGCATCATGGATGATCACATATCCATTTTCCTTCCAGAACTTCCAATCTTCTTCGCTCAACACCCTTAGCGGTTCATTATTTACACGTTGATTCAATGGGATAGTAATTTCGAGAATATTGTTCAGAATTTTTTCTTTTTTCATTTTAAGACCTCCTCATATTATGAAATATTTTTTTCTACTTCCCTACTCATTTTGAGAAACTAATTGGCGCATTCAAAATCGACTACAGCCACAGCATCTACAATTTCCCTAACCAATTGAACTGCCTCCAAGTGATCAGGATGAAGTTGATAAGCGGCTAACTTTTCACGATTTTCAAACAGCATTCTCATTCCAAATTGATAGTCGGCAAATTCATGCTCGACAGTCGTATTCAAACCTACAGACAACGATTCAAGTCCAGTTATTTTACCATCAAGGGAACGAAACATTTCTCCCTGATCCTGCTTATAAATGCCCGCAAGAATTTTCATAAGAGTGGATTTGCCCGCCTCATTTTCCCCCATAAGTGCGTGTACTTCCCCTTTTTTTCACATAAAGGGAAACATCATCAAGAGCCTTAACTCCAGGGAACGATTTGTAAATGTTTTTCATTTCAAGAGCATACTCAACCTGCCTGTTTATCTCTGTCTCATCCCCTTTCTTGTGATTTCAAACTTCTTTTAATGTAGTAAGCGTTATCATTTCATTTTTCAAGGACAAAGTAAATCCAAGAACGATTTGAGGAGAACAATTATTAATTTCATTCTTAATATTAACTATATTTTGAATATTACTACCTTAACCTTGACTAAACAATTAAATATCTTGTTTTACTAACAAAAATTCTATAATATCTTGCTTTTTTACATAGATATAAAAATAATCATGATCGGCTAAAATTACAAATTCGATTATAAGAAACCCTTAAAACGCAAGGAAACATGTATAAAATTAATTATAAAATAGGAGTAAAACGCTTTTATTACTTTCAATAAAACCTATTTAACAAAATATAGCGCTCCCTTTTAATTACAACGGTCTATTCTGTAGAGTTCTCCAATTTGATAGAATCAAAATGGAGGAGGAAACCTTTATGAAGCGTCGCAATGGACACCTGAGGAAAAAGGATAGCATTTAAAAAATAACCAAAGCATAAGTAACTTGTTTTACTAACGAAAGTACTGTATTATCTTGTTATACTAGCTTGAAAACTATAATATATTGATGTTCAATATTAACAAAAAGGTGGAAAGATATGAATCGCACAACAGATAAAAATCTGAGGAATCAAACACCTGGGAAGGAATGTTTAACAGAAAAATTAAAATTTAAAAAACCGCCTACTCTGGTTTATGCTGGACAAATTAGTGACAATCCTAAATGGAATTTTCCAAGCCACAAGCATGACGATTTAAGTGAGATTATTTATATAAGCGAAGGGGAAGGAACTTTTATTATTAACAATAAAACCTACACAGCAGGGCAAGGTGATATTCTTATTTATAATAAAGGAGTTATTCATGAAGAATACTCCAAACCTTCTAATCCGCTGAAAACTTACTTTTGTGGAGTTTCCAATCTTGCTATTGAAGGAATGAAAGAACTCCATATTATTCCTTCGGATATTGAACCAGTTATTCGTAGAAATAAATACTCGCATAAAATCGAATCTTACATTTCAGATATTTTCGAAGAATCTTCTCTACAAGCAGCAGGATTTGAAATTATTTGTCAAAATTTATTAACTTCTTTGATCACTCTAATTATCAGAATAATCAAACTACAGAACAGAAACAGTGTTACAGATGACTCCCACTCCCTTGCGCATCGAATCAAAGAATATATAGATAAAAACTATACAAAAAATATTAACCTAAATGACATTGCCGATAAGCTACATGTTAGCCCATATTACCTCTCCCATATTTTCAAAAAAGAAATGAACATTTCACCCATCAATTATTTAATTAATCGACGTATAGGAGAAGCAAAGAGATTACTTATCTCGACAGATATGAAGATTTGGGAAATTGCTAAAATTGTGGGATATGAAAACACCAACTATTTCACCTTGCTGTTTAAAAAAAGGACTGGCGAATCACCCAAAAAGTTTAAGGAAAACCATACAAAGAAATTGATTTATCATAAATAGAAGGTGTTGCATAATTCTCTAACGATTCCAAGGCGTCTTGAAAACACTGGTGCCTAATTCTTGAGCAACCAAACAATCACAAAGATAGGTAAATATCACCCCACGGATGTGTCTAGCGTAGCGAGAAATACTGTATAGTTTAACACTCTTTCAATAAGGCAAATAATTGTTCGATCTTATTTCTATTTTTCGACATACTGATCCCCTGTTGTCCTTTAGCATAAAGCCAGCCTTTCGTTTCGATTTTCGCTTTTCAATATTTCCGGTAAAGAGGCCCTTCGTTTATTGACTTGAGTGACTAACCGGATTCCATTTCTTTTTGCCAAAATGATTAACTTTTTATCATAATAGACAGCATCATCTAAATGCATGAAAATCTCATAGTCATCTAAATGGAGAAGTAAGTAAGCCACTTGGTTGTCGTAAAAGTTAGCAGGTAGCACATCCCAAACGAGTGGGATGTTAGATTGTCGAACGGATTGCCCCCCTAATTTTGGACACATCCTATCTTATTTTTGGTTATTCTTAAAATTTCTCGTTTTTTTCTTGACAAGAAGACGAAATCCTCTTGCCTTATACGCGAACTTCTTTGATGATTAACGCTTCCGTTTGCGCTTTTTTGTAAAATTCATGCGGTGGAAGAGGAATGGGTAACCGTTTCTTGTCCTAGCTGTCCTTCTTCATACGCTTTCACCCATCTTTGTACGCGATTAGGGCTAAACTCGTATCTTCTAGCTACCAATGCTTTATTTCCAACTTCTAATGCTTCTTTCACTACTTGTAGCTTAAATTCCTTTGAATGTTTTCTTCGTTTCATGTATATCAAAAGCCCCCTTCATTTGGTCACTTCGATTATAAAAACAACCTTATCAAGTATCCAAATTCATTAAGGAGGCTAATGAGATAGAAGCTATTTTCGTTTACCAAAAAACTGTCGAGTCGCTCCTTGAAACGTTGAATATCCTCTCTTATGTTAATAAACAACTATAAAACTACCATATGTTTACTCTCAACAAAACCAGAGCTTTACTCTTGTTTCTCCTAGCTACGCAAACTCCCTTTTAACCAGGCGCGAGGACGATAGGGTCCGACAGGGATTTGGATTAAGCTTGTTTTCCCTTGCGAATCGATCTTGTAAAGTTTATCGCATAAGTTCACATCAAATCCGAGGAGTGGGTGCCCACCTATCCCCATGCCAGACGCCACCAAGAGCAGTCGTTGAACTAGCATACCCGCCTCCATTTGTTGAATGCGATATCCTCTGTACCCTAATGCCATTTTGAGGTGATCCCTGTCTCCTACCACATGTAGACAGAGCGGTACTTGGAACAGATTGACATTGTCCATTGACATTCCGTATTGTAGGTAGTGGCGATAATCTCCGAGACGTATCCGTCCTAGCGCATGAGCAGTACTGTCATAGTAGTAAGCACCATTTGGAACATCTTCAACGTTATAAAAACAGCCATACAGGGATACACGGGACGGCGGATTCTCATGTTCTCCATCTAAATCATTTCGATACGTGAAAGAAAGCGTCGCCTCTTGTAACAAAGTGGCCAATTGTTCTTGACTTACCTTTCCTAAAACAAAATCCATTTCTGGTGAATGTCGCTTCTGGCAGACTGACGACAGATCATACGATAGCCTCTTCACGGTAGGCAGAACTACCGCTTGCATCCCACAGGTAACGTTTTTCTCTCCCTCAATCTGCCGAAACGATTGCGGTGATTCCAACATGGATACTTCATTCATTTTTCTCAGCATTGGATACTCAATAATTCTTCGTGACCGGACATAGTAATTATGCTGAACTGCTGGCAATTCTCGGCACAATTTAGTTGCAGTAACACTTTCTTCTAAGTTATTATCGTTATCAAACCAAGTGATTGAAGACTCCACAGATAATGGGATAACCGCATATACACTCTCTTCTTGTTCGGATAGTCCAAGCAGATGGTTGATGGCCCTATCAAGAAATTGAAAATACACTGCCGATTCGAAGCCGAACCGTTTCGCTACTTCCAACAGCTGCCCGATTAGAACGCCAGCATCCAGCCCTTGCAGACGGTAGGAAAAATTATTATATTTAAAGAAATTTTTCCAAAACATTGTCGATACAAAAACAACACCGAAACAAGCCGAAACGTCACAGCGATTGCCCAAGGCCCTAGCTAGATAGGAATCGAAATTGCCTTCCCGCAACAACACCAAACGATGGTGTGCCACATCGTAATGGTACACTCCATCTGGAGCATCCTTTATCTTCAAATACACGTATAATTCGTTTGGATACAGCGCCCCTCCGGAAGGAACAAACCGCCGGTACAACAGCACTGGGTTTATTGCTTGTTCCATGGAATCCATGGAAAAGACTGGATGGCAAAATTGAGTAAGGCCGAAAACGTACCAAAGAAAGTGACCTATTTCTTCTAGGTCGAGCTTTCTAGACGCTCCTCTTCCCTCGAGGGTTAATGGTACTTCAGGAGAAAGTGGAATCGTAGGCAAGCTGCGGTACAGCTTATATGCAAGCGGTGCATCTTCCCAATCCACCTCCCAATCTGGCGGTACAATCTTATCGACGTCAAAATGAAGATTGTGTAGAAATGTCTCTAGCTTCATCTTCCTGCCTGGTTACTAAAATCTATAAACATCTACAAAACGTGATGGAACCAGGAAACATCGCTTACCGCTCGGATTCTCACCGAGTTCCATCGGGAAGGGAATCCCCTTGTCATTCACCTGCCGTGAAAGACACCCCGTGGCTCGCTGTTAGCGACGGCATCTGCCGTGCACCATTCCTTCCTTCGGTCAGTACACGACAACAATTTTAGCAACCAGGTCTACGCCTCCTTTAGTTGAATTTGGTACTGGTTCAGCCAGCAGAATTTGTGCAGGATATTCCATAATGACCATTCATGTTCCTCTTTGAAGTTCTCTATCTTTTTTAACATCATACCTAAATATTGTCGTTGTTTTGTTCCGCTTTTCGATTGCTTATAGGATTCTTTCATCGACCCTAACACGGCAATCAAATGGCGCTTCACCTTCGTTTTTATGGTGTCCACGAGTTCTTTTGACAATCGTTCCTGATACCCTAATCCCCGCCTGCCAATGACGAATGCGGCACTTTCATGAACGGATAACCCATACTTTTTCATATACTTGAAACGTCCGATGACGCTGGTATACGCCGGATTCACTTTTTTGATGCGAAACTCAAGCCGCATCCCCCGACGAATGATGGTGTCAGTCAGCTTTTTCTTTTTGAAATTGTGGGTGAAGCGATTGAATCGTTTGTCCGTATCGTGCTGCTGTCTCAGTTGAATGTTTTCGATGACGACGACACCGACATTTTCTTGCATCAGCCAGTTATATACATCGCGCACCGTTTCACCAATGAGGTTATTTCTCTTATTCGCTCTTACGTATTCGAGTTCATGGCAGTAAAATACCTTTGATTTAAGAAAGTTTCCTTGTTTCGAAACGATGCTCACGGCGATGCGGTCGATATTAATGTCTATTCCTGCGATTTGTTCCGCTCGAATCGGTTCGTCGCAGGTAAGTTCTCTGCCATACACTTCTTCCTCATAAATGAGATGTACATAATACTCTCCGTTTTTTCGTTTGATTTCCACCGTGTATGGCTGGTAGTCCATGATCGGCTTGCCTTTTGCATTTACTCCGACTTGTTCCCCCATGACGAGATCGATGATTTCATCTTCATATTTTTCAGGAACAGATGCAGGGAATCGTAAACGGGGAGCGTGTTTCCCTTCTTGTTGTCCAAGTGGATTCGCAATTTCTACATAACATTCATAGGTGTGATCGTCATACATGAGGCGAATATTTAAATTTCCTTTTTTGCTTTTATCGCCTCTGGCGTACAACTATTAGAACGCAAATCTTTCCATTCTTCGTTCGTGATTTTTCCTTTCAAGCGCTTATAAAAGTTCTCTTTTCCACCAAAAATCACACGTGGAATTGTCCCTTGTTCTAGATGATGCGTTAGCTCATCTTCTTTGGATTTCAGTTTTTCTAATCGTCGGTGTAATCCGTCTAAACACGTTGGAAGATCGACTTTTTTCGGTGTTTTTCTTCCATGTTGGTAGTCATCGATTTTCCGTTCGGTTTTTTCGATTTTCGCCTGCACATCCTCCAGCCTTATTGGAAGCAACTCACGTTGGGAAGAAATCAGCGATTAAGCAAGCAAGACCGCGTCTTCGGCATACCGTTTGTTGAGCGGAAATTGATACTGAAGGTGCTTGATGATGTCTTTTGCGCTCATGCCCTCCAGCAACCGATTGAACGCATATCGCTTCGCTGAACAAAAAACGCGCATCAACTCCTCCAATGAACGAAGGTGTGATTCATCATCGGAAACAATTTTCATCACCCGAACCGTTTTCATCTCCTTGCCGTCCCCCTATGTTTGGATTCTTTAGAACATATATTTGCTAAATCTTCTTCATTTCCTTTTACATGAGAAAAGGGAGTTCTAATTTTCTCAGCATGACCTAGGGGGGAAGGTTCAAAAAATAGTCGAAATCCATATATTTAGGTAAAAAACAAGAGATATTTACATAATTTCATACATTTTTGTAGATTAGGAATGAACTGGTTATACCTCCTATGGAAACGGATGAGGATGTGGATTAAGCTGTTCAAGCGTGAGCGGTTGTTTTATATACCCGAGTTCCATTGGTACCCGGAGCACCCTCTCCAGACCTGTCACGCGGGTAAGATGATGCCCAAATGTCATCGGCAGCATTCCCGGAATCAGTACTTTCACGCAATATAATCCGTTTCGTTTGGTTGCGGGTGTTGTCTGGTCCACCACAATTACCTCGAGGTTCAATCGTCGGAATTTCTGAAGAATGTCCTGCAGGTCATCAGTCAAATCTGCACTCTTCGGTTTCCACTTGAATTCCTCTTCAAACGTTCGCATCGGACGATTTTCATCTAACAAAAATTGTAGGCGCTCCTCTGCTTCCGGCAAAGCGTACAGCATGCCATGGTCCTCCATCTGTTGTACTAAGAACGGATCGTGTAACATTTTCTCATATTTCTTTCGGTTTGCCTCAAATTTCTCATCAAGCGTGAGCATCATGCCTGCTAACTCGTGAATCGCGCTTTTCACCGCCCGTATGGGGTCCGGATGAGCTCCTGCAGCACAGATGAGATTCATCCCCTTTTCTTTCCTGTTTTTCGCCACTGCCCAGACGCTTGGAATTCCGTGCTCCATCGTCGAGTTGAAAAAATACAGGTCATATCCCGCTACCACACGTACACGGTCAACCATCAACTGTAATTCTTTATCGTTAGCGGAACTAAGGTCAAGACGTGGAAGAGGCAGTTGCGCATACCAAGTCATCAAGAATGAATCACGCTCCACCACCTCCAAAATGGCATGGAAAATCGCTTCCTCCAAACTCCCGCCTAATGCACAGCCGTTGGAAGTCTCATAGACAAAGCCATCCCCACAGCCCAAACTGTAGTATGCGAGTAACTCTGGAACCAAAATCGGACGCTCTTGTAAAAATGAATAGCCCCATACCCAATTCATTGGACGATCAGGATGGAACGGTTTGAACGGAAAATCAGGTCGCGCATACTGTTCCTTCGCATGCACTCCTACCTTTGCAGGGCTGAGTGCTTTATCTTCCAATTTTCGGTAATTGTCATGAATCGTCGTCCGTTTGCCACGAGGTTCGATACCACAATATCTCTCTAATCCCTCCAAAATAGCGGTTAACTCGCTAACCTCATATGAATGAGTCCGACCTGCTACTCCCTCGTCCCCTATAAACAATGGCATATTTACAATGACATCAGCAAACGGTGGAACGAAATTATGCATTTTACCATTCAATAATCCAGTTCGGTAATCTAGATAGTCTTTGACCAGAACTTCTTTCAACTCCTCTATCGAACGACAGCGGTAACTGTCAGCGCTGATCTTCGGACTTGATTGCAGTGATATGCGGGCTGCTGTTGGTGAATCATCGGGTAATTGACCGCATACCGTACATAACGGATCGGGCAAAAAGAAGTGACATGAGTTCTTTAAAGTTTTCAGGTTGATTAGGAACAGCCTTTCTTCTAAGTGGGTCCGACTGCCTTCTAACACCCTCTGCGTCTCAGTGGCGATCAAGTGAGCCATCTGCAAAAGTCCTGTTCGTGATGCCCATGCATCACGCTGTATTTCTCCTTGCACCGCCATTCTCCGTTGCAGTTCCCACATCTCCTTGCGGTCGTACCCCGCTATAAGGCGTCGTATGTCAGCACACTGAGAGCATCCCGAGGTACCAGGGCGAACGAGCGGACCGATCACGCCTTCACCAAATGAAACGAAGCCCCGAAGCCATGGAATGCCTAACGATCGTAACACCTCTTCCGCCTTGTAATGAACGGAGGGATACCAAGCATCATGCAACACCAGAGCAAAATCCGTTTCTTCCGGAACTCCTTCCTCGAAATTGATTTGCCTAATTACCTGGTATTGGACGGACAATTTTTCATACACATAATCTGCCAATACCCCTTCTCCAACCATCAATACGCAAGTATCCATCAGGCTTCCTCCTCTCTTAACAGCACGCCAAACACTCCTGCTAGTTCCTCTTTTAAAAAAGGTTCTATCGCTAAATCAAAGACGAAGAGCCGCATTCTGTTTTGTTTCAAGACCTGCATGGCGGACTGCAAGAACTCCAATTGTATCGTCTCTTCACAAGCGGGAATCTCAAGTCTTAATGGCTCCTTTTCATTTAGAAGAATGGATGAATCCTCCAGCTCTTGTATTTGGAGTGAAGTCGCTTGATTTTGTGCGTTCATAAGTGCCTGTTGCAACGCTTTCCGCAACGCCATTGTGATATTCAAGCCTGCGCTGCCATACCAGCGACCGCCTGTACCGACCCATACCACAGGAAATCCTGACACCTTCTCTCCCAAGCCGATCGTCGGTGATCCATGCATCGTAGTCAGTGCCTGCAAATAAAATCTGCAGCGTTCATCCTCCACCGTGCCCAACCGTACCCGAAAAATAGATTCCCTTTGATTAACCTGTCGTTTTCTCAGCTCTTCGTCCAAGCACTTTTGTAATCCCCGACAAACGCCTTCCGCAATCGTTTCCCCTGCTCCGACACCGATAAATTCCTGTGGAACTATCTCTTCATGGTTAAAGGACGTCGTAACGAGTAAATCTACCATCTGCGATACATACGATTCAATCCCCGTCAACCCCGCTTCCCGCCGTGCCTCCTCGTGTGTTAGACCTGCACAGACAACTTCTGGTAGCAGCTCAGCCGGTCCCTCCGATAGTGGGTTCACAGTTTGAACGCAGCACTGGGCCAACGGAAGCTGCTTCAAGTCCCTTTCCTCCCATATATGGAAAATTCCTGATTCTGTGGATGTCAACTGACTGAAATAATGAAACAATCTACTCGGATCATCGCAGCTCGAATTCTGTTTAAGCCTCAAATCAAGATCTTGAACCAATTCAGCTGCCACACATCCAGTCGTCACCAGTGGATGTTTTATGAACGAATGCCAGTCACCTTCCAATGTTTCCAAATCGAGAAGGAAGAACTGATTCCTCTGTTCCGATTTAGTCACTCCCGTCACTTTTTTGAATAATTCAAACACAATCACATTCGCTAACATCGCTCCCGCTGTTGGAGAAAAAGTTTGCAACGAACGGTCTTCGCGAAGCGCGGATCGATGTATGCGACGCCATGCGGACTCCCAACATCCCTCAGAGTCCGGATGCACTAATGGCCCCGCTAAACCCACTTGCTGCAGAGATATGGCGGGGAGAAACCCCTTCTTCTCCTCCCTGCAAACCGCATGAAGAGCCCGTAGCTCCTCTACATTGCCCTCCTGCGAGACATATAAAATCCACTCAAATGGCTGCACAACTTCGCGCCAAGAACTCTCTCCCGCTCCCCTCTGTAGGGCTATCTCCTCTATTGCTACTTCGGAGTCCATTTTGCGGGCATTCTCCACCAGTTCCTTCAACCGCAGCAGATTAGTAGGAATCGAGTCTGTAACAAGAACATGGAACTTAGGCAATCCAGATTCGATCAACGCAGAAACCAATGAAACAAAAAAAGGACCAGAGCCGACTGCCAATACTTTAGATTGACGATATACTTGAAAACGGAACGCACCAGAATCAACGAAATTTTCTATAAATTCAATTTGTGAAGCATACTTTTTGAGAATCCTGTTCTCCAATTGATGCGGATAATCTTGGCTCACATCCCGAACAAAGCCGTTCTTGTACAGCATTTCTCCGATTTCATACACCCTTTTTTGATACGGGGTCGGTAATCCATCCGTCAATTCTCCCAATGTGTACTCTCCGTTGAACATCGGCATCAATTTTTCAATCCACTGATAGATGGTACTGCCTTTCATACGAAATGAACTTGAGTTATTCCTAAAATACACACCACCGTTTGGATCAGGGATAAAAAACGTGTCTCTTTTCACCTTCAGACGCGAGGAAGCGTTCAGATTTGTCATTCTACTCCTCCTTATCCGTGAGTTGTTCCTAAATGCGTAGTATCATTTTATGTACTTCTATTTGTCCCTTATGTTAATTTCATAGAGAGGACCCCTGCAGCAGATTATGCAGGGGCAGTCCTTTCTTCTTAGGTAATCACCTTTTTGAGCTAGGGAACTAGACTCCAAAACCACTCCCCCAGCAATTGAAGCAGCTAAAGCAACTCCAGCAGTTAAAACATTGTCCACCACAATGCCCAAAACATTGTCCACCACAACGTCCAAAACACTGTCCGCCACAACGGCCACCACAACGTCCAAAACACTGTCCACCACAACGGCCTCCGCAGCGTCCTCCACAACGTCCACCGCATTGACGAGCATCATCAATAATATAGGTCTGGGCTTGAGGATCCCAAACCATCACCTCATCCGCCACGAAATCATCCATACCTAACATTTGAAGTTCATTTTGGAAATTATACATTTCACACCATCCTATTGTTATAAATTGGTTGTTTCCAGCGACGTAACCAGAAACAGGAAAGGAGAGTAGAACGAAGGTAATCAGAAAGATATCTGTGAAGCAGATAAATCCACCAACTACTTCGAGTCCTCTCCTCAACAAACTATGAGCTCTGTTAGGTTGTTGTTACTGATTGAAGTGCCTATTTTCATGGAGATTTCGTAAAACCGTTTGAAAAAGAAATAGGAGGGTCACATTATTAACAAGGCTGTCTGTATAGTTCTAAGGATTGACCGCTATCTATGCATAGACTTGCTTGCCATATGACCTCCCTTCAATCGAATCCGGCGATAGAAGTTCATCTAACAAAGCCTTGGGCAAGAAAAGCGATAAAGTATGTAATAGTGCATAGAAGAGGAAAATCAAAATTACCTCTATAGATGAAATGTTGCATAAGTCATCTTCTGTTTTTCAAATTCATTTCTTACTTGTTTATCTTTTTTAACGTAGAAAAAGAGAATTTGTAAAACCTCTAAAAAATAGACCTTATCGATTCTTCGAAACCTATTACTTACTGCTACATCTCTTTATAATCTTTTTGTTCAGTCAAAATAAACTCTTACTACTCCCCTAATTCAACCCGCATTCCTACGCTCGCATTTATTTCTATTTGAAATAAAATCATGAACCAATCGCTCATTTTCCTAATTTTTGATTCGATTTTTGTGCCACAACTTTATTGTTTGTTTAGTAAAAAAGTCGTACTACAGAACAGGGGCAAAGGCTTGAAGGATAAGGGGTTTCCCTTTTCCCTCAAGCCTCTTTTCTGCCATTTATCAAAACTTTATTTCGATTTTGGCAAGAGTTTATTTAGTTTCTACAATTTCAAGGTTAGTTTAGCTAAAATCCAAGTTATCCCTCATAATAAACCCCAAGAAGAATTCCCACTATGAACATTTAAACCAAAAAAGAAACCACAGTTATTAGAACTTTAAGTTTTTTTGAAATCCCCTCAAACCTATCAAATAAATCAGAGGATAATCTAAAATTAAGAGCAAACAATATTGCAAGAACCATCCCCCTTGTGATATCTAATCCTCTTAAATCACTAAATAAAATAGTTTACGAAGATTATGATCGGCATGGAACAAACTTAATTCAAAAATAGAGTGTAGGAAAAAAGTATAAGAAAAATTTTATGTACGTCAAAACTTGTAATACCCTCTTATTACTTGTATATCTTTTTTATTTTAATTGATTATTTAGAACATAGTTTAGTTAACAAACAATGGACTAAATTAGCCGTTCGAAACCTAAATGTTAATTTCAGCTATTGAAACAGTACAGCAACATCTGCGTTAATCACCTTTTTAGATAAAAGACTCGGTGTTTCCCATAAGTATCTTTTGATGTTTCTATGGTTCATCATTGATTTTCACCATTACTTCAGGTGGTTCTTTACCAATTGAGCAACCAGCTACCGTTAACAACATCACTGTGGTTAAAGAAAATAAAACTTTTTAATTCTCATATTTATTCCCTCCCTATCTCATAAAGCCGTAGGCCATTTAGAAAAGTTCCGTTAAAATAAAACTCTTATTAAATTATCCTGCTCCTTTAGATGAATAAACATCCATGAGTAAATTTTACTCCCCACCCATGCATGAAAATCAAGCCTTCCTTCCCATAATGAATATTAACGCAAACAGTTTTGAAAGACGTTCTTTTTTATGGTGGTTCGACCCTGTAGAATAAACTGTTTGAGTCCATTTGGTGCTCCACCCATTGTGAGCCCTTTTCCTATGGAAAAGGTGACTACGAACAGAAAAATGCCTAACACACAAATGGACTCTCTGTTTGCGAATTCATCCATGAAAGGAGTAAGGATGATGGATGTTCTTTATCATCGTTGCGCGGGCTTAGATGTCCACGCGGAAACCATTGTCGTTTGTGCACTAGTTGGGGAGGAAGAGCACATTCAGAAAGAATTGAAACCTTCCCTACTTTCACGAAAGATTTGTTTCGCCTTCTGAAATGGCTAGAGGATCGTGGGATTACTCACATTGCGATGGAGAGCACAGGTGTGTATTGGAAACCGGTCTTTAACATTTTAGAGGACTACTTTGACATTACCCTTGCCAACGCGCAACGAATCAAAAATGTACCGGGGAGAAAAACCGATGTATCGGATGCCGAATGGATGGCCAAATTGTTACGCCATGGATTGATTGAAAAGAGTTTTGTGCCACCTGCGGATATTCGTGAGTTGCGGGATTTGACCCGTTTGCGCAAAAAGTGGATGGGGCAATTGACTGCAGAGAAGAACCGAATTCACAAAGTATTGGAATGTTCCAATATCAAGCTTAGCGCCGTGATTTCCGATATCTTTGGGGCATCTGGCCGGAAATTGCTCGATCGTTTAATGAAACAAGGGTATATCGAAGAGTGGGAAATCGACGCTTGCATTCACGGAAGGATGAAAGAAAAAAAGGCACAAATTCAGGAATCGCTCTTTGGTACATTAACGGAGCATCAATTGTTCATGATTCGGCAATCGTGGAAGCACATCGAGTATTTGGAAAGCTTGATTCAGGAGATGGACCATCGAATCGACCAACTCTTACAAGCGTATCAGCAGGAGTTGGAACTTCTGATGACGATCCCAGGAGTCAAAAAAGAAACTGCCGCCGTCATCATCGCGGAAATTGGAGTGGATATGGGACAATTTCCGACTTCCCAGCACCTCGCCTCATGGGCAGGGGTCGCTCCAGGCAATCACGAAAGTGCCGGAAAACGAAAAAGCACGCGAACAACCAAAGGGAATCCTCATATCAAATCAGCTTTATGCGAGGCGGCATGGGCGTTATCACGATGTAAGAATCAGCGTTTGGCGGCAAAGTTTTGGTCATTGAAATCACGGAGAGGAACGAAAAAAGCACTCGTTGCGATCGCGCACCGAGTACTTATCATTGTGTACTGCATGCTTTCTCGGAAAGAACCGTTTCGAGAACAGCCAACTCACTAGTATAACCAAAAAGAATAAGAACTATACGAGATACCTAAAAATAAGGTAGCTCTGCTTTCTTATTGCCTTTTTTGGTCATTAACAGGGTGTCCCATTTGATCGAGGAATATACCACTTCGGCCATGGTTCGTTGATTTTCACAGAAAAAAATGATGGAGGAACAAAATCATGACACACGAAATTAGAAAAGCGAAAATTAAATGTGAATTCACGAATGGTTTTTCTCTCTCCCCCGATACTTCGACAGAAGAAGCTTTACAGACAATTTTAGATGCAGTAAAAAATGGGAAGACTGCAGAAGTAAAAATTGTTGCAGAATATATGGATGGAACAGAAGCGGATTTTGAATTTGCGGATGAAGAAGATGATGAGGAAGATTAAATTTATGCCACTAAAAATAAATACTCCTTTTTTCATGAATAGCATTAGGAACGTTTACAAACATTGTAGCTACAGGTTCAGTCGTTTATTACATTCGTAAAGCTGGACTAGAGGAGAGGTTAGAGTAAGTTAATACTTTAACCCACGGCTGTTGATTATCCAAAATTAGGAATACTTCTCCCGTAAAAATGGGCATGCTCAAATAAGACAGCTACCATCTCTGATTTCCAATCGAGAGGAAGTTGCCCAAATAAAACCCGACGAACGAAAGAAATGAACGTGAG
>JBHGYD010000033.1:0-3324 GCA_041920415.1 Anoxybacillaceae bacterium
CAAAAACTCTCCACCCACATCATCAAAAACCACGATGTTGTGGTGTTGGAAGACTTGCAAGTAAGAAATATGGTGAAAAACAAAAAAATGGCAAAGTCCATTCATGAAGTGAGTTGGTCGAAATTCCGTAAGATGTTGGAATATAAAGCGGAATGGTACGGCAAACGAGTCATGACGGTGGCAAAAAACTTTCCATCGAGTCAACTTTGTTCCAAATGCGGCTATCAGCATAAAGAAGTGAAAAGATTAAACGTGCGTGAATGGACTTGTCCATCTTGCGGAACGCATCATGAGCGAGATGTGAACGCAAGCATCAATCTCCTTCGGGAAGGGCTTCGATTGTTAGGATGTTCTAACGGAACCGCTGGGACGGCGGGGATCGCTTGGTCCATTTCCCTTCGATAGAAGGGATTACCCAAGAATCTCCCACTTCTAAACGAAGTGAAAGTGGGAGTAGTTCAATTAGTCGATGTCGAATTTGATGCGGCAAGAATCGACGTCGCTACATTGAAAAAAGCAATTGAAGAGCAAGGAAATGACGGAGCGTAATGATCGTTTTGAGGTAAAATGGCGAATCGCGATTTTACCTCTTTTTATTTAAAAAAATTTTCGTGAAATTTGTTGATTTTTGACTTTATTTTAGTAAAAATGGAATTGAGAGAAGAGAATTGAAAATAAAGTGAATAAATGGTTGAAGAGGCAGCTTTCCAACGAGGATCATGAAAAATATGGATGAGAGGTAATAGTTTATATGGTAGACAAATTTGCTGCTTTTTTTCATCATTTTGCAGATGCGGTTGTCATCTTAAATCCGACAGGAAATGTAGTCAATGTAAATCCAGCATTTGAAACATTATTAGGCTGGAAAGAACGCGACATGAAAAATGTCGATTTACCTTGGATAGATGAGAAAACAAGAGAAACTGTTAAACAACTATTTCAAAAAATCAAACGTGGGGAAGTAGTGCAAAACGTTGAATTTAAGGCGAAAAGAGCAAGCGGAGGCTATGTGCCTGTCAGCGTGACCCTATCTCCTATTGTCGATGAGCATGAAAACATTCTATATATTTTATGCGTATTGCGTGATATCACGAAACAAAAACAAATCGAAGTAGCGCTCCAAGAGAGCGAAAAACGATTTCGACTAATTGCCGAGCATTCGTCGGACTACATCCTCGTCCTTTCGAATCAAGGAAAGTTAACCTATATTTCGCCATCCTTTACAAATACATTCGGTACGATTCGTGATGAATGCTGGCAGAGAGATTTGTTTTATTACGTGCACCCTGAAGATGCCCCACTCGTTAAGGAAAAATTTAAAACGCTATATGAAACGAATGAAGGGCAAACAGTGGAATTTCGTAAACGGAATCAACAAGGTGATTGGGTTTGGATTGAAGCGCAAGGAAAGGCAATTTTAAACGAAAATCAAGAACTTGATTACATAGTAGTTGCGGCCAAAAATATTAGTGAGCGAAAAAAATACGAAGCGCAACTGCACCAGCTTGCGTATTTTGATTCTTTAACGGGGATTGCGAACCGTAGTTATTTTGAAAAGCATGTCAAACAACTTGTCGAACAAAATACGACATTTGCTTTATGTTATTTAGATTTTGACAAGTTCAAATGGATCAACGATCATTTTTCGCATCAAGCTGGGGATTATTTTTTAAAAGAAGCGGTGAAGCGTGTACAAAGCGTCTTGCGTTCCGAAGATTTTTTTGCACGAATTGGAGGAGATGAGTTTGCCCTCTTATTGCCGAACGTGACGAAAGACGAAGCGGTCGAATTGGCGGAAAAGCTCATCCAAACGTTTCATCAACCGTTTTATTACGAAAAACAACTGATTCAATCAACCCTTTCCATTGGTATTGCTTTTTTTCCAACAGATAGCTGTTATATTGAACAAGTGATGAAATACGCTGATCAGGCGCTTTATTATGTGAAAGAACGAGGAAGAAATGGATATTATTTCCATGCCCCTACTCAAAATCGTAAAGCGATGATTGAGCAAGATTTACCGTTTGCGATTTTACGTGATCAATTGTATTTATGTTACCAACCGAAAATTGAGCTTGATAGCGGTGCAACGATGGGAGTGGAGACGCTGCTTCGCTGGCGGCACCCGGTGTTAGGAGAAATTCCGCCGCTTGAATTTATCCCGATCGCGGAACAAAGTGGGTTTATTTTTGAAATTACGTTATGGGTATTAGAACATGCGTGTAAACAAGTAAAAGAGTGGCAAACCCATTTTAAAGATTTAAAATTAGCCGTCAATTTATCGCCATTTTTGTTAAATCGCAGAGAGTTAATAGGTCATGTGAAACATATTTTGAACAATACGATGTTTGCTCCGGAACATTTAATTTTAGAAGTAACGGAAAGCGGATTAATGGAGAATATCGAAACGGGAAAACATATTTTGACCGAATTAAAAAACATCGGGGTGCAAGTGGCGATCGATGATTTCGGAACAGGTTTCTCTTCGTTAGCTTATATTCGCAATTTACCAGTATCTTTATTGAAGATTGATCGCAGCTTTATCCAAGGAATTGCCGAAAACTCAAAAGATGCGACGATTGTTGATACGATTATTCATTTAGCAAAAAGTCTTGATATGCAAGTACTTGCCGAAGGGGTAGAAACCGACAGTCAAGTATCGCTTCTCCAGCAAATGGATTGCGATTTTGCGCAAGGGTTTTATTTCAGCAAATCGCTAGAAGCCGAAAGATTGCGGCAATGGCTCGAACAATATAACAAAGCAACTAATCCCTCTAACATTTGATGGTTAGAGGGATTTTCCATTTGTTTTTCTTTGCAAATTTCGCAAACTAAGATAAACGAATGGCAATAGCCATGATTTTCTTTGCAGTTAACGGGCCGTTGCATTCATAGACAGTGTGAAAGGAGAGAAAAAGATGGAGTTTGTACCAAGAAGTGTGATTATGAATGAGTTCATTGAAACGTTACAACCAATGATGGAGAAATATGATCTTGATCAAGTCGGAATTTTTGAAGAGGAAGGAGAGCGCAATCATTATTATATTGGCTACACGATCAACAAAGACGGCAATATGTTGATTGTTCATATGCCTTTTGTCAAAAATGAACGCGGTGAACTCGCCTTGCAAAAGCAGGAATGGACCATCAGAACGAACGGGCATGAGAGAAACGGATACAGCTTGGTATTATGTCAAGAAAATAGACACATAAAATGGAGAAACATTTTAACCCCTACTACCGCACTTCGTTTGGTGGCCTCTTGATAAGGAGAACGGTTGGTAAACCCTTCCCCTTATCAAGAGGATTAAGAAACCACCATAT
>JBHGYD010000040.1:0-62199 GCA_041920415.1 Anoxybacillaceae bacterium
TCGCTTTGTTTGTTGTAAAATGAAAGTGCTCTTGCATGATGATTCTCCTTTGAAATGTAGGTTGGCACTTTCATTTTAAAGGGATTTTCCATGCAAGGGCTATTTTTATGTCTCGTGGTCTTTATCTAGCACCACGGGTAATGTTTAATAAAAGGTTTTCATGTAACATTATTCATAACCTTACTGATGAACAACTCAACGAAGCGTTAGATGTCATCACACAGGTCGTCATAGAACGGATTAATTCCCATGATGAGTGAAAAATGAAGTTTGTTGTTTTCGTACTGATATTTCTGCTTCAAGCTAATATACTTACATTAAAAAGATTCAAAGCAAAAAGGAGAGGAACGATGGAAAAAAAGAAACTGTATATCAATGGAGAATGGGTGGAAGCAGCTTCGTATACTACACTAACATCGCCTTATTCCGGCGAAACGCTGGCAGAAATTCCAGTAGCTACAGAGTCAGAAGTCGAACAGGCCATTGCCGCAGCTTATGAAGCGAGAAGTACGATGGCCAAAATGCCGGCACATCAACGGGCCGCGATTTTAGAAAAAGTGGTCACACTTCTTCAAGAACGAGCGGAAGAGGCCGCACAAATCATCGCTCTTGAAGCAGCAAAACCAATCACAACAGCGAAAGCGGAAGTGGCGCGTACGATTCAAACGTATAAGTTTGCAGCGGAAGAAGCGAAACGTATTCACGGAGAAACGATTCCACTCGATGCAGCACCAGGTGGAGAGAACAGAGTTGCGTTTACGGTAAGGGAGCCGATTGGTGTCATTGGAGCGATTACCCCGTTTAATTTTCCAATGAACCTTGTTGCTCATAAGCTTGGGCCAGCCATTGCCTCCGGAAATACTGTTGTACTGAAACCTGCCAGTCAAACACCTCTCTCTGCGTATTTTATTGCGGAGTTGTTTGAACAAGCTGGTCTTCCAAAAGGTGCGTTAAACGTCGTAACCGGAAGCGGTAAAATAGTCGGGGATCAAATCGTGACCGACAAGCGAATCAGTATGATTACATTTACCGGCAGTCCGGAGGTTGGCATCAGTATCCGAAACAAAGCGGGATTAAAGAAAGTCACGCTTGAACTTGGATCCAATTCCGCTGTCATTGTCGATGAATATGTTAACATTGATACCATTATTCCACGTTGTGTAATGGGGGCTTTTTCGTTCCAAGGTCAAGTATGCATTTCACTCCAACGCATTTATGTGCATGAAAAACGTTATGATGAATTTGTAGAAAAATTTATCGCAGCGACAAAACAATTAACAGTAGGTGATCCGCTCGATCCAAAAACAGATGTATCCGCATTGATTACGCCGAAGGATGTAGAGCGATCTTTACAGTGGATTGAGGAAGCAAAGCAAGGCGGAGCGACGGTAGCTGTAGGTGGCGAGAGAAAAGGAAATATTTTATTACCAACCGTTATTCTTGATGCTCACCCGAATATGAAAGTATCGTGCCAAGAAGTGTTTGCGCCAATTGTGCTTATTAATAAAGTTTCATCCATTGATGAAGCCATTGTACTTGTCAATGATTCGCGATACGGATTGCAAGCGGGAGTGTATACAGACAACATTCATATCGCATGGGAAGCGGTCGAAAAGCTTCACGTTGGTGGCGTGCTAATCAATGACATCCCGACATTCAGAGTTGATCATATGCCGTATGGTGGTGTCAAAGAAAGCGGTATAGGCCGGGAAGGGATACGATATGCCATTGAAGAGATGACCGAGTTAAAGCTAGTTATTTTCAATCGAAATCGCTAACGTTTTTCCCCGTATCACTTTTTGGTGGTACGGGTTTTTTTACAAAAGAAAAAGGAATTTTTGTCCACACGCTGAAATAGTTAAGGGGAAAACGGTTGAACAGGGGGATGGAAGAAATGGAAACGGTATTACTTACTTTTGAAGATCAATTGGCAATATTAGAATTGAATCGTCCGGATTCATTGAATGCGATGAATGAACAAATGCTAACAGAGCTGTTAGCAAAGTTAAAAGAAGTCGAAGAAAGCGATGCTCATATTTTACTCATCAAAGGAAAAGGAAGAGGTTTTTCCGCAGGCGGCGATATTAAAACGATGTTAAACGGAGAAGATCATGGAAAATTTCTGGATATTATGGAAACGATTCAACAATTAATCACCACATTGTATAGTTTGCCGAAAGTGGTGGTCGCGGCAATTCATGGACCAGCAGCAGGGCTAGGGTTTAGTTTTGCGTTAGCGAGCGATTATCTCATCGCGACGAAAGATGCCCGCTTGGCGATGAATTTCATAGGAATCGGGCTAATTCCTGATGGCGGGGGGCATTTCTTCTTAGAAAGGCGATTAGGCGAGGCGAAAGCCAAACACCTCATTTGGGAAGGAAAACCGTTGAGCGCCGAAGAAGCCTTTCAACTCGGTTTAGTCGATGAAATTGTTGAAGATGTGAGCGAGATTCACGAAAAAATCGCGCAATGGCAAACCAAGCCGATTCTGGCGATGATTGAAACGAAAAAAATCTATACAGAGCTTAATAAAGAGCGATTGCTTCAAGCTTTACGTCTTGAAACGATGGGGCAGCAAAAAATGAGACAAACGAAAGACCACCGCGAAGGAGTGCGTGCCTTTTTAGAAAAGCGAAAGCCGAATTTTGGTGGGAGATAAATATTCTCCTTCGCCTCCGTCATATGCTCTTACTGAATGTGTCACGTAACGATACCTGCTGCTACCGAAAGGATAATGAGGTAGCGGCAGGTGTCTTTTTTATAAATGAAAGGGTATATATGATCACAGGAAAACAAGCCATTAATAATGAAATATGTGTATGTACAATCGCTTTCACTGTTTAGTGAGATGAAACTGAAGGTGGGGATACCATGTTACATTCTCTTTCGATTCCGATTATTCAAGCGCCAATGGCCGGTGGCGTATCAACTCCGTTGCTTGCTGCTTCTGTATCGCAAGCAGGAGGGCTTGGTTTTTTGGCAGGAGGATATAAGACGGCTGAGGAGATGCGTGAGGAAATCATTGCGATGAGAAAATTGACAAACGCTCCGTTCGGTGTGAATCTTTTTGTTCCTAGTCATGAAAAGGTGAATGACGAAGAAATTTCTCGGTATAAGGAGAAACTGGGAAAAGAAGCCAATCGGCTTGGTGTAAAACTTGGTGAGCCCATGTGGGACGATGATGATTGGGAAGCGAAACTTGAGGTTCTTTGCGGACAACGAGTACCAGTAGTAAGTTTTACATTTGGCTGCCCTTCATCGAAGGTGATTGCCAAGCTTAAAGCTGACGGTTCTTTTGTTATAGTGACGGTCACGACACCAGAAGAAGCGATGATAGCGAAACAAGCAGGAGCTAATGCTTTGTGTGTACAGGGTCCGGAAGCTGGCGGGCATCGTGCGACTTTTCATAGTAATGATGTTGTCTGTGAGAACATAAGTCTTCTTACACTTTTACGATTCGTTCGTGAAGTAGTTGATTTGCCGCTTATTGCCGCTGGTGGCATCATGCATGGTCGGGATATCGCGGCTGTTCTTGTGGCAGGAGCTTGCGCAGCCCAATTAGGGACCGCATTTTTACGCTGTCCGGAAAGCGGTGCACATCCAGTGCACAAGGCTGCTCTTACGGATCCACAGTTTAAAGCAACAGCAGTCACTCGTGCTTTTACGGGTCGCCCTGCTCGAGGATTGGTGAATCGTTTTCTTATTGAATACGATGCGGCAGCTCCAGCAGCGTATCCGCACGTCCATCATATGACTAAAAACCTTCGTAAAGCTGCTGCACAGGCGAACGATCCGCATGCCATGTCTTTATGGGCCGGGCAAGGTTATCGTTTTTCGAAAGAAATGCCGGCAGCAGAGCTTGTTCATTTACTGATGGAACAGACTCGCGAAGCGGTAAAAGATGTGATGGAGAGATTAGGCTTTACCGGCATTGTAACAGAACCGAAATAGAAAGTTGTGCTTAAATAACAGGTCTGCTCCCTTGTATAAAAAGGAAAGAGGCAGACCTTTATTCATGATTTGAGATGTTTGCAGACGTTACATTTTGTCTTTAATAATCCCTTTACTCGTTCCAATTAACACTTCTTTCCCGTGTTGATTTCGATATACGGATTTCATAGCCACTTTTTTGTATCCTTCCATTGGCGTGACTTCGGTAATGGTTAATACGCACGTGATAGTATCTCCCGTAAATACAGGGCGAAGGAATTCGCAGTTCATTTCTCTCGCAATGTAATTCAAATCGCCGCCGATTTTGGTGCCGATACTAGCGGTAAGCAACCCGTGAACCATGAGACGTCCTTTTTCATCGCGTTCCATATGATGTCTTCCCATGTCACCTGAGAATTGGGCAAATTGTAACGTTTCTTCATCTGTAAACGTTCGTTTCCAAGTAAATACGTCCCCTACTTTGAGATTCATAAAATCCCTCCCTACTCTTATGAAATATCTTAATTTTCTATATATTTTTACGCTATTATTATATAAAAAAAGTTGTTGTTACTGTAAACTTTTTACGATTATGTGGCGAACGATAATAAACATTTTTCGTGGACTAAAAATCTAGATATATCTAGTGATGATTCCATTTCTACATAGAGCATAGGCCAGAGAAAATTTTAAACTACACTCTCTTCTGTTTCGGCGGTTTTGTTAGAATACTCTAATGACCATCTCTTGTTCGAAGACGATTTATTTTGAGCGATAGAAATAAAAAATGAGTGAGTCGCTTATTCACTCATGATAATATGAAAGAAGAGGTGAGTGTTTATGTGGCAACTGTGTCTTTCTATGTTTGAACGGCTTGGAATCATTGTCATGGTAGCGTTTTTATTAACTCGTCTTCCTTATTTTCGTCGTCTCATTTACCATCAAGAGGTAGATAGGATCCAACGGTTTATCATTATGATTATTTTCGGAATTTTCGGTATTGTTGGTACGTACACAGGATTAACCGTTCATGTTGGAACACTCGAAGTATCAAAATGGACATGGTCATTAAAAGAAGATGAAGCGCTGGCCAATTCACGAGTGATTGGAGTGGTGATTGCTGGGTTGCTCGGAGGATGGCCGGTTGGTTTAGGAGCGGGGTTGATTGCTGGGATACACCGGCTGTTTCTTGGTGGTTTTACAGCTGTTGCTTGTGGAGTTTCGACGATGATTGCCGGGGGAATTGCGGGGCTGGTGCATCATCGCAAAAAGAGAGCGTTTGCCCTTTCTCCGTTTGTGGCGCTTGTCGTTGGGATGGCGGCAGAAGCATTGCAAATGTGCGTCATTTTATTGGTTGCTAGACCGTTTGAACGCGCTTGGATGTTAGTAGAAGAGATTGGTATTCCGATGATTGTTGCGAATGGGTTAGGAAGTGCGATCTTTATTTTAGTCATTCGTAATGTATTCCAAGAGGAAGAAAAAGTCGGGGCATTGCAAGCAGAGAAGGCAATGCGGCTTGCGGAAGCAACGGTTCATCATTTACGAAATGGTTTAACACCGCAATCAGCCAAAGCAATTTGCGAGCTTTTTATAAAAGAAGTTCCATCGGTGGCGGTGGCAGTGACAGATCGAACCCACATTCTTGCTCATGTCGGGGCTGGCAGTGATCATCATTTTACGAATGAACCTATTCAGACAGAAATGACTCGACAGGTAATTGAAACTGGTGAAATGCTCATTGTGCGCGATCGTGTCATTTGTCATCATTCAGATTGCCCGTTGCATAAGGCGATTATTGCGCCATTGAAACGAAAAGATGAAACGGTTGGTACATTGAAATTTTATTTTCAATCAGAAGCTGATTTATCATCGATTACGTTTGAATTTGTAAAAGGGTTGTCGTCGCTTTTAAGTTTGCAGTTGGAAATAGCGGAAGCGGAAAAATATTATCAATTAATGAAAGAAGCTCAAATTAAAGCGCTGCATGCACAAGTACATCCGCATTTTTTATTCAATGCGCTCAATACGATTGTATCATGTGTCCGCATTGACCCAAATCGAGCAAGACAGCTCCTTGTTTCTTTGGCGTATTACTTTCGAAAAAATTTAATTGGCGCAACGGAAATGCTGTCAACATTAGAGGAAGAGCTAAGGCATGTGAAAGCTTATTTAACAATTGAAGAAGCTAGATTCCAAGACAAGCTGCGTGTCTCCTATGAGATTGAAGAAGGATATGAGCAAATTACATTGCCGACGATGACGCTGCAACCACTTGTAGAAAACGCTGTGAAACATGGATTGAAGCATATGAGAAAAGGAAGTGAAATTGTCATTTCCGTAAAATCATATGGGACGATGGTACAAATCGCCGTTTCCGATAATGGGAAAGGAATGACAGAAGAGCAAGTGTCACAGTTGCTGCAAAAGCCGATCTCATCACAACATGGTGCAGGAATTGGGCTATATAATGTGAATGAACGGTTAAAGTCGTTGCTTGGGGAAGATGCAAAACTTTCGATTATATCTCAAGAGGGAAAGGGTACGACCGTTCAATTGGTCATCCCATATAAGCAGGAAGAAAGTGAGGTGTATACAATTGCATATTCAAGTAATGGTCGTTGATGATGAGCCATTAAGCCGTGAAGAGCTCAAACATCTGTTACATGCTTATCACCAGATTGACATAGTCGGAGAAGCAGATTGTGGCGAAAGTGCTTTAGAGAAGATCGTCACTCTTCAACCAGATGTTGTTTTTTTAGATATTGAAATGGCAGAGATGTCGGGATTAAGTCTTGCGAAAATGTTACAAAAGATGAAACAACCACCAAATATTGTGTTCGCTACAGCGTATCCGAATTACGCAGTTGAAGCGTTTCGCTATGAAGCTGTCGATTATTTATTGAAACCATTTGATGAAATTCAAGTAGGTGAAACAGTCATGCGTCTCATTCGAAAATTTGAAAGGGAACGTGGCACATTCTCGGAAGTCCCTATTCGCAAGTTAGCGATAGAGGAAGAAGATAGAATTTTGTACGTTTCCCCTCATGATATTTTGTATTGTTGTCGCGAAATAAAAGATACGGTCATTGTAACAAAACAAAAAACGTACTATACAAAAATTACTTTGAAGGAGCTAGAACAAAAATTAAAAGATAGTCCATTTTTCCGTCCTCATAAAAGCTATCTTGTCAATGTGGAAAAGGTTGAACAACTAACACCTTGGGTTAACGGTGCATACCAACTGACGTTGACAGGAATTACCGAAAAAATTCCTGTCAGTCGCAATTACGTGAAAGCATTGCGGAAAAGATTAGAGTTGTGACAGGATCAATAAAAGGACGTCTTGCATGAAACGTCCTTTTACTTTTTCGTCTTTGCCATTTTTGGCAAGACGAACTGAGATAGTTGTTCAAATGTCCATTTTTGCTCTTGTTCAAGCCCAATGACCCATGTGCTAATCGGTAACGCATGAACAACGTAACAACATACAATTGAAACCGCGGTTGTGATAATAAATAAAAGGGCACTTTGTAGTAACGAAAGAACAGATATATGGAATATATTCGCAAGCGAATATAAAAAGAATAAATGACCTAGATACGCTCCATACGTATATTTACTAATAAAGCGAAGAATGATGTATAACGGCGATTTCGTTTGAACAATCGTGATCGATAAAGCGTATAACAATAAAATTTCTGAGCTAACATACAAAAACATGGATGGCTTTAAATAGGTTGACGCTTTTAAATCGATTGAAAAAATATTTTTAAAAGAAAGCAACTCATACCCTACTAAAATAAATAAAGCCAAAAAGATAAATGTGTTGATAGGAATCGATTTCATGACAAAATATCGCCACTTTGGCAATGTTCGTGCAGCAACGCCCCCTAAGAAAAAGTAAAAGGAATAGGAAAGAAAACTACGATCCATATAATGCAATATAGATGAATGACTAAGCCATTTAGAAAAAACAAGCATTAATAGAAAATAAATCGATGCAAGTGTAATCATTGCTTTTTTCCATGATTGAATTTGCTTTTCCATCCACGAAAACATCGTTAATAGAAACGGAGCAAGCAGATGGAATTGAATGATCATAATCACATACCATAAATGTGGGGCAGCGTCTCCCGTGACAAATTGTTTGATCAATACGCTGACTTTTTCTCCATTTGAAAACATCATCAAGTAAATGCTAGCCCAAAATAAATATGGAAGAAGCAATTCTTTTCCTTTATGAGCGATGAAAGCTCGATAATCGATCGATTGTTGTTGAAACATATGAAATCCAGCAAGAAAAACGAATACGGGTGCGGAAAATTTTACAAAATTAAACAACATCCCCATCATAACAGATTCTTCAGGGGGAATTGAGCCGTGATTCATCGTATAAATTAATGAACTTTGAAAAACGACAGCTAAAAACGCCAAACTTTTCATCATCATGAGTTCAGACGGTTGTTTTTGAGTCATCTTCGTTCACCAGCTTCATGTATAAAGTTTTATCATATTTTAGTATAATGATAACTATTTCACAATGTCGAAATGATTCATGACAATCTTTTGAAAAAAACATTGCAAATCGATGAATATCAATAAATCTTTTAATATAAAACGGTTACAAAAATATTTATTGCGAAATACTAAAGAGGGGTTGCAAAATGTTTGGAAGTGTAAAATGGAGTCATAAGAAAGAGTGCGATATGTTGAAGAAACGACAGAGTTAATTTTGAACAAATAAAATCAATGAGAAAGCTCTTGTTGGTTTTTGTGCAACAAGAGCTTCTTCTGTATAAAAGCTTACATTTCCATAAGCACCTCCGCGGGTGAAGAACATTTCCCTTCGTTGTTAGGCGCTTGATCTCGATTTTTTTATCTGCTATTTTGTATGGTTCGCAGCAATTCATAAGCGCGTTCTCCGACGAGACAAATCAGCTGCTCTAAAACAGCATCGCGTTGTAAATCTAGCTCAACAATTCGTTTCGCTAGTTCAAGAGCTTGCGGATTCAAGGTCATCCCTCCGTTTCTCTTTTTGTTGCGCTATGCTTTGTTCATATACGCGGCGTAATTCGCTAACAGTCCATTGTGCGAGTGAATCTGAATCGAGAAACAAACCTGTTTTCATCAACTCATAAATGTAGAATTGTTTTTGTTTGAATACCGCTCTTCGAATGAGATTTCCCATTTTTTCACTCCCTTTTTATTTTCCATTATAATGACTCTTTTGGATTTCAACATGCAGTTTGTCACATTTCCTTACATTAAAAATGGATGAATGTAAGATTTTTTAACAAATAAGTAAATTTTTTTAACAAATCCATTTATACTTATGTTAAAAATCTTCTCGCGGGGGTGAAGCGGTATGGAGCATAAAGACGACTCGTACAAGTTCAAAAAAGTTATCTCCATTGGAATTGTGAGCGAATTAACGGGGTTATCCCAACGACAAATTCGTTATTATGAAGAACGAAAACTCATTTTCCCCGATCGTTCGAAAGGGATTCGAAAATACTCATTTGCCGATGTTGAACGATTAATGGAAATTGCCGATAAACGGGAAGAAGGAGTGACCACTCGCGAAATCCGTCACGAAATGACAAAAGAAGTGCGTGAAAAAATGTTAAAAGGGCAAATGAATGCTCATTTTCGGTTTCGGACATAGGTTTTATCTTAAATAGCAGAGAAGACCCCCACTTCAACGAACCATCGTGAGTAAGTGGGAGATGCATCGGATTCGGGCGATCGAAATGTGAACGTAAGCATCAACAATCTATTTATCACTATGTTAGAATTAACCATTGCACGTTTGCATCGTAAAATTCGAGCGGTCAAGCGGAATGAACTTGACCAAACTGATTTGCGGTGCGCGCCAGACAATCCGGTTCTTGAGGCAGAACAGGTCCGTACCATTTCAATATTCGTTTTCAAGACACCGTTATGATAAGTTTGTGGTCAATATTCAACGATAAAAAGCGGTTGTTATGGGGTTGTCCTTTCATTTGGACAGCTTTTTTTCTGATTAAGAAAGTGTAACTTTTCTACAGCTGGCTAGCTCCAGTCGCCATCGGCTTGAGGTCGCTTCGACTCACACTGCGGCGGCACTCGTCTCCTCGGCGAGTCTCAAGCACTTGTCGCCGCTAGGCGGACGCTTTGCGCTTTTCTTATGAATGTAGCCAACGATAGATTAGTTTAGCAGGCTCTAATGGAAATAGATGATTATGATATTCCTCTACTTTGTTAAAGTAGTTCATTAGCATCGGCGAATGGAGAATATCAATGAGCGCAAGAGAGAGATTTTCGATATGATTCCATTGCCGAAAATCAAAAATGATTTGCAGCTGTTTTAGCGTGTGTAAGTTCAATTCTTCTTGACCAGGGAGGGTATGATAAATAAAAATAGGTAACCTTTTAAATAAGCATTCACTGATGGTAATACCACCTGGTTTTGTCAGAATGAAATCAGCCTCGTTGTATAACCGGTCCATTTCTTCCCGTGACGAAATATAAGGAAGTGGAGTAATGCGCGGGTGGTGGAGCTTTTTTAATTGTTCGTATGCCCGCTCATTTTTTCCGCACAATACGTAATAATCAATCGGGTCGTTGGTAGAAATTTTTTTTATTAAATGTTGAAAAGCACCGATTCCGAGACTTCCACCGGAAATTAATCCGCGATAATGCGGTTGGGTGACGAATTTTTTTACAGCACGCTTTGTGATGATCGGGTGAATCGGGATTCCGGTAACAAAAATTCGACTTGCTGGCACCCCTTTTTCTTGTAATTGTGTTTTCATGTACGGATGACCAACCAAATGATAGTCAATGTCCGTAATCCCCCAAAGGTGATGAATAAAATAGTCTGTATATACATTCACGACAGGAACAGTGATATCCCCGTCCATTTTTAACTGATTTAATAAATAAGAAGGGAGGGCATGGGTGCAAATAATGATATTCGGTTTTATGTGATCGACGATGTTCTTTATGTGACGGAGAAAAAGCATTTCGTATTGCGGAAATGACGTTCGTTTCTTTTTTTCACGAAGAACGGATTGATAGTACAGCATGTTATATGTTTTTGGAAAATAATGAATCCATTGTAGATAAAACCGGGAAATGAGTAATTCCGCTTTTCCTAACCGGGATGATAATAGTTCTACTTTTTCGCATTGAAGGCGTGAATCAAGTGCCAATAATCCTTCTTTTAACGCATCAGCTGCTTGGTGATGGCCCGATGGAATTTGTAATAGTGGAAGAAACAATACTTTTTTCATAATCATCACCTAATGAGGAAAGTTATTTAAAAGTATGCACTTACTCCTTTTTCTTTATCCTCCCTTTTTTACCATTTATAAATCACTCTTTTTTGTTTCAAAATGTAAATATAAGTAATTAGGAAAGAAAAGGAGAAGACAGGACAATGGTAAAGGTGAGGCAATGTTTTCTTGCGGTTTGGAAGGTATTGGACCCGATTTACTATGCTTGTTCAAGATTGGAATATATTGAAGACGCGAACCAGCATCGCCATATTTTTCGCGTTCGCCTAACGAGGTATAAGGGGAGAGAGGTCATACTATCTGATGGTACGAAAATTAAAAAGAACGATCTTCTTTTAAAAATTCATTTGCATAATGCTCGTTTGATTCGCGAGCTTATTCGTTTTGATAGTGAAATTAAGAAAGTGCGCTTCGTATATGAACAAGTAAAAAAGGGATTGCCTTATGTAGCGGAATATTTACAGCATCATGAGCAATTCACCGATGTGAAAGGGCTCATCGGAATAACGGTTTTAAATAAAGGGTGTGAACGTTTAGGATTTGAAACGTTTTCCATTGTGAATCCATTCTATAAATGGTTTAAAAAAATAGTATTTCTACCTATGTATTTTATTTCCCAATTTCGTTTCGATAGTATACGGCGGCCGCCGAAATATTTATTCATGTCTACACAACAACTGATGCGGTTATACGGTTGCCAACCTACCCAGTAATTCCCGCTTTCTTCTCTCCTCCCGTTTACTATAATGGTAAAAGGGAGGGAGAGAAATATGTTATTATGTTTCACAATTGTTTCTATTATTCTTGTTTTTCTTATTTATAAAGCCAACCGCAACACATATGAAGCGGTTTTTAATAAATTAACAGTAAATGCGCGCCCAAACGATGAGGGTGTTATT
Source organism: Anoxybacillaceae bacterium (assembly GCA_041920415.1). GTDB lineage: Bacteria > Bacillota > Bacilli > Bacillales > Anoxybacillaceae > JBHGYD01. The sequence continues at coordinate 12,107 of JBHGYD010000040.1, forward strand.
CATATTTTGCACTTGTCAGATCTTCACTTAGAAAATTTATCGATTTTGCCTGATTATTTGTATAGTAAATTAAAGAACGAAACGATTGATATGATCGCATTAACGGGAGATTTTCTCGATCGAAAGAGAAGTATTCCGAAGTTAATTCCATACCTTAAAGTTTTCCAAAAATTGAATCCAACATATGGGGTGTATGCTGTATTTGGGAATCATGATTATGTGCTGCGAAATAAACATTTTCAAACATTAAAGGAAACATTGCAACAATATGGGTGTATCCCATTGCAAAATGAAGTAAAAACGCTCCACATCAAAGGGAAAACAGTTAACATTATTGGAATTGACGATTTTAGTACGAAACGAAGTGATTTGGAAAAATCATACGCGAACGTGAAAGATGGGTTGAACCTTGTGTTAACGCACGACCCAAACATCGTTCTTCATATGCGCGATTACCATTTTGATTACTTATTGTCTGGTCATTTTCATGGTGGACAAATTCATTGGCCGAAACCATACCATCTCGTGAAGATGGGGAAACTTGTGCGAATGAATATGATTAAAGGCTATCATGAAATCGATGGAAAACCGTTTTATATTAGCGAAGGATTAGGGCAAACAGGAATTAATATTCGCGTCGGCACAAAACCGGAGATTACTCTTCACACATTGTCGTTGACACCGCTAAAACAGACAGAACAACAAGTAAGTTAAGTAGAGGAGGCTGTCCTAAAAAGAAAAAGGACAGTCTTATTTTTTAAGAAGTAGATGATAGAAAAATGGGAGAAAGTGAATAGAAAGTGCATCTCTTAAACATATTAATTTTAAATGTATTTAGAAAAAGGGGTGTGGGACGATGGAACCTTCTTGGAAAGCTCTTCTCCCATTTTTAGTTGTCATTCCATTATCGATATGGACGAGGCAGGTCATTCCAGGATTATTTGTTGCTTTGTTGCTTGGCAGTTATTTAATGGAGCCTACTTTGCTTGGCGGTTTGAAAACAATGCTTTCCTATCTCGTAGATAACCTTATACAAACGAATAATATTCGAATTATCATCTTTCTTTATGTGTTTGCTGGGTTAATTAGCATGATCAAATACACAGGAGGAATTAAAGGATTTGTTCATCTTGTTGGCAAAAAGGTAAAAACGGCGAGAAGTGCGCTCATGTTGACATGGATCTCTACAATGGTCACATTTAGTGATCCTGATTTTCGGATTGTGACAGTCGCACCGATTATGAAGGCATTAAAAAAGCGCCTACATTTATCTTCCCAACAAATTGGGTTTACAATTGAAGTCACATCGAATCCTGTAGTGGCCTTGATTCCATTGGCTACAGCTTTTGTAGGGTATATGGTATCAGTGATTGATAAGGCGCTTAAAACAGCAGGGATTCATGAGAAAGCGTATACAGTCTATGTAAAAAGCATCCCTTTTAACTTTTTCTCGTTTACGATTATTTTAGTAGGGTTGTATTACAGTTTTTTTAAATACTCCAAAAAGCCAAAAACAAACAAAGAAAACACATGGTCGGCTGCTGACATAAAAAAATGGAATCAAGGAGCAATGGCTGAACTGGCAAATGATGAGCTAAAAAATCCAAACGAAGAACAGGGCGAAGAGGGAATGGAATCATGTCCTCGCGCGTTCGAAAAAGATACACCGATCAAGCCATGGAATTTAATCATTCCTCTTTCGATTGTTTTAGTGTTAACGTTGTTTCTTAGTTGGTGGGATGGACATAGAGGAGCAAAAAGCTTTTTTGATGCATTTTTGCGAAGCGATGCGCTTGGCGTGATGTTAGAGTCGTTAATGATTACCGTCATTTTAGCGGTTGTTTATTTTTTATTTCAAAAGTTCAAACTTGCCGATTTGTTGACGCATTTTGTGAAAGGCGGCAATGAGTTAATGTCGGTTATTTTGATGCTTGCATTGATTTGGGCGGTGTCAGCGATATCTGAAGACTTAGGGTTTTCGCAGTACATTACAGACCATGTGAAAGGATGGATTCCTCATTATTTTGTAGCTCCTGTATTATTTTTATTAGGTGCTCTTATTTCTTATTTCATTGGTTCATCATGGGGAACATGGGGGTTGTTGATGCCACTTGGTGTGACGCTGGCCCATCAGTCGGGGACGAACATTTTACTTGTCATTGGTGCGGTGTTTGCGAGTGGGACGTTTGGTGCGTTTGCTTCGCCGCTTAGCGATAATACGGTGACACTATGTACGATTTTAGATTTACCGGTCATAGAGTATGCGCGCACCAAATTAATTCCATCTTTTATTGCTGCCGGATTAGCTGCGATTCTTTTTAGTGTAATGTCATTTGTGATGAGATAATGAACGTAAAGCTTCTGTTGAAATCGAAATAGCAGTAATAAATGGGTCTAGTTTACCGTGAATGAATCAATGCGGTCAACTAGACCCATCTTTTGTTTAGGAAAAACGTTTTTCTTTTATGAGGTGTCTATCGTATCGGGATTTGTTTTGTCGCATCGTCTTTATGCTCTTTGTAATAGCGAACCATCGTGTGAATGACTTGTTGAAAATCTGGACAAATAATGCCGACCGGTTGCAAAACACTCTGTGCTTCGCTTGAATCATAGACAGCCGTGCATGTAAAATAATCAAGCGCTTCTTTTTCGATATGTAGCCATTTTCTTAGAAATGGAATTGACATCAGCCATTTAGCAACGGTGAGAGGAATCATGCCTTTTGGTTCTTTTCCTAAATATTCTTTCATCATCATTCGATACACATCTTTCATTTTGTATGGTTTTGGATCGGTTAAATGATACGTTTTTCCAACAGCATCGTCGAAATGAGCCAAATAAAGGGTCGCTTTGACAATATAATCGACTGGTACAAAATTACCTTCCGCTTCTCCCTTTCCTAAATACGGGATGAAAGGAAGGAATTTTAACCGCTCAAACAAATTTAACATGAAGTAGAGGCCGTCAAATTTAATGGTTTCTCCAGTTTTGGAATGACCGACCACAATTCCCGGACGAATAATCGTCGTTGGAAGGTGTTGCGCCACTTCACGGACAACGAGTTCTGCTTCGTATTTCGTTTTTTCATAATGGTTTTTAAATGACTGACCCATGTCCAATTCCGTTTCCAAAATGGTTCCACGCCGCCTTCCGGAAACGTAGGCCGTGCTAAAATAGACATATCGTTGCAGACGTTGTAGCGAAAAAAGCCAATCATTTACATGTTTCGTCCCTTGAACGTTCACCTCGTAGGCGAGGCGTTGTGGCACGGCTAAGTCATAAATGGCGGCAAGGTGAAATACATGGGTAACCGATTGTGCTAATTTGCTTATTTGTTCACGGTTAAGTGAAAAGTTTTCCTTTGTAATATCCCCTTTGACGATTTGCCATTTCTCTTGAGGATAGTTATGTGTAAATGAGATTTTCTCCATTTCGTGTTTTGCTTTTTCTTTCATGCTTGGTAGAACAAGTAAGTAGATTTTTTCAGGGGTAAATTCTTTCACTAACGAAGTAAGTAAGGAAGACGCAATAAAGCCCGGAAAACCAGTTATAAAATACACATTGGTCATCGCAAGCCTCCATCAATTTTGATGGTTTTATTATATATAAAATTTTTATAATTTTAAATATTTTTTTATTATTCGCTTTGAAAGTAACGAAAAAAGAAAAACACGGTAAACTGATACGGTAAAGAAAAAAATAGAGATGAAATCCTGGATAATAAGACCCAAAAGATTTTCATACACGCATTCGAAACAAATGAGGCTGACATGAAAAGTAAAAAAACGAATCGGTATATATTTCTGTAAAGAAATGAATTTTTTGATAAAATATTAATAGAAAATTTTAACGTGTTCACCGAGAAGTCTCCCACCTCTAAGCGAAGTGTAGGTGGGAGAGGTTCATAATTCAAAAAAATGATAACGGTTTCACGAAAAATGCTTTACAATAAAAATGTAATCATATGGAAGATTTAGTATGGTAGCGTTGATTTTTCAGCGATCTACTCATAGGGGGATGAAAATGAATCAAACAATGATTTCCCAAGTATGTAACGTAAGTGGAGTGATGAATCTAGCGTTAGGCATTTTAAGATTCAGAAATCATCCAACAAGAAAAAAGAGGGATTTCAGTTACTGATTTTAAGCCAGCAATAGTAAAATTTTCGAAGGTCAAATCTCCAAACAATGAAAATAATGAATATAAAGAGGCGTTGCATATGTTTAGTCATCAACATTCTAACGAGAATGATCGATTTAAAAACGGACAACAAAATGCACAACCGTCTTCTTCTTCAGCGAACGATCGAGAGGGAAAAGTATGGGTGAAAGATGGAAAACTTTTTTGTAAATCATCACCTTCCCATCGTCCAACGGTTACTGTTGGACAGGGTGTGCAACTTTTTAAAAATAATCAACTAGTGACAGGGACGGTTGAGGTAACCGAAGCAGACGAATTTGAAATAAAAGTAGAAGAGGAAATTATTGAAACGAAATGGAAGATTACGATCGATGAGAGTAAGCTCAACGTTATGTTGCATATAGAACCTGGGATGCGAAGAACATATAAGGTAAATGATATAGCTCCCGCTCCTCATATCGAATTGAATGCGGAGGAGCAAATCGAGGTTCAACATGGTCTTCAATATAACCAACTATTGCAAGAATTGCAAAGCTTAAATGTTACACATGGTTTGAGATATTCAGAGATTGTAAGGGCTGTAAATGCGAAAGAGCCGGGTCAGTTTATTATTGCTAGCGGAGATCCGCCAAGAGAAGGTAGAGACGGTTGGGTTGAATTAAAAGTAGATATCGATGATCAGCAAAAAGGTCCTAAACTTCGTGAAGACGGTACTGTAGATTTTCGCGAGTTAAGAAATATTCCGACTGTTCATAAAGGGCAAGTCATCGCAGCGGTGCATCCGCCTGTTCCGGGGGTTTGGGGCGTTACTGTCACAAACGAGCCAATTCCAGCGAAAAAAACCCATCCGGTCGTAGTTCAGCCGGGAAAAGGGGTTTCGATGATTGAAAATGAAATTGTGGCCACTGAAATAGGACGACCTTGTATTGAACAAAAAGGGCTGTTAGTGAAAATATCGGTCATTTCTAAATTCATTCATCAAGGGGATGTAGATATTTCCACAGGGAACATTCGTTTTAAAGGAGATGTGGAGATTACAGGCAGCGTGGAAGATGGGATGAGCGTCGAAGCTGATGGAAATATTACGGTATTTAACAATGTCAATCGGGCCAATCTTTCATCTAAGCAAGCGATTTTTATTCGCCATAACGTCATTGGAAGCACGATTTCTGCTGGAGAAAATCGTATAGTTGTTGAAGAGTTAGAGCATTTATTACATTCGCTTGAAGAACACCTTCAACGATTCGTTCTCAGCATTCAACAAATCGTGACATCACCAACTTCACCGTTTCAAGCAGCGGATTTCAAGCAAAAAGCGCTGTTTTCTTTAATAAAACTGTTACTGGATCAGAAATTTCGTACGCTACTAACGATGGTTAAGCAATACATGGATATATGTAAAACTAACCAATCGTCTTTAGAATCGGAATGGACTACTTTAGCTGATGAGTTGCGCCGGTGCTTTTTTTCACCTGTTCCTAATGAATGTCATTCCCTTGAATACCTTACAAAATTATTGGCCAATATAAAAGAGGTAGTGGATAAAAATCAGGTTGAAAATAATCAAAATTGTTACATCGAGTTATCATATGCGTTAAATAGTACCATCTATTGCAGTGGTGATATAACGATTCTTGGGCAAGGGTGTTATAATTCTAAAATTCATGCTGGGGGCTTGTTGAAAGTAAACGGGGTAGTACGTGGCGGAGAAGTGTATGCGCGGCATGGAGCGATTATCAAAGAGGCAGGATCACAGGCAGGGATTTCAACTCTTATCATTGTTCCGCATGATCAAGTCATCAAAATTGAACATGTTTGGGAAGGAACGACCATCCAAATTGGAAAAGTAAAACATCATTTCCAAAAGGAACAGCGGTTTATTAACGCTGTTTTAAATGAACAAGGACAAATTACTTTTGGTTCATGAAGGATCACAAAGAGAGCTTATATGGGTTCGTTCATGGTAATCAATATGCGTGAATCGTATACATTTCTCCCGCTTTATTTAGAAGTGGGAGATTTTTTTACGAAGTAAGTTTTTTAATAAATTTGGCAAAATTGGCTGTTTTCTTGTAACATTAATGATGACACGTAATTGAATTGTATTCAGTTATATGATTTACAGAATAGGATGAAAAACGGAGATGAACGCGGTGCAGTACCACATTTCTATTTCATATCGAGAAATGATCGTGTTATTGTTTGTCACCCTTTTTGGGATATTCATTTCGGTGCTTACTCACATACCTTTATTGATTGGTTTTGCCCCTGGTCTTTTATTTTTAATCGTGTTGTGCAGTCGAAAAGGAGTGAGCACTAGTGACATTTTTTCGATTGGAATGCGCGGATTATTAAAAACAAAAGAAGTAATTGTCATTCTTTTGTTCGTTAGTATGTTGCTCCCTATGTGGGAGTTGAGTGGCACCATTGAAGAAATGGTTTTGTTTTTTTTACAATTTTTATCAAAGGAACATTTTTTGTTGTTGTCGTTTCTGTTTATGATGTTGACCTCCCTATTGTTAGGGACAGCGGTTGGCTCATTAAGCGCGCTTGGGATTCCGATTATGAGCGCTGCTTCCGCTTTGCATTTGCCTCTTGATGTCGTCGCAGGCGCATTAATTTCTGGCGCGTTTGTCGGGGATCGAACGTCGCTTTTTTCAAGCGCTTATCAATTGTTAGCGCATACCGTCGAGGTGCCTTTATATCGTCAATTTCGTAAACTGGTACCAACAACCGTTATGGCTGTACTGTTTAGCCTATGCATCTATTTTCTTTTCGATTTAACATTCAGCCACGAAGGAGCGACTTCATCGTTTCCTATATCTAAAACAGTGAACTGGGATGAATCTTCTGTTATTGCGCTCATTCCACCTATTATTCTTTTATTGCTTGTTTGTTGTCGCATAAAAATCAAATATGCGTTCTTGTTAAGCACGTTTGGTGCGATGGTGCTTGCACTTATAAAAGGGGTGTCTTTTTCCGTCATTTTTGACCGTTTATGGAATGGTGGCGAGCAACTGGGCGGTGGCGTTCGCTCGATGATTTTTCTCTTATTATTTATTGCCATGGCCGGTGTTTATAACGGGGTGTTAGAGGAATTAAAAATTATTCAGCCGCTTTTAGATCGCTGGCTGGCCAACTCTCGCTCGCTTGTCGCTCATACGTGGAGAACGATCGTGGCCACATGGATCATTTCTGTTGTAGCATGTAATCAAACGTTGCCGATTATTTTAACGGGGCGTTCTTTTCTTGCACATTGGCAAAAGCATCATACCCGCGAAGAACTAGCAAGAGTCATGGCCGATTCAACGATGCTGTTTCCAGGTATAGTTCCATGGAGTATTCTTGCCATTATGTGCAGTACAATCACCGATACCCCTGTTTTTTCTTATTTACCGTATGCTATTTTTTTATGGAGTTTACCACTGATTACAATGGCTGTTTCAGTTGAGAAACAAATGAGAAATAATCGATCGCTACGTACGAAAAACATTACGTCGGCAAGCTGATTTTCTTAATATTTGTTATAATAAGAATATATTCGCTAGAGAAACGGTGAATACTAGTGGATTCTCTTCTTTATCCAAGGAGGAGGGCGGTGGGCAAGAAAATGGCAGACGAGATGAATGTGTTAAAAAATGTTCAAGAGTTAGAACATTGGCAATGTGAAGATTACGATGCTCAATTAATGACATTAAGAGAAAATCAACAAAAAATTCAAACAGACCTTGATTTGTATTACAACGAACAAGAGGATCGCCAAGCAATTGAACGGTATTATCGTCATGTAAGGGGAGAACAAGACGGATTGGCGCTTTTTGTGAAGTATCATGAACTTGTCAAACGTACTCATAAGCGGCGTTTGCCTTACTTTTTTAGCAAAGATGAGTATTTATATACATGGGTTGATCTTCACCCGGATGGTTCGGTAAGGAGTATTTATTCTGGAGAACGGAAAGACCCGGAAACGCTGATTGTTCAAGACTATGAAACGGTAAGAAAACGATATGAAGAATTTCGCCAACTGTTGAAAAAAATAAGAAAAAAAGAATTGAATGTAGAGCAAAAGATGAGAGGGATTGACCAACAGTTGAAGTTTAATGCGGAGCATGTTGTTCCGCAATCTTGGTTTGGTGCTAGAGAGCCGATGAAAGGAGATTTGCATCACCTTTTTGTTTGTCAGCCGGAATGCAATACGGTACGCTCTAACTTTCCGTATGCTGATTTTCCGTTTTATAAGCCGGAGTCGCCAGATGAACGAATTCAAAATCATTGCGGTGTGGCAGAAAGCGGATATTTCAAACCAGAGTATGGAAAAGGAACAGTCGCGAGGGCGATGTTGTATTTTTTGTTGCGCTATCCAACCGAAATCGGAAAGTCATTTCGTAGAAAAATAGATATTCAGCTATTAATTCGCTGGCACCAGCAATTCCCCGTAACCATTTACGAAAAACATCGGAATCAAGCCATTTTTTTCATTCAAGGAAATCGCAATCCGTTTATTGACTTTCCTAAATTGGCAGAACAAATGACGTTTCCTATAGAAATAGGACTGAAATAAAGACATAGGACTGGTTATATTCGAGTCAGTCCTATTTTTTGTGTAATGATTTCCTTTATTTCCCTAAAAACCGAATGTTTTGTGAATGCCATTCTTTGAATGCCTTGATTTACAAGGAAAGAAAGAGAAACAGTTAATAAAGTGTGATAAAAATCATAACTATGAATGCGTTGTTTATAGTATTATAGTAATAGTTACAGTTGAGAAAAATAATCATTATTTATTATAATAATTGTAGTTGAGAAAAATAATCATTATTGTTCAGGGGGAAGCAAGGATGGTTCTTACCGACCTTCAGCCAGGAAAAAAAGCAGTGATTACGAACTTATCGATTATGAATGAAGTGATGAAACAACGTTTGATCGATATGGGGATTCATGAAGGGGAAGAAGTTTGCTTAAAATGCACGATGCCATTTGGCGGACCTGTAATGGTGGAAGTGTCCGGGCAGTGCATTTGTTTACGACGAAAAGAAGCAGCTTGCATTGGAGTGGAGTAGATCATGTCACAAATCGCACTATTCGGCAATCCAAATACGGGAAAGACTTCATTATTTAATAACTTAACAGGTTCTTATGAATATGTAGGAAACTGGAGCGGGGTAACGGTTGAAAAAAAAGTAGGAATTTTGCGCAACAAGCATGCCTATGTCGTGGACCTGCCTGGTGTTTATTCGCTTCATCCTCTTTCTCGTGATGAAGGGGTTGCGACTGATTTTTTACTTACAGAAGATTTTTCTACAATCTTAAACATTGTGGATGCTTCACAGTTAAAGCGAAATTTACATTTAACGATTCAATTACTTGAATTTGGTAAACCGCTTGTGATTGCTTTAAATATGATTGATGTGGCGGAACGCCGCGGGATGAAAATCGATGCGAAAAAACTATCGGAATATTTTCGTGTGCCGGTTGTTCCTGTGATTGCTCGAACGGGAAAAGGAGTCGATGCATTAGTAGATGTCGTGCTTTCAACGCAAGAGCAAGAACAACCCTTTACGCTTTATTATGGCGAAGAGATCGAAACAGCGATCGATGAAATAATCCGTCATTTGCCGTCACATATCGAGGTTTCAAAACGTTGGCTTGCTTTGCAATTTCTTGAAGGAAACGAGCGAGTATATCAATATTTACAAACGATGGTAGATATACAATCGCTCGTGGCGATTCGTACACGTGTTGAAGAAAGCATTCGCCATCTTCCGCATGGGCACTCGTTACGTCAATTGATTCATCACGTTCGTGAAACGTTGATTATGGATGTTTTAGAAAAGGTAACAGTCATTCATGAAGAAAAATCACTAACGTGGACGGAAAAAATTGATGCGATTGTCACGAATAAATACTTAGGAGTTCCTATTTTCCTTTTGTTCATGTATGTCATGTTTATGTTGACATTTGATTGGTTAGGCTCGCCGCTTGCGGATTTGCTCGATCAGTTTTTCTCGGGGCCGTTAACGGACGTTTTGTCGCGTCTTTTATCAGCATTAGGCGCATCAGCATTCCTGAAAGAACTTATTTTAAACGGAATCGTTTCCGGTGTTGGCGGAGTGCTTGTGTTTGTTCCACAAATTTTTATTTTATTCTTTTTCATTTCGATTTTGGAAGATTCGGGATATATGGCACGCGTTGCTATGGTGATGGATCGTTTGATGGAAGCGATCGGTTTGAACGGAAAAGCGTTTATCCCAATGATTATCGGATTTGGATGCAACGTTCCTGGCGTGATGGCGGCGCGAACGATTGAGCAGCCGAAAGAGCGTTTATTGACAATTTTATTATTACCATTAATGTCTTGTTCAGCGCGCCTTCCGGTGTACGCGTTATTTGTTGGTACGTTTTTTACGAAGCATCAAGCGCTCGTTGTGTTTTCGCTTTATGTGTTAGGGATTGTTGTCGCGTTACTGTTGGCCAAACTATTCTCTTCAACAGTATTAAAAAATGAAAACTCGGTGTTCGTTATTGAGCTGCCGCCATACCGCATGCCGCAAGCGTTAACATTATGGCGCAGCACATGGGATAAAGGAAAAGGATTTGTTCGCAAAGCGGGAACGTTTATTTTCGGAGGATCAGTTGCGATCTGGCTATTATCATATGCTGGACCGAACGGTCTTCATGTTCCAATGGATGATAGCTTTCTAGCAGCGATTGGCGGAGTGCTTGCTCCGATTTTAGCACCGCTTGGTTTTGGGACATGGCAAGCAGGTGCAGCGCTGATTACGGGCTTTTTGGCGAAAGAGGTCGTTGTCTCAACAATGAACATTATTTATCATGCAAAAGATACAGAGGCACTGCAAGGACTTATGGCTCATTATTTTACACCGCTATCCGCATTTAGTTTTATGGTGTTTGTTCTTCTTTACATTCCGTGCCTTGCCACGGTGGCAACGATTCGGAAAGAAACGGGTTCAAGTAAGTGGACGTTCTTTTCGATCGGTTATGCGTTATGTATTGCTTATTTGATTTCGTTTTTGATTTATGAAGGTGGCAAGTTGTTAGGACTTTCATAGAAAAGAGGGAAAGAGCATGATTGCGAATATCGTTATTGGTGGGGCTATTTTCGCCTATGCTGGTTGGATGCTTGTTCGTCATGTGAAAAAAAGTTCTAAAGGAAAATGTGCGAGCTGCTCGATGGCAGATGCTTGCTACGCTTCGTGTGATACGCGTATGCATGACAAAGAGCAAAAAATCATCAGCTGAAACATTTACTAAATTACAAAAACAGATAATATTCCTTTGTTTTTAGAAGAATCAAAAAGGTCAAACATGCGACAATGTTTGACCTTTTTCTACTAATTGGGAATGAAGACCTATTTACAAGATAGTGAAAATATATATTTAATGAATATAAATAGTATAATTTTTTGTATATATAGAAAACATTAAATTTTTTAATTTGTTATTATATTGAGAGTATGGATTGAAACGTGGTTGACGGTGTTTATTGACTAAAAGGGGAATTATATATGGTCTATGATGGTATTATTCTATCGTTGTTAATCGGTTTTTTTCGTGGAGGAAGTTTAAAAGGAATTGCACATATGAAGCTGCGAGGCGGCTGGTTGTTTCCTCTATTACTAGGGATTGAAATTTGCGTTTTCTTATTACAAAATAAGGTGAGCATCATCGGTCAACTTAGCAATGGTTTGTTTCTAGCGATTTATGCGATCGGTCTTATTTTTCTATGGCTGAACCGCCATCATCCTGGATTTATGGTGATTTTTATTGGCGTTCTTCTAAATTTTATCGTCATGTCGTTGAATGGTGGAAGAATGCCTGTTTCGATAGAAGCTGCGCAATTTCTTGGGCGTGAATACATAGATGCATTAAAAGCAGGGATATACGGCAAACATGAAGCGATTACGGAGTCAACGTTGTTGCCGTTTTTAGGTGACATCATTCCACTTTCGCCGCCATACCCGCGGCAACAAGTCATTAGCATCGGTGATGTCGTCATGAACGTTGGGGCCTTTATTTTCATTCAGCACCTCATGATGAGTGAACACACCGAAAAATCCTCTCCTCAAACGGTCCATGAAGGGAGGTGAAAAGCATGAAGGTAACAGTGAAAAAAGTACTTATTAACTTATTCATCATCGGTTCTGTCATTGTAGCGTTGACGTCGGGGTATAGATTGACATAAATATTATTAGGGGAAGTACGTTACTTCTCCTTAAAATTTTGTAAATGAGAGTGGTCAAGGATGTTTTCAAGTAAATATTTTGATTCGAAAAACTATATAAAATTATATGTCGTAGTTATTTATTTTTTAGGAATATTTGTGTGTTTTTGGAAGAGTGATTTTCACGCTCAATCCCTAAAGGATTGGGTGTTAATTTATATGCTGTCAGCGTCTATTCTTTTATTAAGCTACTTTTCCATTCACCTTCCTCCGAAAGATAATTCATTTTCTATGGATTCGGCGATTTATTTAGCTTCTATGTTTTTATATGGAATTGAGTTAACAATTGATATTCTACTTATTAGTATCATTATTGAATTGCTGTATAAAAGAAGAAGAGTGGCTTGGTGGAAGCATGTTTTTAACTTTTCGATGTATTGTTTAATGATGGTAGGGGCTTACTATTCCTTTTTATTATTTGGTGGGAAAATCGGTGAAATCAATACTCATAACTTGTTTCCATATATGATTAGCTTAGTAGTATATTTTAGTGTAAATGTTGCGTTGATGTTTCTATTTTTCTTTTTTTCTGGTCAAATATTCAAAGGTACTTTCGATATGGGAGTATTGTTAGAGTCCACTGTAAGTTATTTTGTCACTTTACTTCTTTCCCTCGTTTTAGCAATTTTACTAAATGACCAAAGATATTTCGGTCTATTTTTATTTACAGTTTTGGTCGTATTACTATCATTTGTTTTTAGAAAATTTTTACGTTTATATCAAAACGTTTCTGAACGCGCCAATAAGGATTATTTAACAGGCTTGTACAACCACGGTTTTTTTAAGGAAACGTTGAAAGAGCAATTTATAAATGCTAATCAGTCCAAGCAGCCGTTTTGTTTAGCGCTACTCGATTTAGATGATTTTAAAAAGTATAACGATCGCAACGGTCATCTTCAAGGAGATGCGTTGTTACAGTTTTTTGGAGAAATGTTGCAGACGGAAACAAAAGGAACGAATTATGTTGTAGCGCGATATGGTGGCGAAGAATTCGCGATTTTAATGCCGAATACGACAAAAGAAGAGGCGTTTTCTTTTTTAAACCGGTTGCGCAAAAAAGTAAACGACACGTATTTTAATGGGGTTGAGCATATTCCTTACCGTTGCCTTTCTTTTTCATGCGGAATTGCTGAATATGAAAAAGGAATCTATGACAGCGGTGGGTTGATTCATAAAGCGGACCAAGCGCTCTATTACGCGAAAGCGCAAGGAAAAAATAATGTACAAATTTACGATGACAAAAATATTTGTTTGGATGAGATTGAGTTTAAAGAAGATTTAGACATAATGGAACAACAGTTAAAAATTTTTTTATCGAAAGATGTATATACATATCGCCATAGTAAGCGGGTGTTTAAATACGCCTTAGAATTTAGCGAAAAATTAGATTTAACAGACCATGAGAAGCACACGCTCATTTTAGGGGCGTTAATTCATGATATTGGAAAAATAGAAGTACCGCGCGATATTTTGAACAAAAAAGAAAAGTTAGCTCCCCATGAATGGGAAATTATTAAAAAACATGTCACATGGGGAAAAGAGATTTTAGCCGCTGAGAAACAGTTCGACGATTTAATCCCGCTAGTGGAGCTTCACCATGAACGATATGACGGAAAAGGTTATCCATATGGATTAAAGGGGGAAGAAATTCCAAAACTCGCTCGGATTTTATGCGTTATCGATTCGTTTGATGCGATGACAACCGAACGACCGTATCAGCGTACGAAAACGTTTGAAGAGGCGATTGAAGAATTGCGAAGATGTGCAGGAACACAGTTTGATCCGATATATGCGGAAATGTTTGCTGAGGTCATTGAAACAAATTACTTACCTCGCCTAAAGGAGCACATGTCTAGTTAGTACGATATGCAAACAAGGCGATTTGTGCCCAATGTTCAGTTGAAACACTTGCCAATCGGCAGGTGTTTTTTGTATGTTTCGAATATGTCTTAACCTTTTCTATTCATTCGTTACCCATTTTTGTGGAAGCTGTTTCGCCATTGCCAGACAGCTTTTTTTTCGTGAGTATGAATGTTTTTGAATGTTTTTTGTCTTTGTTATGAAATTTATTGAATGAAAATGAATGTTTTTGATTGATTTTCGAAAAGTCTTACGATATGATAAAAATGTAAACGGTTAACTTCATCTTTTTTATACAGGGAGGTGAAGGGGTGCTAACGGCGGAACGTCATCGTCTTATTTTAGAGTTACTAGCGGAAAAAAAAGTAGTGAAGTTACAAGAGCTCGTTGAGGCGACAGCTTCTTCGGAATCTACGATTCGTCGTGATTTAAGCCAATTAGAAAAAGAAAAAAAATTACGGCGCATTCATGGTGGTGCTGCTTTATTGCACCAAAAACGAGAAGAGTTAAGCGTTTTTGAAAAGTCAACAAAAAACATCAAAGAGAAGCGAATGATTGCTCAATATGCAGCAAGCTTCGTTCGTGATGGAGACTGCATTTATTTAGATGCAGGAACGACAACGCTTGAAATGATTCCGTATTTAAACGCGAAAGATATCGTTGTTGTGACGAACGGGATTACGCATTTAGAAGCATTATTGGAGAAAGATATTCCTACTTATTTACTTGGTGGATTCATTAAAAAGAAAACAAAAGCATTAATTGGTCGCGGTGCGTTAAGTTCATTAGAAAATTATAGCTTTGATAAATGTTTTATCGGTGTAAACGGCATTCATCTCGATTATGGTTACACAACACCGGACCCAGAAGAGGCAATGGTGAAAAGTTTAGCGATCAAACTTTCGCGGCAAGCGTATATTTTAGCGGATCATTCGAAAATCAATGAAAGTACGTTTGCAAAAATTGCTGATTTACAAGATGCGACAATTATTACTGATGAATTAGATGAAGAATTATTGGAACTATACGAAGCCAAAACAGCAATCGAGGTTGTGACAAAATGATTTATACATGTACACTTAATCCTTCAGTCGACTATATCGTCGAAGTGAACGATTTTCGAATCGGTGAACTAAATAGAGCAACATATACCGCTAAATTTCCAGGCGGAAAAGGAATTAATGTGTCTCGTGTGTTGAAGCGCCTTGGAGTGGAAAATACCGCTTTAGGGTTTATCGGCGGATTTACTGGGGCGTTTATTGAGCATGAATTGAGTCGAGAAAACATTCAGTTTGATTTTGTGAAAGTACCTGGAGATACGCGGATTAACATTAAATTAAAATCGGGAAAAGAAACAGAAATTAACGGACAAGGACCAACTATTTTTCCTGAGTGTGAAGAGGAATTAATGAAAAAAATTCAAGCGTTAAATAAAGACGATATCCTCGTTTTAGCAGGAAGTATTCCTTCATCGCTTTCCGCTGATTTTTATAAACAAATCGTGAAAAAAGCGAAAGAAGCAAACGTAAAAGTTGTTGTAGATACAAGCGGTCCTGCGTTAAAACAACTCATTGAATATAAGCCGTTTTTTATAAAACCAAACCATAAAGAGCTAGGGGAATTGTTTGATACAACGATTTCGTCGAAAGAGGATGTCATCATATATGGGCGTCGATTAGTGGAGTTAGGAGTAGAACATGTCATTGTTTCAATGGCAGGAAATGGTGCGCTCTTTTTCAATCAAGAACAGACGCTTTTTGCCGAAGCACCAAAAGGAACAGTAAAAAATTCTGTAGGTGCGGGCGATTCAATGGTTGCAGGATTTTTGGCGGCGTATACAAGCGGTCAGAGCATTGAAACAGCATTTGCCTATAGTGTAGCAACCGGTAGCGCTACAGCGTTTTCTGAAGATTTATGCACGAAAGAAAAGGTAGAGCAGTTATTTAGTGAGGTAAAGGTCACTCGTGTATAAGGGGGATTATTGTATATGAAAATAACGGATTTATTAACGAATGAAACGATCGTTCTCGATGTTAAAGCGAGAACGAAAGCGGAAGTGATTGATGAACTTGCGCAACAACTAAATAATGCAGGCGTATTGAATGATTTGAAAGCGTTTAAAGAAGCAATTTTTGCCCGCGAAGCGCAAAGTACAACAGGAGTAGGCGATGGCATTGCCATTCCTCATGCGAAAACAGCTGCGGTGAAAACTCCTGCCGTTGCTTTCGGGCGTTCGAAGAGCGGAATCGATTACGACGCGTTAGATGGGAAACCAAGCCATTTGTTTTTTATGATCGCGGCTCCAGAAGGCGCTAATAATACACATTTAGAGGCATTAGCCCGCCTATCAACGATGTTGATGGACGCGTCTTTCCGTTCACAAATTGAAAGCGCTTCAACAGCACAAGAAGTGATTGAAATCATTCGCCAAAAGGAAGCGGAATTACAAGAGGAAAAAGAAGAAACTGTTTCATCGCGGAAAAAAATAGTAGCCGTAACCGCTTGTCCAACAGGAATTGCTCATACGTATATGGCGGCTGATGCATTAAAAGCGAAAGCAAAAGAAATGAATGTAGACATTAAAGTGGAAACAAATGGATCGAGCGGTGTCAAAAACGAATTAACCGCCAAAGAAATTGAAGAAGCGGTTGCGATTATTGTCGCTGCTGATAAGCAAGTGGAAATGGAGCGGTTTAGAGGAAAACATGTCATTCAAGTACCGGTCGCTCAGGCAATTCGAAATCCGCAGCAACTGATTGAACAAGCATTAAAGCAAGACGCACCGATTTATCAAGGAAGTGGAGGAAAAATAGAAACACCACAAGCGAACCCGCGTACTGGTTTTTATAAACATTTGATGAACGGCGTATCGAATATGCTTCCGTTTGTTGTCGGTGGCGGTATTCTTATCGCCATCTCATTCATCTTTGGTATTAAAGCATTTGATCCGAAAGACCCATCCTTTAACCCGATTGCGAAAGCGTTGATGGATATTGGTGGCGGTAGTGCATTTGCGTTAATGGTTCCTGTTCTTGCTGGATTTATTGCGATGAGTATTGCTGATCGTCCTGGATTTGCGCCGGGAATGGTTGGCGGTTTTATGGCGGCAAATGGTGGCGCTGGCTTTTTAGGTGGTTTGATTGCTGGTTTTCTAGCGGGTTATTTAGTCGTTGGCTTAAAGAAACTATTCAGTCGTTTACCACAATCTCTTGAAGGAATTAAACCAGTATTAATTTATCCGCTGTTTGGGGTTTTACTAACAGGTCTTGTGATGATGTATGTCGTGATTGATCCGGTCAAAGCATTAAATGATGGAATGAAACATTGGCTTTCTAATATGGGAACAGGAAACCTTGTTTTATTAGGATTGATTCTTGGCGGAATGATGGCAGTTGATATGGGTGGTCCGATTAATAAAGCTGCGTTTACGTTTGGACTTGCGATGATTGATGCAGGTAATTACGCGCCGCATGCGGCCATTATGGCAGGTGGAATGGTGCCGCCATTAGGATTAGCACTTGCAACGACGTTCTTTAAAAACAAATTTACAAAAGCAGAACGCGAAGCAGGAAAAACGTGCTATATTATGGGAGCATCGTTTATTACAGAAGGTGCGATTCCATTTGCGGCTGCTGATCCAGTGCGTGTGATTCCTTCCATTATTGTCGGATCTGCAATTGCTGGGGCATTGACGATGTTGTTTGGAATCGGTCTTCCAGCTCCACACGGTGGAATTTTCGTCATCCCAATTGTAAAAGGAAATCCATGGTTATATGTACTTGCCATTTTAATCGGTTCGGTTGTCACAGCACTTATGGTTGGATTGTGGAAAAAAGAAGTAAAAGAATAATAGATAAAATCAGCAAAAAAGCGGAGTGGGAATGTTCCTGCTCCGTTTTTTTAGGACGAAATCTTACCAAAATCTCATGAAAGTAGGGGTACATCTGTGATAAAATAAACGGTTGTAAATGCTGCTAAAGGAGTTTGTGTATAGATGAAATCATTTCTTCAGCTAAATACGATATTTGTTAGTATCTTAATAGAGTCATTCCCTTTTGTGTTAATTGGTGTCTTTATTTCTAGTATCATTCAAATGTTTGTCACCGAACAGATGATAGAAAGATGGATACCGAAAAATAAAGTATTAGCGGTATTGTATTCCACATTAATCGGGGCGCTGTTTCCCGGGTGTGAATGCGGGATTGTGCCGATTACGCGCCGTTTAGTGGCAAAAGGAGTCCCGTTATATGCAGCGATTCCGTTTATGTTAACAGGACCCGTCATCAACCCGATCGTTTTGTTTTCGACGTATATCGCGTTTGGTAGTAATATAAAAATGGTTCTTTACCGTTCGATTTTTTCATGTATGGTTGCTATCATCATTGGTTTGGTGTTGTCGGTGCAATATAAAGATAACCAATTGAGAAAAAAAGAGGTTGTTCGTGTGGCACCTTCTCGTTCATTAAAAGAAAAATGGATAGGGACGCTCGAGCATACGATCGATGAGTTTTTCTCAACAGGAAAGTATTTAATTATTGGTGCGTTCGTCGCTTCGACGATGCAAACGTATGTGAAAACGTCAACGCTTCTGGCAGTTGGACAAGGGAAAATGTCTTCGTCGCTGGTCATGATGGCTCTTGCTTTTGTTCTGTCTTTATGTTCCGAAGCGGATGCGTTTATTGCTTCTTCGTTCCAAAACACATTCTCATTTGGGGCATTGACTGCATTTTTAGTATATGGTCCGATGTTGGATATTAAAAATACGCTTATGCTTTTACAATCGTTCAAAACGCGTTTTGTTATTGTGTTGATTGCCTATATCACCATTTTCGTGTTTGTCGGTTCATTATTCATTTAGGGGGTGAAATGGATGCTTCGCACGTACATTTTGCTTGGATTTACATTTTTGTTTTTTCACTTGCATGTAACGGGAGATATAAGCAAGTATATTAATATGCGATATTCGTATTTATCATTCAGTGCGATTTTTATTTTTGCCTTTCTTACCATTGTTCAGTTTATCATTGCCAATCGAAAAGAGCCGGATCATCACTGTCATGATGAAGCGTGTTGTCACCACCATCATGAAGAAGAACAAGTAAAATGGAAAAAAGCTCTCAATTACATCGTGTTTATTTTTCCGATTGTTTCGGCGTTATTCTTCCCGATTGCCACGCTAGATTCAGACATTGTCAAAGCGAAAGGATTTCACATACCGGGATTTGATACAAAAAGCGAAGACCCGTTCGCGCAACGTCAGTTTCTTCGTCCTGACACAAGCATTTACTACGGAAAAGATGGCTATGATGACTTAATGCGAAAAGAATTGGCACGGTTTTCAAATAAATCTCATCTTGTGCTCAACGATCAAAATTATTTGAAGGCGATGGAAACAATTTATCAGTTTCCGGGACAGTTTAGTGATAAAGAGATTGAGTTTGATGGATTTGTTTACCATGACGAAACAACGAATAAAAACCAATTATTTGTTCTACGTTTTGGTATCATTCATTGCGTGGCTGATTCAGGAGTTTTCGGATTATTGACGGAGTTTTCCGAAACACCGCGCTTAAAAAACGATGAATGGATTCATGTGAAGGGGAAATTATCAACAATTTATTATCAACCGTATAATGCAACGATTCCATATGTTGAAGTAGAATCATGGCACACGATTAAACAACCAGAAGAACCATACGTATTTCGTGGATATGATAATTAGAAAAGCGGAGCCGAGCGCTTAACGCCGTAAGGAAAATGTTCTTCCGACGAGAAATGCTTGCATTTCGACGGAGGAAGGTTATTTTCCACTAGCTGCGCCTGCGATTACTCGGCGCATGTCAGCGAAGATGCTGATTCAAGCAGTTGACACGTTGCGAGGCGAGCTAGACAGCAAGAAAAGCGAAGGCGATTCGCCTATCCCTGATGTGCGCATAGTACTATGAAAAAGCACCCGCAAAAAGCGGGTGCTTTTTCAATGAGAACGTGGCGATGTTAGAAGAAATCGAAGCCTTATTAATCACGAAAATCGCAATCAAGCACTTCACCAAGTTTTAGGTATTTCAGTCGTTCATCCTCTAGGTGGCGTCGCTTCCATTCGGCGAGTAGACGGTCGAGCGCTTCTTTTGGTGTATCGTCAGCGAGACGGAATGCGCCGTAATGCATCGGAATAAACGTTGTCGCTTTACAATCAAGAAACGCTTGTACCGCTTCTTCAGGAGTGACGTGTTGCGGTCCCATAAACCATTCTGGTTCATAAGCACCGATCGGCAGAAGTGCATAGTCGATAGAAAAGCGCTCGCCAATCTCACGAAAGCCGCGGAAATAGCCGCTGTCACCAGCAAAATAAAAAGTTGGTTTATTGTCGGCTTGAATGACCCAGCCTCCCCAATGCGATGTATTCATATCGAATAATGTTCGTCTCGTCCAATGCTGCGCGGGAACAAAGGTGAACGTTACGCCGTTATACTGTTTTTCTTCCCACCATGAAAATTCGGTAACATGTTGATATCCTTTTCGGAAAAATAAGCGACCAAGCCCAACAGGAACGAAAAAATGAGGATTTCCTTTTAACTTTCGGATGCTTGGGAAGTGTAAATGATCGTAATGTCCATGGGAAATGAGAACAACATCTACATTCGGCATATCATCAATCACAATTCCCGGTGCGGTCAGCCGCTTCGCTGTCCCCATTCGCGCCGCCCAAACAGGGTCAGTGACAATCGTTAGGCCGTTTTGTTGAATGACAAACGTCGAATGCCCTACCCATGCAAGTAGCGTGCGCGAGCGGTTTGTATGAAGCTGTTTGTGTTCTTGCGTGTTGACATGAGGAACTTGATAAGAAAGGTCTTTTTGTTTCCTTCTTCGTTCCTTTTGCCATCTTCGAAAATCAGCAAACGTTTTTTTCATCGATATGTTGTCCAAATTTTCATACCGTTTCTGTCCCATTGCACTCCATCCTTTTTTTGCGTACATTTAAGTTAAAAGTAACAAAAATCACTTTTACTTGACAAATGATTAATACGAGAATGGGGGAACGGTATGTTAAAATCATTTGCACTCCGGACAACAAAGCGTGATGAAATGATAGACATTACACATTTTGTTGAAGAAGCGGTTCGTGAAGCGGGCGTATCAGAAGGAATCGCCATTGTGTATTGTCCGCATACAACGGCAGGAATTACGATTAATGAAAACGCTGACCCTGATGTCAAACGGGATATGATACGCCGTTTCGATGAAACGTATCCGTGGGAACATCCGCTTGACAGACACGCCGAAGGAAACACTGCCGCTCATATGAAGGCGAGTACAGTTGGCGCTTCGCAACATGTCATTATTACGAATGGTAATCTTCTTTTAGGAACATGGCAAGGGATTTATTTTTGTGAGTATGACGGTCCACGCCAACGAACGTTTTTTGTAAAAGTATGGAATGGATAAAAGCGAAAAGGAAAAGCTGACTGTGAAAAAGTATCAAGTCAGCTTTTTCTGTTCCCTCTTTTTATTACGGGCCTAAAAATCGGTGCATATTTTTTGCCAGGTACTTTGTGAACGAGTTTCAGAATTACCTTTCTTAGAAAGTAAAGGAATTCCATGCTACCTAGAGAGCGGTTTACAGCTTTTCCAAGCGAGAAAGCTTATTTAAGAGGCGAAACAAAGAGCATCCACCATCAAAGGGTCGTCAAAATGAGCGGTCCGTTTTTCGTAATAGCGATTGTATGCTCATATTGGGCGGAATAGGAACCGTCGACGGTTCTTGCCGTCCAGCCGTTGTCATCCATTTTGCTTTGCCATGCCCCGATATTGACCATCGGTTCGATCGTAATTACCATTCCTTCTTTTAACCGTATTCCCTTTCCTCTTTCCCCGAAATGAGGAATAAACGGATCTTCGTGAATCGTTGTGCCGATTCCGTGTCCGGTAAAATCACGAACAACGGAAAACCCGTTTGCTTCAACATACGTTTGAATCGCATAGCCAATATCACCAATTCGGTTGCCGATCACTGCTTGCTCAATGCCTTTATACAACGATTCTTTTGTGACGTGAAGCAAATTCTTTACTTCCTCACTTACCTCGCCGACCGCATACGTCCAAGCGGAGTCGGCAAGCGCTCCATGCAAATTGACAACGAAATCAATTGTTACAATATCTCCATTTTTCAGCGGCTCGTTGCGCGGAAAGCCATGGCATATTTCATCATTAATTGAAGCACATGTCGCATATGGATACCCTTTATATCCTTTTTGTTCAGGGGTAGCCCCGTGCTTTGCGAGGAACGTTTCCACGAAGCGGTCAATCTCAAGCGTCGTTACTCCCGGTTGAATGAGCTTCGCGACTTCTTGATGGCAAGCGGCTAGCAGTTTTCCCGCTTCATGCATTAACTGAATTTCTCTTTCTGTTTTTAAGTTAATCATCGAAGGTACTCTTCTCCTTTTCTTATTATGTTCGCTATTTTTCATTTTAATATAATGGCGCAGTTGAAGCAAAATAGATGATGCCACAAGACTCTTAGATAACTCATTATAAGTAATCATTACAGCAATCATCGTCCCAAAGTCCACGATTTTAATCGAGGAATGGAAGACGGCGATGATGGTCAATTACATAGCAAAAATTTTTTTGTTGTTTTTCGTTTGCGTACTTGGCAATGTTTTCATAAATGGAATATAAATAGAAACTTGAGTACCTTTATTGAGTTCGCTAGAAATGTGGATTGACCCATTCATTGACTCAATAATTCGGTAAACAACCATCATGCCGAGTCCAGTACCTTTTGTTCCTTTTGTTGTAAAGTACGGTTCACCGAGGCGTTCGATTTGTTCTTTCGTCATGCCTACACCGGTGTCGCTAATACGAATGAGCACGTTGTCGTTTTCGATAGATACATAGATTTCAAGTTTTCCACCATTCGGCATCGCTTCAATTGCATTTTTCATAATATTAAGTAAACATTGTTGGAATTTTTCGCGTTCCCCTTTGACATGAAACGGAATAAGTGACGTTTGAATTTCAACGCTGTTCATATTGGCAAGTGGGCGCAGCACATCAATGACACGTTCCACTTCTGCTTTGACATTTAGCTTTTCTACACATTCTGGGGCCGGTTTGGCAAACGTTAAATAGTCGGTAATAATGGCTTCGGCGCGGTCTAGTTCTTCTATGGCGATTTGAATGTATTGTTTTCGTTTTTCAAGCGATAAATGGCTTTGTTCGAGCAATTGCATAAACCCTCGCGCAGCGGTGAGCGGATTACGCACTTCATGAGAAATCGAAGCCGCTAAATGACTCACTACTTCCATTTTTTCAGCGCGAATAATACGTTTTCGTAAGGAACTGTTTTTATATAGCACCTCTTTTAAGTAACATGCAAGAGCCATACTGATCGGCTGAATCACTAAGTAGACTGACCAGAACGATGAAAAGTGGCGAGGCATTTCGTCTAAAATAACGGTAAGTGTCCCAGAAAAGGCTGACAAAATAAAAGCGAGTAAAATGCGATGCTTAGTAGATAGAGACAAAAACTTTTTCGATAAAACAGTACTGATGATCATAATGGCAAGTGATGGAATGATCGTTAACATCAATCCTTCTCCACCGAAAAACACGCGATAGCTAATTGCAAGGAGGCAAAGAAAGAAGCTGATAACCGAACCTTTATATAAACTTCCTAACCAAAGTGGAATTTGCCGCAAATCGTAAATATGTTCCGTGTCAGCGCTGATAGGAAAGGTCATGCAAAGAATGATGATGATCGCGAACGAAACCGTTAAAACATGTTGTTTTATGCGTTCAGATACGTTTTTTTCCTCCAGCCATAACGGCACAACAAAAATGGGAATAAGAATAAAAAATAAGTTTAGTAAAAAGTCTTTTACAATACTAAGCATACAGACACCTTCTTTCACATGACGAAGTCGCTGAATATGGTTTCAACAATGATTGCTAATCTATTACATTGTAAACAAAAAATGTGTCGGATGTTAAGAGTGAACAGTTAGAGTTTTTTTGACATAAATCTTTGTTTTTCAACATATACATTAAGATAATGGTTTATGCTCCAATAAAAGTGCAAACCGAGGTAATAAGCGACAAAATTCGTACTTTTTCTATTATCTTTATTGGGAATTTGTTGATTTTTTTTCGTTTATTGTTTTGTTCCTTATTTTTATAATTTTTAGTGTAATGTGTTGCAAAGGGGGATTCTGCGATGGTGGATCAATATAAACAATTAATGAAATGGATTCAACAAAAACAACCGGTCAAGATTAGGATGCATCATGGAGAGGCAACGTTTTTACCTGTGAAATTATATAAAGATGCTCGGAAGCTATTTGTCTATAATCGCAAGATGAAATTAATGAATATCGCTTTAGATGACATTATTTCGATACAGCCAACGCGTATTTACGGCTCTTTTGATATAAGAGATGAGCAATTGATACATACACAATAAACGAAAGAAGAGCGGCTAAGACTGGCCGTTCTTTTTTGATATAGGAGATTTTGTTGCTATAAGAGGAGTATTGCAGAATGGTAGAATTGTATTTTAGAATGGAGTAACAAACGATGAAAGGGGGACGTGAAGTTGAAAGGAAAACGAATTGTATTATGCGCATCAAGGAAATTGGACGAAATGACGACACTCATTGAGAAACAAGGTGGCATTCCGCTTGTGCGTCCAGCGCAGGGGACAGTGTTTTCGAAGGAAGAAGAGTTAATACAGGAAGTTCGCGCGGTCGTTGATATGCGCCCGGATTGGATGATTTTCACGACGGGGATAGGAGTAGAAACATTGTTAGAAGCAGCTGAGCGTGGAGGAGTGAAAAAAGAGTGGCTAGAAACGATTGATCAAGCGAACGTAGCGGTACGGGGCTATAAGACGGTTGCTGCATTAAAGAAAATCGGCGTTTCTCCTGTGGCCCAAAGCGATGATGGTACGACGAAGGGGCTGATTCGTTCGCTTCGGTCGTTTTCTTTTACCGGGAAAAGCGCTGTCGTACAATTGCACGGAGATACGGCACCTACGTTGAAACAGTTTCTTAACGAAAACGGAGCAGTTTATACCGAGTTACTTCCGTATCGACACGTTGCACCAGATTCCGATGTTCTTGAACAGTTGTATCATGAAATTATCAATCACAAAGTTGACGCTGTTTGTTTTACAACAGCGATACAAGTCCGCTTTTTATTTTCGTTTGTAAAGGAACAAAAAAATCTCGAATTACTTCTTCGCGCCTTTTCCGAACAAGTGGTTGCTTGTGCGGTTGGAAAAGTGACAGCAGAAGCGCTGCAAGAGGAAGGTGTTGAGCGCGTTGTTTCTCCAGAATTAGAACGAATGGGAGCAATGATCGTTACATTATCTAAATATTTTGAACATAAATAATAGTACTCAAAAAACTTAGGGAACAAAATTCTCTAAGTTTTTTTATTTATATTCATTTGTTTCAACGTTCTGTTATAGTACATAATAAAGACTGTTATATAATCGTGTAATCGCTTTCAACCTTACGGAATAAAGGAATTTTTTCGTGAAGTTGTATTTGTATTATTAATAAAATTTTAAATGTTTGATTTTTGTCACAGCTTATTTACGATTTTTTTTATAAAATGTGAATGGGGGATACAAGTCGTCATTCATGTTCTATTTCATAGGGGGGATAATATGTCGATTTTACCGAAAAAAAATGAATTAGGTTTTTTTGAAATACGCCTTGAATCCATTGGGGGACTTGGAGCAAATTTAGCAGGGAAAATGCTTGCTGAGGCAGGGGTTTTAGGACTTGGTTTGAATGGTTCGAATTTTTCGACATATGGTTCGGAGAAAAAGGGCTCACCGGTGAAAAGTTTTATTCGTTTTTGTGATTCGGATACAGAAATTCGTGCCCATAGTCCGATTGAAGAACCTCATGTCATCGGAGTGTTTCATGAAGCACTTTATAAAATGGTCGATGTAGTAAGTGGTTTAGCTCCAGATGGAATTGTCTTAGTGAACTCAACGAGAGATTTCGATGATATCAAACGCGATTTACGATTGGAATACGGAACACTTGCTGTTGTCGATGCGTTAGGAATTGCCGTCGAGGAAAAGACGAAAGTGAATACGGCCATGCTTGGGGCGTTATTTCGCGTTTGTGATTTTCTTGATCCTAACGCCATGAAGCAAGTCATTCGAAAAACGTTTGAAAAAAAATACCCTCATTTAGTAGAATCCAATATTCGCACATTTGAAAGAGGATACCATGAGGTACGATTTAAAACATATGAAGCACCTGAATATGCTCAAGGAAAAACGTTTTCTCGCCCTCAACCGCTTTTAGGTTATGAAACACAAGAAATAGGTGGTATCATCTCTGCAAATGCAAATAGTATTTTCAAAGATTTAGGTGGTTCACGCCAAGGATTTTTGCCGAAATGGGACATGGAAAAATGCATTCATTGTGTAGCCTGTGATACCGTTTGTCCGGATTTTTGCTTTGTGTGGGAAGAAGGAGAAGATAAAAAAGGACGAAAACAAATGTTCTTAAAAGGCATTGATTATCAATATTGCAAAGGCTGTTTAAAATGTGTCGAAGCATGTCCAACTTCCGCACTAACGGCCGAGAGAGAACAAATAGGATTTGCCGAACGGCATACGGTGAAACAAAAATTTCCGCTTATTGCAGGGAGGGGCTATTGATGGCGGTGGTAGAAGAAAAAGTAACGACAAAAACAAAAGCGGAGCAAATCACAACATTTGAATCAGGAAACGAAATGGCGGCACTTGCGGCTGCGCAAATTAACTATCATGTAATGGGATATTTTCCAATTACGCCTTCAACAGAAATTGCTCAGTTACTTGATCAAATGAAAACTCGCGGTGAACATGATATTCAACTCATTCCGGCCGATGGGGAACACGGTTCGGCAGGTATTTGTTATGGGGCATCTGTTATGGGAGCGCGCGTATTGAATGCAACAAGCGCCAACGGTTTGATGTACATGCTTGAACAATTGCCAGTACAATCAGGAACACGGTTTCCAATGGTAATGAACTTAGTTACTCGCTCGATTAGTGGACCGCTCGATATTCGCGGGGATCACTCCGACCTTTATTTTGCGTTAAATACGGGATGGGTGATTTTGCTCGCTCGTACTCCGCAAGCGGTTTATGATATGAATATTATGGCTTTGAAAATTGCAGAACATGCGGATGTTCGCTTGCCTGTCATCGTTGCATACGACGGTTTCTTTACATCCCATCAAAAACGGAAAGTGCAATATTTTAAAGACCGAAAAGTGGTGCAAGCGTTTATTGGCGAGCGACCAACTCATTTTCCAAATGCGGCCGATCCGAAAAAGCCGATCGCAATCGGGGCGCATATGGATGGTGATGATTTAATTAATAACAACTATCAGCAATCGGAAGCGCTATATCGTGCGGGCGATGTATTTAAGCAAGTGGCACGCGAATACGCCGCTTTATCAGGACGTGAATACCCGATGCTTGATTTATACGAAATGGAAGATGCGGAAGTTGCTTTATTTTTATTAAATTCCGCAGCAGAAACTGCAAAAGATGTCGTTGACAAACTTCGTGCAAAAGGGATTAAAGCAGGGGTCATCAGTCCAAATATCATTCGTCCATTCCCAGCGGAAGAAATTCGCAAAGCGTTAAAAAATGTGAAAGCACTTCTTATTGGTGAACGTGCGGATTCGTATGGCGCAAACGGACCAAACATGACGCATGAAGTAAAATCAGCCCTTCAAGACGACAAAGAGAATCGAACGATTGTTTTAAGTCGTGTGTTTGGCGTGGGTGGTAAAGACTTTTATGCTGATGATGCTGAAGCATTTTTCCAAATGGCCATTGAAGCGATGGAAAAAGGATATGCAGAAAAGCCATTTGATTACTTCGGGCATGTGCCAGGTCGTCCGGAACAAAAGTTAAAGCAAGTGATGGAACCAATGCACGGCAACGCGTTTAAAACGGGGCTTATTCAAGTGACCCAGGATGAAGAAACGAAAAAATTAAAGGTAAAAATTCCACCGCTTCGTGCTTTAACCGCGAAACCGAAACGAATAGCTCCTGGTCATGGCGCTTGTCCTGGTTGTGGAATTTTTCCAGGTTTAGAGCTGTTTTTTAAAGGAATTGAAGGGGATGTTGTCGTTTTATTCCAAACGGGTTGTGCTTATGTGGTTACAACGGCTTATCCGTATAGCTCACATAAACAAACGATGATTCATAACTTATTCCAAAACGGACCAGCGACATTATCCGGAGCTGTTGAGGCGTTTTTAGAGATGAAACGCCGCGGTGAAATCGATGTGTTCGATGATGTGACGTTTGTCATGGTAACCGGAGATGGCGGAATGGACATTGGAATGGGCTCTGCGATTGGTACAGCACTTCGTAATCATAAACTCATTATGCTAGAATATGATAACGAAGGATATATGAATACTGGTTCGCAAATGTCATACTCCACTCCGATGGGACATATGACAAGTACAACGGGCGTCGGTAAAACGCAGCGCGGAAAAGCATTCCACCATAAAGATACGCCGCAAATTATGGCAGCGACCAATATTCCGTATGTTTTTACAGCAACAGAGGCATTCCCGCAAGATTTAATTAAAAAAGCGGCAAAAGCACAATGGTATGCGCAACATGAAGGAACAGCGTACGGAAAGCTATTAATTACATGTCCATTAAACTGGAAATCAGAAGAACGGTACGGCGAGAAAATTATGAAAGCAGCGGTTGATTCTTGTTTCTTCCCGCTATATGAAGTGGAACGCGGAAAAACAACGATCACCTATGACCCAGAGGAAAAAAATAAGCGCATTCCATTAAGTGAATGGTTGAAATATATGGGAAAAACAAAGCACTTGTTGAAGGAAGAAAATCGCGATCTTTTACAGGAATTTGAACAAGAAGTAGAACGAAGATGGCGCCGCCTCAAGGCTAAACATGAAAATTCATATTTATAACACGCAGGAGCTCCCCTGCGTGTTTTTTTATTACAAGATAAGAAACTTTTTTTAGTGATACCTTGTCCAACTTCAAACTGACATCTTCCTGTCGTTTCATTTTCTCCGTCGAAAGCTGTAACGCTAATCGGATGCTTCCTTGGCGAATGTCAAAGACCGTTTTCGTTTTTTCTTAAAACATAAACTTTTTCGGTTTGTCATATAGTGTTAATGGATATATAGGGCTTGATTACATGAATTCAATGATGTTCTTAAGGGTTTCATATTAAAAATGTATAAGAAGGAGCGAAATAGACTGATGCATATCGTTGTATGCGTCAAGCAAGTGCCTGACACAAAAATTATCAAAATAAATCCAAAAACAAACACTTTAGACCACCGAAGTGCTCCAGCGATTTTAAATCCATTGCTCACATGCCGTACAAGAAGCGGTAAAAATAAAAAGAAAGCTGGGGAAAAGTAAACATTATTTTGTCCAGCGGAAGTATATAAATGGGAAGGAACAAGGATGCATGTAGGATATGAAGGATGCCATGAATGCGGGAGTTGCCGAATTGGCTGTCCGTATCAAAATATTAAGTGGGAATATCCAAAAGGTGGATACGGGGTTGTTTTCCGTTTAGCTTAACAGATAAGGTGCGGGATCGTTTATCTTTCCGCCCTTTTTTATGTATGTTGTTTGTACTTTTTTCACAATTGAGAACAAAAAGAGGAGAGAAAAGAACGATACTATACCATTTTAAACTGCTCTTGTCTTTTTGGCAGAAACTCGTCTGCTTTTATTTGCGCTTCAATCTCTTTAGCGGACGACATTGCATCATGAAAAGAGTGAATAGGCGAGGAGATAAAGTGTGGATACTCATAGTAAAATACTTTTTCAACGTTAGATGGATACACAACAACTTTCCAATGATATATTTCGCTATCTTTGTGAATGGGTGAACCTTCTAAAGCAACAAGCCAATGGGTAACCAACAAAAGTTTCTCTTTTTCTTTAGAAAACGCTTTGAAAAGGGTAGTGCGATCTTTTTCACCCATTGGAATGAACGATTTTGGATAAAATTCTCTATAATTTGGAAACATAAAATTTACCTCCTTTCGTTTCGAAGTGTTTCCTGTAATTTATATATATGAAGAGAAATGTTAATTTGTATTATTACTTTTATTTTTTGAGCATTAGATTTGAAAAAAGAAACAACTAACATGTGATGTATATCACGTCATTATTTGTCTATGATAAGTAAAATAAAAATAGAGAGATACGAGGAGGGATTTGTGATGGAAATTTCACCTTGCAGTATGCTGCATGACGGGGATGTGCGTTTATGTCCGGCTTTACAACAGCTAAAAGCTGAACACGAACCGTTAAATGATCAAAAAAAAGAATTGTTTGAAATAGCACAGAAAATCAGTCAAAATAAAGAAGTAGAAAACTGGAAAGATGCGTTATTGAATTTACGTGAAAAGGTTCAAGCGTTTATCGACCATTTAGATCCACATTCTGAAAGGGAAGAAGGCGTTTTGTTCCCGATGATGGCCGAGTATATTGGCAGAACATCAGGACCTATTGCAGTAATGGAATATGAGCATGATCAAGCGAAGCGAAATATCGCTGCTTTTTTAGAACAAACAGCAACACTTTCAGAAGTAGTTGACAGTGAAACGGCGAAACAGTTAGCTTTTTATGTTATAAATGCCTATCATATTTTAACTGAGCACTTTATGAAAGAAGAGAATGTTCTTTTCCCAATGGCTGAAAAATTATTATCCGCTCAAGAAAAAGAAGAACTTGCTCAAAAAATCAAAGCTATATAAGAACAAAACGGCTTTCCTTGCTCATAAAAAAGGAAAGTCGTTTTTTAGTCTCAAAAAAAGGGGATATCTCCTAACGAACGAGATATCCC
Source organism: Anoxybacillaceae bacterium (assembly GCA_041920415.1). Taxonomy (GTDB): domain Bacteria; phylum Bacillota; class Bacilli; order Bacillales; family Anoxybacillaceae; genus JBHGYD01. The sequence continues at coordinate 43,229 of JBHGYD010000040.1, forward strand.
GCTTTTTTTATCTTATTTGATTAGAAGTGTTGGCTTGTTTTGGCATTCGTTTTCTGTAAACGACATAGCTGCGGTTTAAGTAGCGGAGCGGAAGGCTGAAGACGTGAACAAGTCTTGTAAACGGCCATACCAAAAAAATGCCGAGAGCTGCTAAAATATGAATTTTGAACCATATCGGTACGTTATCCATATATGATGGATCGGCTTGAAACGTTAATAAACTTCGAAACCATGGACCAATCGCTGTTCGGTAGTCAAAGCCATTTGAATCAATGTTTAAAAAAGTGGAAGATAATCCGGTTAATACGACAATTGCTAGGAAGAAGAGCGCAATAAAATCACCGCGGCTGCTCGTCATTTTTACACGTTTCACCGTTAAGCGGCGGTGAATTAAAATGAGTAAGCCGATGATTGCTGCAAGACCTGCTGGAATTCCGCCTGCAAGAGCAACAATATGATATTTTTCCTCTGACACGCCGATCGTTTCGTAAAATCCTTCAGGAATTAAAATTCCCATCACATGTCCGAAAAAGACGAAAATAATTCCCCAATGAAATAGCGTGCTGCCAAGCCGCAATTCTTTTTTCTCAAGGATTTCGCTTGATTTTGATGTCCAGCCAAACTGGTCATGGTTATAGCGGTAAATATGCCCACCGATAAAAATCGTAAAAACGATATAAGGGAGAATGACCCAAAGAAATTGATCGAACACGCTTATACACTTCCTTTCGGTATTGTTTTCACACCGATTTCTTCTAACGCCATTAAAATAACGTCAAATACAACCGTATAGTAATTTTCGCTTGCAATCAGTTGTTTACGAATCTCTTCTATATTTTGTAAATATTTTTGAAAAATCGGAACGACGTATTGTTGTTCTGCCTGAGCAGCAAATTCGAGCATAAGCGGCAAGTAGTCCGGAAGCTCTTTATCGGTTATCTCGAAACCAGCTGCTCTGTATTGTTGTTTTAATTCGAGAAGTTCAATGCCGCGCTCACGCTGTTCACCTGTGTTCATATACGTGACATACATATTTGTTTTTTTGCCAAAATCAAACGTATAGACGTATGTTTCAATTCGTTCGCGTGTTGGTAATGTTTTTACATATTCAATAAACTTCGTGATATTTTGGACGATTTGCCGATGCGGCAAATCGTCTATCATTTGTAAACAATCGTCCAAATCATTACTCCATTCGTCATCAGGGTATGATAACAAATAAGAAGCACATTGGAAAACGGTTTGCATCTGTTCGTATTTCATAGAAAATCATCCCCTGTTATGAGAGTGTTCCACAAGAACCTGGTCCACCGGCAAATGATAAGCCGCAGCTTCCTTGTTCGGCGTATAAATTCGCTACTTCTTCACGATGCGATGCTGGAATCACGAAACGGTCATGGTATTTCGCAATGGCCAGTAAACGATACATGTCTTGAATATCTTGCTCGCTCAAGCCAAGCTCTTTGATCATTGTTATATTTGGCTGTTTATTTGTTTGAATCGCACGCATATAATTACGCATGACCGCCATTTTTTTTAATGTCGTGCGAATGTGTGATTGATCTCCAGCTGTTAACAGATTGGCTAAATATTCAATTGGAATGCGCATTTGATCAATAGCAGGGAAAATATCTTCTTCGTTTGCGTTACTACCCTTGCCCTCGATCATGTTCATAATTGGGCTTAATGGTGGGATATACCATACCATTGGCATTGTTCGATATTCTGGATGTAATGGAAGAGCGATTTTCCAATCGATAATCATTTTGTAAATCGGTGATTTTTGTGCCGCTTCAATCCATTCTTGTGGAATTCCTTCTTCTTTTGCTTTAGCGATCACTTCAGGATCATTTGGGTCTAAGAAAATTTCTAGCTGCGCTTTGTATAAATCTTTTTCATTTTCTACGCTGGCAGCTTCTTTCACTTTATCGGCATCATATAACATGATACCGATGTAGCGGATGCGTCCGACACATGTTTCCGAGCAAATGGTTGGCATTCCTGCTTCAATTCTTGGGAAGCAAAGCGTACATTTTTCCGCTTTATTCGTTTGCCAGTTAAAATATACTTTTTTGTATGGACAGCTTGTTACACAATAGCGCCATGCGCGGCATGCGTTTTGATCGACTAAAACGATACCGTCTTCGTCGCGTTTATACATTGCTCCTGATGGACAACTTGATACGCAAGGTGGGTTAATACAATGTTCACAAATACGCGGTAAGTACATCATAAACACATTTTCAAATTCTGTTTTAATCGAGTTTTCCATTTTTAGTACGTTCGGATCTTGAAGACCTGTCACGTGCGCGCCGGCTAAATCATCTTCCCAGTTTGGTCCCCATTCAAGTTCCATAAATTCACCGGTGATGGCTGATTTCGGTCTAGCCACCGGCTGGTATTTCTTTTGCGGGCTGTTCGTTAATGTTTCGTAATCGTAATTCCAAGGCTCATAATAGTCGTCAATTGTCGGTTGGTACGGGTTATAGAAGAGATTTAAGAGACGATTTGCTTTTGAGCCGGATTTTAATTGTAATTCACCGTTTTTCAGTTCCCAACCGCCTTTATATTTTTCTTGGTCTTCCCATTGTTTTGGATAGCCGATTCCAGGTTTTGTTTCAACATTGTTGAAATACATATATTCGGCACCTGGACGGTTTGTCCAGGTGTTTTTGCATGTAACGCTGCATGTATGGCAGCCAATACATTTATCAAGGTTCATGACCATTCCGACTTGTGCTTTAATCTTCAAGCCAATCAACCTCCTTCAATTTGCGGATGATCACATGTAAGTCACGTTGGTTACCGGTTGGGCCATAATAGTTAAAGCCATAGCTTAATTGAGCGTACCCGCCGATCATGTGAGTTGGTTTCACATGAATTCTCGTTGGGCTGTTATGTGTGCCGCCACGGTTGTTTGTTAGTTTTGTACCAGGAACGTTAATGTGACGATCTTGCGCATGGTGCATAAACGCCATTCCTCTTGGTATTCGATGAGAGACAACGGCACGTGCAACGACGACACCATTTCGGTTGAAACATTCAATCCAATCGTTATCTCGAATGCCCGCTTCTTCCGCATCATCTTTGTTTAACCAAATCGTCGGTCCGCCTCGGAAAAGGGTTAGCATTGGTTGAGAATCGAAATACATACTGTGAATCGACCATTTATTATGCGGTGTTAAATAGTTTAACGTAATTTCTTTTCCTTCCACTTGCGGACGATCTTTTCTAAATGGTTTGTGTTGTAAAATCGGCTTGAATGTGGCCATTGTTTCACCAAATTCTTGCATAAGTTCATGATCGACATAGAACGATTGACGACCGGTGATCGTTCTCCAAGGGATGAGACGTTCTACATTCGTTGTAAATGGTGAATAACGTCTACCACCTTTTTCTGAACCGCTAAAAGCAGGGGAAGTGATAACCGATTTTGGTTGGGCTGTGATTTGTTCAAATGTAAAGCATTCTTCTTCTCGTTCAATTGCTAAGTCTTTTAACTGTAAATTTGTTTTCTTTTCAAGTGCTTCCCATGCTTTTACAGCGACTTTTCCGTTTGTTGTTGAAGAAAGGGTAAGGATCGCTTCAGCGACTTTTTTCGGATCACTAATGTCTGGGCAACCGTTTGCAATGGTCGGTTTATTCACTGTACCTAATACTTTTTTCAATTTTTCATATTCTTCTTGCGCAGACCAGTTAATGCCTTTAATACCGTATGGAAGTTTGGCAATGTTCGGTCCAAGCGCTGTCATTTTATCGAATAGTTGTGTATAATCACGTTCAACAACATGAATTTGCGGCATTGTTTTTCCTGGAATTGGCTCACATTCGCCTTTGCTCCAATCTTTTATTTTTCCTAATGGCTGCGCTAATTCTTGCGGTGTATCATGCAAGAGTGGGGTAGCAACCACTTCTTTTACAGGTTTCATGCCAATTTCTTTTGCAAGTTTTGATACCGCTTCTGCTAATGACTTGAAAATATCCCAGTCTGAACGTGCTTCCCACGGTGCAGAAATGGCTGGGTTAAACGGATGAATAAATGGATGCATGTCGGTGCTGCTTAAATCGTGTTTTTCATACCACGTAGCAGCTGGTAGAACCACATCGGAATAAAGAGCGGTTCCTGCCATACGGAAATCCAAGTTAACAAGTAAATCAAGCTTTCCTTCCGGTGCTTTGTCGCGCCATGTAATTTCTTCTGGTCGCAAGCTGTCTTCATCATCGTTCATCAGGCCGTGGGTTGTGCCAAGCAGATATTTTAAGAAATACTCATGGCCTTTACCTGAGCTTGAAATTAAGTTAGCGCGCCAGACAATTAAGTTTCTTGGGAAGTTGTTTTCATTGTCAGGGTCTTCAATCGCGAATTTTAATTTTTTTTCTTTTAGTTGTTGGGCAACATATTGCCCAATTTCTTCCGTTGTTGTTGCGCCAGAGGCAACTGCCTCGTTATAAAGGTCAATGCCGTTCTTTTCAAATGTCGGATAAGATGGAAGCCAACCGAGTCTCGCTGCAAGTACGTTATAGTCGGCATAATGTTGATAGCGCGCTTTTTTCACAAGCGGTGAGACGAGTTCGCCAACCGGTGTTTCTTCATAACGCCATTGGTCGGTCGCGAAATAGAAGAACGATGTTCCGTTTTGCAACTTCGGTGGCATTTGCCAGTCGCGAGCTGTGGTGATATTTTGCCAACCTTCAGCTGGTCTTAGCTTTTCTTGACCAACGTAGTGAGCCCAACCACCGCCATTTACGCCTTGTGCTCCAACAAATAAGACAAGGTTGAGAACGGCGCGGTAAATCGTATCAGAGTTAAACCAATGGTTAATCCCTGCACCGACAATAATCATGGAACGACCGTTTGTATCGATCGCGTTTTGTGCAAATTCACGGGCGATTTTAATAACGAGTTCGCGTTTGACTCCCGTGATGCTTTCTTGCCATGCCGGCGTGAAAGGAATTGGGGCATCGAACGTTTTCGCAACCATTCCACCAATTCCGCGATCAACACCGTAATTCGCTAATACTAAATCGTATACTGTTGTTACGTACATTTCGCCTGCTTCCGTTTGAACTTTCTTCATTGGAACAGCCCGCTCTAAAATTTGATTTCCTTCGTGGGAGAAGTACGGAATTTGAATCGTTGCGATTTCATCCTCGATTCCTAAAAATGAAAGCCTTGGATCAATCGATTCGCCTGTTTCTTCGTCAACCATATGCAAGTTCCATTTCCCTTTATCTTCCCAACGGGATCCCATCGTTCCGTTTGGAATCGCAAATGAGTTTGTTTTTTCGTTAAATACAGCAGGCTTCCATTCGGCGTTCCCTGTTTTTCTTCCAAGGTCTTTAGCATTTAAGAAACGGTCAGCTCTCCATTTGTCGCCTTGTTTTTTTAATGTAACAATAAATGGAAAATCAGTGTATGTTTTTGCGTAATGTTTAAAATAATCGATTTCGCGTTCGACATAAAATTCTTTTAAAATGACATGTCCCATCGCCATTGCAAGAGCGCCGTCTGTTCCTTGTTTGACGTTCATCCAATCATCGGCGAATTTAGTAGACTCGGCAAAATCAGGGCTAATCGAAACAACTTTTGTTCCTTTGTAGCGAACTTCGGCTAAGAAGTGGGCATCTGGCGTTCGTGTCATTGGAACGTTTGAGCCCCATGTAATAATATAGCCAGAGTTGTACCAATCGCTTGATTCAGGGACATCTGTTTGATCTCCCCATATTTGCGGTGAAGCTGGAGGTAAATCAGCATACCAGTCGTAAAAGCTTAACATTGGTCCGCCCATTAATGACATAAAGCGAGCTCCGGCTGCGTGACTGACCATTGACATTGCAGGAATTGGTGAAAATCCAACGTTGCGGTCTGGTCCGTATTTGATGACTGTATACAAAAGAGAAGTGGCGACAAGTTTTAACACTTCGTCCCATTCCGCGCGAACGAAGCCGCCTTTTCCGCGTGCTTGCTTGTAACGTTTTGCTTTTTCTGGATTTTCGACGATGTTTTTCCATGCTTCAAGCGGGTTTTTATGTTCGTTTAATGCTTCGCGCCACATATCCATGAGTACTCCGCGCACATATGGATATTTGACGCGAAGAGGGCTGTAAATGTACCATGAAAAACTGGCACCGCGAGGACAGCCGCGTGGTTCAAAGTCGGGCATGTCAGGTCCAGTGGACGGATAATCAATTTGTTGTCCTTCCCATGTGACAATGCCATCTTTGACGTAAATATTCCAGCTGCATGATCCCGTGCAGTTCACCCCGTGAGTGGAACGGACGACTTTATCGTGCTGCCATCTGCGGCGATATGCGTTTTCCCAATCGCGGTCGCCATATGTGACTTCACTATGTTGATCTGCATGCCGTTCAATCGGTTGAATATATTTGAAACGGTTGAATAGCGGAGATTTTTTCTTGTTCACTTCGTTTCACTCCTTGAAAATCAATTTGTGTAATTTTACTATAAACATAATGAAAACGAATCGATGTTAATTTCGTCACACTTCGATGGATTGTCACAAATCTGTCAAAAGGCAGCGAAAAACGTAGAGAACATAAAAAACGAACAAATATTATTTTTGTGATATAATAATGAAACTAAAATACAATCGTGTAGGTGATATTGTGCGTTATCATACTCATATTGTGACATCGTTACTAATGGGAGCGGTCGCGGCGTCACAAACGTCGTTATCGTTTACAGTGAGCTATACAGCAGGGATTGTGGCGGGGAGCTTACTTCCAGATATAGACGAACCGAATTCATACGTCGGCCGGCGTTCTTTTGGGATGTCTAGTAAAGTAAAGGAAGCGTTTGGCCATAGAGGCATGACGCATTCGCTTCTTGTTTGGGCAGTGATTGCGCTTGTTGTTGCGTTCGAGTCACCATCTTTATTTTCGATTGGCTTTGTGCTAGGATATTTGTTTCATATTATAGAGGACTTTCTTTCTGTTCAAGGGGTGCCGCTTTTATGGCCGTTCCAAACGAAGCGATATAAAATTCCGTTATATCGAACAGGTAGCGTTTTAGAAACATTGATGTTTTATGGAGCATTTTCGCTATTCATTTACATAGGAAGTCAACATCACTTGTTTGCTGAATGGTTACATTCGCTTCAGTTGTTTTTGTAGTAAATACTTCATTAAAAATGGTGAAGTGATATGGCAGTGTCTAAGGAGAAGAATGGTAGTTTGTACATTCTTCTTTTCTTTCTTTATTGAATCTGTTATGTTTATGTACGTGAGATGTTTGATGATAGAAAAGAGGTGGGGTCAATGGAGACGCCCGTCGACATACTGCCATATTTGTCGCTTGTCAGTGCCTTGTTTGTCGCGATGAAGTGTTATATTACTCAGCACCGACAAACGAAAGCATTTTTATATGATGTTACGCTTGGTCATTTTGAGCAGGAGGTTCATGATGGATACCGCTTCTGCTCGTTTTTCCCAGTTCGTCGCTTCTTTACATCGCGACAGCGGAAAATACCAGTGCGTGAACGATCGCACGTTTCTGATGAAGAAGGAAATAGGCTCCTTGTTTTTTCATAAATCATTGAAAATACAAGGAGGATGTATATGAAGAAAAAGTGGTTTTTCTTTTTGCTAGGAATCGTTGGATTATTGAGTGGCTGTAATCGGAATACGCCGATTACGGAGCATAGTCAAGGAGTATGGGATCATTATTTTGTGTATCCAATGTCGAAGCTTCTTCTGACATTAGGACACTTTTTTGGAAATAACTATGGGTTAGCGATTATTACGTTGACGCTAATCGTTCGCTTTTGCTTATTGCCGCTCATGTTAAAGCAGTTTAAAACAACGATAGCGATGCAAAAGCTTCGCCCAGAAATTCAAAAACTGCAACAAAAGTATAAAGGCACCGATATGGAGACACAGCGAAAATTACAACAAGAAATGATGCTTTTATACCAAAAGCATGGAATTAATCCGATGAGTGGATGTATGCCGGCGCTTATTCAAATGCCGATTTTTATGGCGCTTTATTATGCGATTAGGCGCACGCAAGAAATTAAGCTTCATTCGTTTTTATGGGTACAGCTCGGTCATACGGATCCGTATTTCATTTTGCCGATTCTTGCTAGCGTAACGACGTTTATTTCATTGCGAATTTCGCCATCGATGACTGCGGAAAAATCGTCGCAAATGATGATGATGTCGTATTTGATGCCTGTGATGATTTTCATTGGTGCAAGTTCTGTCCCGTCAGCTTTATCGCTTTACTGGGTTGTCGGCGGTTGTTTTTCGATCATTCAATCATTGATTTTGCGGATGCAGCTAAAATCAGCCGCAGTTGCGGAGAACGGCCAAGCGTCATAATCAGAACGCCGCTTCTAAACGAGTTGGAAGCGGCGTTTTTATTTTAGAGTTTCCCTTGTTTACGCAAAATTTGTTCCATTTCGTTGACAAGTGAGCCGAAGTATGCGAGAAGGTTGTTGAGCGGTTCAGGTGATGTCATATCAACACCAGCTTTTTTCAATAATGGAATCGGATCATCGGATGTACCAGCGCTTAAAAATTGTAAATAGCGTTTTGTTGCTTTTCCGGTTTTATCTTCTTTCATTTGTTTCACAAGTTCAAACGAAGCGGCGAGCGATGTGGCGTATTTGTAAACATAAAATGCGTCGTAAAAATGCGGAATGCGCAACCAACCGAGTGCTGCTTCCGAGTCTGCTTGATAGGCAGGGCCATAATATTTTTTTAGCAAGCTGAGCCACAATGTGTTAAGTTCCTCAGCGGTTAAGCTTTCACCTTGACGCACTTTCTCGTGAATCGCTTGTTCAAACTCAGAATACATCACTTGCGTATATACCGCTCCGCGAATTTGGTCAATTTGTTGATTTAATAAATACAGCTTTTCTTCATCCGTTTTTGCCCGCTGCATCAAGTAATCCATCATGAGCCATTCATTGGCCGTCGAGGCTACTTCCGCGGTAAAAATCGATTGACCAGAGTAGTAATACGGTTGCTTTTGATTGGTATATAAGGAATTCATCGCGTGACCGATTTCATGAGCGATCGTTAACATACCATCGAGAGAATCGTCATAATTCAACAAAATAAACGGATGAGTGTCATAGGCTCCCGTATTATAGCCGCCTGTATACTTTTTCGGGCGAGGATATACATCTAGCCAACGATGTTCAAATGCGTATCGGACATTGTCGACATATTCCTTTCCAAGCGGTTTTAATCCTTCGAGAATGAGCGTTTGCGCTTTACTGATCGGAAATTTCATTTTTTTGGCCACTGATTGACTGACAAGTGGCATGTACATATCATAACTATGTACGTTTTCAACATGTAACACGTTTTTCCGAAGTTCGATATAGCGATGTAAGTAATGCAAATGGTCATTCACAGAAGAAAGCAAATTGGTAAATACGTGCTTCGGTACATCATCGGCAGATAGAGCCGTGTCAAGCGCTGATTGATATCGCCTTGCCTTGGCGTACAATTCATCCGCTTTGACAGAAGCATATAAAGTGGCGGCCGATGTATTTTCTATCGCTTGATAGCTGTGAAAAAAGGTTTGAAACACTCGTTTCCGATAGTCGCGATTCGGATGTTCTAACGCTTCTAAATAGTTTCCTTCTGTTAGTTGAATAGTTTTTCCGTTCGGTGCTTGAGTAGTAGGAGGAGTATAATCTCCACGTGAAGCGTTGTTATAAATATTTTCTGGGTCGTTTGTGATTGGAGCGAGTTTGGCCAGCAATCGTTCTTCTTTTTTCGAAAGAGTATGGGCTTTTCGTTCGAGCAACTCGTCAAAATAGCGTGCGTATAGTTTCAAACGTTTGCTTTTTTTCATATCCGTTAATTTGTCTTTTGGAAGTGCTAAAATCTCCGGTTCGATAAACGCAGTTACTGCCGCGTATTCAGAAGCGAGTGTTTCGATTTTTGCTTTTAAATTTGCCGCGGTTTTGTCCTCAATGTTTATATCTTGCTTTAAGTGGGTGTAAAGGGAAAGTTTGTCGAGCGTCCGTAAAATTTTTTCATTTAATGCAAACAGTTTCGCAACATCGGTTTCATCGTCGAGCTTTCCTTGATAGGATGATAATTGTGGTAACGCTTTAGTGACGGTTTCGTAATCTTTGTCGAAAGCGGCTTGGGAAGGGTAAATATCGGCTACATTCCATGTGTATTTTGGTTCAATATTAGTTGCAGCCGCTTGCGTATGGAGCGGAAGGATGCTCAGCCACGCTGCGAGCAACAGTCGGAATATTGTTCTCATTTGTCATAACTTCCTTTCCTATTTTTGCCGTTGTTATAGGTAGTATGTACAAAAACAGGAAGCTTACTCGAGACGAAAGAAGGAATAGCAGCGAAAATGTCAAATACCATCAACTGTAAAGAAATAAAGGAGGAAATCAAATTGGAACGCATACGTTTAGCAGAAGATTTAACATTTTCTCGAGTGATTCATGGTTTATGGCGGTTAGCCGAGTGGAATTATTCAAAAGAAGAGATTTTACAATTGATTGAGTTTTGTATAGAACAGGGAATTACAACGTTCGACCATGCCGACATTTATGGAGGATATACGTGCGAAGCCTTATTTGGCGAAGCGTTGGCGTTAAAGCCCGAGCTGCGCGATCAAATCGAAATCGTTACGAAATGCGGGATTAAATTAGTATCGAAAAACCGTCCGGAACATCGCATCAAACATTACGACACGAGTAAACAACATATCATCCAATCCGTTCATCAATCGTTGAAAAATTTTCGAACGGAGTACATAGACGTATTGCTCATTCATCGACCTGATCCGTTTATGAATCCAGAGGAAGTGGCAGAAGCGTTTACGCAACTGAAACGAGAAGGAAAAGTCCGCTATTTTGGTGTTTCGAACTTTAAACGCTCGCAATTCAATATGTTGCAGTCGTATTTAGATTTTCCGTTAGTGACGAATCAAATCGAAATTTCTGCTTATCACCTTGAAAATATTGAAGACGGTACGGTAGATTTATGCCAAGAAAAGCGAATTCCGCCGATGGTGTGGTCACCGCTTGCTGGTGGAAAAATTTTTACGGCTGACGATGAAAAGGCAGTTCGCTTAAGAAACACGCTCGAAAAGGTGAAAGAGGAGATCAACGCAACAAGTATCGACGAAGTGTTGTATGCATGGCTGTTTGTTCATCCAGCGCGAATGATGCCGATTGTCGGCTCTGGGAAAAAAGAGCGTATTCTCTGTGCGGTTCGTGCTCTTGAATTATCGATGAATCGTCAACAATGGTTTGAAATTTTACAAAGTTCGATGGGGCATGAGGTGCCGTAAAAAGCAGGAATGGACAACAAGGAGAAACGAACGATGAAAGTCATTATTGCTGAAAAACCGGATCAAGGCGCGACATTAGCTTCTATTTTTCAAACGAAAAAACATCAAGGTTATATCGAAATTTTTCCGAATGAGCTCTTCCCAAAAGGAGCATACATGACATGGGCGGTTGGTCACCTTTTCCAGCTCGCCCCGCCTGAACATTATCGTCCAGAGTGGAAACAATGGAAACTCGAAATGTTGCCAATCATTCCAGAACGGTTTCAATATGAAGTCGAAAAATCAAAGGCAAAGCAGTTTAAAGTGATTAAAGAATTACTTTTGAAACCGGAAGTAACGGAAATTATTCATGCGGGTGACGCCGGTCGCGAAGGGGAACTAATTGTTAGAAACATTATCAATATGTGTGGCGTTAAAAAGCCGATGAAGCGGTTATGGATTTCTTCATTAACCCCAAAAGCGATTTACGAAGGTTTTAAGCAGTTGCTTGATGAATCGGAAACGCGCAATTTGTATTACGAAGCGTATGCGCGAGCGTGCGCGGATTGGATTGTCGGGATGAACGCTTCCCGCATTTACAGCATTTTATTAAAACAAAAAGGAATGAATGACGTATTTTCCGCTGGCCGGGTGCAAACGCCGACATTGGCGTTAATCGTCAAGCGTGAAAAAGAGATTGAAAATTTTACATCAGAGCCGTTTTGGGAAGTGTTTGCCACATTCAATATGGATGGAAAACAATATGAAGGCAAGTGGGTAAAAGATAACGAATCTCGCTTAAAAGACGAAGAATTGGCAAGGAAAATCGCTGAATTTTGTAAGAACAAACAAGCGGAAGTCAAAGACGTTAAAACGGAACGAAAAACGTTTCAGCCTCCGCTTTTATTTAATTTGTCATCGCTTCAAGCAACGGCAAACAAGTTATATCAGTTTTCACCGAAAAAGACGTTAGATGTACTGCAAAGCCTCTATCAAAAAGGGATTGTGTCATATCCCCGTTCGGATTCGAATTATGTGACAAAAGGAGAAGCGGAAACATTTCCAGATATCTTACAGAAATTAAGCAAGTTTCCCGAATATAAAGATCTGTTCCCGCTACCGAATCCTTCGATTGTTCACAATAAGCGGTATGTGAATGAAAAAAAGGTAACGGATCACTATGCGATCATCCCAACGGAACAAGTGACGGATCCTAATAAGCTATCAAACGATGAACGAAAAATCTATGATTTAGTCGTGCGCCGTCTCATTGCGGCTCATTATGAACAGGCGGTTTTTGATTATACAACCATTATCACTCTTGTTGACAAACGAGCGGAATTTGTTTCCAAAGGGAAACAACAAATTCAAGAAGGCTGGCGTAAAGTAATTTTTCAACAAGATGACGATGACGATGTCGTATTACCGAATGTCGATGTGGGCGCAAAGGGATATGTTGAGCACATCAACGTCAAAGAGGGGAAAACGCAGCCGCCAAAACGCTATACGGAAGGGCAACTCATTACTCTTATGAAAACAGCCGGGAAGTTTCTTGAGAATGAAGAATTGGAAAAAGTGCTCACAAAAACGGAAGGACTTGGAACGGAAGCGACGCGCGCCGGCATTATTACGATGCTAAAAGAGAGAAAGTATATTGAAGTCAAGAAAAATCAAGTATATGCGACAGACAAAGCGAAGGTATTAATTGAAGCGATTGGTGATAAAATTTTAGCCTCTCCGGAAATGACGGCGAAATGGGAGCAGCGATTAAGTGAAATTGGCGAAGGGAAAGCATCAGCGGCAAGCTTTATGGAACAAGTAAAGAAACTGTCAGCAAAAATTATTCAAGATGCGATTGAAATGTCGGAAACATGGAACTTCGCCGGGCTTGATACTGAATCGATTCAACGAACCAAATCAAAAGCGACGCTTGGAAAGCCTGTTGGTACATGCAAGCTGTGCGGCGGCACGGTGATTGACAAAGGTGAGTTTTATGGCTGTGCCAATTACGCAAAAACGAAATGCTCCTTTACTATTTCAAAGATGATTCTCGGCAAAAAGATTTCGCAAACGAATGTGAAAAAACTGCTTCAACATGGCAAGACGGATTTAATAAAAGGATTTAAAAAGGGCGAGAAAACGTTTGATGCGTATTTAGTATGGGATGAACAAGAACGAAAAATATCCTTTTCGTTTAAGAATACGTAATTCAAATAGGAAAGAATGCACCCTCTCCTACAATCGAGTGTTGGGAGAGGGTTAAAGATTAGTTATGGCGCATTTATAAAAAAGTGGGATTTTAAGGAAGAAGAGGAATCGAAGTTATAAGTAAATAATACGACGAAACATCATTGTTCATTGAGTTTTTCCATAAAACGCTCAGGTTCTTTCAACTCTTGAAAACTAAATTGTCTATAAAAATCGTGTGCGTCTTTTGTTGCTAACAAAAAGCGGCGAACGGTTCCGATATCAGGGTGCTGTAAAACGCATTCTAACATCCATTTTCCGAGTCCCTTTCCCCGATAAGCTTCGTCAATAAATACGTCACACAGATAAGCAAACGTTGCGCCGTCCGTAACGACCCTTGCAAATCCAACTTGCGTATTTTCGTAAAATAACGAAAAGCACAGTGAATGTTCAAGCGATTTGATAATTGTGTCGCGTTTCCGGGTGTTTGCCCAATATGACTGAGAGAGAAATTTGCACACTTTGTCTACATTTACTTTGTTTCGATCTGTTGAAATCATAAACGGTTTTTTTATGTACTCTGTTGTTTGAAACAAATCTCTCTTCCTTTCTGCTTTTTTAGATGAATTATAAGCAATAATTGCAATCTAAGACAATAGGGAATTGATGAATAATTCTAATTAGTTATAATATTTACTAATATAAACAAAAATTGTGATATTATACTAGAAAGAATGCGTCCGCTCAGATAAGAGGATGATGCCAATATTATTTTTTTGATAAACAATAATATTATTATGTAAACTTAAAATAGGATATGGATAAAGTTAACAAAATGTTTTACATAGTAATGTGTCTATTGTTTTTTTGTTCCTCATAATTATGAATGGAAAACCAATAGAACTATGGAGGAGAGAAATGAATATTTTAGTTTTAGGCGGTACAAATTTTGTCGGAAAGCATATTGTTGCTGAAGCTTTACGGCGAGGGCATAACGTTACCATTTTTAATAGAGGAAACTCGAACAAGGAGCTATTTCCAGAAGTCGAAAAATTAACGGGAAACCGCGATGGAGATTTACGTGCTTTGTCAGGGAGAAAATGGGATGCGGTTATTGATACATGTGGCTATGTTCCAAGGATTGTTAGAGCGTCCGCGCGATTGTTAGCCGAATCATGCAGTCATTATACGTTTATTTCAAGCATTTCTGTGTATGCCGACTTTTCGCAAACAAATATTGACGAAACAGCCCAAGTAGGTACGTTAGATAATGAGACAACAGAAGAGGTGAACGGAGAAACATACGGTCCGCTCAAAGCGCTCTGTGAGAAAGAAGTATTGATGGCTTTTTCGGAAGGAGCTCTCATTCTTCGTCCAGGATTAATTGTCGGACCGGATGATTATACGGACCGCTTTACATATTGGCCTGTCCGCATCACAAGAGGCGGAGAAGTATTAGCCCCTGGAAATCCAAATGCTCATGTGCAATTTATTGATGTGCGCGATCTTGCTAGTTTTGCAGTGAGTTTAGTCGAAAGACGACAGAAGGGCATTTACAATGTGGCAGGACCACTTCAACCGCTAACGATGAAACAATTTTTAGAAGAATGTAAAAGGGTATTGAATAGTGATGCAACATTTACATGGGTAGACGAAAAATTTCTGTCTGAGAAAGAAGTCGCATATTGGACGGAATTGCCGTTGTTTATACCTGAATCGGTGAACATGAAAGGATTCTCCGCTATTAATATTACTAAAGCAATGGCAGAGGGGCTAACGATTCGTCCGTTGTCAGAAACGATTATCGATACGTTAAGATGGCATGAAACCCGAAATATAAGTGAAGAACAATGGCAAGCAGGCTTGAAGTCGGCAAAGGAAAAAGAAGTTTTAGCTGCTTGGCTTGAAAAGCAGAGAGTATAGAAAAAAGAAATGATCTTCAAGTTCTTTTGAATTCTCTGGAAACAAGGTATCTTTTATCATTGAGGACTTCCTTTCTTGAAAGTATAGTTTAGCTATTTATTAAGATAGAAGTCCTCTTTCTTTAATTACTCAAAACGTCCATAATCTTTAAAATGAGAAAAAGCATTGGATTTGATGCTTTTTACCTTTTTAGAAACAATGACATCACGATATCGTCTACATATGTGCCGTTTTTCAATTTTAGCTGATTTTTAAACATTCTTCGTGAAATCTTAGCCAGCATTACTCTATATTTATCTTAATATTGTTTGAATTATAAAATTTATGTATATTAAAAATGAATTTGAAGATAGACATTTGTCAATAAATTTTTCGGTTCCTAACGTAAAACTGATTATTGTGCTAGAGAGGAAGTTAATTATGTTGATTCGTAATGTTTCTCCTGATGATTATCACTATATTATTAATGTAATAAACGATTGGTGGAACGGTCGGCAAATGGCCGATATGCTTCCGAAACTGTTTTTTATTCATTTTCAGGAAACAAGTTTTGTTGTAATAGATGATAAAGAACAAATAATTGGTTTCTTAATTGGTTTTATCTCGCAAACTTATCCTGAGCAAGCATATATCCATTTTGTCGGAGTTCATCCAGAATATCGAAAACAAAAAATCGCATCAAAGTTATACGAGTTATTTTTTGAAAAAGCAAAAGAAAAAGGCTGTCAACTTGTACGGTGCGTTACTTCACCTGTCAATCGTACATCGATTGCTTTTCATAAAAATATGGGGTTTGAAATTGAGAAAGGAGATCAAGTAGTCGACGGGACGTCTGTTTTTACGAATTATGACGGCAGGGGAAATGATCGTGTGTTGTTTGTAAAGCGTCTGTATAAGTAGATAAATGGGGGAATGAGCGTGAAAGAACAATTGGCGCTTTCCATACAATTACGAACAATCAAGACAATTGCTTTTAACATTAGACCATTTTTATCCGAACGATTCAGAAGTTCAGTTTCACTGTGGGCAAGTCCATGAGGCAAGGCATATAATCTTACAATGGGTTATTTCCATAAAATAACATGGATAGAGATCCTCTATCCATGTTATTTTAACTTAACTATTTACTTTCAAGCGCTTTTTTCATCGCCGGACCGACAATGCCATCTGCTGTTAGGCCATGATCTTTTTGAAATTGACGAACTGCCTGTTCTGTATTTGAACCAAAAATACCGTCTACACCTTTAGTGTCATAGCCAAGGGAAGTAAGCTTGCGCTGAAGCTCCCGAACAGCATCACCACGGCTCCCTTTTTTTAGGGTTTCTCCATTTGTAACAGTAGGTGTGACATGATATGGTGCAACTTTGAAACCGTTGGCTGCCGCAATAGAGTCAAAAGATTTTCCAGAGGTTGTGATAATAATAGGTGTATTGATTTTCACCTGATTAAACAACCATTCCACCTCATCATCGTACATTCGGATACAGCCGCTGCTGACGTACTTGCCGATGGAACTCGGGTTGTTGTTGCCATGAATCGCGTAAGTCGTACCCCATGTTCCTCGAGCGTTCAAACCGAGCCAACGGTTGCCGAGTGGATTGCGAGGGTCACCACCGGGAATTCCTTCCTTATAGTAAGGGCGGTTAACAATTTTGTTAACAATTTTAAACTTGCCTTCTGGTGTAAGCGATGGGCTTCTTCCAGTTGCGACCTTAAACACTCTTTTTAATTGGCTGTTTTCATAATAAGCAAGCTGATTGTTTGCCTTGTTAATGATAATAAACTGGCTCCCTGCTGCAGAACTAGAGGTAACACCAATACTAAAAAACATAAGAAAAGCTAACACAAAGATGATAAACCATTTTTTAATCAATCTCATCCTCCCCCTACAAAGTTTTGAGTGCTAACAATCACTTATATATTCACTTATGTAATGGGGAGTCACTTCCATTTGTTTAAATATTATCCATTTTATGTAATATACCAATTGATGCAGTACAACATAAGTGATCAATTTGTAAATCAAAATCTGTCAAAACGAAAAAAACACCGCTTTTTTGATTTGATTGACAAACCAATAAAAGACGGTGCTTATCGAAAAATAACTACGATATTTATAAGTACAAAAATTATTTTTTTATCTTTTTTACGCATATCACATATCAACATGGTCATACTACAATTAAATACGTTAGGTACACCGCTTGAGTACGTTGGCAGTTACGGCGAAAATACGTTATGCCTGCGGAAAAATACGTTTGATTTAGCGGTATTTTTGGGTGAGTATATCAATGTCGGATTATTTCGCGAATTTCCTCCAGAAATTCTCAAAATAATCCTGCGGTGTTAACTCATGAAGCATTATACAGTGTTTGTGGGGAGAAAATAGGTCAATGTCGAAATTATTTCGTGGATTTCCTACAGAAATCCCCAAAATAATTTCTGCGATGTAGACTCATGTAGTCTGCTCGAAGAAGTTATTCACGAAGTTATATCATTGGGCTATAGCCAAGCGGTAAGGCAACGGACTTTGACTCCGTGATGCGTTGGTTCGAATCCAGCTAGCCCAGCTCTTACAAAGGCAAGCGAATGGTGCTTGGCCTTTTTCTTTTGTTTGGAAGGATTTTTGACAAAAGTGTCAAATGATATAAAGAACGAAACTATGGGGAAGGGGATTTGTGTGAAAACAGCGGATTTATGTGATCAATTTTTCGAGCAACTTCAGGTTTGTCAATTATCGCTACATTCTTATGGGGGAAAAAAGGAATTTTCCGGACCGATTGCTACAGTCGATGTGTTCGAAGATAATGTGCTTGTTCGCGAGGCTCTCGAAACGGTTCCAAAAGGCTCCGTTCTTGTTGTCGATGGGAAGGGGTCACGAAACTGCGCGTTGTTGGGGGACAGGCTTGCGCAAATCGCGTGCGAGCGCGGACTGACCGGTGTCATCATTCATGGCTGCATTCGTGACTCGGCCGAAATTGCTGCGATGCCAATTGGCGTAATGGCTATCGGCACTTGTCCGGTGAAAAGCAAAAAAGAAGGAAAAGGCGTGCGTGATGTTGTTCTTGAATTTGGCGGTGTACGTTGGGTCCCTGGCACCTATGTGTATGCAGATAGCGATGGAATTGTTGTATCTGAAACACCGTTACATACATGAAAACGAACGAATGATTGCATGCTATCTCTGAAAGATAGCAATAAAATTGATGCAAATCAGCACTAGAAGATGGAAATGTGGCAGTATTGACAAACAGAGAAGATGAAACGGTAAGGCGGAATTGAAGTAAATTGCACATGTTCTGGTATGCTGTCAATCTATATAAACAGTAATACATCTGGCATGAAGATTTCTAAATAGTCATTAAAGTCGACATTCATAATGGAATGTCGACTCGCTCTTGTGCGCCCGGCATGGGTGTAATCTATAGGGTGCAAGTCCCGAGCCGCGAAGGCAGAAGTAGCAGTTAGCTTAACGCAAGGGTGTCCATGGCGACATGGAATCTGAAGGAAGCGAGCGGCAAACTTCCGGTCTGAGGAACACGAACTTCATATGAGGCTAGGTATCATTGGACGAGTTTGCAAGACA
>JBHGYD010000052.1:0-42780 GCA_041920415.1 Anoxybacillaceae bacterium
TTGAGTAGAATTCACGTATAGTCCTCCTTGGTATTCAATTTAGGGGTCAATTTATCCGTTTGACACCCCCGAATCATACCAAGAGGGCTTTTTTTGTTCAAGTCCCCAAAAAAAGCTTCTAACAGGAATGCTCCTTTTTATTGAGTTGCTATTATTTTCTAAAGGTATAATTTAGTTTATTCACGATTTTTGCATGTATTTTTTTCCAAATACAAAGTACAATTTCTTCTAATTCTTCTATATTGGTATCATCAAAATAGATAACGTCAATATCTGAAATAGGAGTTCTTTCTTTAAATCCATGTAACGTATCCCATATTTTCGAACGAACAAATCCAGCACAGACCCACCAATCAGGTAAATCTAATGACTTTACTGCTCTTAATATATCCATCATCCACTCGTCTTCTTTAATCAGTTGAATGATATCTTTCTCATTTTTGATCATTGTCAATTAATTCCCTCCTATAGACTATAGAACGGATATCTCTATTATTAACCCCAAAATATAGAAGAGTTTTTCTACTACCCTTTACTTCAACAAAAAAGCATTACTTCCTGCTTGTTGAAGTAATGCTAACCATTAATGCCAGTATATAATGTTACTCGTTACGATAACTGGTCCTAATTTTTCTGTTTTTGAGTTAGAAAGACGCACTTGGATATGAACATTTTCCACCGCTGCTGTTATACTGTCAAACCTGCCAGCCCGTGTTGGACCATTCTCTTCATTGAGATAGAGTTGAAACAGCCAACTGATTTCATTAGGTATGAATTCCCCATAATTGAACAAAGCTAACCAAAAATATTACTTTGTTTTGTTAATTTTACCCAAGTCCATTTTCCTTTTTATATAAACAGCAAGCCAGGAAATAAACGCTCCGTTACATCCAAGAAATACAGGCACGAAATCATTGCCAAGACTTTCTCTTCCATAGTATATAGCAATAATTGCGATAATCAGATAGATACTCACATAAAATAGGAGCTTCTTCATAATCTACCTCTTTCAATGTGTTTCATTTATCTTGTTCTAACATTTCATTCAATTTTTTATAATCCATGGGTTGTATTTGGTATTTTGTTTAGTTCGCTCCAATCACTATCTATTAACCATTTTTCATTTTTGTTAACCGGTATCATTTGCCCTGTTTTATGAACGACATATACTTCATTTCCTTTTTTATCCTTTAACACAATAGTTGCGTTGTAGTCATACACTACCTTGTTTTTTTCTTTCTTTTCTTCTATGAACCTCTCCCACCTACACATTGTTTAGAGGTGGGAGTTTCTTACCAACTCCATCGAAGAAGCTTCAGCGCAGAAGAAGGCTGTCTTCTCCTACTCGATGAACGCATCGGAAGTCTTCTCGATCGACTAGTAAGCAACATCGGCTTTGGGCCGATGGGACGGAACAACCCATCTACTACTTCTTGCTTACGCAATCCGTAGATACGTCAGTTTGGTCGGTATCTTCCGAGGTGGGGGACTTCTCGGTGAACATATTAAATCCTTTGCTACAAATTGTGCAAAGTATCCTTCACGATTGGCTCTGAAACGTTTCAATTCTTTAGAAGTGAGATACTTCTCCACATTTTTCTCAATATCAGGGATATTTTCATAGTCATCTATTTGGTACTTGGTTGTGATGAATTGTTTTGCAACTTCTATCGGTTCATCCTTTTGAGATTGATTGCAACCATGTACTCCTATTAACAGTAGGCTGATAATGGCTAAAAAAGGAATCATTTTTTTACTTTCATCTACCTCTTTTGTTTACGGAATATTCAGTTTATTTGTTGTATCATAAATTTCCAGTTTATAAAATATTTATCATAATTTTGTGCAAAGCATTTGCTGGACGAGAAAGAAAAAGGTAGGATTGATGTTAGTATAAAAATTAGATACACCAAATACCCCCATCTTTTCGAAATTTCTATTTTAACTTTTTCATTTCCTTTTTATTCATCGACTCCTACCGCATTTTATGACAGCATAAAATGATAAGGTCTTTTCAGCTCTGCTAATCAATCACGTTTTTCCTTTTTATAAGGATTGCCTTCTTCTTTTCTAATACGTTTCCAAAGCTTCTGGAATTCCCTCAATCTTCCCTCTTCTACTCTACAAGTGTATTTGATGGATAGAAAATAGCCTTCCTTTCGTTTTTGGAACGCCTTTTTACAATAATCATTTCAATAAGTTTACATAATGTTTGTTATGTTATCTTAAACATAGACTTTTCAATATGACCATTATTCAATGCACTGTATGAAAACAGATTTTTTTCAAATACTGTAAGTAAAGCCGTTCTTCTAAGGGAGTGAATAACGTGAAAAAAAATGAAAATTCAAGAATTCATCTATTTTTACTATTGGTGGTTATTGCTGTTTTTATTTGGTCAGCGATTAAACCAGCTAGTTACCTGACATGGCTGTTGGAGGTTAGTCCTGCCGTTGTCGGTTTGATTATCGTCATCGCAGCATACAATAAATTCCGTTTCACTACTCTCTCTTATGTCATTATAACCATTCTAGCCATTAGTATGTTCGTCGGTGGTCATTATATCTATTCAAAAGTCCCTCTTTTTAATTGGATAAAGGATGTTTTTCACTTACATCGAAATCATTACGATCGATTTGGGCATTTACTTAAAGGCTTATTCGTGATTGTGCTGAGAGAAATCTTATTACGAAAAACTCCATTAACGAAAGGACCTTGGTTATTTACGATTGTCATAAGTATGTCGCTGGCCATCGCTGCGTTGTACGAGATTGTCGAATGGTTAGTTTCTAAAATATCAAAGGGAGGAGAAGCGTCTAAAGACTTTTTAGGAATCCAAGGGGATATTTGGGATACACAATGGGATATGTTATGTTGCTTGATCGGTTCGATTGTTGCATTACTCATCTTCTCCAAACTACATGACAGATTGTTAAAAAAAGAAATAATAAAAGAATAAAAAACCGACACTCCCCTTACTTCATCGTTTCGGTTGAAATAAGGGGATTTGTCCGGATAAAAAACGGAGACGTTCTCCTACGTTTACATCGCTTTGTGCAAATAAATGTTTCAGGCGGATTCCTTTGATTCAAAAACTTTCTCAAAGAGAAAACGATTTTCCGCCGCATTTTCAATAGGTACAGCGGAAAAAATGTAGCGTCCCCCCATTTTTATTTAGCTGCAATAATTCATCCAATGAACGAAGTTGTGATTCATCATGAGAAACGATTTTCATCACCCGAACCGTTTTCATCCCTTGCCATCCCCCTATGTTTGGATCCTTTAGAACATATATTCGTCAACTTTTCTTCATTTCCTTTTTACATGAAGAAGGGGGAGATGATTTTTTACCATTAAGACAAGAGACGATGGAAAAAATGGAGAACATCCAACCCTACATGTTCAATAACAGGAGATATTTACATGATTTCATACGTTTTTATCGATGTTTAACAAACTACTTATACCTCCATTTCCCTCCTTGAGACCATAAAACCTTTAGTCCAAGAGCAAATAAAACATAAATGACAAACGGGCACAAAAAATGATAGCGGGCAAAATTAAAGGTATCCAGAGAAACAAGTTTTATGATTATTTTCTTTCAAAAAGTCGAGCGTCAGTATTTCATAGTAAAGTCGTTGATTTTACCCATTTCACACTATCCTTTTTCTCCTCATTCACTAACAGTTGGAACACATCAGGTCTTGAGTAGTGACCGACCACATCAAAGTCAAATTGACTATAGGCGATATCACGCAAATCAAGATCAGCTATGAGAATGTCTTCCTTACCAAAGACTGGTTCCTTAATATACTCTCCCAATGGACCCACAATGGCACTTCCTCCAGGGCACATCTCGTGAGGAGATGACGCCAGTTCTTCATAGCAGGCTAAATCAGTGGGATACATATCCTTTGTAACATACTGATTGCAGGATAATACAAAGCATCTTCCTTCCGCTGCAATATGGCGGATCGTAGACTGCCAGAGTTCTCTAGAATCTGCCGTCGGAGCGATATAAATTTGAACCCCTTTGGCATACATCGCTACTCTAGTTAATGGCATGTAGTTCTCCCAACAGATCAACGCCCCTATTCTTCCATATGGCGTATCAAAAACAGGTAACGTGCTTCCGTCACCCTCTCCCCAAATGAGCCGTTCAGAGGCTGTAGGTTTTAGCTTCCTATGCTTTCCAAGCAAAGTACCATCTGGTCCAAAAAATAAAACACTACAGTAAAGAGTACCTCTACTAAACTCGTTGTCTCTTTCAATTACACCGATCACGAGATAGACTCCAGCCTTACGGGCCGCTTCTCCTAACATTTCTGTTGTTTCACTTGGTACGGTTACGGAATTTTCCCAGTAACGAAACCAGTCTTTTCGTCCTTCTGGTGAACGACTGCCGACTCTCGTTCCAAAAGTAAGCCCTCTTGGGTAAGCTGGAATAAAAGCTTCTGGAAATACGACGATATTGGCACCTTTTTCTGCAGCTTGTAGGGTTAACGAAATCGCCTTTTCTGTGCTTGCTTTTCGATCCATAATCACGGAAGCAGCTTGTACAACCGCTACACGTACATTCGATTGTTTGTTGGTCATTTTAAACTCTCCTCTTTAAGTGTGTTTTTGCTAGTATTTCTTCATCGAGGAAAGTAATCCTGCAACCGCTTTGCAAACATTGTCTTTCTTTTTCAAAATCAATAAGTAGTTGGGAGATGAGTAAAATTCATTACATTAATTACTATCCATGCCATTTGAATCTTACTTTTGATGGAATCTAGTGACACTCCTCGTCGAACCTCATAAAGTGAACGATACCATGAATCTCAGAGGACATAGCCACGGTGCATCTCGTTATCGAAAGAATACGTTTGAATGATTTGTAGATACTTTTCACCTACAAAATATTATAGTAATAGCAATGTTACGAAAATTAATGAGGAAAAGAAAGAGAGCATTTGTTCAAAATTAGGGAGAACAATCCGGTACAAGGCGACTACCTTTTCCTCGATAAGATACCGCTTTGAAGTATCGCTTCCATTGAACAAACCATCTCATTAAATACAACTTACTCCTCTAAATATTCTTTAGCTAACTCGGGATTTACATAACGAGCCATTCCAGTTTTCAGTTTTTTCAGACCTACTTTTCTATAGAATTCCTCATTTCCAGTAGTTGAGATTAAATGGACGCACGAAATATCTTTCAAATTATCAAGCAAGTTGTTCATGATCTTTTTAGCTATGCCTAAATTTTGAAAATCACGATGTACAACAACATCGTATATGGCTGCATTAAATACTCCATCTGATATTGCTCTACCAAAACCAACAATTCGTTCGTTAAATGTTGCTATCACTATTACATTACTCGCTTCAAAAACCTTTTTAATTATATCATTTGAATGCTTTCTCCATCCTACTGATTGGTATACTTCTTTCATCTCTTCCCAATTCGCTTTAGATAAATCGTTGTGTATTTTTATATCCACGATCATATACACCTCCCAAGTCATTTTTAGTGATACGTTATTACCTTATTTAAGTTAAACTTTCTTACTTAAAATTTCTTCTCTGTATTCCACTAACCCCTTTACTTCAACAAGAAAAGCATTACTTCCTGCTTATGGAAGTAATGCTCCCATTAACCACCCATACCTCACTTCGTGGCACCATAGATTATGAAAGAAACTTTGTTCTTCCATTGGAGACAACCATGCCGCATCTATACGGCACCATCAGAAGAATGAAAATATTAATTTTCAGGATAGGTATAAAAGCTTCCTTCTAACTTTCCCTAGTTGAAGGCTGAATAGTTACCAGAATTTACAAATCACAATCACCCATTACCTACGACTCACTTCTGTAAAGCGGACGATCCAACGCATATAATCGTCGATATCTTTCCTCACTTTTAAGCAGTTGTTGATGACTTCCGTCCATGATGATTTTTCCTTTTTCAAGGAAAAGGATGCGATCCATTTTCTCCACGCCCATCAAATGGTGTGTTACCCAAATGATGGTTTTTCCCTTCAGTGTATCGAAAATGGTAGCCAACAGGTTCGCTTCTGTGATTGGATCGAGTCCAACTGTCGGTTCATCCATGATGACTATCGGAGTTTTTTGCAATAATATCCGTGCAAGTGCTATTCTTTGCCGTTCACCACCGGAGAAGCGCTGTCCTGCTTCATGCATGTTCGTCTCATACCCTTTAGGCAATTGCATAATCATCTGATGCAATTGAACCATCTTGGCTACTTCGTATACTTCTTCATCCGTTGCTTCCGGATTGCCAAGGCGGATGTTGTTCATGACGGATGTATTGAATAAATAAGGTTTTTGGTTGAGAACAGCCATTAATTTTGGAACAGTCGAAGCCAGCTCATGTGCATTCATCCCATTTATACGCACTTCTCCATGAGTCGGTACAAGTGCTCCCTGAATTAGTTTCAACAGCGTCGATTTTCCGGATCCGCTGCGCCCGATAATGGCGATTTTCTCATCCTGTCCTATTTTTAAACTAAAATCGTCCAGCAGTGGTGTTTCAGAAGTATACCCAAATGATAAATGGTTGATTTCAATCGTTACTTGAGATAAATTCAGTGAATCTTTCCATCCATCTGCTTCTATCCAAGGTAGGGAGGACTCTGCTTGAATGGCTTCAAGACGCTTTAATGAATCTTGATAGGATGATGTTTCACTAACTGCCCCTGCAATCGGTAAAAAAGATTCCACTAAGGACAGTGCTGCAAGACCACAAGCAGCAATCATCGTGGGCGAGAATTCCCCTCTTAGCGTTTGCTCATTTGCCCAATAGATGGCTATGACCACAATGGCACCAAGCACAATTTGATTTAAAACGTCTCGCCAATTCACAAAGGAATGTTTCTTCGTTTCAAGTTCAAGCAGTTTTTGTTCTTGTGTTTCGTATCGCTGAATATAAGTCGCGTATTTCCCGCTGAATATCCAGTCGCTTATGCCAAAAATCGTATCGGTAAACTGTTGATAAAGTTGGTGTCTTCCCCTTTTCAATTGTTCATTTTTTGTTTTCATATAAATGTATGAAATAATTGGACCGACAAAAATCAACAACCCTATGAATACAGCCAGGAGAATGGCGAATGGAATCGAGAAAAGTCCTGCACAAATAATGATCACTGTGTAAATGACTAATGAAACAATCGAAGGAAACAGTATTTTTAAGTAAAAATCCTGCAAGTGCTCAATATCATCGGCGAGCACACCAAGAATATCACCCGTGCGTACGCGGGAACGAAGAAACAAAGCTTGCGGCTCAATTATTTTATATAAGCGGACGCGCATTTCGGAAAGTATTTTCAAAATGAATTGGTGTCCTATCAGTCTTCCCACATAGCTAAGCACAGCCCGGCCAATTCCGAATGCACGGACACCAACAATCGGCACATAAACCATTAAAATTGACTCGGGTTGTGTCGCCGCTTTAGAAATTAAATAACCCGAAGTAAACATCAATGCTCCGCCAAAGAGAATGGTAAGCGAACCAAGAAGAATAGCCAACGCAAACAAGCCGCGATATTGACGCAAATACAGGAAGATCCAATTCTCCATTAGATGCCCTCCATTTGTGTTTTAACATACTTACCGAGAAGTCTCCCACCTCTACAGAGTGTAGATGGGAGATGAATCGGTTGTTTTTTTCTCCTCAAAACAGAACGTATGTGCTATACTATTCTTATCCATGATTTAGTGAAAGGAGGATCCACCATGCTTCGTGGGCAAAAAGTGGCCTTCCGGGCATCGAAGGCAGACCTCGAGCGACTTCGGGCTTGCAACCGGGAGTCGGCTCGTGTCTGGAATGAGTGCCTCCGATTGGCCAAAGAGCATTTCCTGCAATACGGCCGCTGGATCTCGAAAAGCGATCTGCAAAAACAAACGAAAGGGCGATTCCATCTTCACAGCCAGTCCATTCAAGCCGTCTGCCACAAATACCTCTTCGCCCGAACATCCGCTCAAAAAGCCATTCAACAAGGACATCGCCACATTCGTTATCCGTACAAGCAGAAGACATTCTTCAACACCAAATGGGCAAAAGACGGGTTCACCATTCATGAAAACGGGAAAATCACGTTGTCCATGGGCATCCATGGAGGAAAACGCGAAAAACCGATTATCGTCTACGTTTCACAGCTGCCGCAGGGAACGATCAAAGAAATCGAATGTTGTTATGATCATAGCTGGTATTTAGCCATCACCTATGACGACGGCCAGGAAGCGAAAGCGTACCAGCCGGGACATGTGGTTGGCGTCGATCTTGGCGAAATCCATACGATCGGGGCGTTTTGTGAAAACGGCCAATCCCTCCTCATCACGGGGCGAAAGGTGCGCTCGCTTCACCGGCTGCGAAACAAAAAATTAGCCGAGATTCAACGTCGTCAATCGAAATGCCAAAAAGGGTCCCGGCAATGGAAAAAGTATGAACGGGCCAAGAAGTACCTCTTATCGAAATCGGAACGCCAGCTGCGCGATGCTCTCCATAAAACGACGAAGCAGTTTGTCGACTGGTGTCTCGCTCAATCGGTTTCGGACGTGTATATCGGAAATGTCGAGGGAGTCGAGCGAAACACGCGAAAGAAAAAACGGGCCAGCCGGAAACAAGCGCAAAAGTTCTCGAATTGGTCATTCGGGAAAACCAAGAACTATCTGGCCTACAAATTAGCCCAGCACGGCATCCGCCTGAACGAAGTGGATGAATCGTATACGAGCCAGACATGTCCTGTCTGCCGGAAACGAAAAAAAGTGTCGGACCGAATGTTTGCCTGTTCTTGTGGATATGAAGAACATCGGGACATTCATGGAGCCCGAAATATTTTGAGCAAGGCGGTGCATGGACACATTCTTCCTTGGTCGGCACCGACAAAGCTCACGTATCTACGGATTGCGTAAGCAAGAAGTAGTAGACGGGCCGGACCGCCCCACCGGACGAAAAGCCGGTGTTGCTTACCGAATCGGCCGGGAAGACTTCCGATGCGTGCATCGAGCCAAAGAAGCCAACCTTCTTCGGCGCCGAAGCTTCTTCGGGCGAGTGGTAAGAAACTCCCACCTCTTAACGGAGTGTAGGTGGGAGAGGTTCATCAAGCTGATAATAAGTAGAATTCTTTCTTATTAACTGTTCATGCGTCCCGATTTCTACTATTTTGCCTTGATCAAGAACAATGATTTGATCCATATCAAGCATCCAATGCAAGCGATGTGTAGCAAAAAATACGAGCTTGCCGTTAAACAATTGTAACATCGTTTCTTTTAATTCGTATTCTGTCTCAATATCAAGATGGGCAGTTGGCTCATCAAGCATGATAATAGGACGATTGCTTAAGAATGCCCGTGCGAGGGCGATCCGTTGTTCTTGTCCGCCACTTAGGCTTCGTCCACCTTCCCCTATGATTGTCTCGAATCCCTGCGGCAGCGATTGAATCACTTCAGTGAGACCTGCTGCTTCTGCTGCCTCCTCTACTTCTTTCAATGTTGCCTCTGGATTATAAAAACGAATATTGTTTAAAACGGTATCGTGAAATATATAAGGGTGTTGGGGAATATACGTTATTTGACTTTGCCAATTCAACTGAGATAAAGTTGTTAACTTCTTGCCGTTTACCTGAAATTCACCTGACGAAGGTGTTAAAAATCCGCTTAAAACATCAATCAATGTAGATTTTCCTGCACCACTGGCTCCAATAATTCCAATTTTTTTTGAGCCTGAAACAGAAAATTGGATATCTCGCAAAGCTGGACGATCGCTGTCAGCAAAATGTACACTTACCCCTTTAACAGAAAATGTACTTGTTGATTTCCAAAGGGGGATAGGATCCTGTTTTTGCTGTACCGATTCCTTATCGAGAATTTCCTGAATCTTTTTGCCCGCTTCTTTACCGTCAAGCGTCGCATGGTAATCGGCCCCCACCTCCCTAATTGGCAGGAAGTACTCCGGCGCCAGGATAAGAATGGTCAACGCTGTATGCAACTCCATCTTCCCGTTTATTAAATCCATTCCAAGAAAAACGGCGACAGTCGCTATTGAGAGCATTGTAAAAAAATCCAATGCAAACGAAGATAAAAAGGCGATACGCAAAGTTTCCATTGTAGCCCGGCGATATCTTTCGCTTACTAAAATAATTTTGTTGATGTGCTGCCGGCTTAATCCCAAATATTTGAGTGTCTCCAATCCTCTCAAAGAATCGACAAAATGATTGGACAGCATTTGATAGGATTCATATTGGCGATCGGCTTTTATTTTTGCCGCCAATCCAAGCAAAATCATAAAGGCAATTAGTATCGGAACGGCTAGCGCTAAAATGACAGCAGAGCGGATATTTACAAAAAAGATGAAGATGCAGATCATGACCGGTATAATTGCCGAATTCATAAATTTCGGAAGAATAAGCTCCACATAGCGGCGGAATTTCATAATTCCTTCCATAACCAAGGTGACTGTCTGTCCGGAGCCTTCTTCTTTTACAAAACGAGGGCCGAGTTGAAACAGCTTTTGCAACAATGATTCCCGGAACTCTTTACTCGTTCTGGCAGCAAAATGGTAGGCTAAATTTCTTTTCCAAACGGTAAGCAGTTGGCGAACAACTAACGCAAGAAAGAAAATGATCAACTTTTTTAAGACATTAGCAAACAAATCTCCCCCGAAAAGGGAGGAGATTGCGTCTGCCAAAAAATAAGCTTGAATAATAACGATAGCAGCTTGAATAGCCGTTAATATCGCCAGCCCAGCTAAAACCGGCTTAATCCCTTTGTAAGAGAACAACGCTTTATCCATCAGTATGTTAAATGCTCCTTGTCAGATACTCGTTTACGGAATACGTAATAGCTATAAATAGTATACCCTAATACAAACGGTAAAATAGTTACGGCCACAATTGTCATTATTTTCAAGGAATATGCCCCACTGGCTGCATTGTAGACCGTTAAATCAAAGGCTTTGTTCAAGGAACTCACCATCACTCTTGGGAACAGTCCAACGAAAATCGATGATACCGTTAACACGATTCCAAGCCCCGTCATGGTGAATGCCATTCCTTCGCGTTTATTGGAAATGAAATAGTATGATAATCCAATAGCAAGCACAATTAATACGACAATAATAAGCTCAAGGATAGGGCGTACCTCAAAAATATCTGTCATAAACGAAGAGAGTCCTACAAAGACGATAAGTGATCCAAATACGGCCAACACCAATTTTTTAGCCAATGCAGCCGACCGTTGTCTGATCTCTCCTTCTGTTTTTAAAGATAGGAAGGTCAAACCATGCAATAAGCACAGCAATGTAATCGTTAAGCCGCCCCAAATGGAATAAATATTAATAACATCTGAGAACCCGGCTTCCATATTCATATCTTCATGGATCGGCACACCCTTAAGCATGCTTGTAAACAGAACACCTAGAAGGAACGGCGGCAGCAAGCTTCCGAAAAAGATTACCCAGTCCCACACATTCGTCCAGCGCGTGTCTTCAACCTTGCGGCGATATTCAAAAGCAACGCCGCGTCCAATTAGGCTCAGCAAAACTGTCAGCATCAGCAAGTAATAGCCACTGAACATCGTTGCATACCAGTGCGGAAAGGCTGCGAAAATGGCGCCCGCTCCAGTTATTAGCCATACTTCATTCGCGTCCCAGAAAGGACCGATTGTATTCACCATTATAGTCCTCTCTTTTTGATCACGGGCAAGGAAACGAGTCGACATTCCTACGCCAAAATCAAAACCTTCAAGAAAGAAGAACCCAATAAAGAGTACAGAGATTAAGACAAACCAAATTTCACTCAATTCCATCTTAAGCACCTGCCTTATTGAATGGATCTATTGATACCGTTGAATTTACATCTTGATGCTCTACCGGTCCTCGTTTAATTTCGCGAACCATCAAATAAACCATCACACCTGCAAGAATTGTGAATATCAGCGTGTACATAATGATTGAAAATAAAATGGTCCCTGAAGAAACATTTGGTGATACAGCGTCAGCTGTTGTCATCAATCCAAATACTGTCCATGGCTGACGGCCCACTTCGGTCATGACCCATCCGAAAGTGTTCGCCAAAAACGGAAATGAAATAGCGGGAACAAGGATTTTCAAGAACAAACTGCTTTGCTCAAGGCGTCTCTTTTTCCACAGATACAGACCAATCATCGATAATAATATCATCGCTGTACCAAAGCCAACCATTAAACGGAAGCTCCAATACGTCGTCTTGACTGGAGGAATATAATTCGTACCTTTACCAACGATTCGATCGTATTTTTTCGCATATTCGGCTTGGAGAGTTTTCATTCCTTTTAAACTGCCTTCAAATTTAGAATAAGATAAATAGCTTAATGCATAAGGAATATTTAGTTCAAACTTATTTTCTTGATTCTTTGTATCAATCCAAGCAAATGCTGACCAAGGTGCAGGATCGGGCGTATCTTCCCAAATGCCCTCTGCAGCTGCCATCTTCATTGGCTGTGTTTTCACAAGATATTGTGCTTGATCGTGTCCGCTGAAGGCTGCGCCCAAACTGCCAATTAAACCAATGATTAAGGCAATATTCATGGATTTCTTGTAAAAATCAACATGTTTCTTTTTTAATAGGTTATAGGCACTTACACCAGCAATGAAGAATGCTCCGGTACACAATGCACCTGTGATGACATGCGGAAACTCCACCCATAATTGTCCATTAGTTATAAGTGCAAGAAAGTCAACCATTTCCGCTCTACCATTTCTAATTTCATAACCAACAGGCACTTGCATGAAGGAGTTTGCCGTTAGAATCCAAAAACCGGAAAGCATAGACCCAATAGATACAAGCCAAATGCTTGCCAAGTGCACTTTTTTAGGTAAACGATCCCAGCCAAAAATCCAAAGGCCGATAAAAGTGGATTCCATAAAGAAGGCAAGCAATGCTTCAATGGCCAGAGGTGCCCCGAAAACGTCACCAACAAATCTAGAATAATCTGACCAGTTCATCCCAAATTGGAATTCCTGAATAATTCCTGTTACAACCCCTACAGCAAAGTTAATCAGGAACAAATGTCCCCAGAATTTCGCCATTTTTTTATAAATCTCTTTTTTCTTCACTACGTATAATGTTTGCATCAAAGCAATAATAAATGCAAGGCCAATGGTAAGCGGCACGAAGAAGAAGTGGTAGATTGTAGTCAAAGCAAATTGTATTCTTGCTAACAACACTGGATCCATAGTAGTTCCTCCTTTAAGTATTTCACCAGAATTTGACCTGAGGTGATATTATGCGCATTATTTCACATAACTGTATGCTCATAATTTCACAAATCTAACTATATGTTCATAATTTCACATAACTATGCATCTTGATTCCTCCCTTAAGAATTTCATCAGATTTGACCTGAAGTTATACCATGTTCATAATTTCACAAAATTAAACATTATTAACATGGGAAACATGAAAACACCCTAAAAAAATCGGTCACTTTCTGGGTGACGAAAACAATTCTATTTAGAATCTCACTAATACTAACTATAACAAAAAAACAATCATAATTTCTTTGACAGTTTGACAAATATGTTACAGAATTACGACGAAATTCGTAAAAGATCTTATACATTTAATCAAAAATCGCCAAAAGAGGCAAAAGTTATCAACATTGATGTAAGTGCAATCCATCAGAGGAAACGACCGTAAAGTCCAATCGAAGATCGTGTATTACGCTGAATCATTCATCACCATTTTTAGATTTTTGTTATTCCACTACTATGAAAAAAACAACGCCTTAGAGACGTTGTTTTCCTTCCTTACCCTAACGCTCTTTTCCCGAGTTGGTTTGTGAATTGTTCTATCAATCCTTTTGCGCCTGCGTATAAACTGATATTTGTCCTGCAACGGAAGTGAAGAAATTAATAATTTTCTTCCCTCTTTCATATGTTTATGTTGTAACGCAAATCTTACCGCCAATTTCCATTCAGTTGTTTCTCCATTCTAATCTCCCATGACTACATTTTATTTTTTCTCTTTGAGCGAGATTATACATAAATGATTTTGTTTTTACGTATTTATTTCCCCATGACTATTTCTGCTAGAATTTCGTAGGAGCGTAAACGCGCCTCATGGTCAAAAACTTGCGTATGGATGATGAATTCATCGGCCTGAGTAGCATCTAAAAATGCCTGCAGTTTCTCCTTGACGGTCTCTCGGCTGCCAGTGATCATGTAACGCAGTTGCTGTTTCACTGCTACCTTTTCGTAATCGTTCCATACTTCATCCATGTTCTCTACTGGTGGATTCAACGGAGTTGGCTGATTGCGTAATAAATTTAAAAATTGCAACTCCTGTGAGGTAGCCAACCAGCGCGCTTTTTCACCCGTATCAGCAGCAATCACATTAACACCGACCATCACATATGGCTCATCAAGCGCCTCTGAAGGACAGAAACTACTGCGGTATATTTCTAAAGCTGGAAGAGTATAGTCTGGAGAAAAATGGCTTGCAAAAGCGAAAGGTAATCCGAGTTCACCAGCCAATCGAGCACTAAATCCGCTCGAACCTAATAACCAAATCGGAATGTTTAGTCCCTCACCAGGAATCGCCCGCACGCGCGGATTGCCAGATGAAGGTGGATTCAAATAAGAACACAGTTCGGCTAACAGTTCAGGAAAATTATCGCCGTTTCTTTGAAAATCGCGTCTTAATGCGCGGGCAGTGAGCAGATCAGTGCCCGGAGCACGTCCTACCCCAAGATCGATACGACCAGGATACATCGACTCTAGAGTACCGAACTGTTCCGCAATCACCAATGGAGCATGATTCGGTAGCATAATGCCACCGGAGCCTACACGAATTTTGGAAGTCCCGGATGCTATATAGCTTATTACTACCGATGTCGCTGAACTGGCGACACCAGGCATCCCATGATGCTCAGCCAGCCAATAACGATGAAATCCCCACTTTTCTACATGCTGAGCAAGATCGAGACTATTTCGGAAAGAATCGGCCGCTGTACCTCCGACGACAATCGGCACAAGATCGAGAACCGACCACCGAATATCACGAAGCTGTTTCGCTTTTTTATTGGACATCCTCTTTCATCCTCTTTCTACGTAAATATACTTTAATAGAACTTAGGCATTTCAAAACATGGTCCTTACATTCAAGCAAAATTCGCTCGTGAAGATCAGAATCCTTTGTCTGTTAGAATATAACGTTTTTCCACAACAATGCAACAAAATTGAACTTAACCTCAGCAAACACCAAAAATGACCGTCATATCCATTAGATATGGGCACCATCTCCTCTTTTGCATCCTTGCATAGCCATAAGCAAAACAGTATCATTTTTTAATAAAATGGCTGCCGAAAGAAAGGATGAAAAGAGATGAGAAAACAACTGCCTCCTGGTCAATTTGAAACAGAAAAATGGCCAATTCTTCATGAAGGAGATGTGTACGAATTTCAAGAAGAGACGTGGGACTTTAGACTGTTTGGCAACGTAAAAAAAGAAATCTCTTTATCCTATAAAGAAGTCATGGATTTACCGAAAACAATTACAACCATCGATATGCATTGTGTTACGACATGGTCCAAATTCGATACTACATTTGAAGGCATTGCGTTCCGCGAATTTTTAAACTTAGTGGAAATCGAGTCAAATGTAAAATATGTTAAAATTTATGGATATTTAAACGGGAATCGATTCGGATATTCGGCAAATTTGCCGCTCGAAGCTTTGTTAGGAGATGACGCTTTGTTTGTGTACCGATGGAAAGACAAAAATCTCGACTGGCAAGAGATTTCTCCTAAGCACGGCTACCCTCTTCGATTTATCCCCCCGGCTTCCTTTTATTTATGGAAAGGGGCAAAATGGGCATCGGGAATTCGATTTATGAAAGAGGATGAAGCGGGATATTGGGAAGAAAAAGGCTATTCAATGACAGCGAATCCTTTTAAAGAAGAGCGCTTCGCTAATACAAATTTTATTTCCGAAAAATTTTAAAAACAATCCGAATCCATAACCCGTTTTCGTATCACGATAGAAAACATGTTTATTTATCTTTTAAGCGGAGGCACAAGGATAAAAAACCGTTTGACTTGCCCACATGTTCACTATGTTTTGATTGTATTTTAAATAATTCCCCCCTTGGTCAACCAAGGGGGGAGTTTTACCTTTGTCCAATTCGATTTCAGTTTTATCCCAGCCGCACGGAGCAACGAGAATCGATTATTATTCGCCGCAATTCTTCCATTCGTTTCTGTGATTCGTTCGTTTTTACTTTTGTATTAATTATTACGGCTTTACATTCCGCCTATTCTTGGAGAATATCAATATCTTGTTGCTCGCTTATATATTTTGCTTTCCGGCAACGCCGTTGATTGAATAACTCGCTGTAATCATGGCATTTAATGAATGAGCAACGGAACAATACTTCTCCTTCGACAACCGAATGGCACGAATTACTTTATCTTCAGGCAATTCTCCTTCTAATGCATAATGAATGTGAATATGCGTAAATCGTCTTGGATGGTCTTCCGCGCGCGTTCCTTCTACTTCCATATGAAAAGAAGCAGGCTCTAAACGCATCTTTTGCAAAATCGAAATAATATCAATCCCTGTACACCCAGCAACTGCATGTAAAAGCAATTCTGTAGGTCTTGCTCCACGATTTTGTCCTCCTACTTCCTCCGCTGCATCCATTTTGATTTCATGTCCTGATGGAGTGATACCGGAGAAAGCCATTTGTCCCGTCCACGTTACCGTTGTTTTCATTGACTTCACTCCCTTCCATTTGTTATCTTTCTAATGCAAACTACTAATAACTTAGTGTCCTTACGCTCATTACCAATATTTTGGCCGTGTCGCGTTGTTTATGATTACCGCATCCGCCATCAACAAATCATGTTTGCACTGTCACAAAGCGACTCCAACCAGAAACTAAAGAAACTGCTTCGTTTCCTTTATCATAAAATTGCGTACGTAACTCTGTCATTTCATGCATATTTTCGGTCAATACCTAATAATTGCTTATTTTCATACAATCTTACTCGCTCTAAAAAAATAATGCAAGTAAAATAGTAGCAGCTTCATCTTGCTATTGTTTTATTTAAGAATATACGTTTACTTGCTTAACAAAACTATCTTATAGTAATAATGGTTCTTCGATATATTCCATTTTCTTATCTAGCGTTTTTCTTAATGCATGGTAAAATAAAATCATGCGGAAATTTGATGAGTAAAGGGTGTATGAAGATTGATCACAAAAGTATTCATACTTATGGCCGCTTACCTTCTCGGGTCGATTCCGTTTGCGCTTGTTGTCGGAAAAGTCGGGTACGGAGTCGATATTCGCGAGCATGGAAGCGGAAATTTAGGGGGAACAAACACGTTTCGCGTGTTAGGGGTCAAAGCTGGATTAATGGTCACGAGCGGGGATATTTTAAAAGGGACATTAGCGGCAAGTTTACCTGTGTTATTTTTCGTCGATGTCCATCCATTATTAGCAGGACTGTTTGCTGTTCTTGGACATACGTACCCAATCTTTGCTGGGTTTCGCGGTGGAAAAGCGGTCGCTACATCAGCGGGTGTATTATTATTTTACTCGCCACTTCTTTTCTTAACGCTCCTCGCTGTCTTTTTTCTCGTTCTGTATATATCAAAATACGTGTCATTATCTTCGATGTTAGCAGGAGTGTATGCGGTCATTTATACTATTTTCTTTACCGATGATGTTCCATTAATGATTGCTGTATCTTTATTGACGGCGTTTATTTTTTATCGTCACCGCGCCAATATTAAACGAATCATTAATAAAACGGAACCAAAAGTGAAATGGTTGTAACAAAAGAGGCTGTCCGAGCGCGCAGCAGGGACAGCCTCTTTTACCGTAGGCTTTACTTGTCTATAATGTTGAAGAGGAGTAAGAAAGGAGTTTTTGCATGAATTTGCCAAGCGAATTCGTCCAAAAAATGAATGCGCTCTTACAGGAGGAAGCATCGCCCTTTTTTGCGACGTATGAAGAAGAAAAAGCAAACGGTTTACGAATCAATCCATTAAAAATTGATCATGAATCGTTTTTACAAATCACTCCGTTTGCGCTTTCGCCTGTTCCGTTTTGCCCGACCGGCTTTTATTACGATGCAGCCGAACAACCAGGAAAGCATCCGTATCATGCGGCAGGACTTTATTATATTCAAGAACCGAGTGCAATGTTTGTCGCGGAAACGTTACAGCCAAAGCCAGGCGAAAAAGTGCTTGACCTTTGTGCGGCACCCGGCGGGAAAACGACGCAACTAGCTGCGATGATGAACAATTCTGGTTTTTTACTTGCGAACGAAATTCATCCGAAGCGAGTAAAAGCGTTATCAGAAAATATTGAGCGACTCGGTATTACCAATACGCTTGTCACAAACGAAACACCAGAAAAGTTAGCAAACCGTTTTGAAGGATTTTTCGACAAAATTTTAGTAGATGCCCCTTGTTCCGGAGAAGGAATGTTTCGAAAAGACGAGGAGGCGATTCGCTACTGGAGTGAAGAACACGTTCAACAATGCGCTCTTAAGCAGCGCCAAATTTTAGAATGCGCGTATCGAATGTTAAAAGAAGACGGAATTCTTGTCTACTCGACTTGTACATTTTCTCCAGAGGAAAACGAACAAACAATTGAAGCGTTTCTTCAAGAACATGATGATCTCGAGCTAATGCTGATTGAGAAAACAGCTGGGATTCAATCAGGAAAGCGCGAGTGGACAAAAACAAATTTCAGCGATATAGAACGAACAGCGCGGCTTTGGCCCCACCATCTGAAAGGAGAAGGACATTTTGTGGCGAAAATAAAAAAAATCGGTGCTTCTCCTTCTTGGAACGGAAAATACGCTACTTCCAACGTTTCGAAGCAGGCGTTACGCGACTATCAGAATTTTGAAAAAGAAACGTTACAAATCGAAATGACAAAAACAATATATGCGTTCCAACAACATCTTTTTGCGTTACCTAATGACTGTCCGAATTTTGACGGACTCAAAGTTGTGCGCGCCGGCTTGCATTTAGGCGAGCTGAAAAAACAGCGTTTTGAACCAAATCACGCTCTTGCCTTAGCATTACAAAAACACGAGGTTCGACAGTCGATTGATCTGAAAAGCAATGACATCGAGTGCATCAAATATTTGCGCGGTGAAACGTTATCGACTGGTGAAGACCGCGGTTGGCTCATTATCACTGTCGATGGCTATCCACTTGGCTGGGGAAAAGAAGTCAAAGGAATCGTAAAAAACTTTTATCCAAAGGGTCTGCGAATTTAATGCGAATTTAATAAATAAGGAGGACTTCAAAAATAAGAAGCCCTCCTTGTTTTATTTTTTAACTGGAACCGTCAACATAAACACGATTTTGTCATGTTGCAAGTCAAATTCTTTCGCGGAAAGTTGATATCCGTTTGCAAATCGAAATTCGGTAAGTGCTACATATACGCGGTTGCTATTAGGGTCGATGATGACTTCTTCCGGTAGGCGCGCATGTTTTTGTAAATATTTTAACACGTAGTTGACCGGGAGTTGTAATTCCCCTAATGACATATATGGATCGCTTAATTCAAGATTGCCACCTTTCACTACTTTCGGAACAAAAGAAACAGTTAAATCCACATCCCTATCGAAAACAGGAACTTTACTGGCCAAATAAACGCGATCGCTTAACCATACCCGATATTTCAAAGGATGGTTTTTTGTTTTTTTCTCAATATAGTTGTTAATCATCACATTGACATCTTCTTTTGAAGAATGAACGATAAAAGTCGCTCCTTTTATGTTCTTCGATGATGGTATTGGTATTGTTTGCTTAGAAGGTTGAAAGATAAAAAAGAATAATACACCAACCACAACTACGTTCACAGCTAATAAAGCGAAAAAGCATGTTTTCCAGTTCATTTTTCCATTCTCCCTAACAAAGTCTCTTGCTTCATTTGTAATTGTTCGTGAACTCGTTCGGCAATTAATTGATATCCTAACTCATTTGGATGAAATTGATCGCTATATAGCACGTCATCACGGTTCTCGAACAAATCTTTCACATCTACAAATATAGCATTATGATACTGACCAACAACTTTTCTACTCCCATTATTCCATAAATCAATGACTTGGTCGATTTCCGGAATCGCTTGAAGTGAGCTTGAAAACGGATTATATAAACCGACAAGAACAATGACGGCATTTTCATTAAGCGAACGAATCGTTTTCATTAACCGGTCCAGC
Organism: Anoxybacillaceae bacterium; assembly: GCA_041920415.1. Classification (GTDB taxonomy): domain Bacteria; phylum Bacillota; class Bacilli; order Bacillales; family Anoxybacillaceae; genus JBHGYD01. The sequence continues at coordinate 20,239 of JBHGYD010000052.1, forward strand.
TTCTCAGCAAATGTTTTTTGCTCATGTTCAAACAAAGAATATGACAAATCGAACAAATGGGAACGAACGATTTTCATCACATCATTGCCACCGATGGTGATAAAAATAATATCCGCTTTTTTCACCGTTTGTTTATTATTTTCAATCACGTCGTTTAACTGAGAAATACGCAGTCCCCTTTTTCCTAAATTCATCACCGTCACAGAACGAACTGCTTTATGCTGCAGCAGCTTTTTCTTGACATCAGAAACATAGCCCCCGTTGTTCTCGCGATCTCCTACTCCTTCTGTCAATGAATCCCCAATCGCTAACACGTTCAAGTCCTTTGGAAAAAAATCGTTCGCGATTGTTAAACGGTCCGGAAAACCAATTTGGCGCAACGGCATATCCATATCAATAAGCTTCATTGCTTCTGTCGATGAACAGCCTGTACAAAAGGAAACAAATAATAAAAATATCCCCCATTTTTTCATTGGTCACACCTACCTGCTTGCCGTACATAGTGAAAAGGAAAATACGAAGAGGCAAAAATGCGCAAACATTTTTGCCTCTTTATGATGATTGTAGAATTTTAATATGCTCTAAAATTTGCTCATACGGAACATCTTGCGCCCCATTATAATATTGAACAATCTTTCCATCCTGGTCCACAAGATAAAAATCCGTGCCGTGAATCACTTGATCTTGATTTTGTGGTTTTTGAACAATTGTTTTGAAATTTTTTTGCGCAAACGTTTCGATGTCTTGTTGGCTATAACCCGTTAATAAATGCCAATGACGAACATCTGCATGAAATTTTTCAATATAGGCCTTTAGTTGCTCAGGATGATCATTTTCTGGGTCAACGCTAAACGAAACAAATTCGACGTTTAACCCTTCTTTTTTTGCCATTTGCTGTAATTTGGCCATGTTGGCTGTCATCGGTGGACATACGCTTACGCATCGCGTAAAGATAAAATCCGCTATCCACACTTTTCCTTTCAAATCCGCTAAGCCGAATGGCTGTCCGTTTTGGTCGGTAAACGTAAAATTAGCAATTGGCCAATTTTTCGCGTCCGGGATTTTTTGACTGCATGCAGAGGTAAATAATAGCGCACTAATTAGCAATATCATTCCGGCTTTCTTCATTACTGCATCCACCCGTTTTCCTGTCGTTATGTTTACTTTATTTTACCAAAATTTGCTCCAGTTTTAAAGGGATTCTTCAGCGTAATACATAAATCCAATCGCTCCTGGACCTGTATGAGTAGAAATGACTGGCGTCGTATAAACAATCTCGATATGATCATAGCCAGTTGCATCAATGATCGACTGTTTAAGACGGTTGGCTAACGGCAGCGCATCCGCATGAGCAATCCCCACGCCTCGAATGGTTTTTCCTGTTACATCTTCAACGAATTGATTCGTTAAATATTTGATGATTTGCGAATAGCTTCGCACCTTAGCAACCGGTGTATAAACCCCATCTACAAGCGAAGCGATCGGTTTAATGTTCAATAATGAGCCAATCAGCGCTTTTCCACGACCAATACGCCCGCCTTTTACTAAATTTTCTAACGTATCAACTGTTACATATAAGCGAGTGCGACATCGGATTTCCTCCAGTCGTTTGACAATCTCATTCACACTTTTTCCTTCCTCTGCCCATTTCGCTGCCTCTACCACTTGAAAGCCTAGCGCCATTGAAATAAACTGGGAATCAAAAACGGTAACGCTTGCGTCTGTCAACGTAGCAGCATGCTGCGCAGAACGAACGGTGCCGCTTAATTCACCAGCCATATGAATTGATAGAATCTCATATCCTTCTTGACCGAGGCGATTATACACTTCAAGAAACCGCCCGACTGAAGGTTGTGAGCTTTTTGGTAGTTCACTCGCTTGTCGCATTTTTTCCATAAACTCGTCCGCTGTAATATCCACACGATCGGTATACGTTTCGTCTTCGATCGTAAATGTTAATGGAACGATTTCGATTCCATACTTTTTAATCGTTTCTTCCGTTAAATCGACCGTTGAATCGGTCACAATTTTTACTTTCTTCATATATTCACTTCCTAAATTCAAGCCTTGATGACTATTATACAACGAAATGAACAAAATTCCTATCAAAACATGGTCGATACACAAAAAAGTTGTTTTGCCGGGGCAAAACAACTTTTAGAAATTTATGCATTGTTTTTTAAAATATCCGTCTTAAAGATTTGTTCATAGACAGGCCATTTTAACGTTTTCTTCAAATAATCCCTAAACGAATAAACAGAACGAACGTTACGAGACCAATATACTTTTGCAATAAACGTTTCTAAACGTAACTGAATCATAAACCGATACGTGTTATCTTCCTCCAATACAGGAATTTCGATAATTTTTACCTTCTGTCCATACGCATTCTTGAACTCTAGGCTTTTGAATAACAAAATATCAATCCTCTTTTTTCACCGATTTACTATTATTATACACGAAAACCGGTGCGGAAGGATGTCGGATTGTGCGAAATATTTATAAATTTTTTGCCGTTTTTTCGTAACGAAAAAGAAAAACGCGAGATGGGAAGATCGCGTTTTTATATGAGTAAGTGGAATAAGTTAGGGTCTTTATTCACTTCTTGGAACGGAAACCCTTTTTTCTTCATTCGCTCAATGAGCGGTTCATAGTCTTCACGACGTTTTAGTTCGATGCCAACTAATGCCGGTCCATTTTCTTTATTGTTTTTCTTTGTGTATTCAAAGCGGGTAATATCATCGGTTGGACCTAATACTTCATCTAAAAATTCACGCAATGCGCCCGCACGCTGCGGAAAATTGACAATAAAGTAATGTTGCAATCCTTCGTAAATCATTGACCGCTCTTTAATTTCTTGCATGCGATCAATATCATTATTACCACCACTAATGACGCAAACAACTGTTTTTCCGCGAATGTGATCTTTATAAAACTCTAAGGCAGCAACCGGCAGTGCTCCCGCTGGTTCAACGACGATGGCATTTTCGTTATAGAGTTCTAAAATCGTCGTACATACTTTTCCCTCTGGGACGACGACAATATCATCGATGATATCTTTACATAACGTAAATGTTGTTTCGCCGACTGTTTTTACCGCTGCCCCATCAACAAACTTATCAATTTCCTCAAGTGTCACCACATTTCCTTGTTTAAGTGCGGCTTTCATCGACGGTGCTCCTTCTGGTTCAACACCGATCAGTTTTGTCGATGGCGAAATGCTTTTTACATAAGTACCGAGACCGGCCAGTAATCCGCCGCCACCGATACTTGCAAATACAAAATCAATCGGCTCTTCACAGTCATTTAACATTTCTACTCCAATCGTTCCTTGTCCGGCGATGACATATTCGTCATCAAATGGGTGAATAAATGTCCTTTCCTCTCGTTTCGCACATTGAATAGCTTCGTTAAATGAATCATCAAACGTATCTCCCACTAAAATAATATCAACCATTTCTTTTCCAAATAATTGAACTTGCGAAATTTTTTGTCGCGGTGTCGTTGCCGGCATATAAATTTTTCCATGCACCCCTAACGCGCGGCACGAATAGGCCACCCCTTGGGCATGGTTTCCGGCACTCGCACAGACGATGCCATTTTTTCGCTCTTCATCCGTTAAATGTTTCATTCGATTGTAAGCACCGCGAATTTTAAATGAGCGCACAACTTGCAAATCTTCACGTTTTAAATATACGTGACAACCGTAACGCTCCGATAATAATGGATTTTTTTGCAAAGGCGTGTGATAAACAACATCTTTTAACGTATGGTGCGCAATCAAAATGTCTTCTACATATACGGATCCGCGTTGTCGTTTAAGTTGTTGTTCCATGTTTTCTTGTTCCTTTCCATGACGTTTTTTTAATTTGAAAATTATATCACAATTTTCAAAAAAATAAAGGGAGTTTTCGAAAAATTTATAAAAAACACAGTTGTTTATTGTATAACGTTAGAGTAGAATGGAAATAACAATTTTGTGAAAATGAGGGAATAAAGTGAAATGTTCTTGGAAAGAAGAAATCGCAAACGCAATTACACATGGGCTTGGAGTGTTGCTTAGCATTCCGGCATTGGTTCTTCTCCTTGTATCGGCATATGGAGATGTTTTTCGTATCGTTAGTTTTACGATTTTTGGAGTAAGTATGGTCATTCTTTATCTTTGTTCCACACTGTTACATTCGTTTTTTTGGCATAAAGGAAAACGAGTGTTACAAATTTTCGATCATTCAGCGATTTTTTTATTTATCGCCGGTACGTATACGCCGTTTACCCTTCTTTTATTGCGAGGTACAGTCGGTTGGACATTGTTTGCTGTCGTTTGGGGGCTTGCGATCCTCGGAATTGTGTTTAAAATTTTTTTCGTTGATCGCTTCGTTGTGTTATCAACACTTCTATATATCGTAATGGGTTGGCTCGTTGTAATCGCCATTCGTCCACTTTACGAATTGTTAGAGCCCGTTGGCTTTTTTTTGCTGCTAGGTGGCGGTATCCTTTATACAGTTGGAGCGATCTTTTTCTTGTGGGAAAAACTTCCTTACAATCATGCGATTTGGCATGTATTTGTTCTCGGTGGCAGCGCAATGATGTATTTTTGCGTGCTATTCTACATTTAGAGAAAAAGCGACGATTCGCCTACGAGCGATCGTCGCTTTCTCTTTTTTCTTCATATTCCTCGGCAAACTCCGTCGCCCATCTTCCTTGGTCAAACCATCGTGGCACTTCTTTCTCCACTGTCCCATCCAATACGCGATTTTGCATAAATAAGTGAAAAAATGCTTCAATCGCTGCAATTGCAAGCGTGGAAAAAAACGCGGCATATGCCATATTAATCGTTGGTTCAACAAGAAAATAGCTAAACAGCCAAACGATTGCAAATGATAAAGGAAGATCAGCGATGACCGCTATAAAATTCCCAAACCGCGGCAACACAAATAAATCGCCAAGGGCATAAGAAATCGCCGTTGTTGCTAGAGCGATGAGAAAAATAAGACGAAGTGGCACATTAAAAATCGCGAAAATCGAAAGTAAGACCGCACTCCATAAAATGAACTTGAGCGCTAACGGAATGACGTGCTTCATCGTATTCCTCCATTTCATTGATGTTTAGTTTTATCGTTCCTTTTATGTACGGTCTCTATTCGATTTTTTAGAAATGGTTCTTTTCAAAGATTGGTGATATTGGTCACAAAGGAAATAACAGAATAATACAAAATTGGTATAATAACAAAAAAGGAGGGATTTTCTTGTTAAATGTAATGATAGGAATTGTAATGTTATTTGTAGGATTTTATTTTATGTTTAAATTTTTTGGAAGTTCACCCAGCCTAAAAAAACGAGATGAACACAACAAAAAGAATCCCACAAATGATTCTATCTACCCACCTAATATTCCCAATGGTGGAGGACATTAGACTTTTTACACCTACTTTTCTCTCCCAAAACAACAATCTATACGAAATCAGTCCTAGAAATAAAAAAAGTGTTCCACATAAAGTGAAACACTTTAACGTTTTCGCTCATATACAAGGAAAAAGTAATCGTATGGATTTTTTTCGTCTTTTGTCCCTTTTTCGCTTGAAATCAGCTGCCAATCCTCTTCGTTGAACGTCGGAAAAAACGTATCACCAGGGAAGCTCGCTTCAATTTTGGTGATGTAGAGGCGATCGGCTAGCGGCAATGTCACTGCAAATAATTCCGCACCGCCAATGACAAATACTTCATCGTTCCGTTCCGCCGCGATTTGTTTAATGTCTTCGATGGAATGAATGACTGTGCATCCTTCTGGCTGAAACGAGCGATTTCGAGTGACGATAATATTTTCCCGCCCCGGCAACGGGCGACCGATCGATTCAAATGTTTTTCGTCCCATCACAATCGCATGCCCCATCGTCACGTTTTTAAAGTAAGTGAGATCGGCCGGCAAATGCCATGGTAATTTGTTATCTTTTCCGATGACACGATGGTTATCCATCGCTACAATGAGAGAAATCATCATATCTCCCCTTTTTACACCGCTACTGGTGCTTTAATGTGTGGATGCGGATCATAATCAACAATTTCAAAATCGTCAAATTGATAATCAAAAATCGAACTTGGTTTTCTTTTGATCACAAGCTTTGGAAGCGGGCGTGGTTCCCTTGTTAATTGCAGTTTCGCTTGTTCGATATGATTCATATACAAATGAACATCTCCGCCTGTAAAAATTAACTCGCCGACTTCTAAATCGCACTGTTGAGCGATCATATGCGTTAATAATGCGTAGCTTGCAATATTGAACGGCAACCCTAAAAACGTATCGACAGAGCGTTGCTGCCACATGCAAGACAATTTGCCATTGGCAACGTAAAATTGAAATGCATAATGACAAGGCGGCAGTTTCATTTTGTCAATTTCGGCTACATTCCATGCACTCACCAATAAACGGCGCGAGTTCGGATTCGTTTTGATTTGTTCAATGACCTCGCTAATTTGGTCAACCGTTTTTCCGTCGGCCCCTTTCCATGAACGCCATTGCGCCCCGTAAACGGGCCCTAATTCTCCATTTTCATCGGCCCATTCGTCCCAAATCGTTACCCCATTTTCTTGCAAATAACGAACATTCGTATTTCCGCTTAAAAACCATAATAACTCGTAAATAATGGAACGAATATGTAATTTTTTTGTCGTTAACAGTGGAAAGCCTTCTTGCAAATCAAATCGTAGCTGACGTCCAAAAACGGATAATGTCCCCACTCCTGTTCGGTCGTCTTTTTTTACTCCATTTTCTAAAATATCTTCAAGTAATTGTAAATATTGTCGCAATGTTCTCACCTCAACCACTATGATAAACGAAAAAGAGCTCATTTTCGAGCCCTACTTTACTAAGTGATCGATAAATTGATATGTTTTCGGTGCCGCTGCTTTCAAATAAGCGCGCGTCTCGTCGTTATAATAATAATAAGCAAACGATTCGGCAAAATATTCTTCAGGATAGTTTAGAAAATAGTAGTTATGAGGAAATAGACGATTCGCTTCCTCCCGCCAAATCGCTAAAAATGCCGAAGTTTCATGAATTCGGTCAAATACAATATAATCAACAGAATGACCCAACTCGTGCAACTCAAGATCGACCGAACCATGTTCTTTTCCTTTCTCACTATGACCAATTTTAACTAAGACAAGATGGGAACCGCCAAGCCCAGGAACATCATCCCATGTTACTGAGGAATGTATATATCCACGCGGTATTTTTCCGCGTAAATAGCGAGCAGATGGTTCATCCGTAAGCTTGCCATTAAACAGTTTCACATAGATATGTTCGTTGGCAATTTTTTTTAACAGAGAAGGATCTATATGAGCAAGCGTTTCGATTATTTTTTTTGCTTTTGAATGATTAAATGGTGTTTCTGGTAAAATAATGATGCCTTTCAACGTTTCATAGGATGGCAAGTGCTCGAAACGAAGCGAGCTAGCACTTAACAATACGCCACTAGTTGCCGGATAGGGCGAAAAGGAAAGAAGCGGAACAACGGACATTACGATTCCAACGAAAACAATCAACCGTTTCAACGGTCATTTCCCCACCTTTACTCGCTGCCTTTTGCGTTAATTGATAAGGTACAAAAACTATGAAACTTCTTTATCTAATTGAGAAAATTATAGCATACGAGAAAAGACAGAGAAATGCATAAATTTAGGAAAACGGTGGGCATTTTGGTAGTGTATTTTTATCGTAAATAGACGACATGTTCCTTTAAAAAATTCCGCTTTTCTTCATATTAGAAATCGCTTGCAGAAGCTTGGCTTCTTCTTGAACAAGAGCGATGCGCACAAATCCTTCCCCGTTCGGTCCGAATGCTTGTCCAGGTGTCACCACGACATGTGCACGGTCCATAAGTGCATACGTAAATTCGATGGATGTCCACCCACTTGGAATTTCCGCCCATACAAACATACTTGCTTTCGGGCTCTCAACCTTCCAACCAATTGAAGCAAGGCCATCGATAAGAAGGTTTCGACGAGATTGATAGATGTTTCGGTTTTCTTCGCAAAACGATGCTCCTTTTGTTAACGCGGCAACCGCTGCTTTTTGAACCGGCAAAAACACGCCGTAATCTAAGTTCGACTTAAACTTAGCGAGTACTTCGATGATTTGTGCATTTCCGCACGCGTACCCAATTCGACAACCAGCCATGTTGTAACTTTTGGAGAGCGAATTTATTTCGATACCGACTTCTTTCGCACCCGGTATAGATAAAAAACTAATTGGCTTATGTCCATCATAATAAAGCTCACTATACGCAAAATCAGAAATGACAATAATGTCGTATTGGTTCACAAACTCAATCACTTCTTGAAAAAACGATTCCGTGGCCAGTGCAGGAACAGGATTGCCTGGAAAATTTAAAAACATGAGTACTGCCTGTTTTGCTACTTCTTCTGGAATGGCTTGGAGATCTGGAAGGAACGCGTTTTCTTTACGAAGCGGCATAAAATAAGGAACTGCTTGTGCCATGGCAATTCCGGTCGCATACGCTGTATAGCCCGGATCAGGAACAAGAATAATATCACCAGGATTCGCAAATGCCATTGGCAAATGAACAAGCCCATCTTGTGAACCCATTAAACAAGTGATTTCCGTTTTTGGATCAAGAAACACGTGATGACTTGTTTCGTAATAGCTCGCTACCGCTTCATAAAATTCATGCGTGCCTGATAACATATAACCATAAGTATGTGGCTGGTTCGCATAAAAAGCGAGCGTTTCTCTCACAAAAGATGGCGGCGGCAAATCCGGACTTCCGATACTCAAGTCAATCATTTCGTAACCTTGGGAAAGTTTTGACTTTTTATAAGCTGCTAATTCACTAAAAATCGAAGTCCCGAACGCTTTCATGCGCTCTGATGTTTTCATTTTCATTCCCCCATCCCCCTTATGTAAAATCTCTTTCTTTTTCTTTTTTTTGATATATACTATGAATATAGAGAATATTCCCATTTGGGACATTATGAATAATAATAGTGTAGCACATTTTCATCAATCTACATATTAGAAAGGTAGGATGAGAACATGAGTGCTATTTTTTATGCAGTGAGCTTAGTGACTATCCTTTATTTCATTTATAGTTGTGTAGCTGAATCGTAAAAACTCGCAGCTTGACTGCGAGTTTTGTCATTAACGTGGCTGCTTCTTTTTTTTGCGAGCGGAATCAAGCTCATATGCACCTGTCTCCGTTGTTGTCGTTCCTTGACCTTTTACTTCTGGCGAGCCTAACCCAACTGTAGAAGGGTCTTTACGGTGTTTCGGCATGGTTTTCACCTCCACACCTTAATCTTCCCGATACGTTACGTTTCCATACTAATCCATGATCGTTTTTACCGCCCTAAACAATAAACGTAGGAGAAGAAACACTACTTCCATTAAGCCATCGACGACTAACTCCATCACTACATCAAACCAACTATAATGAGACTCGTTTTCCTTTTTCTTCGTTTTTTTATTCACGTTCATGAGATAGGCTCCTTTCTTCCATCTCAATCGTTGCAAAATGAAACTTAGCTGTCTTCCGTACATAGACGGAAAAGCCGAATTTTTCAAATCTCGTACTTTTCCAATGATCTTTTAATACGACTCGCTTTCTTGCAACCCGTTTCGCTTCGGCAATAATTTCTTCGCTTAAATCTGTATAAAGAGCAAACTGTTTTATCCCTTTAATTCCATCGGACTCTAAAATCGTTTCTTCAAACATTGGATCAAAATAAACGACATCAAAGGATCGGTCAGGCAATGACGATAAAAAAGAACGATAATCATCATAAACAACGTTTATGCGTCTCATCGCTTCATTCATTTCTTTCAAGCCTGAATCCCAATGTTGCAACCCTTTCTTTACCAAGTAAGCGATGTAACGATTTCCCTCTATTCCTGTGACAATACCCGTTTCACCGACAACCGTACTGGCAACGATACTGTCTGAAGCAAGACCGAGCGTGCAATCAAGAAAGGACATTCCTTCCGTTAATTTCGTCGCTTGCAAGAAAGGCTCTATTTCTCCACGTAAAATTCGCTTCACGCGAAACATTGCCGAGTTGGGATGAAAAAACAACGGTTCATCACCGTTTTTCGGATGAATTTCGAGTCGATTTTTCCCAACGACAAGGACATCACTGTTCGTTTGTCGTTGAATGGCTTGCACGGATGCTTTCCTTCTTGTCACATAAGGTATACGTAATTCACTAGCAATTTGTTTCGCTTTTTCAATCATTTCATTATTTGTTCTTCCGGCTGTAGTTACAATCATTGTGTTCACCTTTTTCTCGTTTTGCATACATAGAAAAAGGATGCCTCTTTAGACACCCTTTTAGCAATGCTTTTCAAAAGCAGACATAATATTATCCATAATATTTTCTATTGAATTTGCCTCAATATCATGACGTGGAATGAAGTGAACCACTTCTTTTCCTTTTAATAGTGCCATAGACGGTGAAGATGGCTCAATACCCACGAAATACTCGCGCATTTTCGCTGTCGCCTCTTTATCTTGCCCTGCGAAAACTGTGACTAAATGATTTGGTTTTTTCTCGCTACGAAGCACAGCTTGTGTTGCTGCTGGACGAGCTAATCCCGAAGCGCAACCACAAACGGAATTGACGACAACAAATGTTGTACCTTGAACGTTTTCCATAAATTCCTCTACTTCTTCACTCGTTCTTAACTCTTGAAACCCCGCACGAACAAGCTCATCGCGCATCGGTTGGACAAGCTGGCGCATATATTCTTCATAAGCCATTGACATGAATGAATCCCTCCTAACTACTCTCAATGTTAAAAGCATACTATTTCATTCTTAAAAAATCAATGACAAACGAAGGGCTTGCTGACCATACAGCAAGCCCCTTATTCACCATTATTTCACTTTTGCAGGCTGTTTTTCTTCTTGTTCGAATAAATCGGTCACCGCTCCTTTTGATGCGCAAGAAACGAGACGAGCGTATTTCGCTAACACTCCTCTTGCTTTTAGAGGCGGCGCTACCCATTCCGCACGGCGGCGTTCTAATTCTTCGTCAGAAACATGGACCGTTAACTCTTGTGTTTCACTATCAACCGTGACTAGGTCGCCTGTTCGCAACAACGCAATCGGTCCTCCGACTTGTGCTTCTGGAGCGATATGTCCAACAACAAGACCGTGCGTTCCTCCAGAGAAGCGGCCATCCGTTAATAGCGCAACGCTTTCCCCTAATCCTTTTCCAACTAAAATTGCCGAGATCGAAAGCATCTCTGGCATGCCTGGACCGCCTTTTGGTCCTTCATAGCGGATAACAAGCACATCTCCCGGTTGAATTTCGTCATTTAAGACGGCATTCGTCGCTTCTTCTTCCGAGTCGAACACTTTCGCTGGACCTGTTAATCGTTTGACTTTCAAACCGGATACTTTTGCGACCGCTCCGTCCGGTGCTAAATTTCCTTTGAGAATCACAAGTGGACCCGTTTCACGAAGCGGACGGTCAAGCGGATAAATGACCTTTTGTCCTTCTTTTAAATCTGGCCATTCTGCTAAGTTTTCCGCAACCGTTTTACCTGTTACAGTGAGGCAGTCACCGTGAAGCAGCCCTTCTTTTAACAACAATTTCATCACGGCAGGCACCCCACCGGCTTCATGTAAATCCTGCATGACATAGCGACCGCTTGGTTTTAAGTCAGCAATATGCGGCACTCTCTTTTGAATGCGGTCAAAATCGTCAATGGTTAAATCGACATCAACGGCGTGAGCGATGGCTAGTAAGTGAAGGATCGCGTTCGTGGAGCCACCAAGCGCCATCACCACCGTAATCGCATTTTCAAACGCTTTTTTCGTCATGATGTCTTTCGGATAAATTCCTTTTTCAAGCAGATGATAAACAGCCAGTCCTGCTTTATAACAATCTTCTAATTTTAATTCTGTTTCGGCTGGGTTCGAGGAACTTCCCGGAAGACTCATCCCAAGCGCTTCAATTGCTGAAGCCATCGTGTTCGCTGTATACATGCCCCCGCAAGAGCCGGAACCTGGACAAGCGTTACATTCAATTTGATGCAGTTCATCACGGCTAATGTCACCTTTATTATATTGACCAACCCCTTCAAATGCAGAAACAATATCAATGTCTTTTCCATGCAGCTTACCTGGTTTAATTGTTCCTCCGTATACAAAAACAGCTGGTACTTCGGAGCGACCAATCGCAATCATACAGCCAGGCATGTTTTTGTCGCAGCCGCCAATTGCGACAAGTGCATCAAGCCGTTCGGCACCAACGACCGTTTCAATCGAATCGGCGATGACGTCGCGGCTTGGCAATGAATAACGCATTCCTTCTGTTCCCATCGAAATGCCATCAGAAACAGTAATCGTATTGAAAACGAGCGGCGCACCGCCTGCATCTCGAATTCCTTGTTTCGCCTTTAACGCGAGCTGGTCAATATGTATATTACAAGGAGTTACTTCACTCCATGTGCTGGCAACGCCAATCATCGGCTTTTGGAAATCTTCATCCGTAAAACCAACCGCGCGAAGCATAGCGCGATTCGGTGCTCGAACAACATCATCACTAATAACTTTACTGCGATGTCGTAAATCTTTTTCCATTTTCATTCCTCCTAGTAAACTATTTTCTATCAAATATAGTACTTTTTGTTTGATTTTTCAATCATTTTATAACATTTTAATAATTTATCCATAAAAAAACGGATAGACATTGTCGTCTATCCGTTTATTCATTAGAATGCTTCCTACTCTCTGTCATTTGTTTCCATACTGATCCTTTTGCTTCCTCGCCGCCTTCGATGCGTTCAATGGCCATTTTGACTTGCATGCTGACTTCAAATTCCGGGTCATTTTCCGCCGCTTTTAAGGCTGGTAGCGCGGATTCGTCTCCGACTTCATATAAAAACATAGCGGCGCGCCAGCGAACTAACTTGCTTGAGTCTTTTAACGCTTCCATCATTGCTGGGATCGCTTCACGATCGCCAATATCAGATAGACAGTCTCCAGCTGTTCGTCGCACAGGAACCGCTTTATCTTTTAACGCTTCATAAAGATAAGGTAATACTTTTTTTCCGCCAATCATTCCTAAATAAGCAGTAGCCAGTCTGCGAATCGACACTTTTTCATCCTTTAGCGCTTTTGCTAGAACTGGCAAATCAGCTTCCGTTGGTTCGTCCATTTGTTCTAAAGCGGCATAGCGTTTCGTCCAATCCGGATCGTCAAGCATCTCTTCCGTTACTTTAAAGCTTACTCGTTTTTGTGTTTTCGCTTGCTCGCCGCTTTTAAACATTTGTACCATCCGCTCTAACCGTTCAGGCGGATAGGCGGCGGACAGTTCTTCAACCACTTCTGCACCAATTTCTTCAAATGTTCCGTAACGCACTCCTTTTTCGATCCATTTTCGCTCAACTACAATGTTTCCCGCATGTTTTTGTGCTTCAAGTACCGCATCCATAAACGGCTTTGGCAAACCAACACGTCGTTCTTCCTCGCCGTCGGTTAGCTTCACCTGCATCGGCAAACCGTACAGCATTTGCACATATACTTTCACTTCACCAAAATGCTCGTTATGTCCTCGTTGCTCGTCTTGAACATGCTCCACATCTTCACCAAATGCTTCGCGCACTTTGCTTAAAATCTCTTTCCAATCATATTTCGGATTTCGTTCAATCGCTAAAAAGTCAGCGACATGATAAATGCCTTTTACTCCTTCAATTTTCATTAATTCTTGAATGATTGCTGGTGCCTTCTCAACATTATCCGGTTTATAATTGTGACTTGTACCAAAAGGAAGTTCCTCATCTAAAAGCACTTTCATTGTATTCGGACTTGGCGTTGGTTCAATGGATTGAATCCGCAATTTGTATACTCCCTTCTCTGTTAAGATTGCAACGACTCAACAAGCTCCGACAGTTCCGCCCATCTCTCAAGCAGCGCATCGAGTTCTGCGCTTAATTGTTCATGTTCGGATGCTAATCTTTGCACTTTTTCATAGTCGCTCGCCGACTGTTCCATTTCCAAAGTAATTTCTTGTAATTTCGTCTCCAATGCGGCAATTTTGTCCTCGATCTCTTCCCATTCTTTTTGTTCTTTATAGCTTAGGCGGCGCTTGACAGGTTTCGCTGCCTGCGCTTGTTCTTTCACTGGGATTGGCTTTGATTCCACGTTCTCCGCTTTTTTCTTAAGTTGCTCTTCTAAATAATCAGAGTACTCTCCAAAATATTGAGTAACTTTCCCGTTTCCTTGAAATATAAGTAATTGTTCTGCTACTTTGTCTAGAAAATAACGGTCGTGAGAAACGGTGATTACTACGCCAGGAAATGTTTCTAAATAGTCTTCAAGAACCGTTAATGTTTGTGTATCTAAATCGTTCGTCGGCTCGTCAAGAAGGAGCACGTTCGGTTCTGTCATTAAAATGCGCAACAAATATAAGCGTCGCTTTTCTCCCCCTGACAGCTTACGGATTGGCGTTCCGTGCGTATTCATCGGAAACAAGAAACGTTCTAACATTTGCGCAGCGGAAATCGTTTTTCCATCGGTCGTATGAATGACTTCCCCGGCTTCCCGAATGTATTCAATCATTCGTTTATTTTCATCCATATCGACATTTTCTTGCGTGTAATACGCAATTTTCACCGTTTGCCCCGTTTCAATTTCCCCGCTATCAGGCTGGATACGACCAGCAAGCAAATTCAACAATGTTGACTTACCGCTTCCATTTTGTCCAACAATGCCGATTCGGTCTCCCGGTTTTACAAGGAAGCTAAAATTATCTAAAATCACTTGGTTGCCGAACGCTTTGCTCACATATTTTAACTCTAGCACTTTTTTACCAAGGCGGCTGCCGCTTAATGAGATATCTAAACTACTCTTTTGTTCAATTCCAAGTGACTGCTCTAGCTGCTCGAATCGTTGGATGCGCGCTTTTTGTTTCGTTGTCCGCGCTTTTGCTCCGCGGCGAATCCACGCTAACTCGCGGCGATATAAGTTTTGCCGTTTTGCTTCAGCGGCAAGCTCTTGTTCCTCCCGGAGCGCTTTTCCTTCTAAAAATGCAGCATAGTTGCCCGTATAGCTGTAAATTTTTCCGTTATCTAGCTCTAAAATGCGGTTT
Organism: Anoxybacillaceae bacterium; assembly: GCA_041920415.1. Taxonomy (GTDB): domain Bacteria; phylum Bacillota; class Bacilli; order Bacillales; family Anoxybacillaceae; genus JBHGYD01. Next base: position 35,350 of record JBHGYD010000052.1, read on the forward strand.
GTCACGCGATCCAAGAAGTAACGGTCGTGCGTCACAAGCAAAACAGCCCCGCTGTAACGAGCTAAATACTCTTCCAACCAGCGAATCGTTTCATAGTCGAGATGGTTCGTCGGTTCATCTAAAATAAGCAAATCTGGCGTTTCAATGAGCGCTTGCGCCAAAGCAACACGGCGCTTTTGACCACCGGAAAGCTCTCCGACTGTTTTTGTCATGTCATCAATTCCCAATTTCGTAAGAATCGCTTTTGCGTTGGAGCTTGCCTCCCATGCGTTCATCGCGTCCATTTGCTGCTGGCAGCGGAAAAGACGTTCTTGCAATTGATTATCAAGAGGATTTTTCTCAAGCTCGACTAAAACTGTTTCATAGTCACGCAATAAACGAATAAGCGGCGTATCACCATGAAACACTTGTTCCAATACAGTTAAGTTTTCTTGAAACTCAGGTTGTTGCGGCAGATAACCGATAGAATAGTCTTTTGAATGCGTAATCTGTCCCGCATCCGCAAGCTCAACACCGGCAATAATTTTCAGTAACGTTGATTTCCCTGTACCATTCACGCCAATGATGCCGATGCGTTCCTGTTCTTTAATCGTGAACGAAATATCGCGAAATAACGTTTTTTCCGCATAACTTTTAGACAAATTTTCAACCGTTAACATCTTCATATTGCTCATCCCACTCTTTATAAAATTGTTGTAAAAAGCGCTCCATAAATTCATGGCGTTTGATCGCGATTTGTTTCGCACTTTCCGTATTCATAAGATCTTTTAGTTTTAATAATTTTTCATAAAAGTGATTAATCGCCGTACTGCGACCATGACGGTATTCTTCTTTCGTCATTTCCTCTCGATAAGGAAAACTCGGGTCGTACATAAGGTGTCCGCGGCTTCCCGCGTACATAAATGTGCGGGCAATGCCGATGGCACCGATGGCATCAAGACGATCCGCATCTTGTACAACCATCCCCTCAATGGTGTGTGGCTTTTTCCCGTGTCCTCCCTTAAATGAAACCGAAGAGATAACTTCTATAATACGCTCTTTATCTTGGTTGGACAGCGGCATTTGTTCAAGCCAAGAGGTTACGGCGGATACCCCCTTCTCTTCGCTTCCAGCGATTTTTTCATCGGCTACGTCATGGAGAAGCGCGGCCATTTCGACAATAAATTCATCCGCGCCTTCCTTTTTCGCAAGCGCAATGCTCATACGCCGAACACGCTCGATGTGCCACCAATCATGTCCACTTGCATCATTTTCAAGCAATGTACGTACATATTGTTCTGTCTTTTGAATGATTTCCCGTTTATCCATATCAGCCCTCAGTATTCGATTGTTTTGTCGTTAACTATTGTAACAAAGGAGCGTTTTGTTTGACTAACAAAAAACTGTCTCCCCCACCAGAGAGACAGTAAGCCATCCATTACATATTTAAGAGTTTTTCAATCTCCTGTTTTAACTCGCTCGGTTTCGTTTGTGGTGCAAAGCGGCTGACAACGTTTCCGTTTTTATCAACTAAAAATTTGGTGAAATTCCATTTAATCGCCTTTGTCCCTAAAATCCCCGGTGCTTTTTCTGTTAAGTAAACAAATAATGGATGGGCATTCGCGCCGTTTACATCAACTTTCGCAAACATTGGGAACGTTACGCCGTAGTTTAATTGGCAAAAACTTTCGATTTCACTTTCTGAGCCTGGCTCTTGATGACCGAATTGATTGCAAGGAAAACCTAATACTTCAAATCCCTTGTCTTTATACTCATCGTATAGCTCTTGCAGCTCTTTATATTGAGGAGTAAAGCCGCACTTGCTTGCTGTGTTGACGATTAACAATACTTTTCCTTTATAATCCGCCATTGACTTTTCTTCACCGCGGATCGTTTTTACCGTAAAATCGTAGACACTCATGAACAAACCTCCTATCTTTTCTATTATCTTAAAAAATCAGTAAAAATTTTTCCACTTTGAAGGTGTTTTTTCAAAAAATAAAACGGGATATACCACTACATCCCGTAAAATGGTTGTAACCGATGAAGCGACTCGATGACATACGGAATCATCGCTTGTAAATCATCAACATTTCCTTCATCAATTAACCGATCAAATTCGATGGTAATGAGATTGTCGTATTCGTTTCTTTCGCCTTCATATTCGTGTGCCAACGTTTGACGAATGATACGGTTGCTTCCCCAAATGTTCGTCAAAACTTCTTTAATATGGAAACACGTTGTTTCGCTTTGCGTAATGGGCATATTAAAGGCAATTTCCAACACGCACCCCGGCTTAAGATGGTTTTGCTCGAGCAATTCCCCGGCGATATGCTCAAGTTTTGTTTGTAACGTAATTGTACATGTTACGCTAGCCGTTCCATATTCTCGAAGTTGAAATGTAATTTTATACGTTCTGGAAAAATGGGCAAGATCCATTAAATCGTTTCGATCTGTTACAATAATGACTCCATCTAAATCAAGGTCGTACACAGCACCTTCAAGCACCGTTTTTAAATTATCAAACACCGTTGGATCAAACATGTGTGCTTACTCTCCTTCTTTAGAATAGCCCAACCGCGTTTCCGTTTTCGTCCACATCCATATGTAACGCCGCTGGTTTTTTCGGCAATCCTGGCATCGTCATGACATCCCCGGTTAAGGCGACAATAAAACCAGCCCCAATCGATGGTTTTAATTCGCGAACCGTAATGGTAAAATCAGTCGGGCGGCCCAGCTTTATCGGATCATCCGAAAGAGAATATTGCGTTTTTGCCATACAAATCGGCAAGTTGTCCCAGCCAAACATTTCAAACTGCTCGATTTGTTTTTGTGCTTTCGAAGAAAACTCTATATCTTTCGCTCCGTACACCACTTGTGCAATTTTTCGGATTTTATCAGGAATCGATTCGTTTACATCGTATAAAGGAGCAAACTGATTGTTTCCACTCTCAATGGCTTCCAGTACTTTTTTTGCTAAGTCAAGCCCACCTTCTCCCCCTTTTTCCCATACCTCTGTTAGTGCAACCGGATAACTATGCTCTTCACAAAATGTCATTAGCGCCTCGATTTCTTTCTCCGTATCTGTTATAAAACGGTTAATCGCAACAACAAATGGCAAACCAAACGCTTGAATCGTTTCAATGTGTTTCTGTAAATTGCTCAAACCAGCACGCAACGCCTCTACATTCTCCACATGTAATTCTTGCTTCGGAACGCCGCCGTGCATTTTTAATGCGCGAATCGTTGCCACAATCACAACCACTTCCGGTTTTATTCCAGCGAAACGAGCTTTAATATTTAAAAACTTTTCCGCTCCTAAATCAGCGCCAAAACCCGCTTCCGTCACAACATAGTCGCCAAGTTTTTGCGCCATTTTTGTTGCGATTACACTATTGCAACCGTGGGCAATATTCGCAAATGGCCCACCATGCACAAGCGCTGGCGTATGCTCGACCGTTTGTACGAGGTTCGGTTTTAACGCATCTTTTAACAGAAGTGTTAGTGCACCCTCCACTCCTAAATCACCGACAGTAACGGGCTGTTTATCCACATTGTATGCAACGACAATTCTTGCAAGACGCCGCTTTAAATCATGCAAATCTGTTGCAAGACAAAAAACGGCCATGATTTCCGATGCAACGGTAATATCGAAGCCATCTTCACGCGGCACCCCTTGCATCGGTCCACCGAGCCCAACAATGACGTGACGCAATGCTCGATCGTTTAAGTCGACAGCGCGTTTCCAAACGATGCGGCGCGGATCGATTCGCAATTCGTTGCCATGGTGAATGTGGTTATCGATAAAAGCAGCTAGAGCGTTAGTGGCAGCAGTAATCGCATGCAAGTCTCCTGTGAAATGAAGGTTAATTTCGTCCATTGGCAACACTTGCGAATAACCGCCACCGGTCGCTCCACCTTTCACTCCCATCGTCGGTCCAAGCGAAGGCTCACGCATCGCAATGATCGCTTTTTTGCCAAGTTTATGTAGGGCTTGTCCTAACCCTACGGTAACCGTTGATTTACCTTCCCCGGCAGGCGTTGGGTTAATCGAGGTGACTAAAATTACTTTTCCGTCTGGCTTCGTTGCTAGACGTTTCATTATATTTAGAGAAATTTTCGCTTTATAATGACCATACGGTTCAAGTTCTTCCTCTAAAATATCAAGGTTGCTTGCGATTTCTTGGATTCGTTTTAACTTTGTTTCTTGCGCAATTTCAAGATCGGTTTTCCAATTTGTTGTCACTGTCATCGTTTTTCCTCCAGCATCCAAAACTTAACATTCTGTCTATTGTATTTATTTTATCATTCGCCTAAATAAGAAAAAATTCATTGAATAAAATTCATAATGTTTTTATAATTAAGTTATTTAAAATAAATAAGGGAATGGAGGATGAGACCGTTGCCAATTAATATACCCAAAAATCTACCGGCAAAAGAAATATTAGAGCAAGAAAATATTTTCGTCATGGATGAAGAACGAGCGTATTCACAAGATATTCGTCCGTTAAATATAGTCATTTTGAATTTAATGCCGCAAAAAGAAAAAGCGGAAACGCAACTATTGCGCTTACTTGGAAACTCTCCGCTTCAAGTGAATATTACCTTTTTACACCCGGAAACACACGAAACAAAAACAACAAGTAAATATCATCTCGAACAATTTTATACGACGTTCCCTCATATTCGGCATCGCAAATTTGATGGTATGATTATTACAGGTGCACCAATCGAGCATTTGCCGTTTGAAGAAGTTACATATTGGAACGAATTAGTGGACATTATGGAATGGACAAAAACAAATGTCACTTCGACACTACATATTTGTTGGGGCGCACAAGCGGGGCTTTATTATCATTATGGGATCCAAAAATATATGTTGCCGCAAAAATGTTTCGGAATTTTCGAACATTCACTGGAAGTTAAAAATATGAAATTGCTGCGTGGGTTTGATGATGTGTTCCGCATCCCGCATTCCCGCCATACGGATGTATTGCGCGAAGATATCGAAAAAGTGCCGGAGTTAACGATTTTATCGGTTTCCGAGAAAGCAGGAGTTTGCTTAGTGGCTTCCAACGACGGAAAACAAATCTTTTTAACCGGTCATCCCGAATACGATGCGACTACGTTAAAAGAAGAATACGAGCGCGACTTAGCAAAAGGGCTGCCAATCCAACTACCGGAATCATACTTCCCAAATGACGATCCAACAAAAGAACCGCTGAACACATGGCGGTCTCATGCAAACCTTTTGTTTGTCAACTGGCTAAATTATTATGTGTACCAAGAAACACCATATATTTGGGAATAAGTATTTTTTAAAAGAATTTAATTGAACAAAATGCCTATAAAATCAACGTTTTTTCACTTATCTTTCCTAATATTTCTATTGATTTTTACCTATTTTAATTTAATTGTGTGGTCAAAAATGTGAGCAGCGAACTTCTTCTATTCTTGAAAGCAAAAAAACACCGCTGTTATGTGGTGTATAAAATCCTATATATTCGATAAAATCGGAAGTGTTAATACATCAATCGTTTCCCACCTATCAACTTCCTTTAGGCCAAGTTTATGTAATCTCCACCTGTTTGGTGGAGGTTATTAGTTCTAGTGCAAAAAATCTATTAAACTTGGATACACAAGCTGGGGATTTACAGTTAGTCAGATGGAAAATCCCTACTTTAAAGTTAGTAACCGTCTTTTAATGAGAAAGCTCTTTTTGCTTCGTGACATATACACGAACTAATGAATATAAAAAAGCTGCTGAGAGTTCTCAACAGCCTTATATTTGGCGATGTAGCTGCAGCAACTGCAAGGTCGTTTCTTCCTTACTACCTGTATTTCTTATATGCTTGACCACGGATCCGTCTTTCATGAATAGAATATGATCTCCTGCCTCGGCAGCCACATCCATCATATGGGTTGAAAAAATAATAATAGTTCCACTTTCCTTCTTTTCTTTGAGCAGATTCACAAATATGTTGACCCAAAATGGATCCAGACCGTTTGTCGGTTCATCCAACAGTAACAGTGCAGGTTCGCCCAACAATGCTTGTCCGAATAAAAGTCGCTGCCGCATTCCCTTTGATAAATTTTTCACCAATTCTCGTTTCTTTTCCGCTAGACCTATCCTCTCTAGAATTTCATGTACTTTTGACTCTCCCGTTTTCCGCAATGCCGCATAGAAGGAAAGGAACTCTTGGACAGTCATCATTTGCTGAGCATGAAAGTCATCCGGCATGTAACCGATCTGTGAGACATATGCATTTCTATTTCTCTGTAAACTGATGCCGTTTAACATTACTGTCCCGGATGTCGGTGCCGAAATACCTGCTAGAATATGGAGAAGTGTGCTTTTTCCGGCACCATTCCCGCCGCACAAGACTATACATTCGCCCCTTTTTGCTTCCAATGAAAATGAGGAAAGAGCAACTTTTGTTTTATATTTTTTTGAAACCTCTGAAACCTGCAGCATGGTCATTGCACTTTCCTCCTTTCAAGCTTCCATGCGGAGAGAATGAACAAGAAAGATGTATAAATGAACACATATAAGCCTAGTATTCCCCATGCCGCTCCTGTCTGCAAAAATGAGACAAGTCCATCGTAGGATTGCCCAAAAACGGCTCCTCCGCCAAGTTGAACGACAAATACAATGCGCAGCAATTCTGCTGGATTACAAAATAGAGCAGTTTTTAGAAGCGGCGCAATCATTGGATAAGGCACTAAGCCAAGAATAGCGATAAGTGCGGACGGCCATATCATAATCAAGAAGAACCATACTCCAACAGAAAGCGTTAAAGCCTGCCACCTTGTCGCAACGAACGCACCTATGGCCAAGCCGATCACAAGAAAGAAAAACATTAATGATATGGAAAAGATATATAGAGTCAGCACCCATTTTACAGACAAAGCACTTCCGCTAATCAGACCGACTGCAAGGCTCGCACCGAAGCTTAACGTAAATACAACCACTTGTGCTGTAAATTGTCCTGCAAGTTTTCCTATTAAATAGGAAAAAGTCGACAATGGATACGTGCATAGCAGATGCCACTGTCCATTTTCCATCTCGTTGGCGATGGCAAATGATCCAATGATGAGCATAAACAACGGCACAATATACAGCACTAAATTCGCGATTGTTCCCGTCATATTTGTATATCCAGTTAAAGCAGGCGTATTCCGTTCCAACAGAAATAAGAGAGACAAAACACTTACCCACAGCAATACAAACGTGTAGGAAGAACGCTGTCTTATCGTCATGCGCCACTCAGAGTGCCAAATATTCCACATACGATCCCTCTTTCTGTGAAAAAGAGGCTGTCTCAAAAGGTCAGTAAAATGACTTTTTGAGAACAGCTCTCTTTTTTCTTTTTCCATCATATGGATTATATTTTTTATCTGAATGGAAGAGAACCCTCCTATGCTCGGGTTTTCTTCTTTTTCTTTCGATGT
>JBHGYD010000054.1:0-169537 GCA_041920415.1 Anoxybacillaceae bacterium
ATCGTCTTCGCAATGAGGATTTCTTGTTGTTTGTTTGGATAGATACGAAATCGGTAGGCTTTATGGACGCGCATCGACTCTTCACCTCCCTCTATAGTTCCATTATACACACGAATGTGTGTTCGAACAAGGAGATGATAGAGCGACTCGCAAAAAAGTGAACCACAGAAATATTTTTCAATTCGTCAAACAGTCGAGATGACAAAAGGTCATCTCTTGTCCGAAGCTGATTCATCTCCCACTTACTCACGATGGTTCGTTGAAGTGGGAGATGAATCGGCTATTTAAGATAAAGCCCTTACTATAAAGGTAAGGGACTTCGTTTTATGATTCAATCAGAAACCCAGCCTTTTTGAGGGCAAGGCAGGCCGCATCAAGTTTGGAAGGTGAGTCCGCTTCGAGCGTGTGAAGATGGGTTCCATCGGTGAGCTGTAATAAGTAAGAGGAGTTCGTTTCTTCGATTTTTTGAATAAATTGTTTCACTTCTTGGCGGTTGCTTACCATGACAGAAGCGGTTAAATCACCGTAGACCGGATGTTCAATTTTCACGTCTTTTACAGTAACGCCGTGATCAACAATGAGCTGCAATTCTTCTTTTGTCTGTTCCGGTTTGTGATAGCAAGCAACGACGCGCGTGTATATTTCGTTCGGAACGGTTGTTGGAAGGTATAAATAACCTTGGCTTGTCGCAATAATCGGCTCATTCCGCGCTTTCAACAACGAAATGTCTTGTACGATCACTTGACGGCTGACGTTGGTTTTTGCTGCTAGTTCCGCCCCGGTTAGCGGCTGCCCACTTTCTTTGAGCCACTGCAAGATGAGCTGTCGTCGCTGTTCTCCTAAAATTTTTTTCTCTTCTTTCAATCGTTTCTACCCCTTTCTATGTTGACAAATGGTTTCTAATACGGCAACAAGTTGATCGATTTCAGCAGTGGTTGTGAATTTGCCAAGGGAAATTCGCACGAATTGTTTTGCTTCCTCTTTTTCTTTTCCAATCGCTAACATCGTTCGTGAAGGGGCTTGTTTACCGACTTGACAGGCGCTTCCAGTGGAAATCGCAATGCCGTGGCGGTTGCACTCCAGCATCGTATATTGTCCTTCGACTCCATGCACGCAAAGACCAATAATATTTGGTAAATGGGTTTTCGGATGCCCTTCAATCGTAATCGGTAGCCCTTTTTCGTAAACGAGAGAAGTAAAGTATTGGCGTAGTTGCTTGAGTCGTGCTTGCTCTGTTATGAGATTATCACAAATCTGTTGAGCCGCCGTAACAAACGAAGCGATTCCCGGCACATTGACTGTTCCAGGACGAAAGCCATGTTCATGTGTTGCGTTTGGAAAACAAGCGTTCCATTTTACGCGTGGATCAATGTATACCGCACCGACCCCTTTTGGACCATAAATTTTATGAGCAGAAATCGAAAGGCTGTCAACAAACATCGCTTGGACATCTACATGTATTTTACCAAATGTTTGTACGCAATCGCTATGAAAGATCACTCCATGTTTACGTAATCGTTTCCCGATTTCTTGAATCGGCTGAACAGTCCCGATTTCGGAGTTGGCATGATGAATCGATGTAAAAATCGTTTTTGGAGTAATGGATTGTTCGAGTTCATTAATATCGATCAGTCCGAAGCGGTCAACCGGTAAATATGTCACTTCATATCCTTCCGTTTCTAGCTGTTGAAACAAATGATACAGCGAAGCATGCTCAGTTGCGGTCGTAATGAGATGATTTCCTTTATGACGGTGCGCTTGAATAATCGAACGAACAACCAATATGTTGGACTCGGTTCCCCCGCTTGTAAAATAAATCCCTCTTTCGTCGCCGTTAATGAATGTCGCTAACTCTTTACGACAAATATCTAAAAGACGAGCAGCCGAACTTCCGATATCATGCAAGCTGCTCGCATTGCCAAAGTATGATTTCGCTGCCTCTGTATAGACGTGCAACGCTTCTTCACTCATCGGCGTTGTCGCTGCGTAATCGAAATAAATCATTCGCTCATTCCCTCACAGTTTGAAAAATAAAAGTCTTGTCATTAGTTTAAATATGTGTCAATATAAGTGTCAAGACAATAAGGTGTAATGGGAGGCTTATTCATGCCGCAAACAGATGTCATTATTGTCGGGAGTGGTCTTGCGTCGTTAATGACGGCGTATTGTTTATATGAGCACAAAAACGTGATAATTTTCACAAAAGCTAAAAAAGAAGAAAGTAACTCGTGGTTCGCCCAAGGAGGAGTTGCCGCTGTCTTCTCCGAGCAAGATGACTGGCGTTTTCATTATGAGGATACGATGGTGGCAGGCTGTTACCATAACGATGAGCGTGCAGTCGAACTTCTTGCTCAAGAAGGGCCGAAACGACTTCGTGAGCTCGTTGCGACCGGATTACGATTCGATTGCGACAAAGACGGACGCTTTCATCTCGGAAAAGAAGGGGCTCATTGCTGTCGAAGAATTTTACACGCAGGAGGCGATCAAACAGGGAAAGCGCTCGTTTCTTTTCTTCTTGATCAGCTGCGAGGAAACGTGACGATAATCGAAGACGAGAGCGTTATTGACTTACTTATTCACAACGGTCGCTGCATCGGAGTACAAACAAAAAATCGTTTCGGTATAACAGCCAAGCATTACGCGAATGCTGTCGTCCTTTCAACAGGTGGCTGTGCGGGGATGTACTCGTTTTCCTCGAATGCGTCAACAATCACCGGTGATGGCATTGCGTTAGCGTATCGCGCCGGTGCAACCGTTACAGATTTGGAATTTATTCAATTTCATCCAACGATGCTTTATGTCGATGGAAAAGCGGTTGGTCTGATTTCCGAAGCGGTACGTGGGGAAGGAGCCGTGTTAGTAACGGAAGATGGAAGGAAATTGATGGAACATGTGCATCCACAACAAGATTTAGCCCCGCGCGACATTGTTGCCCGAACGATTCATGCCGAAGTGGTGAAAGGGAATCGCGTGTATTTAGATATTTCCATGATTGACAACTTTCAAGAACGTTTTCCGACCATTACAAAACGATGCCAATCATATGGAGTGAACATCGAGAGAGGGAAACTCCCTGTTGTGCCAGGTGCTCATTTTTTGATGGGAGGCATTCAAGTAGACATGGATGGTCAAACTTCCATACCAGGCTTATATGCAGTTGGTGAAGTTGCATGTACAGGTGTTCATGGAGCCAATCGCTTAGCAAGCAACTCTTTACTAGAAGGAATTGTGTTTGGGGAACGATTAGCAGCCGCATTACGACAGAACAAACAGGAGAACATCACGCACGAGCATAAGGAAAATCGTTTTGCGAAAAAAATCCCAAAATTATTGCCAACAAAACAACAAATTCAAACGATGATGATGCAGTATGTCGGAATCATAAGAAACGAAAAAGGGTTAACATATGCGAAACAATGGTTTGAACAATTTTCGATTCCTAATTTAGTAAACGCGAATGTGGTTGACTTACCGTTAGAAGAAATAACCATCGTCTATATGCTTATTACCGGTTGGTTACTCACAACTTCTGCGTTACAACGAACGGAAAGTCGCGGGGGGCATTATCGTTGTGATTATCCACAGATGGATGAGCGATGGAAAAAGCGGCGCATTCAGCGAATAAGAAGTGAACTTGTTGTGAAAGCATAGGGGGGGAGAACGGTGAATACGGTAAAGTTACAACAAATGTTGCAGCAGTTTTTTTTAGAAGACATCGGGGAGCGCGATGCCACAAGTGAAACGATTTTTCCAAGCAAGCAGCAAGCAACCGGAGTGTTCCTTGCCAAAGAAGATGGCGTTCTTGCGGGAACAGACGTCATCACAACAGGATATCATCTATTGGATCGTACGATTGAAATCACCCTATACAAGCGGGATGGAGAAAGTATAAAAAAGGGGGACATTATCGCTTCAGTTGTTGGTCCCATCGCCCCATTATTAACTGGCGAGCGCGTCATTTTAAATGTATTGCAGCGAATGAGCGGCATCGCTACGTTAACGAATCGGGCAGTGACCATATTAAACAGCAACCATACACGCATTTGTGATACGCGAAAAACAACACCTGGACTACGAATGCTAGAAAAATATGCGGTGACGTGTGGAGGCGGCTATAATCATCGTTTCGGTTTGTATGACGCTGTGATGATTAAAGACAATCACATTGCCTTTTGTGGCTCAATTACAAAAGCAGTAAAAGCCGTACGCGAAAAGCTTGGTCATATGATCAAAATCGAAGTAGAAACGGAGACGAAAGAACAAGTAGTAGAAGCAGTCGATGCAGGTGCGGATGTAATTATGTTTGATAATCGTACCCCGGAAGAAGTGCGCGAGTTTGTTCAGCTTGTTCCAAAGTCGATGATTACGGAAGCGTCTGGTGGCATTACATTAGAAAATCTTGCATTATATCGGGATACTGGTGTTGATTATATTTCATTAGGCATATTAACCCATTCGGCGAAAGCATTAGATATTAGTTTTAATATTGAAGGATGGAAATAGGGGAGAGAGAAACGATGAATGTATTGGAAATGATGAAACAACACGATGATATGCCACAAAACTATAAAACGATGAGTGTGGAGAAAATGGAAGCGCGGGTTCGTGCTATTAAAGAAAAATTTGGCGAGCGGCTGTTTATCCCAGGGCATCATTATCAAAAAGATGAAGTAATTCAATTTTCCGATGCGACGGGGGATTCATTGCAACTTGCACAAGTGGCGGCCAAAAACGATAAAGCGGAATATATCGTATTTTGCGGTGTGCATTTTATGGCGGAAACAGCGGATATTTTAACAGGAGATCATCAAAAAGTGATTTTGCCGGATATGCGGGCAGGTTGTTCGATGGCTGACATGGCTGATTTGATCCAAGTCGAACGAGCATGGCCGATATTACAAGAGTTATTCGGTGATACGATTTTACCATTAACATACGTGAACTCGACAGCGGCGATTAAAGCGTTTGTTGGGCGACATGGCGGAGCAACCGTTACGTCATCAAATGCGGAAAAAATGGTTGCTTGGGCATTGGCGCAAAAAGAGCGAATCTTTTTCTTACCAGACCAACATTTAGGAAGAAATACAGCATACAAACTAGGAATCGCTCTTGATGAGATGGCGGTATGGGATCCGCTTACCGATTCGCTCGAATATAAAGGCGATAGGAAACGGATAAAAGTGATCCTTTGGAAAGGCCATTGCTCCGTCCATGAAAATTTTACTGTAAAAAATATTGAATATATTCGCCAAACAAAACCAGACATGAACATTATCGTCCATCCGGAATGTAGCTGGGAAGTCGTGCAACAGTCTGATTATGCTGGTTCTACAAAATATATTATTGAAACGATTCAAAATGCACCAACTGGAAGCAAATGGGCGATTGGTACGGAAATGAATTTAGTAAACCGGTTGATTCAACAACATCCGGACAAAGAAATCATTTCATTAAATCCTTACATGTGTCCATGTTTGACGATGAATCGCATTGATTTGCCTCATTTTCTTTGGACGTTAGAGTCATTAGAACAAGGAAAAATCGTGAATCAAATTACGGTTTCGCCTTCCATCGCCAAAGACGCTGTTCAAGCGCTTGAACGAATGTTAGCTCTCGCTTAAAACAAACAAGGTCTGATAGGGCATTTCCATCAGGCCTTGTTAATTTTTTATCATAAAATCATCGCTTTGTTCATACATTGTGTTGAAGGATGATGGTGACAACAAGCTGAAGCTTAAATACAATACAAAACGTTTGGGTGTAGGAGGGGAACGGAGTGAAAATTCATATTGTGCAAAAGGGCGATACGCTTTGGAAAATTGCGCAAAAATACGGGGTCGACTTTGAACAATTGAAAAAAATGAACGGTCATTTAAGCAATCCAGACATGATTATGCCAGGAATGAAAATTAAAGTACCGACAGCGGGAGTTCCAGTCAAAAACGAAATGCAAAAGAAAGAAACAAAAATTAATATAGCACCGAAGAAAGAAGAGCCGAATCTAGAGCATCCATATATGAATGCGAAACCATTTATTTCATTTGACATCGAATCAGAAGTATCCCCAAATCTCAATATCAATCCGCCCGCTAAAGAAGCGCCAAAAGTGCCAGTCGCAGAAGTGAAAAAGGAAATACCAAAGCCAGCTGTTTTAGAGGAACCAAAAGCACCAGTAGCGGAAATTCCAAAAGAAGTGCCGAAAGAGATAGAAAAGAAAGTGCCAAACGAAGTGCCGAAGTCCAATGTTCCAGAGATGAATAAAGCACCAAAAAAAGATTTAGAAAAAGCGGAAAATGTTACTCCGCTTACGCATACGATTCCGCCTGTTTCTCCGCAAACAAATGTGAATCTTGCGAAGCAAATGCCGAGTATGCCACAGATTCCAATGAAACCAACGAATATTTTACCAAATATCATGAAACCGGAGATGGAGTTGGAAAATCCGGAAACAGCAAAAGCAAAAAAAGATGTAAACGATGAGAATCCGCCGGAACTACCAACCGTTCCGTATGTTCCAATCACGCCACAACAAACGTTTCCAGAGTATGGGATGCCGGCACAGCCAAATATAAATGTGCAACCACAAGAGCAGCCATGTGTTCCTGTTACTCCAGTGATGCCTGGTTATGGGTTTTATTATCCGCCAATGCCAATGGCACCGATGGGTTATCCATCTCCGCAACCACTCGTGCCATTTCATCATGTAGAAAGCAGCTCACACCCATTTCCGGGAATTCACGAAAGCAGCAGTGAATTTCATGAACCATTACCACCAATGCCGAATGTAGCGGCACCGAATGCGAATATCGAATTGACGGCGAACATAGCACCACAAGCAACGGGAGGCATCCCAATGCCATATGCACCTGCGCCTTGTGTTCCAATCACACCAATGATGCCTAGTTATGGATGGCATCCACCAACATATCCACAGCCATATATGCCACCAACACCTGCTTATTATTCACCAACGTATCTGCCGCAACCGATGCCAGCTAGTTTTCCGGTACATCAGGCAGAAGCTCCAGTATATCCACTAACACAAGCACCGATGCAACAAAATTATTATCCGCCAGCACAACCTTCCGCTTTTCCTCCTACGTCGCAGCAATTATTTATGATGCCGGAATATGGGGAAAGTAGCGATCGTGAAAACTACTAAGAAAAAGAGAGACGATGAGCGGCATCGTCTCTTTCTTCTTCTTAAAGCGGAATATGAGTTGTGCGTGAAGGACGTCATGATGCTAAAGCCTTACGTATGGGTGATTGATACGGATGAAGGAAAATGGGTGTTAAAAGGGTACCCATCTTTTTTCGAGGCAGCGCGACAATTGATGTTTATCAGCTCATTAAAACAAGCGGGGTTTCAAGCTGCTCCTTCTGTAAAAACAACGACATTGCGCAGTGGAATCGTTTACTTTCAGCGAGCATATTGGACGTTACAAACGTATATTCCACACATAAAGACATTGACATTTACGGATGATCAAGATCGAAAAGACGGTCTGGATTTGCTTCGTGAGTATCACTCTTTTTCACAGCAAATATTACGTAGTCCGTTTTTTACCATGGCGATTCCACATTATTATCTTTATGAAAAATGGCGACAGCGTTATGATTTTTTTCTATCTCATTTACCGCACATGAAGCGAATCATTCCGAAAAACGAACTTTCTTTCATTTTACAATGCGCTGATTATTTTTTACGTTATTTCCCATATTTTGCCCATTCATTAGCGACAGAAGAAATCGCCATTATTCACGGCGATGTTGCTTCCCATAATTTTTTGCGAACGGAACAAGGAAACGTGTATTTGATCGATTATGATTTAATCGCGATCGCCCCGCCAAGCATCGATTATTTGCAATACGCGAACCGCATTTTACCGCATATGCAATGGTCGCTTGCTCGTTTGAAACAAATTCCGTTGTTTCAATCATTGTTGGAAAAACTATGGTTTTTACATGCCCTTATTTTCCCTGCCGATGTGATACGCGAGTGTCGTTTCCTTTTGCGAACACAAACTCCTTTTACGATTCCACATTTCGAATATCGCAAACAGTTTGTGCAAAAAATTATCGATATGGTAAGATAACGTATATGTAATTTTTCGTGAAAGGGAGTCGACATGGCAATGGAAGAGAAAATTAACAAACTTATTGAATGGATTCGTCAACAAGTAACAGAAGCAGGATTAAATGGAGCGATTGTTGGAATTAGTGGAGGAATTGATTCTGCAGTTGTTGCGCATCTTATTAAGCGCGCGTTTCCAGATCGCTCGTTAGGATTAATTATGCCGTGCAAAAGCAATCCAAAAGATAAGGAAGATGCATTAAAAGTCGTCGAAAGCTGTGGAATTCAGCATTTCGTCATTGATTTAACAGAAACACATCAAACATTATTTAGCGAAATTGAAAAACAATTGAAAGAAAAGGGCGAATGGAATGAAGACGCAGCGCGGCTTGGTGATGCGAATACGCGCGCGCGTTTACGAATGACGACATTGTATGCCGTGGCCAATAATTATGGTTATATGGTCGTTGGAACGGATAATGCCGCAGAATGGCATACAGGGTACTTTACGAAATACGGTGATGGCGGTGTCGATTTAGTGCCGCTTGTTCATTTTACAAAAGGAGAAGTACGAGAAATGGCGCGTATTCTTGGCGTTCCGGAAGAAATTATTACGAAAGCACCGAGCGCTGGATTATGGGAAGGACAAACGGATGAAAGTGAAATGGGAACAACATATGAGATGATTGATAAATATTTAAAAGGGGAAGACATTCCTGAGAAAGACCGCCAAATTATTGAGCGACTACATAACCGTTCTCATCATAAACGCCAATTAGCGATTGCGCCACCAAAATTCTAATCTTACCGCTAACTAACAGCGATAAAACCCTCGCTTATTTGCCAAGCTAAAAGCAGGTCAAAGTGGTTTCTTTGACCGCACTGAAGGCAAATAAGGGGGGTTTTTCATTGAGAAAAGCAATCGCAGCACTAGGAATGGTTTGTTGCATGAGTGGGCTTGCCGCGTGCGCCAATTATGCGGAAGATCGGAATACTCGTTATAACGATACGACTCGTCCGATCGGTTATTATTCAACGGATCGGTTAAACGATCAATATAGCTATGGTCGATACGGAACGAATGGAGAAAATTACGGTAATGCTTATATTATGGACAACCAGAATGGTCCAGTGACAGAGTTTTTTAACGCAGACACTACTCGAAATCGCAATGTTGGAATGAATCGCTTCGATACCGATAATGTGCCTCCATCCCTTCCGCTTGGAGCGGATTTTGGGGATTCAGACAGAAACTATCACGGACATTTAAATTCGATGAATGCGAAAACAACAAGTCCATCGTATTATAAACAGTATGATGGACATTTGGCCGAAACAGTTGCCAAGCGTGCCGCGGATGTCAAACAAGTCGGTGATGCCCGTGCTCTTGTTTATAACGATCATGTATTAGTAGCAATTACCACAAATCAAACAGATACAAACCGTGTCGAACAGCGAGTGGCACAAGCAATTGCTCCGTATACGAAAGGAAAACATGTCCGCGTCGTTTCCAACCCAAGCATGTATCACCGTGTTCGCACCATCGACAACAATATACGATACGGTCGTCCGTCTGAAGAAATCGAACGAGACTTAAAAACGATTTTCTATAATGGACAAATCATTGAACGTCCGGCGAACACGAGATAATGATTTCATAAAGGGGTGTTTCTTTTGAGACATCCCCTTTATTATATAAAAAAGGGACGGAATTTTACCGTTTCGCATTTTTTTGGTATAGTAATATCGGAAATTTCATGTGATGAGAGGGGAAATTTAGAGTGGCTGGACATTCTAAGTGGAAGAACATTCAACGTCGAAAAAACGCACAAGATGCTAAACGTGGAAAGATCTTTATGAAATTAGCAAAAGAAATTTACGTCGCAGCGAAAATGGGCGGCGGCGATCCAAGTACAAATGCCAGCTTGCGTCTCGTCATTGAAAAAGCGAAAGCAGCGAATATGCCAAATGAAAACATCGAGCGTGCGATTAAAAAAGCAACAGGAAATCAAGAGCATACAAACTACGAAGAAATTCGTTATGAAGGATATGGTCCAGGCGGCGTTGCTGTCATGGTCGTCTGCTTAACAGATAATAAAAACCGTACCGCATCGAACGTTCGTGTTGCGTTTTCAAAAAACGGCGGAAACCTTGGAGAGACGGGCTGCGTATCCTATTTATTTGACCGAAAAGGGTTGCTTGTCATTGCGCGTGAAGGATTAAACATCGATGAAGATGAGATGCTTCTTCAAGCGATTGAAGCCGGTGCAGAAGAAATGGAAACAACGGAAGATTCGTTTGAAATTTATACAACGCCAGAAAACTTTGAGGATGTAAAAAATCAGCTAGCTGCGAACGGATTTACGTTTGTTAGCGCAGAAATTACAATGATTCCGCAAACGTACACGACATTAACAGGCGATGATTTAACGAAAATGCTCAAACTCATCGACATGTTAGAAGATGATGACGATGTCCAAGAAGTGTACCACAATTTAGATGAGTCAGGGATTGAGTGATGTAAATATCATCCATTCCCTCTTTCTTGAAATTGGCTGAAACATTTAGTGGACCATATGTGACAAAATCCACTAGTGTTTGAAAAATACCTTATAGATGAAAACGTAAAAAATACATTCATAAGAAAAACGTGGGACTGACTCAAAAGGTCGTGTATAAGCGGCTATTGTGGGTCAGTCTTTTCTTTTTGTGTGTTTAGGGAAAAACGTCGAAAATCTCCTTCATTTTTGAACTGTTGAATATTAATGGTGATGTAGTTCACTAGCGCTTTATGCAACTTTTATGAGTAAAGCTGACGCGTATACGGAAGATGGAGTGAATGTAATGATTGAGTGAGGATGGTTGGAGCAGCCACCACATTTCATAGACCGAGAACATCTCGTTATGGAGTCTAAGTAAAAAATACTCACGATTCACAGGTGTTTTTTTATTTGGATAAAATTTTTGTGATTGGTGAAAATAGAAATACATTTCATTTTGCCTTGAAAGAGGGGGAAGAATGATGAGGCGAATTTTATCTGTTTGCATCATAATAACAGCATGGTTATTCGGATCCTTAGACGTGTTTGCCCAATCACCCGCAGTCAAAATGAATATTCTTTTAGAACGTGTTTATTTAGACGGGGAAGTAAGCGAGGAAATAAAGAAAGAAACCATTGTTTCGATGAAAGACATATGGGAAAAATATAAAGGATGGCAACTTGTGGATATGGATGACGAGCAAATCGTCTTTCAAAAGACGATCAACGATATTTCTCCGCTGTTAAAAGCCAACGGCTATTTTGGTTTAACGAAAGATGGAACTTTGTCCATTTTTGAAGGAAAACCGAACCAATCATCGCGCGTCATTCAATCGTTTTTCCAAATTGATGTAAAAAAATTAGAGAGTCATCAACAAAAGCAATTGCAAAAAGGCATTCGCGTTGTTTCGAAATCACGATATAAAGATGTTATTGAAACATATCGTCATTTTGCGCTTATACCGTAAAAGACTTATCGTTAGGATAGGTCTTTTTGTTTTGTAAAAAGAGGAATATACATTCGCTTTTTCATCATTATATGGTACAATGGAAAGCAGTGAGAAAAAGGAGAGGAGTACGGCTTTGATTGAGTTTATTCGCGGATATGTGGATTATGTTTGTCCGGAATACATTGTTGTGGAAAATAATGGAGTTGGATATCAAATTTTCACTCCGAATCCGTTTTCGTTTCAAAAAAGTCATGATACAATCGTGACGGTCTATACATATCAATATGTACGTGAAGATGTCATTGCATTGTATGGATTTCGAACGCGTGAAGAACGAACACTTTTTACGAAGCTTTTGCAGGTTTCCGGTATTGGCCCAAAAGGGGGACTAGCGATTTTAGCTGCTGGGGAGCCGCGGCAATTAGTACAGGCCATTGAAGAAGAGAACGAAAAGTTTTTATGTAAATTTCCAGGTGTCGGAAAAAAAACAGCAAGGCAAATGATTCTTGATTTAAAAGGAAAATTACAAAATGTCATTCCGAGCATGTTCCCTGATCTATTTACTGCAGAAGCGGACTGGCCGATCCCGCATCGTTCGAACGCTCTTGACGAAGCGATTGAAGCGTTAAAAGTGCTCGGGTATGCGGATCGGGAAATCCAAAAAGTGATACCGGCGTTAATGAAAGAAAATTTATCAACGGATCAATATATTAAGCTAGCGCTACAACTATTATTAAAGTAAGGGGGGAGAATGATGGAAGAACGCCTTGTTGCGAGCGATGCCCATGGCGAGGACGTTTCGCTTGAATATAGTCTCCGCCCGAAGTTGTTACGCGAATATATTGGACAAGATAAGGTAAAGGATAATTTGAAAGTATTTATTGAAGCAGCAAAAATGCGCGGGGAGACGCTTGACCATGTACTTTTGTACGGACCGCCTGGACTTGGAAAAACAACGCTAGCAGCGATTATTGCGAATGAAATGGGCGTTCATCTTCGTACAACTTCTGGTCCAGCGATTGAGCGTCCGGGAGATTTAGCGGCGATTTTAACATCTCTTGAGCCGGGAGATGTGTTATTTATTGATGAAATTCATCGCCTTCAGCGCTCGGTAGAAGAAGTGCTGTATCCAGCGATGGAAGACTATTGTTTAGACATTGTTATTGGCAAAGGACAAACAGCGCGGTCAGTGCGCATTGACCTTCCGCCGTTTACACTCGTTGGGGCAACGACAAGAGTTGGCTCATTATCGGCACCGCTTCGTGATCGCTTTGGTGTCTTGAGCCGACTTGACTATTATGTGCCCGAGCAACTTGCGCAAATTGTGAAACGAACAGCCGATATTCTCGAGGTGGGGATCGAAGAAGCAGCCGCCTTTGAAATCGCACGGCGTTCGCGTGGCACACCGCGCATCGCCAATCGCTTGTTGCGGCGTGTTCGAGATTTTGCCCAAGTGCGTGGCGATGGAACAATTACGTTTACGATGGCGCAAGAAGCACTTGAGCTGCTTCAAGTCGACCGCTTAGGGTTGGATCATATCGACCATAAATTGCTCAAAGCGATGATCGAAAAGTTTCGGGGTGGACCAGTCGGTTTAGATACAATCGCTGCTACGATTGGCGAAGAAGCGCAAACGATTGAAGATGTATATGAACCGTATTTACTGCAAACCGGTTTTTTGCAGCGCACACCGCGTGGGCGAATCGTCACCCATTTCGCTTACGAACATTTTGGTATGGAGGTGCCTGAGCGATGAATAACTTCCCAAAACTGATGATGATAATCGGGGTTGTTTTGATTATCATTGGATTTTTGATGCAATTTATTAAACTTGGTCGACTTCCTGGAGATATTGTGATTCAAAAAGGAAATACGACATTTTATTTCCCGATTGTGACGTCGATTTTATTAAGTGTCGTTCTATCTTTGATTTTTTACGTACTTGGACGTTTTCGTTAAAACAACAATAGAAATAGGTGAAACATCATGAAAGTAGATTTGTTTGATTTTTATTTGCCGGAAGAGTTGATTGCACAAACGCCGCTTCCCAATCGTGAAGCATCAAGATTAATGGTGCTTGATAAAAAAACAGGGGAAACGAAGCATGAAACGTTTCGCTCTATTTTATCGTACTTGAAAGAAGGAGATTGTCTCGTTTTAAACGATACGCGTGTATTACCGGCACGTCTTTATGGAGAAAAAGAAGATACAGGGGCAAACATTGAGGTGCTTTTGCTAAAACAACTTGAAGGCGACCGTTGGGAAACGTTAGTAAGACCGGCAAAGCGGGTAAAGGTCGGCACGACGATTTCCTTCGGGGATGGAAGATTAAAGGCAACGTGTATCGATGTGTTGGAGCACGGCGGACGAGTTTTAGAGTTTGAATATGACGGCGTATTTTATGAGGTGCTCGATTCGCTTGGCGAAATGCCGCTTCCGCCTTACATTAAAGAGCAATTGGACGACCGCGAGCGCTATCAAACCGTGTATGCCCGCGAACGAGGTTCAGCGGCAGCACCAACAGCTGGTCTTCATTTTACCGAGCAGCTGCTTGAAGATATTCGCGCGAAAGGTGTGCATATCGCCTTTATTACGCTTCATGTCGGCCTTGGCACATTCCGTCCGGTCAGCGTCGAAAACGTAGAAGAACATGATATGCATGCGGAATTTTATCAAATGACGGAAGAAACGGCGCGACTTTTAAATGAAGTGAAGCAGAAAGGCGGACGGATTATTGCTGTTGGCACAACCTCGACGCGCACGTTAGAAACGATTGCCTCGAAACATAACGGCACATTTGTTTCTGAGAGTGGATGGACAGATATTTTCATCTATCCGGGGTACGAATTTAAAGCTATTGATGGTATGGTAACAAATTTCCATCTTCCGAAATCAACGTTAATTATGCTTGTCAGCGCCTTAGCCGGTCGAGAAAATGTACTTCGTGCATACGAAGAGGCGGTTAGAGAACGGTACCGTTTCTTCAGCTTCGGCGATGCAATGTTGATTATTTAGTTATGAACTAAGGGTTGTATAGAAAGGAGATATTCATTTGACACCAATTCGCTACGAGCTTATTAAGACGTGCAAACAAACGGGAGCAAGACTGGGGATTATTCATACGCCACACGGCTCGTTTGAAACACCAATGTTTATGCCGGTCGGGACGCTAGCGACAGTGAAAACATTGTCACCGGAAGAATTAAAGGAAATGGGTGCGGGGATTATTTTAAGTAACACGTACCATTTATGGCTTCGTCCGGGGCATGAGATTGTGAAAGAAGCGGGCGGATTACATTCATTTATGAACTGGGACCGCGGCATTTTAACCGATTCGGGCGGATTCCAAGTGTTTAGTTTAAGCGAATTCCGAAAAATTGAAGAAGAAGGCGTATATTTCCGCAATCATTTAAACGGAGATAAGCTGTTCCTATCTCCGGAAAAAGCGATGGAAATTCAAAATGCGTTAGGCTCTGACATTATGATGGCGTTTGATGAGTGTCCGCCGTATCCCGCAACATATGAATACATGAAGCAGTCGGTTGAGCGGACAAGCCGCTGGGCGGAGCGCTGTTTAAAGGCGCATAAGCGACCGAATGAACAAGGTTTATTCGGCATTGTTCAAGGTGGCGAATTTGAAGATCTTCGTAAGCAAAGCGCACAAGACCTTGTGTCACTTGACTTCCCGGGATATGCGGTTGGCGGACTGTCTGTTGGGGAACCGAAAGAGGTAATGAACCGCGTTCTTGAATTTACAACCCCGCTTTTACCAGCGAATAAACCGCGTTACTTAATGGGGGTTGGTTCACCAGATTCATTGATTGACGGAGCGATTCGCGGCATCGATATGTTTGACTGCGTCTTGCCGACACGCATCGGTCGTAATGGAACCGTAATGACAAGTGAAGGACGTGTCGTTATTAAAAACGCACAATACGCAAGAGATTTCACTCCGCTTGATCCAAATTGTGATTGTTACACATGCCGTAACTATACGCGCGCATACATTCGCCATCTGATTAAGTGCGATGAAACGTTTGGAATTCGTTTAACTTCTTACCATAACGTATATTTTCTGATAAAATTGATGGAGCAAGTCAGACAAGCGATTCGTGAAGATCGTCTTGGCGACTTCCGTGAAGAATTTTTCGAACGCTACGGATTTAATAAGCCGAATGCGAAAAACTTTTAATTGCTCTATTTAGAAAGGGGGGAAATCGATGGCAACGCTAATGAATCTTTTGCCGATTATTCTAATGTTCGTCATTTTCTATTTCTTGTTGATTCGTCCGCAACAAAAGCGTCAGCGCGCGATTCAGCAAATGCAAGCGAATTTGAAGAAAGGTGATAAAATTATTACGATCGGCGGTCTACACGGAATTATCGACTCAGTTGATGAAGATAAAGTCGTGATCCGTGCTGGTGATGGTACTCGTCTTACATACGACCGTTCAGCCGTGCGTGAAGTGGTTACGGAAAATAAGTAAAACAACGAAGGCTACCTCATTGATAAAACAAAAGAGGGTAGCCTTTTTGTTTGGTTAACCTCGTGAAGAGGACATATTGACTCCAATGATCCCCCCCAGTATCGCTGCGACCAGAAAGCCAAGATGATAAAGCCATTGTTGCGTTGAAAATGGTTGCTCTAACCCTAAAAACTGAAACAAAAACACAATGAGTGTAAATACGACACTCGTTGCTCCGCCAATGAACCATCCTTTTTCTTTTCCTTTTCCCCCTGCTACTAATCCACTAATAAACATCGATAAGAGTGAGCTAGCAAAAATAACCCATGTCAACGAAGATTCTTGAACGTTCGTGAATTTTAAGATGAGCGATAGGATCAAGCTAATGATTGCTGCTAATAGAAAAATCGTAACAATTCCATATACAATCGCTTTTCCTAACCTGGTCATCCCTTCTCCTCCTTTCCGTTCTATGTAGCTGTTTTTAGCAAGAGTATATTCGCCTATGGACATGTTTAGAAGCGATGTTAGCTATTTTTTCACAGATAAAAAAAGGCGAATGAGTGGAATTCGTGCTAGTTCTTCACGTTTGATGAGCTTACATACGATTAAAAACAATGTGTAAACAACGGTTGTAACCGTAATAGCGGCAAGTGTTCGTATATTGAGCGAAAGCGAGGTAAACGAATAGTGAAATGCGATATGTCCAACGATACTAGCGATGAGCATAGTTAGAAAAACGTTGATATATTCTAAGATATAGACGGAGTAAGAAATGACTTTTATGATGGTTGCAAAATGGAGAAGCGTCACAAGAACGGTACCGATGGCAATTGCTAGTGCTGCTCCCATAATCCCTAAGCTTGGCCGCGTTGCTAATGCAAAAATACAGACCGTTTTTACGAGCGAACCGATCAAGCTGTTTATCATGGCTGCTTTCGCCAAATCAAGGCCTTGTAAAACGGCTTGTAACGGACCTTGGCAATAATAAAAAATGAAAAACGGGGCCATGATTTTAACGAAAATGGCAGCATTGCTTGTGCCATACATTAACTGCATCAATGGGTCAGCGAATACGTATAACACAACAACCGACAACCCTCCAGTGACAAGAGAAAGGCGCATCGCTTGTTGGAGACGATGTTCAATAAGAAGTGTTTGCTGTTGGGCAGCCGCTTCACTAATCGCGGGAACTAGAGATGTCGATAACGAATACGTGATAAACGATGGCAGCATAAGCAAAGGAAGCGCATACCCTGTTAACTCCCCGTATTGCTTGGTCGCTAAAGAAGTAGTGACTCCGGCAATGGCCAAACTATTAGCGACGACAATCGGTTCAAAAAACCAAGCAACTGAGCCGATTAAGCGGCTTCCGGTTGTTGGTAACGCGATACGCATTAAGCTCACAAATGTTTCTTTTCCTGCTTTTACATGCTTAAAAAACTGTGGTCGCACTCTAATCCGTTTTTTCAGTTTGAACATAAACAGTAAATAAACGAGAGACACGAATTCCCCAATGACGGAAGAAAGCATCGCTCCAGCGGCCGCGTATTCAATTCCATACGGTAAAAAGATTTTTGTGCAAAAAGCGATTAAACTAATACGGACCACTTGCTCGATTAACTGCGAATACGCATACGGCTTCATTTGTTGTTTTCCTTGGAAATAACCGCGCAACACAGAGGAGATAGCAATGATCGGAACGACTGGTGAAATCGCCAATAATGGATAGTACGTGCGTGAGTCTGTAAATAGGGTTGTCGATAAAATCGGTGCAAACAAAATCATGGCAGGAAAAAAAATGATGCTTAATACACCTGTGATGGTCAAAGAAACAACGAGAATTTTTTTAACTTTTCGTTGATCGCCGATGGCTTCTGCTTCAGCAACGAGTTTCGAAATCGCTACAGGGAGTCCCATTTGCGTAACGGTAATCGCTAACACTAATGTCGGAACAGCCATCATATATAAGCCGACCCCTTCTTCCCCAATGACGCGAGCGACGACGATGCGGTTTACAAATCCAAGTACTCTTGTAATGAGACCAGCAACGATTAAAATAAGCGTTCCTTTCAAAAATTTGGACATATCGTTCCCTCCCTTCTCAAACGAGGTCATCTTTTATACAATTAACTATATGCAAGTGATGTGAACAAGCATGACAAGTATTGCGGTGCAAAAAGGGGGAGCCGTCGAAATGGAGAAAGAACAATTGGCAACGTTGCGTGAACAACTGATGCCGGCATTAGTATGTAAGCAAGATGAGTTTCGCTTGCTTGGCTATCATCAAGTAACGATTGAGCAAATTTGGGAGTGTTTGTTTTATAAAAAATGGAAAAAAATAAGCGAAGAAAAAAAATTATTTGAGTTAGTTGAAGACATTCTGTCGCTTCGTGTCAGCGATTATATGTCATTTTTAACCATGCAAACGTATCAAAAGCAACGTTCGGCAAACGATAACGATTTGGAGATCGCGTTAAAAGAATTATTGTAATCACGTTTTGTCATTTGACAGCTATCGTAAACTGTTTCATAATGGGGATATTGGTAGAATTCTGGCTAATTGGCCGGATTCTTTTATGTCGTAAGGAGGATTTTAGGTATGGTAAAGAGAAGTCGCATCATTGCGTTTTTCTTGTTGCTGCTCCTTTTAGGTGGCACGATGGGAACAACCATTCAAGGCATTTTACACAATATGAAACTAGGATTAGACCTACAAGGCGGCTTTGAAGTGTTATATGAAGTAAAGCCGGCGAAAAAAGGGGATAAAATTGATAAAGATACGCTTGTGAGCACCGTTAGCGCCTTAAATAAGCGCGTGAACGTACTTGGAGTGAGCGAACCGAACATTCAAACTGAAGGAAAAAATCGCATTCGCGTTCAGCTCGCCGGTGTGAAAGACCAAAATAAAGCGCGCGAAATTCTTTCTACTCAAGCGAAATTAACGTTTCGTGATGTGCATGACCATGTATTGATGGATGGCAGTGATTTAGTCGAAGGCGGGGCCAAACTCTCCTTTGATGAACGTGGAAAGCCAAGCGTATCGATTAAGCTGAAAGATGCCGATAAATTTAAACAAGTGACGGAAAAAGTGTATAAGATGGGATCGCCGAATAACTTATTAGTCATTTGGCTTGATTTTAAAGACGGGGTCGATTCTTACGCAAAAGAGGCAGGAAAAGCAAAGCCGAAATTTATTTCCGCGGCCGCGGTCAATCAAGTGTTTGACCAAACAGACGTATCGATTGTCGGCAATTTTACCGTCGATGAAGCAAAGCAATTAGCGGATTTATTAAATGCGGGCGCGTTGCCGGTTGAATTAAAAGAAATTTATTCAACGTCGATCGGTGCGCAATTTGGTGAAAATGCGCTTCAAAAAACGATTTTTGCCGGAATCGTTGGCGTTGCGGCGATCTTCCTATTTATGATTGTTTTCTATCGCTTGCCTGGTGTCGTTGCCGTTATTACCTTGTCTGTGTATATTTATCTTATTTTGCTTATTTTTGATTGGATGAATGGAGTGTTGACACTGCCGGGAATTGCCGCCCTTATTTTAGGGGTCGGGATGGCGGTCGATGCGAACATTATTACATATGAGCGAATTAAAGAGGAGATTAAGCTTGGCAAGTCGATTATGTCTGCGTATCGGGCGGGAAATAAAGGCTCATTTGCAACGATTTTTGACGCGAACATCACGACGATTATCGCCGGAGTTGTGTTATTCATTTATGGGACAAGCTCTGTCAAAGGGTTTGCGACGATGCTTATCATCAGCATTTTAGTAAGCTTTATTACCGCTGTTTATGGTGCGCGTTTATTACTCGGTTTATTAGTACAAAGCCGCGCCCTTAATAACAAGCCGGGCTATTTCGGTGTCAAGAAATCGGAAATCTTAAATATTGCGGAAACGAATGAGCATACGGAAGTACCGACGAAGTTTGACCGTCTCGATTTCGTCAAACATAGCAAAAAGTTTTTCCTTCTTTCCGGAGCGCTTACTGTTGCGGGGATCGTTGCGCTATTGACGATGGGGTTAAATCTTGGGATTGATTTTGCGAGTGGAACGCGCGTGGAAGTGATGAGCCACTCTCCATTAAAGGTACAACAATTGGAAGATGAGTTTCAAAAGCTTCATCTACAGCCGAAAGATATTGTGCTATCAGGAAACAAACATGAAATCGGCGTTGCTCGTTTTATCGGTGTTTTAAACAAAAAAGAAATTTCAGAGTTAAAAAGCCATTTTAAACAACAATATGGATTTGAACCGAACGTAAGCACCGTTTCGCCGACGGTCGGAAAAGAATTAGCAAGAAATGCGTTGATTGCTGTACTTATTTCATCGATCGGGATCATTATTTATGTGACGATTCGCTTTGAAATGTATATGGCTATTGCAGCAATTATTGCTTTATTGCACGATGCGTTTATCATCGTTACATTTTTTAGTTTAACGCGCTTAGAAGTCGATTTAACGTTTATTGCGGCCGTGCTAACGATTATCGGTTACTCGATTAACGATACAATTGTTACATTTGACCGGATTCGTGATTTGATGAAAAAGCGGAAAGTGAAAACGATCGACGATTTGAAGCATATCGTCAACCGGGCGTTGCAGCAAACGTTTACTCGCTCGATTAATACCGTTTTAACGGTCATTTTCACGGTCGTTGCCTTGTTAATATTCGGAAGCGAAGCGATTCGTAACTTCAACTTAGCGTTATTAGTCGGCTTAGTTTCCGGCGTCTACTCTTCCTTATTTATCGCTTCTCAGCTATGGATCATTTGGAAAGGGAAACAATTGAAAAAAGGAAAAGTGAAAAAACAGACAGAGAAAGATTTAGAACCGCAAGTGTAAAGGAAGGGATGCCCCATGAAAAGATGGGGCATCCTTTTTTAGTAGTGAGGAAATGGGAAATCGGATAAACTAACGCCAAACGACGTTTCACGAAAGGAAGAGAACAGTGAAAAAGGAAGAGCGTTTTAAACAAGCAGAGTTTGCGGCGATGGTCGGGATTGTCGGCAATATTGCGCTAGCGATTGTTAAAGGAGTGTCCGGAACGGTCGGAAACAGTAAGGCACTTATGGCTGATGCGGTTCATTCTGCGTCCGATGTCGCAGGTTCACTTGCGGTATGGATCGGGCTGCGCGCGGCAAAGCAACCGCCTGATGAAGACCATCCATATGGTCACGGCAAAGCGGAATCGATTGCGGCTATTATTGTAGCGGTACTACTGTTCATCGTGGGCGTGGAAATTGGTCGTTCTTCTTTTCAAGCATTTTTTCAACGGCTCGAACCGCCGAAAATGGTAACCGTATATGTCGTTATCTTTTCGATTATTGTAAAAGAAGCGATGTTTCGTTACAAATACCGGTTAGGGAAAAAATTAAATAGTAATGCGATTATTGTGAATGCGTATGAACATCGTTCCGACGTTTTTTCATCCATCGCTGCGTTAATCGGCATTGGTGCCGCGATTGTTGGGGGAAAGTGGGGAGTCGATTGGCTTGTGTATGCCGATCCCGTTGCCGGACTGTTCGTTTCTCTTCTTGTATTAAAAATGGCGTGGGAGTTAGGAAAGGAATCGATTCATACCACGCTTGATCATGTGTTGCATGAAGAGGAAACGGCGCATCTTCGTGAAGCAGTTTTGTCGTTTCCCGATGTAAAGCAAATTAACGAGTTGCATGCGCGTGAACACGGGCATTACGTCATTGTTGATTTAAAAATAGCGGTTGACCCGTATATGACGGTTGAACAAGGACATCACATTGGAAAAAAGGTCAAGGAAAAGTTACTAACATTGCCTCATGTACATAATGTCATGGTACATATTAATCCGTATTATCCAGAAATGAAAAAAACAGAGTGATTTCATTGCCCACCCTTTTCTCCTTTTGTATAATAGGGGGAGTTGAGGTGGGGGAAATGTTAACGGCAAAAACTCGATGGGATGTAAAACATCTCGATATTGATAAAACGAATGAGTTGGCGAAACAATTAAATATCGCTCCGCTTGTAGCTTCATTGCTTGTGAATCGAGGAATGGATACGGTGGAAGCGGCAGAAGCGTTTTTGCATCCGATGAAACAATCGTTCCACGATCCATTTTTACTCGATGGGATGGAGCGGGCAGTGGTGCGTATTCAACGAGCGGTACAAGACGGTGAACGCATTCTCGTATTCGGCGATTACGATGCGGATGGTGTTAGTAGCACGACGGTGATGGTCAGTGCGCTCAAAGAAATTGGTGCAATCGTTGATTTTTATATTCCGAACCGTTTTACCGAAGGATACGGACCAAATGAAAAAGCATTTCGCTGGGCGAAAGAGCAAGGATTTTCTTTGATCATTACGGTCGATACGGGGATTGCTGCGATTAATGAAGTGGCGCTTGCCAATGAACTCGGAATCGATGTCATTATTACGGATCATCATGAACCAGGACCTGTGTTACCGGATGCGTATGCGATTATTCATCCAAAAAAACCAGGAAGCACGTATCCGTTTCGCGAGTTGGCAGGGGTTGGAGTTGCCTTTAAAGTGGCGCACGCATTGCTTGGCGATGTACCAAGCCATTTGCTTGATGTTGTGGCGATTGGGACGATTGCGGACCTCGTTCCACTCACGGGAGAAAATCGGTTATTAGTCGTATGGGGACTTCAACAGTTACAAGAGACCAACCGTATTGGCTTACGCGCGTTATTTAAACAGTGCGGTATCGATGCAAAGCAGCTGAACGAAGAAACAGTTGGATTTGTCATTGCGCCGCGTATGAATGCCGTGGGGAGACTAGGAGCAGCGGACCCTGCTGTTCGATTATTGATGACAGAAGACGAAGCAGAAGCGCAAATGTTAGCGAAAGAAATGGATGGGCTGAATCGAGAAAGACAAAGGATTGTCAATGAAATGACGGAAGAAGCAGTGCAAATGGTCAACGAGCAGTTTCAGCTTACAGAACATCGCGTGCTTGTTGTTGCGAAGGAAGGTTGGAATTCAGGAGTCGTTGGAATTGTTGCTTCTCGGCTTGTGGAGCAGTTTTATCGTCCGACGATTGTCCTTAGTCTTGATAAGGAAAAAGGCATTGCCAAAGGATCGGCACGAAGCATTCATGGGTTTGATATATTTGCGAATTTATCAACATGCCGCGATATTTTGCCACACTTTGGCGGACATCCGATGGCGGCGGGAATGACGCTGGCGATTGAGCATGTGGACGAGCTGCGGCAGCGACTGAACGCATTAGCAAAAGAAACATTGACAGATGATGATTTCATTCCTGTTACGATCATCGATGCGAAATGCTCGGTTCGTGATGTAACGTTAGAGGCGGTTGAACAATTACAAATGCTGGCTCCATTTGGAGTGGAAAATCCGAAGCCGCTTATCTTGATTGAGGATGCATCGGTACAAACGATTCGTCGCATCGGTGCTGATCAGTCGCATGTAAAAATGGTGTTTGAACAAGATGGCGCGACGATTGAAAGCGTTGGTTTTGGTTGTGGATATTTGTATGACGAAATTGCTCCTGATGCGAAAGTGTCTGTTGTCGGAGAATTATCGGTGAATGAATGGAACCATCTTCGTAAACCACAACTGATGATTCACGACGCTGCAGTGCGAGAATGGCAACTTTTCGATATTCGCGGAATGCGCCATGTACGTCCGCTTCTTTCTGCTCTTCCACGTGAAAAACGGCTGTTTATTGCTTTTCATCAGGAAACGGTAGAGTTCTTACAGTTACATGATTATCGTGAAGAAATATGCTGTCTTGCTTCGCTAGAAGAAGCGAAGCAGCTTTCGGTCGATGGTCGTTATGTTGTATTGCTAGACTTGCCGCCATCGATTGAAATGATGAAAGTTTTATTAAGTTCTAGTTTACCTGCACGCATTTATGCGTTATTCTATCAAAGGGAGACTCATTTCTTCAGTACATTGCCCACACGCGACCACTTTAAATGGTTTTATGCGTTTTTGTTAAAGCGTGGTATGTTTGATTTAGCGAGGTATGGCGATGAATTGGCACGTTCGCGCGGATGGACGAAAGAAACCGTTCATTTTATGGTACAAGTATTTTTAGAGTTAAAATTTATCACATTAAATAATGGAATTGTTTCGCTTGTCAATGAACCGGTGAAACGCGATTTAACCGAGTCTCCAACGTATCGTTTGAAACAAGCTCAGTTAGAGCTAGAAAATATTCTATTATATTCATCGTATCAACAACTGAAGCGTTCCCTTTTAGAAATAAGAGGTTCGCTAACACATGAGGAGGCAAACGTGTAATGGATTTAAAACAATATGTGACGATTGTTCCTGATTTCCCTAAACCTGGAATTATGTTCAAGGATATTACAACACTTATGGATAAAGGAGACGCATATAAATACGCAACTGACCAAATTGTGCAATATGCGCGCGAAAAGAAAATTGATATTGTTGTCGGTCCAGAAGCGCGTGGGTTCATTATCGGGTGCCCGGTTGCGTATGCTCTTGGCGTAGGGTTTGCGCCAGTACGTAAGGAAGGAAAACTCCCTCGTGAAGTCGTTCGTGTCGAATATGGTTTAGAGTATGGAAAAGATGTATTGACGATGCATAAAGATGCGATTAAACCGGGACAACGTGTATTAATTACAGATGACTTGCTTGCGACAGGCGGGACGATTGAAGCAACGATTAAGCTTGTCGAGCAGCTCGGTGGCGTCGTTGCTGGTATTGCGTTTCTCATTGAACTTACCTATTTGGAAGGGCGCAAAAAATTAGAAGGCTACGACATTTTAGCGCTTATGCAATTTTAAACGTCGACATATTCGTGTCGTTTCGTTACAATATATAGTAGAGATGTTTTCATCGAGGGCACTCAAAGGGGTGCTCTTTCTTATTATTTTCATGTTCCATCACTCTTTACATTCAAAAAACTTTTCAAGATAATAGTGTCAATACGTAATTTTTATTACATGCAAAAGGTGATCCCATGGCCAATGAACAGGTGTTAACGGCGGAACAAGTCATCGAACAGGCGAGTCGTTATTTGTCGGAAAAGGATGTTGAATTTATAAAAAAAGCATATGAATTTGCGAAAGAGGCTCATCGTGAGCAATATCGGAAGTCGGGTGAACCTTATATTATTCACCCCATTCAAGTTGCAGGTATTTTAGTCGATTTAAAAATGGATGCTACGACGATTGCTGCTGGATTTTTACACGATGTCGTCGAAGATACAATCGTGACAAAAGAAGATTTGCAACAAGAATTTGGCGATGAAGTCGCAATGCTCGTTGACGGTGTCACGAAGCTTGGAAAAATTAAATATAAATCTCATGAGGAACAGCAGGCGGAAAACCATCGTAAAATGTTTTTGGCGATGGCACAAGACATTCGTGTCATTTTAATTAAATTAGCGGACCGTCTTCATAATATGCGAACGCTCAAACATTTACCGCTTGAGAAACAGCGAAGAATCGCGAATGAAACGTTGGAAATTTTCGCTCCGCTGGCGCACCGGCTTGGAATTTCCAAAATTAAATGGGAACTCGAGGACACTGCGCTTCGTTATTTAAATCCGCAGCAATATTATCGGATTGTGAACTTAATGAAGAAAAAACGCGCGGAACGTGAGCAATATTTAGAAGAAGTCATTCAAGAAGTGCGCGAACGGCTAAACGAAGTGTCCATTAAAGGCGAAATTTCTGGGAGACCAAAACATATTTACAGCATTTATCGAAAAATGGTGTTGCAAAATAAACAGTTTAACGAAATTTATGACTTGCTTGCTGTTCGGATTATCGTCAACAGCATTAAAGATTGTTATGCGGTATTAGGCATTATTCATACATGTTGGAAACCAATGCCGGGGCGGTTTAAAGATTATATCGCCATGCCGAAACCAAACATGTATCAATCGCTTCATACGACGGTCATCGGTCCAAAAGGCGAGCCTCTCGAAGTACAAATTCGTACGTTTGAGATGCATCAAATTGCCGAGTTCGGAATCGCTGCCCATTGGGCGTATAAAGAAGGGAAAACGATCAAACCAAACTCGTTTGAAGAAAAACTTTCTTGGTTCCGCGAAATTTTAGAGTGGCAAAACGATGCAAGTAACGCGGAAGAGTTTATGGAAACGTTAAAGGTGGATTTATTTTCTGACATGGTGTTCGTGTTTACACCGAAAGGCGATGTCATTGAGTTGCCAGCTGGCTCTGTGCCGATTGATTTTGCCTATCGCATTCACTCAGAAATCGGAAATAAGACGATTGGTGCAAAGGTAAATGGAAAAATGGTTCCGCTTGACTATAAGTTAAAGACTGGGGATATTGTCGAAATTTTAACGTCGAAACATTCATACGGCCCAAGTCAAGATTGGTTGAAGCTCGCGCAAACGTCTCATGCGAAAAATAAAATTCGCCAATTTTTCAAAAAGCAACGCCGTGAAGAAAATATTGAAAAAGGAAAAGAACTTGTTGAAAAAGAAATTCGCACCCTCGGTTTTGATGTAAAAGAAATTTTGACAGTCGAAAACGTCAAGCGAGTGGCCGAAAAATTTAATTTTTCCAACGAAGAAGATATGTATGCAGCGGTTGGATATCATGGAATTACTGCTGCGCAGATTGCTCATCGCTTAACAGATAAATGGCGAAAGCAACGCGATTTAGAAGAACAACAAAAAAAATTAGCGGAAGCAACGCAAGAAATAAAAACGCCGGTTGGTAAAAAACGCGACTATGGCATCCGTGTGCAAGGGATCGATAATTTATTAATCCGTTTGTCACGTTGCTGTAATCCTGTTCCCGGCGATGAAATTATCGGATTTATTACAAGAGGACGTGGCATTTCTGTTCATCGAGCCGATTGCCCGAATGTTCAATCTGAGGAGGCAGAAGATCGCTTAATTTCCGTCGAATGGGAAAGCGATGCGAAGACGAACCGGGAATATAATGTTGAAATCGAAATTTCTGGATTTGATCGACGCGGGTTACTTAATGAAGTGTTGCAAGCGGTGAACGAAACGAAAACGGATATTTCCGCGGTTTCTGGACGGTCCGATCATCGTAATAAAATCGCAACGATTCATATGACAATTGCGATCCAAAATGTGAGCCATTTACAAAAAGTTGTTGAACGAATTAAGCAAATTCCTGATATTTATTCCGTGCAACGAATCATGAATAATTAGAAAGGAACACGCATATGAGAGTAGTCGTACAACGCGCAAAAAATGCAAAAGTAACAGTAGAAGGAGAAACAGTCGGAAGCATTGATTTCGGGCTTATGCTTCTTGTCGGCGTTACTCATAGCGACACGCAAGAAGACGCTGCTTTTGTGGCGGATAAAATCGCGAATTTACGAATTTTTGAGGACGAGTCAGGTAAGATGAATCTTTCCCTTTTAGACGTAAACGGAGCGATTTTGTCCGTTTCGCAATTTACGCTCTATGGAGATTGTCGCAAAGGGAGACGGCCGAACTTTATGGAAGCCGCTAAACCTGATCATGCTTTAAAAATATATGAACTGTTTAACGAAGAATTGCGCCGAAAAGGAATTACGGTGGAAACAGGCAAATTCGGTGCGATGATGGAAGTACAATTTACGAATGACGGTCCGGTGACACTTATTGTTGAAAGTAAAGAAAAAGGCGAGTAACGAACCACGTTACCCGCTTTTTTCTTTTGTGAAGGTCAGTTACTGGATTCAAAATAGTTATTTAATCCGTTGAAAATAGCTTCGGTAATTTGTTGTTGATATTCGTCGGAGGTAATAATATTCACTTCCATAGGGTTGCTTACATATCCGAGCTCGAATAAAACGGATGGTAAGTTTGTTTCGCGAATTACATGAAAATCACCAAAACGAATTCCGCGATACGGAATCGAAGTAATTTTAGAAAATGGAGCATCGAACGATAAGGCCAGCGGGTAATCGGTAAGTGAATCATAATAATAAATCGTCATGCCGCTCGCAAACAAATTTGGAGAGCTGTCATAATGAATGCTAATAAAGGCATCGGCGTGATAACGATGAGCAATTTGTACACGTTCCGGCAAAGAAAGATATTCATCGGTTGTTCTTGTAAGAATGACATTAGCGCCAGCTGCTTGTAATTTATTTTGCAACAATTGCGCGGTTTGTAACGTCAATGTTTTTTCCATGATGCCATTTTTTCCGATTGTACCGCTATCTTTTCCGCCATGACCTGCATCGATCACGATCGTTTTGTTTTTAATCGTATGTTCGTTACGATTATTGCCCATTACAATAACGAGCGAATCGGCAATATAACCGCTTCCTTGTCCTGGTAGTTCGATTTTGTACCAATTTCCTACTTTGCCAATGACCCGATATTGTTGTCCTCGTTTTGCTGTGGTCTGTACTTCTGCCTCGAGTGATGGATTTGTGCGAATATTCGTCCCATCGTATAACACTTTCACATAAGAAGCAGATATGGCTATGTATGTGCGATAAACCCAACCAGTGAGACGTTCATTAATCGTTATTTTATACCAATCGTTCGTTTCATCCACGATGCGAACTTGTTGGCCAAATGTGATTTTTCCAAGAACGTTTGATTGCTGGAATGGTTGGGCGCACACGTTTAACGTATCGGCTGTAACAGTACCAACCCGCGTGCTCCCTGTATTATTTTCCACGTTGTCGCTTGATGTAAGATAATCGGACGAAACCCAGCCGATGAGGGCAGCCGTTTTAATTTTTGCCCAATTATTTTTCACTTCTATCATATCTACTGTTTGCCCACGTTGTAAGTAACCGATTACACTTGATTGGCTGCTTGGAGCGGAACGAATCCGAAGCTGGTCGACCATGGATGTCATTTTCTTGTTTGTTTCTGCTACGTATTGTTGTGATACCCACCCGCTTTCTTTTTCGTTTAACCGCAACTGCACCCAGCCGTTCGTTTCGGCGATCGTCGTATATACTTCCCCTTTGTTTAACTTCTTTTTCACTGGATAATGAGCGCCTGGTCCTTCTCGTACATTTAAGCGTTCCACTTGAGTAACAACCGTTTTCGCTTTGGCCCATGCTGTTGAAAAGTGAATGCAAAGTAGAAAAAGAGCGACCATGAACAGGTAAGCCGCTTTTTTCACATGGCGACCGAACAAGAAAGCAGCCTCCTTTTCAATAAGGTTTGTGAGATTATAAAAATTCTACAAACAACGGAAAAATCCTTTTATTTTTTACAATAACGGGAAAGATAGGTAATAAGTTCGATGAGGAAAGGATGGAAGTAAGTGAGAAACAGTGCAAGAGGAGAATTTGCTCATGGCAAAGCAAGCGAACTATTACACGTCGACTTTCACGAATTTATCAAAAAAGAAGTTGATCATACGGCGTTTGAGCTTGCCACTGAGTTCGGATTAACATTAAGAGATGTTCGAAAATTAAAAAAACAGTTGTTTC
This sequence comes from Anoxybacillaceae bacterium, assembly GCA_041920415.1. Lineage (GTDB taxonomy): Bacteria > Bacillota > Bacilli > Bacillales > Anoxybacillaceae > JBHGYD01. Next base: position 29,442 of record JBHGYD010000054.1, read on the forward strand.
GTTCGTAAATAATCATTCACTTCTTGACAAAATAGTGGTTCATTCGTAAGATAAGAAATAAAAATTGTTACATAAAAAGCCGATGATGGAGAAGAGTAGTTAAGAGTACACATGGTCAGAGAGGAAATGCCATAGGCTGAAAGCATTTCTCCATGATGACTTAACGAACGAACACTCCGTAGGTTTCTCTTTGAACGCGAAAGAGCTAGTAGGAGAGAACGCATACCGAGCGTTATCGGGGCAAAGTGGAAGCACGTAATGGCTTCAATTAGGGTGGCACCACGGGAAAATTGCTCTCGTCCCTATGTTTCATAGGGAAGGGGGCTTTTTTATTTTTATACATAAGGAGGTTGAAGTATGGCGTTTCAAATTCCAAGAGGAACGCAAGATATTTTGCCAGGTGAAGTGGAAAAATGGCAGTATATCGAACAAACAGTACGGGACATTTGTCGCCGTTACAACTATAAGGAAATTCGCACACCGATTTTTGAACATACGGAATTATTTTCACGCAGCGTAGGCGATACAACAGACATCGTGCAAAAAGAAATGTATACGTTTGAAGACCGCGGGGGACGAAGCATTACCCTTCGTCCAGAGGGAACTGCGGCGGTTGTTCGTTCATTTGTCGAAAATAAAATGTATGGAAATCCGAACCAACCTATTAAACTGTATTATATGGGACCGATGTTTCGCTATGAGCGGCCACAATCAGGAAGATTTCGCCAATTTGTGCAATTTGGTGTGGAAGCGCTCGGAAGCAACGATCCGGCGATCGATGCTGAAGTGATTGCGCTAGCGATGGAAGTATATCAGTCACTAGGATTAAAGAAATTAAAACTCGTCATTAATAGCCTTGGAGACGCAGAAAGCCGAAAAGCGCACAGAGAAGCGCTGATCAACCATTTTAAAGGGCGAATTGGCGAGCTTTGCGAAGATTGTCAAACGCGTCTCGAAAAAAATCCGCTTCGCATTTTAGACTGTAAAAAAGACCGTGATCATGAATTAATGGCTACCGCTCCGTCGATTATTGACTACTTAAATGACGAATCTCGGCTTTATTTTGAAAAAGTGCAAATGTATTTAACGAAATTAGGAGTCCCATTCGAAGTCGATTCTCGTCTCGTCCGTGGACTTGATTATTACAACCATACAGCCTTTGAAATTATGAGCGATGCCGAAGGATTTGGAGCGATTACGACATTATGTGGGGGCGGTCGTTACAACGGATTAGTGCAAGAAATTGGCGGTCCAGAAACACCAGGAATTGGCTTTGCGTTAAGTATTGAGCGACTGCTTGCGGCACTGGAAGCTGAGAACATTTCATTGTCTGTCACAGAAGGAATTGATTGTTACGTCGTTGCGTTAGGAGAAAAAGCAAAAGATCAATCCGTTGTCATTGTCGACAAGTTGCGAAAAGCAGGGATTGCCACAGAAAAAGATTACCAAGACAAGAAAGTAAAAGCGCAATTGAAAACAGCGGATCGTTTAAAAGCAAAATATGTTGCGATTCTTGGTGATGATGAGTTAGATAAAAATGTTATTAATATAAAAAATATGACAACAGGCGAACAAACAGAAGTGCCGATTGATTCGTTAGTAGAATATTTAAAAGAAGCATTGGCATAGGAGGGACGGTTGAATGTTTGGAAGGACGTATTATTGTGGTGAAATAACGGAGAAAGCAATCGGTGAAAAAGTAACGTTAAAAGGATGGGTACAGAAACGTCGTGACCTTGGCGGGCTTATATTTATTGACCTCCGCGATCGAACAGGCATCGTTCAAGTCGTTTTTAACCCGGAAGTATCAGAAGAAGCTTTAAAAATCGCTGAAACGGTGCGCAATGAATATGTCCTCGATGTAGAAGGGACGGTTGTTGCTCGTGAAGAGGGAACGATAAATACGAATCTTCCGACAGGAAAAATCGAAATTCAAGCGGAACGTGTGACCATTATTAACACAGCGAAAACACCGCCGTTTGTCATTGCTGATCAAACGGACGTATCAGAAGATGTGCGCCTGAAATATCGATATTTAGATTTGCGCCGTCCGGTCATGTTTAACACGTTTAAAATGAGACACCAAGTCACAAAGGCGATTCGTGATTTTCTTGATGAAGAAGGGTTTTTAGAAGTAGAAACCCCGATTTTAACGAAAAGTACTCCAGAAGGCGCGCGCGACTATTTAGTGCCGAGCCGTGTTCATCCAGGCGAGTTTTATGCGCTTCCGCAGTCGCCGCAAATTTTTAAACAATTGTTAATGGTAGCGGGATTTGAGCGGTATTATCAAATCGCTCGTTGTTTCCGTGATGAAGATTTACGCGCGGACCGCCAACCGGAGTTTACGCAAGTCGATATCGAAACTTCGTTTATGAGCCAAGAAGAGATTATGGCGATGGTTGAGCGAATGATGGCTCGTGTCATGAAAGTGGCGAAAGGAATGGATGTATCGCTTCCGTTTCCGAGAATGTCTTACGATGAGGCAATGAGCCGCTACGGTTCCGATAAGCCGGATACTCGCTTTGGGATGGAGCTTGTCGATGTATCAGAACAAGTGAAAGGATGCGGCTTTAAAGTATTTGCAAGCGCCGTGGAAAATGGCGGCCAAGTGAAAGCGATTAATGTAAAAGGAGCGGCTGACAAGTATTCCCGTAAAGATATTGATGGTTTAACGGAATTTGTTTCTCGTTACGGCGCGAAAGGGCTTGCGTGGCTAAAAGTGGAAGAAGATGGATTAAAAGGACCGATCGCAAAGTTCTTCACAGAAGAAGAACAAAAAGGTTTTATGCAAACGCTAGATGCGGAAACAGGAGACTTATTGTTGTTTGTGGCCGATACGAAGACCGTTGTGGCTGACGCACTCGGGGCGTTGCGGTTAAAGCTTGGTAAAGAGTTACAACTCATTGATGAAACGAAGTTCAATTTCTTATGGATTACGGATTGGCCGTTATTGGAGTATGATGAAGAAGAAGGGCGTTATTATGCGGCACATCATCCATTTACGATGCCGGTGCGCGAAGATTTACCGCGATTGGAAACAGAACCAAACAAAGTGCGCGCTCAAGCGTATGACCTTGTATTAAACGGTTATGAGCTAGGCGGCGGTTCGCTTCGTATTTTTGAACGCGACGTACAAGAGAAAATGTTTAAAGCGCTAGGATTTACGGAAGAGGAAGCGCGTGAGCAGTTTGGCTTCCTGTTGGAGGCGTTTGAATATGGTACTCCACCGCACGGAGGAATCGCGCTAGGGCTTGACCGTCTTGTGATGTTGCTTGCTGGTCGCTCGAATCTTCGTGATACGATTGCCTTTCCAAAAACGGCAAGTGCAAGTTGTTTGCTAACGGAAGCACCGAGCTCAGTGAATGAAAAACAACTTGAAGAGCTGCATTTGGCTGTTAAACTTGAAAAAAGTGAATAATGGTGTTCTGTCCCTTTCTTGAAAAGGCTTAAAAAATGTGTTATGATACATTCAAAGCTAATAGTCCTGATGTGTTCGTCGTATAACCTATTGTTTTGACCGAACAATAAGTTATACGGGAGCCCGGAGTTTTCAAGCGGCGTACATGCCTCTTGGATAGGAGGACGTGCAAACCTTGAAACAGGGCACCCACCTGCTGGGAGCGGGTTCAAAACGAAGGCATCGACGGCACGATTGGGACTTACATATTTCGAATGAATCCCCTATGTAAAGCAAATCCTTTACATAGGGGTTTTTTATCATAAACGCCGAAAAGACTCTCTTTCAACAATTTTGGCGTCATTTTGGTGATAAATGATGAGGAGTTTAAAAAAATCCGATTGAAATACTTGTATTTATTGTGTAGGATAATATCGATATAAAAACGACGAAACGTTCAATGGAGGGTATAACTAGTTCGTTTCAAATCTACAAAAATGTGTGAAATTATGTAAATATCTCTTGTTTTCTACCTTATGGATTTCGACTGTCTTCTGAACCTTTCCCCCTAGATCATGTTGAGAAAATTCTTTCCTCATGTAAAAGGAAATGAAGAAGAATTAGCGAATATATGTTCTAAGAATCCAAACATAGGGGGACGGCAAGGGGATGAAAACGGTTCGGGTGATGAAAATCGTTTCCGATGATGAAACACAACTTCACTCATTAGACGAGTTGATGCGTGTCTTTTGTTCAGCGAAGCGATATGCGTTTAACCGTTTGCTGGAGGGAAGGAAGCCAAAAGACATCATCAAGCACCTTCCGCACCAATTCCCGCTCAACAAACGGTATGCGGAAGACGCGGTCTTGCTCGCTCAATCGCTGATTACTTCTCAACGTGAGTTACTTCCGATGAGGCTGGAGGATGTGCAAGTGAAAATCGAAAAAACCGAACGGAAAATCGGTGACTACCAATACGGGCGAAAAACACCGAAAAAAGTCGATCTTCAAACTTGTCTAGGCGGATTACACCAACGGTTAGAAAAGCTCAAAGCGAAAGAAGCCGAGCTAACGCATCATCTGGAACAAGGGACGATTCCACGTGTGATTTTTGGTGGGAAACAGAACTTTTATAAGCGCTTGAAAGGAACCATCACGAACGAAGAATGGAAAGACATGCGGTCGAATCAGTTGTACGCGAGAGGTGACAAAAGCAAAAAAGGAAACTTAAATATTCGATTGGTGTATGACGACCATACGTATGAATGTTATGTGGAAATTGCGAATCCACTTGGACAACCAAAAGGGAAACACGCTTCCCGCTTGAAGTTGCCTGTGTCTGTTCCTGAAAAATATGAAGAGGAAATCATCGATCTCGTCATGGGAGAACAAGTCGGAGTGAATGCAAAAGGGAAGCCGATCATGGACTACCAGCCATACACGATTGAAATCAAACGCAAAAACGGAGAGTATTATGTGCATCTCATTTATGAGGAAGAAGTGTATGGTAGAGAACTTCCCTACGATGAACCGATTCAAGCGGAACGAGTCGCAGGAATAGACATCAATATCGACCGTATCGCCGTAAGTATCGTTTCGAAACAGGGAAACTTTCTTAAATCAAAGGTGTTTTACTGTCATGAACTTGAATATGTGCGAGCGAATAAGCGAAACAATCTCATCGGTGAAACCGTTCGCGATGTATATGATTGGCTGATGCAAGAAAACGTGGGCGTAGTGGTCATCGAAAACATTCAACTAAGACAACAACATGATACGGACAAACGATTCAATCGCTTGACACACGCTTTCAAAAAGAAAAAGCTGACGGAAACCATTCTTCGTCGGGGCTTAAGGCTTGGGTTTCGCATCAAAAAGGTGAATCCGGCGTATACAAGCGTCATCGGATGTTTCAAGTATATGAAAAAGTATGGGTTATCCGTTCATGAAAGTGCTGCTTTTGTCATTGGTAGAAGAGGATTAGGATATCATGAACGATTGCCAAAAGAACTCATTGACACCATAAAAACGAAAGTAAAACGCCATTTGCTTGTCATGTTAGGGTCGATGGAAGAATCCTACAAGCAATCGAACAGCGGAACGAAACAACGCCAATTAATCGCGATGATGTTAGGCAAAATCGAGAACTTCAAACAAGAGCATGAATGGTCATTATGGAATGTGTTGCACAAATTCTGTTGGCTGAACCAGTATCAAATTCAACTAAAGGAGGTGTAAACCTGGTTACGAAAATCGTTGTCGTGTACTGACCGATGGAAGGAATGGTGCACGACAGGTGCCGTCGCTAACAGCGAGCCACGGGGTGTCTTTCACAGCAGGTGAATGACAAGGGGGATTCCCTTCCTGATGGAACTCAGGTGTTTCCTGAGCGGCAGGCGGTGTTTCCTGGTTCCATCGCGATGGGTCGATTTTGATAGATTTTAGTAACCAGGGTATAAATGCTACATCAGTTTTCACGTAATGAATTAGCGATTGGTAAGGAAGGTTTAGAAAAACTAAAAAATGCCACAGTAGCTGTATTAGGAATCGGCGGTGTCGGTTCATTTGCTGTTGAAGCATTGGCGCGTTCTGGCGTAGGTCGTCTTGTTTTGGTTGATAAAGATGATGTGGATATTACAAATATTAACCGCCAAATTCACGCGCTTCTTTCGACGATCGGTCGTCCGAAAGTCGATTTAATGAAAGAACGTATTGCCGATATTAATCCTGAGTGTGAAGTAATTGCGTTAAAAATGTTTTATACGGAAGAAACGTATGAACAATTTTTTAGCTACGGACTTGACTTTGTGATTGATGCATCTGACACGATTACGTATAAAATCCACTTAATGAAGGAGTGTTTAAAACGAAACATTCCGATAATTTCAAGTATGGGTGCAGCGAATAAAATGGATCCTACCCGCTTCCGCATCGCCGATATCTCGAAAACGCATACGGATCCAATTGCGAAAGTGATTCGCACGAGATTGCGAAAAGAAGGAATTCGAAAAGGCATTCCGGTTGTTTTCTCTGATGAAAACCCGGTGATTATTCGCGAGGAAGTGCGCAAAGAAGTTGGAAATGACCAAGCGACGATTCGCAAAGCAAAAATGCCGCCTTCTTCTAACGCCTTTGTTCCTTCTGTGGCAGGGTTAATCATGGCGTCTTACGTTGTGAGAGAATTGTTAAAAGATGTTAAAATTTATCGTGTCGGTGAGGAATAAAAAATCGCGAAGCACAATGCTTCGCGATTTTTTATTGGTTTGTGATTTGTTCCAAGTTTCCGTTTTTGTCCATTCGGAAAATGTGAACAGGTTGCGTTTCTACCTCTTCCATCAGCACCATTTTCCGCGCGCGATCCATGATTTTAATTAACGCTTCATAATCTTCTTGAATCGCGGTCTGTTGCTCCGTTAAATCATCTAATTTTTTTTCTAATTCTTTGTTGCGATTAAGCAATTCCTCATTCATTTTGCGCAGTTCTTCATTTTCCATGCGCAATGTTTCAGAATGAGAATGATCGTGTTTTAATGTTTGCAAAAATGCGATACACTGATCCATCGTTATTGCATTTGGTGCAGGGAGCAAGCTTGTTGTCTCTTTAGTAGGGAGCGAGACACCAGCTGAATAAACGGAAGGCTGCGGCAGTTGAGTATGTTGCTGCTTTTTTGCTTGTTCGAGCGCTCTTTTTCGCTCTTTTCGCTGTTTTTTTGCTAGTTCAATAGCCTCAACGTATCGATTTCTAACTTCTGCGTTCCAGCGAAAACCGCATGCTGCCGCAGTTCTGTTTAGTTTGTCACCTACTTCCTCAAATGCCGCTAATTGAGTGCCGCCTTCGCGAATATAGCGCAATACGGTTTCTGCCAGCAGCAAATCATCTTCGTGTGTCCATGCATCTTGTCTAACTTTCATTGTTTCACCCCCGCAATCGGAATTTTTTTAGATAGCTTACAGCTTTTCCTAATTTTATTCATTTTAAACTTTCATATTGTCTTGCTCTTCAGCTGTTCATAATTCTTTAAAAACATGAAGCTTTTGTGGATTTTTGTTCAAGAAATCAAAAAAAGATTTTTTCTAGAATGTTAAAAAGTTGAAAATGATTAGGAAATGATTTATATTCATAAACACGACGACCACTCGGTCAATATTTTTATAAACCGAATGGTCGTTATAAAATGTGACGGAAAGGACGGGGAGTATGAATTTTTTAACAAGATTCAGTTTAAAAAATGCGGTAGCTGTATTTATTATTTCCTTTCTGCTTATTTTAGGGGGACTATACTCGTTTTCTTCCCTAAAGGTAGATTTATTACCTAATATTGAGTTTCCACAGTTATCCATCGAAGTCGTTTATCCGGGTGCCTCTCCGGAAGATATTAATGAACAAGTTACTTCAAAATTGGAAGAAAAACTCAAATCGATTGAAGGTATGAAAAAAATGCAAAGCTCCTCATTTGAGAGCATTGCGATTATTAACCTTGAGTTTCCGTTTCATACCGACATGGATGAAGTAGAGCGTCAAGTCGATACGCTCATTAAAGATACGAAACTTCCTGACAACGTACAAACAAAAATCAATCGTTTTTCGTTCGGAACATTTCCCATTTTTAATATCTCTTTATTTGCCAAAAAAGATGTTGATTTACAAAAACTATTAGAACGAGATGTAATTCCAGAATTAAATAAAATTAATGGGATTAACTCCGTTTCTGTCGGAGGCATGAAAGAAGATATCGTGCAAATTACGGTTGATAAACAAAAGGCATTGCAAGCGGGATTAAGTTTGTCACAAATTAAAGACCAAATTAACGAGAAGTTCATTTCTTTCCCAACTGGAAATGTTAATACGGACACATTACAAATTCCTGTGCGTGTTCAAGAAAAGCTAGAAACGGTCAAAGCGCTAGAAAACATGCCATTAACATCGCCAATCGCTCAAACACCGCAGCCAGCGCAAGCATCTTTACAAGGGTTTCAAGGCCGTGGAAACGTTTCAGGAGTACAAGCACAAGCCGCTTCTGCTCCGCAGTTGAAGCTAAAAGATATCGCTACAATCAAAACGATTACTGACCAGCCCGAGATTACGCGTTACAATTTGAACGAATCGCTTTCGATGGCCATCACGAAAAAACAAGATGCCAATACGGTGGAAGTGGCTGAGAAAGTATTAAAAGTATTAAATTCTCATAAAGATGAATTTGATTATGCGATCGGTTTTGACTCCGCAGAAGGGATTAAAAAATCGGTGCAGACCCTCATTCGAGAAGGTTTATTAGGTGCGTTATTCGCTTCAGTCGCGGTATTAGTATTTTTAAGAAATGTACGCGCAACAGTGATCGCAATCGTTTCGATTCCACTTTCTTTGTTAGTAGCTTCTATTTTTTTACATAAAATGGACATTTCCTTAAATATTATGACGCTTGGGGGAATGGCGGTCGCTGTCGGTCGCGTTGTCGATGACAGTATCGTTGTGATTGAAAATATTTTCCGGCGCGTTCGTAAGTCAAAAACAGGCATGACCGATGAACTTGTTGAAGATTCTACAAAAGAAATTTTAAAGGCCATTACGTCTTCAACGATTACGACGGTCGTCGTATTCTTGCCGCTTGGATTTGTCGGCGGTATCACGGGCGAATTTTTCTTGCCGTTTGCCTTAACTATTGTGTTTGCTTTGTTAATGTCCTTAATCGTTGCGGTGACAATTGTACCAATTTTAGCAAAATTCTCATTCAAAAAAGTTCCTCCTGAAGAAAAAGAAGGGGCGTTACAACGTTTTTATGGACGTGTCATTGAATGGGCATTAAACCATAAAGTGATCATTTTAGTGTTATCGGTTGTGTTGCTTGGCGGTTCGTTTGCGCTTGTGCCAAAATTAGGGTTTACATTCTTACCAAACGAGGAACAAAAGACGCTTGTGGCTAGCATCGAATTGCCATCATCGACATCGCTTGAAAAAACAAACGATGTCTCCTTAAAAATCGAAAAAATGTTTGATAAGCAAAACGAAATTAAAGAAGTAACCGCAGGAATCGGAAGCCGCGACTTCCGTACCGGTATCAAACGCCAAAACCAAGCGAACTACTTCATTAACCTAAAAGAAGGCGTCAATGTCGCAACATTTATTAAAAAACTTGAGAACAATATGCAAGAAATTGCCGATCAAGAAGCTCCTGGCACAAAGATTGGAGTACAGGAGTTAGATTCGGGAGGACCGCCGTCTAACAACAACGTGAATATTGATTTATATTCGAACGATTTATCATCATTGCAAAAGGCAGCCAAACAAGTAGAAAATTACTTGAACAAGCGAAACGATTTAAAATATGTAACCAACAATTTCTCGGATAAGCAAAAACAAATCATCGTTGATATTGATCCAGAAAAAGCAGCGGCATATGGCGTATCCGGTTTTCAAATTCTCGGGACGATTGCCGATGAAACGAAACCGGTCGAAGTTGGAACACTAACGCTTGACGGTGTCGATCGCACCGTTCAACTGTCATATGACAAACGTCTCGATTCTGTTGATGCGTTAAAAAATACGTTGATTTTTACGAAACGTGGTCTTGTTCCTGTATCGAAATTCGCCACAGTCAAAGAAGTAGAAACATACACAGCGATTCAAAAGTTGGATGGTAAAGTATTCGCGCGTGTGTCTGCGCAAATTGTTGGCAATAATATTCAAAAAGTGACACAAGATGTCATTTCTGGAGTGAAAAAAGAGATCGACTTACCAAAAGGAGTATCGCTCGAAGGCGGAGGCGGAAGCGACGAAACAGTAGAAACGTTTAAGCAATTAGGAATGGCAATGGTTGTCGCGATCGGTCTTGTGTATATTACGATGTTGATCACATTCGGTAAAGCGAGAATTCCGTTTGTCATCTTGTCGTCATTAATTTTCGTGCCGATTGGTTCATTGCTTGGTTTGTATCTCGCGGGTGAACCGATGTCCGTCAGCGTCATGATTGGCTTGCTTATGTTAATCGGTATTGTTACGACAAACGCGATTGTGCTTGTTGACCGCATCGGACAAAACCGAGAACAAAAAGGAATGACGATTCGCGATGCACTCGTAGAAGCAGGAAAAACGAGATTGCGCCCAATCTTAATGACCGCTTTTGCGACAGTGACTGCTTTAATTCCGCTTGCTTTGACAAAATCATCCGGAACGTTAATTTCTAAAGGATTAGCGATTACGGTAATCGGAGGGCTCACATCATCCACTTTATTAACGCTAATCATCATTCCTGTTATGTATGAACTTTTCTTCGTGCGCCAGGCAAGAGCCGAGAAAAAATGATGCACAAAGCAAAGGGACGCTTAATCTTAGCGTCCCTTTTGAATCATCATGAACGTTTCTTCCTTTAATGAAAAATCAAGAAAGCGGTATAATTAAACAAGAATGTGTTAAACGAGGAAGGAGAAAGCATTGAGCAGAAGAAAACAAATTATCAGAGCGGCCATGAAATTATTTGCACAAAAAGGTTATCACGCAACTTCTATGCAGGAGATTGCGGAAAATAGCGGGATGGCAAAAGGTTCGCTGTATAATTATTTTAAATCTAAAGAAGAAATTGCGCTGTTCATCTTCAGCTATCACTATGAAATGTTGTTCGAGAAAATCTTGGAAATTGCTAATGATGAAACGTTATCGGTCAAAGAAAAGTTTGAAAAACAGCTTTCGACCCAAATTCAGGAGTTTTATAATCATAAAGAATTCATTCAAATGCAAATAGGGGAACAAGCCGTTAAAGTAAGCGATGAGGTGCATCAGCTTATTTTCCGCATCCGTGCTGAAACGCTCAATTGGTACAGCAGGGCGATTAAAGAAATTTACGGTGAACGCGTGAAACATTTTGCGTTGGATTGCGCGACCATGTTAAACGGAATGCTAAAAGAGTATTTGTTTTACATTATCATTGACAAAAAAGAAATTCATTTGCAGAAACTTGCTCCGTTTTTAATTCGCAGGCTTGATGCGATTGTTGAAAGTATAACGGAGAAGGAAAGTCCGCTGCTTACTGATGAGTTAATGGAAGATTATATTCATATCGAACGGAAAAACGAGGAAAATAAAAGACAGCAAATCATAAGCTGCATCGATGACATGATTGAAACGCTTGAGGCAATGAATGACGAAGGAAGCGCGGTAAGCGGCGATGTGTTTCATTCGTTACGTACAATGAAAAATGAATTTTATTGCCTAAAGAAAGAACCGCGGAAATTTATTGTTGAAGCTTTATTGCTTTATCTCGAAAATTTGGGAATTCCTGATATTCAAATACTTATAAAAGAACTGAAAGGAAAAATTCATTCGTATTTTGCGAGATAAAGAGAGTTTTTGCTGTTTTCATTTATGAACGTGAAAGGAATGAGGTACGTCGAATGCTTTTTTTGAAAGAACCTTTGTCTTTTCGAATGAGACCAAGAACGATCGATGAAATAGTCGGACAGCAGCATATTATTGGTCCGCACACGGCTTTATACAAAATGATTAAAAACGGTCATGTGCCGTCGCTGCTGCTGTACGGTGAGCCGGGTATCGGCAAGACGTCGCTTGCTTATGCGATCGCCGGGACGGTCGAGCGGGAATTTTTTGCGTTGAATGCGACAACATCCGGGAAAAAAGAAATGGAAGAAGTGGTAGCCCAAGCGGAAATGGTCGGTAACGTCATTTTGTTTATCGATGAAATTCACCGCTTTAACAAAGCGCAGCAAGACTATTTATTGCCAAACGTCGAAAAAGGATTAATTACGTTAATCGGCGCGACAACAGAAAATCCGTTTCATGAAGTGAATCCCGCGATTCGCAGCCGCTGCGGACAAATTAAACAACTGAAACGATTAGCGAAAGAAGAGATTGTTCTTCTTTTAAAGAGAGCGTTACATGATAAGGAAAGAGGGCTTGGTCTGTTGTCCGTTCGTATCGACGACCGCTTGCTCGATATGATCGCGGTTGCTACGAACGGTGATGCCCGTTCGGCATTAAATGTGTTGGAAGATGTTGTGTATGCTTCAAGCGAAATCGATGGAGTTGTTTGTGTCGATGAGCAAACCGTGTTAGAATGTGTTGAAAATAAAGGATTTAGTCATGATAAAGGCGGGGATTTATATTATTCGCTTTTATCCGCTTTTCAAAAAAGCATTCGCGGCAGTGATGTCGATGCTGCGCTTCATTATTTAGCAAGACTTCTTGAAGGAGGGGATTTATCGGCTATATGCCGACGGCTAGCCGTTATTGCTTATGAGGATATTGGACTCGCTAACCCGATCATGGGCGTAAAAGTCATGGCGGCCATTGAGGCAGTTGAACGCTTAGGGCTTCCGGAAGCGAGAATTCCGCTTTCAGTTGTAACGATTGAATTATGTCTTTCTGCAAAATCGAATTCCGCTTATAAAGCTTTGGACAGGGCCATTAGCGATGTGAAAAGTGGAAAAGTCGGCGAAATTCCAAATCATTTGAAAGATGCTCATTACGAAGGTGCAAAAGTACTAGGGCATGGGAAAGGCTATAAATATCCGCATGATTATCCGAATAGCTGGGTTTATCAACAATATTTGCCGAAAGAATTAGCGAACGCGCAATATTATGTGCCGAAAGAGAGCGGAGATGAAAAATATTTAGCAAAGGTTTATGCGCGGTTAGAAGAGTTAAAGCGTCAAGGAGCCAAAGAATAATGTTTTGCAGATCGTAAGAAGCAAGTTTGTAGAAATGAACGAGATCAAGATTTATGCTATAATGTCAGAGGTCTCTTATGAGAAAGTGGTTTTTAGTTTTCAATATGGAGTGTTTATATGACACATTATTTCACATACGGTAAATATAACCATTCGTTACTTCGGTGGGCCATTTATTTTATGGGTCTACTTATTATGGCTTTTGGGATCGTGTTAACCATTAAAGCGAATATCGGAAGTGCTCCGTGGGATGTGCTCCATATCGGGCTCTATCGCCAATTCGGTTTAACAATCGGCACATGGTCCATTATTGTCGGTGTTATCATCTTGACGATTTCCGCGTTGATTTCAAAGGAGTTTCCGCAAATCGGAGCATTTATGAATATGATATTCGTTGGGATGTTTATAGATTTATATATGATGATTCCATATCTTCGAACTCCCGATACGTTATTTTGGAAAATGATCATGTTGCTTGGGGGTATATTAATTAATGGATATGGGATGGGCTTTTACATTTCAGCGAAAATGGGCGCCGGTCCGCGCGATAGTTTAATGCTTGCGTTAATGGAATTAACAGGATGGAAAGTGCAGCATATCCGCATTGTAATGGAAGTGATGGTCCTTTTTATCGGATGGTTGTTAGGGGGACCTGTTTCGCTTGGTACGTTTATTTTTAGCGTAACAATCGGTCCAGTTGTTGGAGCGGCTTTGCCGCATTGTCAACGTTTAACAGAACGAATGCTAACAAAGTCTATAAAATCTGACAAGAGTGAGGTAAGCAGTTAGGGGGAGTACGATGAAAATTTCGACAAAAGGTAGATATGGATTAACGATGATGATTGAACTGGCAAAAAAATACGGTGATCGCCCGATTTCGTTAAAATCGATTGCGAGAGCACATGATTTATCGGAGCATTATTTGGAACAGTTAATTTCACCGTTACGAAATGCAGGACTTGTCAAAAGCATTCGCGGAGCGTATGGCGGCTATGTATTAGCGGATCATCCAGCGAAAATTACAGCAGGAGATGTGATTCGCGTCCTTGAAGGGCCAATTAGCCCGGTTGAAGGATTGGAAGAAGAAGAGCCGGCCAAACGAGAGTTGTGGATTCGCATTCGTGATGCGGTGCAAGAAGTGTTAGATAGCACGACACTTGAAGATTTAGCAAAATATAGTGACGGTGATGAAGAAGCGTATATGTTTTATATTTAATCTACTGAACGGAAAGGAGAATTTTGTTTGGAACGAATTTATTTAGATCATGCGGCTACGTCACCAATGCACCCTGATGTTGTCGAAACAATGGTACCGTTTATGACAGAAATTTTTGGTAACCCTTCAAGTATTCATTCCTTCGGTAGACAAAGCCGTCATGCGATTGATGAGGCGCGGGAAACGATTGCCAAAAGCATCGGGGCAAAAGAGAATGAAATTATTTTTACAAGCGGCGGAACGGAAGCAGATAACCTTGCGTTAATTGGCGTAGCAAAGGCAAATCATCAGAAAGGAAAACATATTATTACTTCATCCGTTGAACATCATGCCGTTTTGCATACATGTCATTATCTTGAAAAACAAGGATTTGAAGTTACTTATCTCCCTGTTAACGAGCAAGGGAAAATTTCGTTAGATGATTTACAAAATGCTCTTCGCGATGATACGATTCTTGTTTCGATTATGTTCGGCAATAATGAAGTAGGTGTTTTGCAGCCAATCAAAGAAATTGGTCAAATGTTGAAAGAGCATCAAGCATTTTTCCATACCGATGCTGTACAAGCTTACGGACTGATTCCGATTGATGTAAATGAGCTTCATATTGATTTACTTTCTGTTTCCGCTCATAAAATCAATGGCCCAAAAGGGGTTGGCTTTTTGTATGCAAGGGAAACGGTAAAGCTCATTCCGCGTTTATATGGCGGTGAACAAGAACGGAAACGTCGCGCGGGAACAGAAAATGTAGCGGGAATTGTCGGACTGGCGAAAGCGGTTGAAATTGCTCAAGCAACAATGAACGAGAAAGCAAGTATGTATCGTTCATTTAAAGAGAAAATGCTGGGGATTTTTGAGCAGGAAGGTATTCAGTACATCGTAAATGGAGACAAAAACGATTCACTTCCGCATGTGCTGAATGTTGCTTTTCCAGGAACGAACGTTGAGTCAATGCTCGTAAACTTAGATTTAGCTGGTATTGCAACTTCAAGCGGATCAGCTTGTACAGCAGGATCGATTGATCCGTCTCACGTTCTCGTCGCTATGTTTGGTAAAGAATCGGAACGGATTCGTTCTTCGGTTCGCTTTAGCTTCGGGCTTGGAAATACAGAAGAGCAAATCGAAAAAGCCGCTTATGAAACCGCAAGGATTGTACGAAGACTAACAAACAAATAGGATGGAGGTTACTTCATGAACAAAGCACCAAAAGATACTCGCGTCGTCGTGGGGATGTCAGGCGGTGTCGATTCGTCTGTTGCGGCTCTTCTTTTAAAACAACAAGGATATGATGTTATTGGCATTTTTATGAAAAACTGGGATGATACAGACGAAAATGGAGTATGTACCGCAACGGAAGATTACGAAGATGTCGTACGCGTTTGTAATCAAATCGGTATTCCATATTATGCCGTGAATTTTGAAAAAGAATATTGGGATAAAGTGTTTACGTATTTCTTAGACGAATATAAAGCAGGTCGCACACCGAATCCGGATGTCATGTGCAATAAAGAAATTAAATTTAAGGCGTTTTTAGAGCATGCGATGTCTCTTGGAGCGGATTATTTAGCGATGGGGCATTATGCGCGCGTAGAATATCGCGATGGCGAATATAAAATGTTGCGCGGCGTTGACCAAAACAAAGACCAAACCTATTTCTTAAACCAACTAGGACAAGAGCAACTTTCAAAAATCATGTTCCCAATCGGGAATATTGAAAAAGCGAAAGTACGGGAAATAGCAAAAGAGGCAGGACTTGCCACGGCAACAAAAAAGGACAGCACCGGTATTTGTTTTATCGGTGAGCGCAATTTTAAAGAATTTTTAAGCAACTATTTACCGGCTCAACCTGGAACGATGCAAACATTAGACGGGGAAGTAAAAGGAAAACATGATGGACTAATGTATTATACGATCGGGCAACGCCACGGTCTTGGAATTGGCGGAAGCGGAGAACCATGGTTTGTTGTCGGCAAAAATCTGAAAGAAAATATTTTATATGTCGCTCAAGGGTTTGATAATGAGCTGTTATATTCAGACTCCATTATTGCGACAAACGTTAACTGGGTATCCGGTAAAATACCAACAGAGCCGATGAAATGCACAGCGAAATTCCGTTACCGTCAACCGGATACAGGGGTAACGGTTCATGTCATTGATGAGAAAACGGTAAGAGTCGTTTTTGACAAACCTGTTCGTGCGGTTACACCTGGTCAGGCAGCTGTCTTTTACAACGGTGAGGAATGTCTTGGCGGCGGAACGATTGACCAAATTTTCCGCAACGGAGAAAAGCTCTGGTATGTTGGTTAATGGATATAGAAACCTCAACTCTTATCGAGTTGGGGTTTTATGTATGATAAAATAAATGAGGGAGCTGAACAGAAAAATGGAAGATAAAAACGCTTTAGGAATTCAATACATGCAGCAAGGAAAATACGAAGAAGCGGTAAAATGCTTTAATGAAGCGATTGAAGCGAATCCAAGCGACCCCGTTGGCTACATTAATTTTGGAAATGTATTAGCGGCCGTAGGAGAAGAAGAAAAGGCGCTCAAATTTTTTCAAAAAGCACTCGAGTTGGATGACAGAGCGGCTACGGCTTATTATGGCATCGGCTCCATCTATTATAATCGCCAACAATTTTCTCAAGCGAAAGATATGTTTGAACAAGCGGTCAAAAAAGGATTAAACGATGGAGATGTGTTTTTCATGCTTGGGATGTCGCTCATGTACTTAGAGCAGCCACGACTTGCCCTTCCTTATTTGCAGCGTGCGGTTGAGCTAAACGAGCGCGATGTTGAAGCGTTGTTTCAACTCGGACTTTGCTTAGCACAGCTGGAATTTGTCGATGAAGCGATGACTTATTTCCAACAAACAATTGCCTTAGACGAACGTCATGCCGATGCTCATTATAATTTAGGTGTCGCTTATGCATATAAAGATGACATTAAGACAGCGCTTGAAATGTTTACAAAAGCGCTTGACATTCAACCTGATCATCTGTTAGCTGGGCATGGAAAAAAATTGATGGAAAAAGCGTTACAACAATAACAAAAAGGGTAGGGGATTCCAATTGCAACAACAAGAATCGTTTGCCTTAGGGGAAAAATCGTTTATTAAAGGAACGCACGTAGTGACTATTTTCCATAACGAAAGCAATCTCTATTCTGTTGTTCGCATTCGCGTTGAGGAAACGAACGAAGCATATGATGAACAAGAAGTTGTTGTAACTGGATATTTCCCTCGCATGCATGAGCATGATACATATGTTTTCTACGGTGCGTTTAAAGACCATCCGAAATTTGGGAGGCAGTATGTAGCAGAGCATTTCCGCAAAGATTTTCCACAAACAAAAGAAGGTGTCATTCATTATTTGTCGAGCGATTTATTTAAAGGGATCGGCAAAAAAACGGCAAAAGCAATCGTCGATGCGCTCGGAGAAAATGCCATCTCCAAAATTTTAGCAGATCCTCACGTATTAGACGAAGTTCCGAAGCTTTCAAAAGAAAAAGCAAAAGAGCTATACGATTCATTGCGGGCGCACGAAGGGCTTGAACAAACGATGATTGTCCTTTCCCAGTTCGGATTTGGTCCACAATTGTCGATGAAAATTTATCAAGTGTATCAAGACGAAACGCTTGCCGTCATTCAACAAAATCCGTATCAACTCGTCGAAGATGTTGAAGGGATCGGGTTTGGACGAGCGGATGAGTTAGGGTATCAATTAGGAATTTCCGGCAACCATCCTGCCCGTATTCGTGCTGCTTGTTTATTTATTCTCGAGCATGATTGTTTACAAGAAGGACATGTGTATTTAACAGCGGAACAGTTGGTGACAAACGCCAAACAATTGCTTGAAGCGAAAAGAGACGAGGAAATTCCGGAAGCAACGATTTCACACACGCTGCTGACGCTCGTAGAAGAAGGAAAACTCATTTGTGAAGGCGACAAGTTTTATATCCCTTCGCTTTATTTTGCAGAAAAGGGGATTGTGACCAATATAAAACGACTACTGCAACAAACGGAAGCGGTGACCGTTTTTCCTGAATCAGAATTTTTATTAGCGCTCGGTAGATTAGAGGAACGTCTTTCCGTCCAATACGCCCCTTCGCAAAAAGAAGCGATTCAAAAAGCGCTTGCGTCTCCGCTTTTTATTTTAACAGGAGGTCCAGGAACAGGAAAAACGACGGTCATTAAAGGGATTGTGGAAATTTTTGCTGATTTGCATGGTATTTCGCTTGATCCGAAAGACTACAACAAAGACCATCCTTTTCCTATTTTGCTTGCTGCTCCAACAGGAAGAGCGGCGAAGCGAATGAGTGAAGCGACGGGATTGCCGGCAATGACGATTCACCGCTTGCTTGGCTGGAATGGAGTCGAAGGGTTTACTCATGATGAAGATGAACCGATTGAAGGAAAGCTGTTAATTGTCGATGAAATGTCGATGGTCGATACATGGCTTGCGAATCAACTCTTTAAATCACTTCCAGATGGAATTCAAGTCATTCTTGTCGGTGATGAAGATCAGCTTCCATCGGTCGGACCAGGACAAGTATTGAAAGACTTACTGCAAACCGAGGTCATTCCTACTGTACGCCTTACCGAAGTGTATCGCCAAGCGGAAGGCTCCTCCATTATCGAATTGGCGCATCATATGAAAAAAGGAGTTTTACCGACTGATATCACTGCACCGAAAGCCGATCGTTCGTTTATTCGCTGCCATGCGGGGCAAGTTGTTGATGTCGTTCGACAAATTGCTGATAACGCACGCAAAAAAGGATATGCGGTCAAAGATATTCAAGTGTTAGCACCGATGTATCGTGGTCCTGCTGGTATTGACCGCTTAAATCAAGCACTTCAAGAACTGTTTAATCCGAAATCAGACAAAAAGCGTGAACTTTCCGTCGGTGACGTTGTCTACCGCGTCGGTGACAAAGTATTGCAGCTTGTCAATCAGCCGGACGAAAACGTCTTTAACGGCGATATTGGTGAAATTGTCGCCATCTTTTACGCGAAAGAAAATACGGAAAAGCAAGATTTAGTGGTCGTTTCGTTTGACGGAAATGAAGTGACGTATTCGCGTCAAGATTTGCCGCAAATTACCCATGCTTATTGCTGCTCGATTCATAAATCGCAAGGAAGCGAATTTCCGATTGTAATTTTACCGGTTGTAAAAAGTTATTATCGGATGCTAAGGCGCAATTTATTATATACCGCTGTCACAAGAAGTAAGAAGTTTTTAATTTTATGTGGAGAGGAAGAAGCGTTCAAGTTAGGTGTTGCTCGCTGTGATGACGGTGCAAGGCAAACGACATTAGCAGAAAAATTAAAACAGACATTTCAACCGTTTAAAGAAGGGGAACTTCCGCTTGATGAAGCAAACATGGGGATGGAAAACGTTTCACCGTATGATTTTATGGAGGAAGGCAAAAGATAAAGATACATTTCGCACTTAGCTCATAAAGGCAACGTTCCTCACAGTATGTATATTTTTTGAAGCATTTGTCAAAAATGGGGCTATAAATCAACAAAAAGAGGAGCGTGCCTTTTTGTGCTGAAATGTCCTAACTGCCAAAGTAAAGACTTAGGGAAAATCGGTGTGAATCAATATTATTGTTGGAATTGTTTTATCGAGCTATCTGTAGCAAAAGGAATGATTTACACACATCAAGTGGAAGAAGATGGAACGCTTAGCTCGCTCGATGACTTGTTTAGCGAACAAGAACGAACGATTTCTTAATGAAAATTACATTCGAGGGGGAGCCGCCATGAATCGCACAGTAACATCGTTGTTAGCGGTTGGGTTAGGAATTGCCGCTTATCAATTTGCGCAACGTAATAATTCATTGAATATGCGCACAATGAGAAAAATGGGTAGACGCTTGATGAAACCACTTATGTAAAAATAAAACGGCAATCTCGATAACGGGATTGCTGTTTTTTATGTAAAAACCGTATAATCGTTTGCATCTCTCCTACACTAATGGTAGGAGGGATAAGCAGTTTGTTAAACATCTATAAAAATGTATGAAATCATGTCAATATCTCCTGTTATGGGACAAGGAGGGATGGATGTTCTCCAACTTTTCCATCGTCTCCTGTCTTATGATAAAAAATTATCTCCCCCTTCCTCATGTAAAAAGGAAATGAAGAAGAGTTGACGAATATATGTTCTTAAGGATTCAAACATAGGGGGATGGCAAGGGGATGAAAACGGTTCGGGTGATGAAAATCGTTTCCGATGATGAATCACAACTTCGTTCATTGGATGAATTAATGCGCGTCTTTTGTTCAGCGAAGCGATATGCGTTTAACCGTTTGCTGGAGGGAAGGAATGCAAAAGACATCATCAAGCACCTTCCGCACCAATTCCCGCTCAACAAACGATATGCCGAAGATGCGGTGTTGCTCGCCCAATCGCTCATTACTTCTCAACGTGAGTTACTTCCGATGCGGCTCGAGGATGTGCAAGCGAAAATCGAAAAAACCGAACGGAAAATCGATGACTACCAATGCGGGCGAAAAACACCGAAAAAAGTCGATCTTCCAATTTGTCTAGGTGGATTACGCCAACGGTTAGAAAAGCTAAAAGCCAAAGAAGCTGAGCTGCAGGATCATTTGAATAATGGTACTATTCCAAAAGTGATTTTTGGCGGAAAACAACAATTTTACAAACGTCTAAAAGGAAACATCACGAACGAAGAATGGAAAGACGTACGCTCGAATCAGTTGTACGCCAGAGGCGATAAAAGCAAAAAAGGAAATTTGAACATTCGCTTGGTGTATGATGACAAGACGTATCAATGTTATGTAGAAATCGCGAATCCACTTAGACAACAAGAAGGAAAACACGCACCCCGCTTGAGGTTTTCGGTCGATATTCCTGAAAAATATGAACAGGAAATCATCGATGTAATTATGGGCGAGCAGGTGGGCGTGAATTCAAAAGGTAGGTCTATCATTGAATATCAACCGTACACCGTCGAAATCAAACGTAAGAACGGGGAATATTATGTCCATCTCATCTCTGAAGAAAACGTATATGGAAGAGAACTTTCCTACGATGAACCGATTCAAGCCGAACGGATTGCTGGAATTGATATTAATATCGATCGAATCGCGGTGAGTATTGTTTCGAAGCAAGGGAACTTTCTTAAATCAAAGGTGTTTTACTGTAATGAACTGGAATACGTAAGAGCGAATAAACGAAACAACATCATTGGCGA
The DNA here is from genome assembly GCA_041920415.1 of Anoxybacillaceae bacterium. Lineage (GTDB taxonomy): Bacteria > Bacillota > Bacilli > Bacillales > Anoxybacillaceae > JBHGYD01. The sequence continues at coordinate 50,951 of JBHGYD010000054.1, forward strand.
AACCGTGCGCGATGTGTATGATTGGCTGATGCAAGAAAACGTGGGGGCAGTGGTCATCGAAAACATTCAACTAAGACAGCAGCACGATACGGACAAACGATTCAATCGCTTGACACACCATTTCAAAAAGAAAAAGCTGACGGAAACGATTCTTCGTCGGGGCTTACGGCTTGGGTTTCGCATCAAAAAAGTGAATCCAGCGTACACAAGCGTCATCGGACGTTTCAAGTATATGAAAAAGTATGGGTTATCCGTTCATGAAAGTGCTGCTTTTGTGATTGGCAGACGGGGATTAGGCTACCATGAACGGTTGCCAAAAGAACTCATTGACACCCTAAAAACGAAAGTGAAACGCCATTTGATTGCCTTGTTAGGGTCGATGGAAGAATCCTATAAGCAATCCAACAGCGGCAAGAAACAACGCCAATATTTAGCCATGATGGTACGCAAAATCGAGAACTTCAAACAAGAGCATGAATGGTCGTTATGGAACATCCTGCATAAATTCTGTTGGCTGAACCAGTACCAAATTCAACTGAGGGAGGTGTAAACCTGGTTACTAACATCTTTGTCGTGTACTGACCGATGGAAGGAATGGTGCACGACAAGGTGCCGTCGCTAACAGCGAGCCACGGGGTGTCTTTCACAATAGGTGAATGACAAGGGGATTCCCTTCCTGATGGAACTCGGTGAGAATCCGAGCGGCAAGCGATGTTTCCTGGTTCCATCGCGATAGGTCGGTTTTGATAGATTTTAGTAACCAGGGATGATTGTGCAGAATGAACATGTTCACTTTTTTATTCGCCTAACGAAAATGTTATTAATTGTCATTTTTATATATTTTGTGATGAGATTAAGGGAGTTTTGGTTTCCGTTTGTAAAAATGTTGTTGACGGCGCTCACACCGTTTATCATTGCTGCTTTTATTACGTATTTATTACATCCGCTTGTTGAAAAAATCCATCAAAAAGGCCTGCCGCGGGCTTTAGCGATTTTAATGATTTATAGTCTTTTTTTTGGTGGTGTAGGGTATGGATTGTATAAGGGAATTCCTGTATTCCTCAAACAATTACAAGATGTGACGGAAAGTTTACCGATGCTTATGGATACTTATAAAGGGTGGACAAACATGATTCATGACGAAACGTCTGCGTGGCCGAAAGAACTTCATCATCGTATTGAAACCGTCATTCTCGAAATAGAAGCACTGTTAGGGTTGTGGGTAACAAAAGTCGTGACGAGCGTCAAACATTTACTTAATTCAGCGATGATTTTTTTGCTTGTACCGTTCATTGCGTTTTATATGTTAAAAGACATAGAACAAATGAAAAAAGCGCTTTGGCAAATGACGCCAAGCAAATGGCGAAAAAACGGAATCAGATTTTTAAAAGATGTCGACCAATCACTTGGGAATTATATTCGCGGTCAATTATTTGTCTGCCTTTTGATTGGCGGTGTTGCTGCTTTGGCGCTTTGGATTGCCGGAATGAAATACCCGCTTTTGTTAGGATTCATTATCGGCGCCACCAACATTATTCCTTACTTCGGGCCGATTATCGGTGCGATTCCTGCCGCCATTTTAGCAGCAACCATATCGATGAAAATGGTATTAATAGTAACGGCAATTATTTTTTTATTGCAGTTTTTAGAAGGCAACATTTTATCTCCGCTCATTGTCGGAAAAAGTCTGCATATGCATCCGCTTGTGATTATGTTTTCGTTATTTCTTGGCGGCGAAATTGCCGGTGTTATTGGATTAATTTTGGCCGTTCCATTCGTCGCCGTTTTAAAGGTAGCGATTTCGCATGCGAAAGAGCATTTCAGCACACATTGACAAACAAAGGCAGCTTGTCTATAATCTGTGAGTGAAAAGATGAATACATAAGGCGATGACGGATCGAGTATGTTACAGTCCATCTTAACGCGCTATCCAGCGCACAGAGAGGAATTTCCGTGGCTGAAAGAAATTCCAGATGAAGGGTAACAGAACGCTAATCCTGAGCGCAGGCAAAACCTGACGGAGCAGCCACGTTACGGCTGTTGAGGTGATGAACGTTTTGCGTTCATAAACAGGGTGGTACCGCGAGCACAACTCTCGTCCCTGAGAAGGGATGAGAGTTTTTTATATTATTCTAAGAAGGGGAGGATTATCGTGAAGAAGCTTACATCTGCACAAGTGCGACAAATGTTTTTAGATTTCTTTAAAGAAAAAGGTCATGCCGTTGAACCGAGCGCGTCGTTAATTCCGATTGACGACCCATCGTTATTATGGATTAACAGCGGTGTGGCCACGCTAAAAAAATATTTTGACGGTCGTGTCATTCCAGATAATCCGCGCATTTGTAACGCGCAAAAATCGATTCGGACAAATGATATCGAAAATGTCGGAAAAACAGCGCGTCACCATACGTTTTTTGAAATGCTCGGAAACTTCTCGATCGGCGACTATTTCAAACGCGAAGCGATTCATTGGGCATGGGAATTTTTAACGAGCGACAAATGGATTGGCTTTGATCCGGAACGTTTATCCGTGACGATCCATCCAGAAGATGATGAAGCGTTTGAAATTTGGAACAAAGAAATCGGCATTCCAGAAGAACGCATTATTCGTTTGGAAGGAAACTTTTGGGATATCGGTGAAGGACCAAGTGGACCAAACACAGAAATCTTTTACGATCGTGGCGAAGAATTTGGCAATGATCCGAATGACCCAGAATTATATCCGGGCGGAGAAAATGAGCGCTATTTAGAAGTGTGGAACCTTGTGTTCTCGCAATTCAATCATAACCCAGACGGTACATATACGCCGCTGCCGAAGAAAAACATTGATACAGGCATGGGCTTAGAGCGGATGTGCTCGATTTTGCAAAATGTTCCAACTAACTTTGATACAGATCTTTTCATGCCGATTATCAAGGCAACAGAAGAAATCTCTGGTGAGAAATATCGCGTTGACGAAGAAAAAGACGTGGCGTTTAAAGTAATTGCTGACCATATTCGTACGGTGACGTTTGCGATTGGCGACGGTGCGCTCCCATCGAACGAAGGTCGCGGCTATGTGTTGCGTCGTTTGTTGCGCCGTGCGGTACGCTATGCGAAAAAATTAAATATTAACCGTCCATTCATGTATGAACTAGTGCCTGTTGTTGGCGAAATTATGGTTGATTATTATCCAGAAGTAAAAGAAAAAGCGGAATTTATTCAAAAAGTCATTAAAAACGAAGAAGAACGTTTCCATGAAACGCTCCACGAAGGGTTAGCGATTTTAGCAAGCGTGATTCAAAAAGAAAAAGAGCGTGGAAGCGACACCATTTCAGGAGAAGATGTGTTCCGTCTCTATGACACATACGGCTTCCCTGTCGAATTAACGGAAGAGTATGCGCAAGAAGAAGGAATGAAAGTTGACCATGAAGGTTTCGAACAAGAAATGGAGCGTCAGCGTGAGCGTGCCCGCGCCGCTCGCCAAGAAGTCGATTCGATGCAAGTGCAAGGCGGTGTCCTTGGTGACATTAAAGTGGAAAGCCAATTTGTCGGTTATGACCAGCTTCGTACTCAATCCGTCGTTACCGTTATTGTGAAAAACGGCGAGCTTGTTGACGAAGTAGGTCAAGGCGAAGAAGCGCAAATCATGTTAGACGTAACACCATTTTATGCGGAAAGCGGTGGACAAATCGCTGACCAAGGCTGGATCGAAAATGAAACGACAAAAGTGTATGTGAAAGACGTACAAAAAGCACCGAATGGGCAACATTTACATCATATTGTCGTAGAAAAAGGAACATTGAAAAAAGGTGAAACATATACAGCACATCTTAACGAAGAAAAACGCGCGAACATTATAAAAAACCATACAGCGACTCACTTATTACATCAAGCGCTAAAAGATGTTCTTGGCATTCACGTCAACCAAGCCGGATCTCTCGTCACTCCGGAACGTTTGCGTTTTGACTTCTCGCATTTTGGACAAGTAAAACCGGAAGAACTAGAACGCATTGAAGCGATTGTGAATGAAAAAATTTGGCGCAGCCTTCCGGTTGAAATTGACTACAAACCGCTTGAAGAAGCGAAAGCGATGGGAGCAATGGCATTATTTGGTGAAAAATACGGTGACATTGTTCGCGTCGTTCAAGTCGGCGATTACAGTCTAGAGCTTTGCGGTGGCTGCCATGTTCCGAACACGGCAGCGATCGGTCTATTCAAAATTGTTTCCGAATCGGGAATCGGAGCGGGCACACGCCGGATTGAAGCGGTAACCGGAGAAGCGGCATACCGGTTCATGAATGAGCAAATTACCTTATTACACGAAGTAGCACAAAAATTAAAAACGAATCCAAAAGACATTTTAGGGCGCATTGAAGCGTTAATGGGCGAGATTCGCGAATTGCAACGCGAAAACGAATCATTAGCAGCTCGGCTTGGAAATATGGAAGCGGCCAACCTTGTCAACAAAGTAAAAGAAGTGAACGGCGTCAACGTCTTGGTAAGCAAAGTCAATGCGACCGATATGAATCATTTGCGCACAATGGTGGATGAATTAAAGCAAAAGCTAGGCTCAGGCGTGATTGTATTAGCGTCTGTACAAGATGAAAAAGTCAACCTCATCGCGGGTGTGACGAACGATCTTATTGAAAAAGGGTACCATGCTGGTAAGCTCATTAAAGAAGTAGCGACTCGTTGCGGTGGAGGCGGAGGCGGTCGCGCCGATATGGCTCAAGCAGGCGGAAAAGATCCAAACAAAGTCGGACAAGCCCTACAATTTGTCGAAGAGTGGATAAAATCCGTTTTATAATTTGCTTATATAGTGTACAATGGATGTAAGACAGGGAGATGCCAGATTCTGCTGAATCTGAGAGCGAGGTGCATAGCGGTGAGCTCATTTGACCAAACGATGCGATTTAACTTCTCTGAAGAGCCTGTGGAAACAGACATTCGAGAAGTGCTGTTAACCGTATACGAGGCTCTAAAAGAAAAAGGGTATAATCCGATTAACCAAATTGTCGGCTACTTATTATCTGGCGACCCAGCTTACATCCCACGTCATAAAGACGCACGAACGTTAATTCGAAAAATTGAGCGTGACGAATTAATTGAAGAATTAGTGAAATTCTATTTACAGAACCACCGAAAGGATTGACGTATGCGCGTATTAGGATTGGATTTAGGAACAAAGACGATCGGCGTTGCTGTTAGTGATGAGCTTGGCTGGACAGCTCAAGGGATTGAAACGATCCCCATCGATGAAGAAAAAGGGCAATTCGGCTTACAGCGGCTTCGCGAAATTATTGACGAGTACAGCGTCGATACGATCGTGCTCGGTTTTCCGAAAAACATGAATGGAACAATTGGTCCGCGCGGCGAAGCAAGCGAACGTTTTGCTGAGTTATTGAAACGGGAATTCTCTTTACCAGTTGTTTTATGGGATGAACGTCTTTCGACAATGGCAGCGGAGCGCATGCTTATCGCTGCCGATGTCAGCCGCAAAAAACGAAAGCAAGTCATTGATAAGATGGCGGCAGTGATGATTTTGCAGTCCTATCTTGACAGTAAACAGTAAACGGAGGCGAACGAAAATGGAACACGGAGACAAACATATTACCGTCGTAGACGAACAAGGAAATGAACAATTATGCGAAGTATTATTCACATTTGAATCAGAAGACTTCGGTAAATCGTATGTATTTTACTACCCAATTGGAGCGGAATATGATGACGAAGAAGAAACAGAAATTCACGTATCCGCTTTTATCCCTGGAGAAGGTGATCAAGAAGGAGAACTCCAACCAATCGAAACAGAAGAAGAATGGGATATGATTGAAGAAGTATGGAACACATTTTGCGCTGAACAAGAAGAAGAATAAGAAAAGCGGAGGCGACCCGCCTAACCGCGATGGGCAAATGTTCTTCGCCCGAAGAGGTGCTTGTCACCTCAAGGGAGAAGGTTATTTGACCCCGAGCGGTTGGTCGCCGAGCTAGACAATAAGAAAAGCGTTGCGAGCCGAGCTAGACAAAAAAGAAAAGCGGAGGCGACTCAATTTCGCCTAAAAGCTGCCCACGTCCTGTGGGCAACGGCGAAATGTCGCCATCCTGGCTCCCCGACACTCGTTGGAAGACCCGAGAGCGCCTAAAACTGAATAGAATAATGGATGAGAGAAGTAGAAATTCTCATACTATAAAGATGGCCCATTGTTTGCGGCCATCTTTTTTATGGAAAAAGACAAAGAGATAGCGAAAAATGAGAAAATTTGTAGTATAATATCACGAGTGAAGGGAGGATGTTGATGAATCAAAATCACTATTTTCAAAAGGATGCACAAATTGTTAGGAAAGTGGTTTTAATCGTATGTGCTGTTATTTTGACTGTATGTATTACTATTGCAGGAGGAAGTTATTTCTATATAAAATCAGCGTTACAACCAGTAAATCCAAAAGACAAAAGCGCTGTTCATATATCCATTCCCATTGGCTCTTCTGTTAGTGACATTGCCTCCATTCTAGAAAAGAAAGGATTAATTAAAAGCGCGACCGTATTTCGCTATTATGTAAAATTTAAAAATCACTCCGATTTTCAAGCTGGAGATTATGAATTAAATCGGGCGATGGCATTAAAAGACATTATCGCCACCTTAAAAACAGGAAAAGTAATGGAAAAAATGAAACTGAAAATTACGATTCCAGAAGGAAAACAATTAACACAAATCGCGACCATTATTGCGCAAAAAACGGGTTATAAACAAGAAGACATTTTGAAACTGTTGAATGATCGTCAATACATTCAAGAACTTATTCAAAAATATCCAATGATTTTATCTACGGAAATTTTGAATAAAAACATTCGTTATCCGCTTGAAGGTTACTTGTTCCCGGCAACGTATTCATTTAAAGAAAAGAAACCGCCGCTTCGAACGATTATTGAAGCCATGATTGCCAAAACTGCTGAGGTTGTTGCGAAATATGAAGTGGAAATGGGAGAGATGAAGTTTACTCCGCATCGTCTATTAACGATGGCCTCGTTAATTGAGGCGGAAGCAACGGAAAAAGCGGATCGTGAAAAAATCGCAAGTGTTTTTTATAATCGGATGCGTGTCGGCATGCCGCTACAAACCGATCCGACGGTTCTTTATGCACTCGGGAAACATAAAGATCGCGTCTATTATGAAGACTTAAAAGTCAACTCTCCTTACAATACGTACATTCATCCAGGATTACCGCCAGGCCCGATTGCAAATGCGGGAGAAATGTCGATTCAAGCGGCCCTCAAACCAGCGGTGACCGATTATCTTTATTTTCTGGCCACCCCAACAGGAGATGTCATCTTTACGAAAACATTAGCAGAGCATAATCGTGAAAAAGAAAAATACAATGGAAAACAATAATGATGAATGTGAATAATTGGAGAACAAATAAAAAGGTTCGCATTTCGTTTTTTTTTATGGTAGTATATATAAAGTTATGGGTGAATCCGACACATGAGGTTGCCTATAGATCCTGTTCATAAGAGTCTAATTTTGGACTCTTATTTTTACGAGGAGGAGCACGTTTGCTATCGAGAGAAGTTGTCCATTATTTAGAAACACTTATTCCAGAGCGGGAACAAGAGTTGAAAGAAATAGAAGCGTACGCCAAACAACATAACGTTCCGATTATGGAGCTCGTCGGCATTGAAGCAATGTTGCAGCTATTGAAGCTCATTCAGCCAGCAAAGATTTTAGAAATTGGTACGGCGATCGGCTATTCAGCGATACGCATGGCGAAAGCGTTGCCGAATGCAACGATTGTCACGATTGAGCGAGAGAAAGAACGATATGAACAGGCGCTTTTTTATATAAACAAAACGAATACAGAACGGCAAATTCATGTGCTTTTTGGCGATGCGCTTCATCTATATGATGAAGTGGCCAAGAACGGTCCGTTTGACGCCATATTTATTGATGCGGCAAAAGGACAATATCAGCGCTTTTTTGACATGTATGAGCCGCTTTTAAATAGCAGCGGTGTCATCATTACCGATAACGTGCTATTTAAAGGGCTTGTCGCAACAGAGGATCCAATTGAAAACAAACGAATTCGTAGTTTGGTAAAAAAGATTCGTGAATATAATGAGTGGTTAGTGAATCGCGATGATTATGAAACGGTAATTTTACCGATTGGTGACGGAATCGCCATATCGAGAAAACGAGGTGAACGATGATGAAAAAACCGGAATTGTTAGTGACGCCAACAAGCGTTTCTCATATTCATGACGTAGCGAAAGCAGGTGCTGATGCCATTATCATTGGCGAACAACGTTACGGTTTGCGCCTAGCAGGAGAATTTAAACGGGAAGATATTGTCGAAGCGGTGAAAGTTGCCCGCCAATACGATGTAAAAGTGTACGTGGCGATGAATGCGATTTTTCATAATGATAAAGTGGACGAGTTGGGCGATTATATTCGCTTTCTTGCTGACGCGGGCGTCGATGCGATTGTGTTCGGAGACCCGGCAGTGTTAATGACGGTGCGCGAGGTAGCGCCGCATATGAAACTGCACTGGAATACGGAAACGACGGCTACGAACTGGTATGCGTGCAACTATTGGGGACGCAAAGGCGCGAAACGCGCTGTGCTTGCCCGTGAACTGAATATGGATGCGATTATTGAAATTAAGGAACATGCCGAAGTCGAAATCGAGGTACAAGTGCATGGAATGACATGCATGTTTCAATCAAAGCGTTCGTTAATCGGGAACTATTTTGAATATCAAGGAAAAATAATGGAGATTGAAAAACGCAAATATGACAAAGGAATGTTTTTATACGATAAAGAACGCGACAACAAATACCCGATTTTCGAAGACGAAAACGGCACTCACATTATGAGCCCAAACGATATTTGCATTATTGATGAGTTAGAAGAAATGGTGGATGCGGGAATTGATAGCTTCAAAATCGATGGTGTGCTGCATGAGCCTGAGTATATTACAGAAGTAGCGAAAAAATACCGTCGTGCGATTGATTTATGTGTAGAAAATCGCGAAGAATATCGTAAAGTAAAAGATCAATTATTGGCGGAAATCGAAGCAATTCAGCCAAAACATCGCCCATTAGATACAGGATTTTTCTTTAAAGAAACGGTTTATTAAAAAGAAAAGGAGGTTGAACATCATGCTTTTAAAAAATGACAACATTTCCGAAATCATTAACGGAAAGCGCGTCATTACGAAAAAGCCCGAGCTTCTTGCGCCAGCCGGCAATTTAGAAAAGCTCAAAGTGGCCGTTCATTATGGCGCGGATGCTGTATTTATTGGTGGACAAGAGTACGGACTTCGCTCTAACGCGGATAATTTTACATTAGAAGAAATGGCGGAAGGCGTGCGCTTTGCAAACAAGTATGGAGCGAAAATTTATGTCACAACTAATATTTATGCCCATAATGAAAACATTCCTGGTTTAGAAGAGTATTTACAAGGACTTCAAGAAGCCGGAGTGCACGGCATTATCGTGGCCGATCCGCTCATTATTGAAACAGCACGCCATGTTGCTCCAAAACTTGAGGTGCATTTAAGTACGCAACAATCGCTTACAAACTGGAAAGCGGTACAGTTTTGGAAAGAAGAAGGGCTTGAAAGGGTCGTGCTCGCCCGAGAAACAAGCGCGGAAGAAATTCGTGAAATTAAAGAAAAAGTCGACATTGAAATTGAAGCGTTTATTCACGGGGCGATGTGTATTGCTTATTCTGGACGCTGCGTGTTAAGTAACCATATGACAGCGCGCGATTCGAACCGCGGTGGTTGCTGTCAATCATGTCGTTGGGACTATGATTTATACAAGTTAGATGGCGAAAAAGAAATTGCGTTATTTGATGAAAAAGATGCACCGTTTGCGATGAGTCCGAAAGACTTAAACTTAATTCAATCGATTCCAAAAATGATTGAACTAGGAATTGATAGTTTGAAAATTGAAGGACGAATGAAATCCATTCACTATGTAGCTACAGTCGTTAGCGTCTATCGCAAAGTGATTGATGCCTACTGCGCAGACCCTGACAATTTTGTTATTAAAAAAGAGTGGCTTGAAGAACTCGATAAATGCGCGAACCGTGATACGGCGCCTGCCTTTTTCGAAGGAGTACCGGGGTATAAAGAGCAAATGTACGGTGTGCATAGCAAAAAAACAACGTATGAGTTTGCTGGTCTCGTGCTTGACTATGACAAAGAGACGAAGATGGTCACTTTGCAACAACGTAACTTCTTTAAACCTGGTGATGAAGTGGAATTTTTCGGACCGGAAATTGAGAACTTCACACAAGTGGTCGAAAAAATTTGGGACGAAGATGGAAATGAAATAGACGCGGCTCGCCATCCGTTACAAATTGTAAAATTTAAAGTTGATCAAGAAGTCTTCCCATACAACATGATGAGAAAGGAGAACTGAGATGGGGAAGAAACCGGTTGTGATTGGAGTCGCTGGCGGCTCCGGTTCGGGGAAAACAAGCGTTGCCAAAGCGATTTATGAGCATTTTAAAGGACATTCCATTTTAATGCTTGAGCAAGATTATTATTATAAAGATCAAAGTCATCTTCCATTTGAAGAACGGTTGAAAACAAACTATGATCATCCTCTTGCATTTGATAACGACTTATTAATTGAGCATCTTCATAAACTACTCAATTACGAACCGATTGAAAAACCGGTGTATGATTACACACTGCATACAAGAGCGAATGAAGTGATTCGTGTCGAACCGAAAGATGTCATTATTTTAGAAGGGATTCTCGTATTAGAAGATGAACGATTGCGCAACTTAATGGATATTAAGGTATTTGTTGATACGGACGCCGATATTCGGATTATTCGTCGCTTGCTGCGCGATATTAAAGAGCGTGGTCGTACGTTAGAGTCGGTCATTGAACAATACGTATCCGTTGTTCGCCCGATGCATAATCAATTTATTGAACCGACGAAACGGTACGCCGACATTATTATCCCAGAGGGTGGACATAACCATGTCGCGATCGATTTAATGGTAACAAAAATTCGCACAATTCTTGAACAAAAGTCTTTTTTGTAATAACATAACATAGATAAAACAATATAAATATGCTCAAGTGTACGAACGACTCTTGTTTGTCGTTCGTACGTCTTACATAGGTAGAAAAGCGGAGGCGGCGCTATTTGACACAAAAGGGATAGCCGCCGAGCTAGACAACAAGAAAAGCGAATGCGATCCACTTACCTAAAAATTAGGTAATAATTTGTGATACTAAAATAGAGGAGTGAATGAATAATGGCAAATGAAAAAGAATATCCGATGACAAAAGAAGGGAAAGAGAAACTAGAGCAAGAACTTGAATATTTAAAAACAGTGAAACGAAAAGAAGTCGTCGAACGCATTAAAATTGCGCGCGGCTTCGGTGACCTTTCTGAAAACTCCGAGTACGATGCGGCCAAAGACGAGCAAGCATTCGTCGAAGCGCGCATTCAAACGCTCGAAAATATGATTCGCAACGCGAAAATTATTGAAGAAGATACGGAAAATCCGGATGTTGTATCACTTGGAAAATCTGTTACGTTCATCGAGCTACCTGATGGTGAAGAAGAAACATATACGATTGTTGGTAGCGCTGAAGCGGATCCATTCGAAGGGAAAATTTCAAACGACTCACCAATTGCGAAATCGCTTCTTGGCAAAAGAGTTGGTGAGGAAGTGACCGTACAAACTCCTGGTGGAGAGATGCTTGTAAAAATCGTGGCCGTCAAGTAGGTTTTAAAATGGGGCACCTCGTCAAAAATGAAGACGAGGTGTTTTTTATGTGGAAAAAAAGAATGATCGTTATTTTAGCACTTATTCAACTTGGTATCTTTCTATTAATTGGGCGGCTCGTACAAATTCAGTTAGTGAGTACAGAATCTTTTTCAAAACAGAAAGTGAACTTAATTGAGGAGAGCGTCGCGCAACGAACACAAGAAATGGTCATTGATGAAGGGCGGGGAACGTTTGTTGACCGCAATGGTCAGCCGCTTACCCAAGAATATATTCCATCGCTTGTGTTATTTCCGTTTTTAAAAACATTGAACTGGCCACTGGAGAAGCTGGCAGCGGTTCTTCATATTTCTCCGAGCATCATTATCTCTAAGCTTCAAGAAGCAAAAAAACCGTTCATTTTTTCGCTTGGAGGAGAGCCGCTTGCATTAACGAAGGAGCAAATGGAGAAAGTGAATCGCCTTCACATTCCCGGTGTATTGGCTGTTAAAAAGCAGTATCCATTAGCGCACACATATGCGGAACATCTTATCGGCTTTACTCGCGAAGACCCGCAATTATTGCGTGCTCGTTATCCTAATCAGCATTTATCACCTCATACGAAAATTGGTATTCATGGCTTGCAAAAAGCGTTTGATGAATTTTTGATTCCAGAAGGAGAAACGAAGCTTTTATATCATGTCGATGCAGAAGGGGGACCTTTATTTGGTATTGACGTGAAATATAGTGACCCAGGAAATCCGTTTTATCCCGTTGCCGTACAAACGACAATCGATCGAAATCTGCAAGAAATCGCTGAAGAAGTCGTGCAAGAACATCAATTAAAAAAAGGGGGCGTTGTTTTACTTGATATTGCCACAAACAGCGTGTTAGCGATGGTCAGTCAACCGGCAATGGATCCGCACAACCCATATAAAAATCAAGCGGCAGAAAATCAAATGCTTTTGCCACAAATCCCCGGTTCTGTTTTTAAAACGGTGATTGCGGCTGCGGCGATAGAGAAAGGAATTGTTTCTAAAGAGAGAACATTTAACTGCAGTAAAAAAATTGACGGAATAACACCAGATAATGAACATTCGTACGGAATGCTGCATTTTGAAGATAGTTTTTCAGTTAGTTGCAATAATACTTTTGCAACGTTAGGAAAAGAACTAGTCGAACAAGATAAAGGCATTATCGAACAATATGCGCGAAAACTTGGATTATATCCACTTGCTGGTTGGCAAGGTGATGTCTACCATTTGACGAATTTTCGGCAACTTCCTGAAGAAAAAAGCGGCACGATTTGGTATGACAAAAGCGACAAATATGTTCCGCTCGCTGTTTCCCAAACATCGATCGGTCAAAAAAATGTTCGCGTTTCTCCACTTGCTGTAGTCAACATGATGGCCACGATTGCTCGAAACGGTGAGGCGCGGCAAGTGCGGGCAGTCAGCAAAATCGTTTATAAAAATGGAACGACGTTTTTCTCATTTCCGGAACAACGTTTTTCAGACGATGAACCGATTTCTCCAGCGACGGCCATGAAATTAAAAGAGTTGCTACGGAATGTTGTCACCGATGAGCGCGGTACGGGGAGACGATTTCAAACACTCCCTTATGCGGTAGCAGGAAAATCGGGTACGGCGCAGACAGGAAAAACAACACCACAAGGTGAGGAAATCATTAATAAATGGTTTGCTGGCTATTTTCCGTCGGAGTCACCGAAGTATGCGCTTGTCGTTGTTGACTTAGAAAGTCCTAGCTCACAAGCTGTGACAAACGATGTATTTTATGACCTTGTCAAGAGAATATATGAGTTCGATGAAAAACAGAAACAATAGGACATAAATCGGAAATGACGACGAAACAGTTTATTAGGAAACAAGAACAATGATACAATAAAAACGATTGGAAGCAGGCAGGGAGGGAAAGCGGTTGGCAAAACAAAATGGGACGCGCTTTGAACAACGAGCGAAGCGCCGGAAAATCAATCGAATCTTAAATATTGCTATTGCTTTTGTATTTATATTAATTGTCTTTTTTGGTTGGCAATTGCTTTTTTCGCACGACAATCAAAACAAACAAATGACGGAACCAAAAGAGAAGGTAACGAAGAAAAAAGAAGACAATGATGAAAAAGTAGAAATTGAAATAGGCCACAATCAACAATCATCAGAAGAAGCGAGCGAAGAAACGGATAACCAAGCCGAATCGCAAGAAGTCATCGAAACGGCAGGTGACCCTTCTTCTAATGTCATAAAAGAAATTGCCAATCCATCGTGGCAACCGGTTGGTACAACGCAATCAGAACCGCATGTGACGACGTTTGATGAACATTCTGTCGATTGGAAAGAAATGCTTGATGCAGTTAGTTATGCCACTGGTTTATCACAGTCAGATATGGTTGTTTGGTTCATCGGCAACAATGGACCAAACAAAGCAGTTGCAACGATCTCGACAAAAGATAAAAGTCAGTATTATAAAGTGTACATCGAATGGGTAGAAAACCAAGGGTGGAAACCAACGAAAGTGCAACAGTTAAGACAGAAAGAATAAAAATAAGCGGATTTCTCGCAGAAGGAGAAATCCGCTTATTTTTTTGCTTTAAAATGAACAACGGCACTGTAAAAACGTTGACCGTTCTCTGCGACATACATTTGATGTGACACATGGTGAACTTCTAATAAAATTGCTTTATTATGCTCAATTTGCTCATTAATCTTTTTTTCTAATGTTTGGATATCGGTTGCTTCAAAAAATTCAATTTTATCTTCTATAATGTCTAACGAAAAATTCATTTTCATCCCTCCATCTTTATTGTTACAAAGAAAGTGTAACAAACTTTTTTGTGGAGAAATAGATTCTCATTGAAGAAATGAAAAACTTATGATACATTGAGAACAGATTTGCAGTTAATTCATACTATATTTATAGGAATTGTAAAAATTACGGGGTGTGACATTATGGGTAGAGAATTTCTTGACTTATTTGAAACATGGGCAGATTCTTATGACCAATCAGTAGAAGGATACGATGAAGAATATCGCGAAGCGTTTGAAAGATATGATGAGATTTTAAATACAGTTGTTAGTAAATCAGGTAATGTAGTGTTAGAGTTCGGCGTTGGCACAGGCAATTTAACGAAAAAGCTTCTTGAAGCTGGAAAAACCGTGTACGGCATTGAGCCGTCAGCACCGATGAGGGAAAAAGCGTTTGAAAAATTAGGAAAAAATGTATCCATTCAAGACGGAGATTTCCTTGTATTCCCTTTTCCGGAAGAGTCTGTCGATACGATTGTCAGCACCTATGCTTTTCATCACTTAACAGACGAGGAAAAAGCAAGAGCGATCGCCAACTATGGAAAGTTACTTCGTAAAGGTGGTAAAATAGTCTTTGCGGATACGGCGTTTGCTGATAAAATGGCATTTCAGCAAGCGATTGATGAGGCGATTCAACGCGGCTTCCATAATCTTGCTGAAGATTTACAACGCGAGTATTATACAACGCTTGACGCACTTGAGCGAATGTTTCATGCCGGTGGGTTTTCTGTTGAATTTACTCGCTTAAATAAATTCGTCTGGTTAATGGAGGCTGTAAAACAGTAAGAGAAAGAGGTAGACGAGATGAAAGTTGCAATCATTGGTGCTATGGAAGAAGAAGTAACCATCTTACGCGAAAAAATCGAAGATCGCAAAGACACCGTTATTGCGAACTGCGAATTTTACACAGGGAAAATTAACGGTGTCGACGTTATTTTATTAAAATCGGGAATCGGAAAAGTAAATGCAGCGATGTCGACTGCGATTTTGCTTGAGCGATTTCAACCTGATTATGTGATTAACACTGGTTCGGCAGGGGGATTTTTATCGACGCTCAATGTAGGAGATATCGTAATTTCAACAGAGGTTGTCCATCATGATGTCGATGTGACAGCGTTTGGTTACGAATATGGTCAAGTGCCAGGCATGCCGGCGCGTTATATAGCAGATGAAAAACTAGTGGAAATTGCGGAAAAAAGCGCTGAGCAAATTCGCGACATTCAAGTGGTGAAAGGATTAATCGCCACAGGTGATTCGTTTATGAACGATCCGGCTCGCGTTGAGTTTGTGCGTACGAAATTTGCTGATTTATATGCGGTCGAAATGGAAGCGGCGGCGATTGCCCAAGTTTGTACGCAATTTGCTGTACCGTTTGTCATTATTCGTGCGTTGTCCGATATTGCCGGCAAAGAGTCGAACGTTTCATTTGAGCAATTTTTACACAAAGCAGCCCTTCATTCTTCTAACTTAGTGTTATCCATGTTAACAGCGCTAAAGAACTAATCACATGAGGAAGGAATTCCTTCCTCTTTCCATGTACATGAACGAAAGAATGGAGTGACATCATGAAAGTATTTCGAAATGTTCATGAGTTAGTAGGAAATACGCCGGTTGTTGAAATTACGCAATTTCCGTTGCCTGACGGTGTTCGTCTGTTTGCGAAGCTCGAATATTTTAACCCAGGTGGCAGCATTAAAGACCGCTTAGGACAAGAACTATTACGCGATGCGCTAGAAACAGGAAAACTAAAAGAAGGCGGCACGATTATTGAGCCGACCGCGGGAAATACGGGAATCGGCTTAGCGCTTGCGGCGATTGGCAAAAACATTAACGTCATTTTTTGCGTTCCGGAAAAATTCAGCATCGAAAAACAAGAATTAATGAAGGCGCTTGGCGCAAAAATTGTGCACACGCCGACAAGTGAAGGCATGAAAGGTGCGATTCGAAAAGCGCAAGAGCTTTCAAAAGAAATTCCGAACTCGTATTGCCCTCAGCAATTTGGGAACCCAGCCAATCCGAGAACGTATTATAAAACGCTTGGTCCGGAGCTTTGGGAGCAATTAGACGGCCAAATTGATGTGTTTGTTGCCGGAGCGGGTTCGGGCGGCACATTTATGGGAACAGCACAGTTTTTCAAAGAGAAAAATCCACATATTAAAACGGTTATTGTTGAACCAGAAGGATCGATTTTAAACGGCGGCGAACCAGGACCGCATAAGACGGAAGGAATCGGCATGGAATTTCTTCCAGAATACATGGACCCAAGTTATTTTGACGCGATTCATACTGTGCTTGATGAAGATGCTTTCCGCCGCGTTAAAGAATTGGCAACAAAAGAAGGATTGCTCGTCGGAAGTTCTTCCGGTGCAGCGTTTCATGCGGCATTGCTTGAGGCGGAAAAAGCAAAGCCGGGAACGAATATTGTTGTCATTTTCCCAGATAGTAGTGAACGTTATCTAAGCAAAAAGATTTATGAAGGTGGGATGTAAAGATGAGACGGAAAACGAAATTGATTCATGGTGGTATTTTCGGAGATCCGCATACAGGGGCGGTATCCGTTCCGATTTACCAAGTAAGCACGTACAAACAAGAAGGAGTCGGCGGACATAAAGGATATGAATACTCTCGCACGGGAAATCCAACTCGTCATGCGCTTGAAGAATTGATAAAAGACCTTGAAGAAGGATATGCAGGATTTGCGTTTAGCTCAGGGATGGCGGCGATTACGGCTGTCATGATGCTGTTTAACAGCGGCGACCACGTCATTTTAACGGACGATGTGTACGGTGGTACGTATCGTGTTATGACAAAAGTATTAAATCGTTTAGGAATCGAATCAACGTTTGTGGACACAAGCGATTTAACAAACATTGAAAAAAATATCAAGCCAAACACAAAAGCAATCTATCTTGAAACTCCAACGAATCCGCTTTTAAAAATTACCGACATTCAAGCAGCGGCGGCTATCGCGAAACAACATGGTCTGTTAACGATTGTTGATAATACGTTCAGCACGCCTTACTGGCAAACGCCTATTTCGCTTGGCGCTGATATTGTCGTTCATAGTGCCACAAAATATTTAGGCGGTCATAGCGATGTTGTGGCTGGTCTTGTCGTTGTTAATTCGGAACAGCTAGCGCAAGATTTACACTTTATCCAAAATTCAACAGGTGCTATCCTTGGTCCGCAAGATTCTTGGCTATTAATGCGCGGTATCAAAACACTAGGAATCCGCATGGAAGAGCATGAAGAGAATACACGCAAAATCGTTGAATTTTTAGTGAGTCACCCAGCGGTGAAGAAAGTTTACTATCCAGGACTTGAAACACATCCGAACCATGAAATTGCGAAAAAACAAGCGCGCGGGTTCGGCGGAATGATTTCCTTTGATGTTGGAAGTGAGGAAAAAGCAGACCGCTTGTTAAACAGCGTGAAATATTTTACGCTTGCCGAAAGCTTAGGAGCGGTTGAAAGTTTAATTTCTCTTCCTGCAAAGATGACGCACGCTTCCATTCCGAAAGAGCGCCGCGAAGAGCTTGGGATTACGGACGGATTAGTGCGCATTTCAGTCGGACTTGAAGATGTCGAAGATTTAATCGAGGATTTAGCACAAGCGTTACATGGTTAAAATTACATCCTCCACTTTTCGAAACATATGGTACATTTAAAGTGGAAAGTGGGGGATACAATGGAACAACGAAAGCAATGGAAAGAAAAAGCAGCGGATTACAAAATGTATGCCGGTGTTTTAGTAGCGTTAAGCATCTTTTTCTATATAGGTATACTTCTTCCTATTGCACCAGAAAAGAAACCATATTTAATTGGCTTTATCATGATTTTATTAACCGGTGCCTTTTTCTTTTATCAAAAAGCAATAAAATATATTCGCCTATTGCGTGAATTTGAACAATGAACCTATCCTTTCGAAGTGAAAGGATAGGTTTTTTATTACTACATACTGAATTTCATAAATTGTTCAAAATCTTGCTGCGAAACGTGTCGTCTCTCCATGTAAAATAAATATAAAGAACGTTAAGGGAGGAACATGGGATGTTCGCGATGGTGATGGGGATTGTGATTACGGTATCAATTGCATTAATTATTAGCGCGGAAGTAAGCGTGGAAGCAAAATAGATGATAAAGCAAAAGAGCGGTCTCTTTTTGTTTGAGACCGCTCTCGTTATGATGCAGAAAATCACCCGCCGCTTCTCTTTTTCATTTCGATAAAACTCATGAAACATTTTCATGAGCGCCCGCTTTTCAATGCGCGAAACGTTACTTCTGGAAATGCCCAGCTCTTTGGCGATTTCCCGCTGCGTTTTTTCCTTCTGCAAATCCAGCCCAAACCGGCTAATAATCACTTCTTTTTCTCGTTCATCCAAAACGTCAATATATTTCTTTACCTTCTCAAGCTCCATGTTTAATTGAATCGTATCAATGACATCGTCTCCTTCTGATTTCAACACATCGATGAGGATGATTTCGTTGCCTTCCACATGTTATCTGTTTTTTATATACAAATTAAAAACAGAACCAGAAAGATGGTTCTGTTTTTTAAAGAAAAGTATAAAAAAGCATACTGCCTAATAAGAATGAACCTCTCCCACCTACACATTGTTTAGAGGTGGGAGACTTCTCGGTGAACATGTTAAAATGTAATAAACACGAAATTTTCATAGGTTGAAAAATAGCTACATATTAAAAAGGAGGCTGTAACAATGGCGGTTTTAATAAAACAATTAACAGAATGTTCGTTAAACGACATTCTCAATGCTTGGAACAATGGGTTTCAAGGGTATGATGTCAATGTATCCATGAATATGAAACAGCTCCTTTCAAGAATGGATATACAAAACCTGTCGCCAGAACATTCTTTCATAGCTTTTGATGAACAAAAACCGATTGGAATAGTGTTAAACGGTCTTAGGAAAACAAAAACAGGTAAGATCATTGCGTGGAATGGGGGAACGGCCGTTGCTCCTGAATACAGACATCAAGGAATTGGAAGAATGTTGATTGAGGCCTCCATTGCAATGTATAAAAAAGAAAATGTTCATATAGCGACATTAGAAGCGTTAAGCCAAAATAAAAAAGCGATTCAGCTTTATGAAAAAATGGGTTATCAAATTGTAGACGAACTGCTGTTATTGGAGAAAAAAGAAGTGGAAACGTATTGTATTGCTGATAAGCTTTTATCTACATATAGTGGAGAAGTGAAATCAGCAGAAGAGCTTGCTGCTGTTCATTTTTATCCAGACATTGTGCCTTGGCAAACAGATTTCCGCTCTGTAAAAAATGGAGAAGCATTGTTCATTTATCAAAATCATTCGCTTTTAGGATATGTATTGTTTAAACGCAGTTACAATGAATTAGGAAAAGTTGAAGATGTTACTATTTTTCAATGTGAGACAGCTGATGTTGAAGATAAACAGGACATCATTGATTTTGCTTTTTATGTTCTCACCAAAAATTATAAAGGAGCGAATTTTAAAATTATTAATCTTCCAAAAAGCAATAATCATTTCGTATCCACACTCGAAAATGCAGATTTTCGTCTTTTTGCTAAACAAGTATTCATGATGAACCTCTCCCACCTACACGTTGTTTAGAGGTAGGAGACTTCTCGATGAACATGTTAAATCATATTTTCTCTTATAATGGTATCTATTGCGTTTTTGATTTCATGATACCAACGACAATCGTTTGCATGAGCGCGAAATGGTCAGCGTGGAAACAGAATCATATAGAAAAAGGGGCAATCTTATAAGACAGATTGCTCCTTTTTTTGAGTTACCGCCGCTTTTCTTTCTCGTTTCGATAAAACTCATGAAACATTTTCATGAGCGCCCGCTTTTCAATGCGTGAGACGTAACTTCTTGATATGCCCAGCTCCTTGGCGATTTCCCGCTGCGTTTTTTCCTTCTGCAAATCCAGCCCAAACCGGCTAATAATCACTTCCTTTTCTCGTTCGTCCAAAACGTCAATATATTTCTTTACCTTCTCAAGCTCCATGTTTAATTGAATGGTTTCAATGACATCGTCTCCTTCTGACTTTAATACATCGATGAGGCTGATTTCGTTTCCTTCCTTATCGTGCCCGATTGGATCATGAAGGGAAACGTCCTTTTTTGTTTTCTTTAACGAGCGTAAATGCATGAGGATTTCGTTTTCGATACAGCGAGCGGCGTATGTTGCAAGTTTTGTTCCTTTTCCTTGTGAATAGCTTTCAATCGCTTTAATGAGACCGATCGTACCAATCGAAATTAAGTCTTCTACGTCTTCACCTGTATTTTCAAATTTTTTAACAATATGAGCAACAAGCCGTAAGTTATGTTCAATCAAAATGTTGCGAGCTTCTTCGTCGCCTTCTGCCATGAGTTGTAAGTATTTTTCCTCCTCTTTTTGGCTTAACGGTTGGGGAAATGCGTTATTTTTAATATATGACACTAAAAACAATAACTCTTTAATGATAAACGTAAATGCAGACAAGATACCGGACATCCTCTCACCCCACCCATGTTGTTTTAGGCATGTGCCTATTACTTATATGTATGAAAATGAGAAGCTGTCCGTGTTTGAACATAAAAAAAAAGATGTTGGCAATAAATAGGAATATTGTGTGAATATTCTTGACAAAATATTAAGATCAAGTTAAAATGTCTTTGTCGTTTTATGTCTAAAAATGTCCAAAAAAAGGGGGTAAATGAATGAAAAAAATCGGATTAGCATGGCAAATTTTTATTGGATTAATTCTTGGGATTATTGTTGGGGCTGTTTTTTACGGAAATCCTACAGTAGCAACTTATTTACAACCTATTGGTGATATTTTCCTTCGCTTGATAAAAATGATTGTAATTCCAATTGTTATTTCAAGCCTTGTTGTTGGTGTGGCTAATGTTGGTGACTTAAAAAAGCTTGGTAAATTAGGCGGAAAAACGCTTATTTACTTTGAAATTATTACAACAATTGCCATTGTTGTTGGTTTATTAGCGGCGAATGTTTTTCAACCTGGATCGGGTGTTAATATGAAAACACTCGAAAAAACAGATATTCAAAGCTATGTAGATACAACGAAAGAAGTACAAAATCATTCGATGATTGAAACGGTTGTTAACATCGTTCCGAAAAATATTTTCGAATCGTTAGCGAACGGAGAGATGTTAGCCATTATTTTCTTCTCTGTCATGTTTGGATTAGGAGTCGCTGCGATTGGTGAAAAAGGAAAAATAGTGCTACAGTTTTTCCAAGGTGTATCAGAAGCGATGTTTTATGTGACGAATCAAATTATGAAGTTTGCGCCATTTGGTGTCTTTGCGTTAATCGGTGTCACAGTTTCGAAATTTGGTGTCCAATCCCTTATTCCATTAAGTAAATTAGTCGTTGTTGTATATGGAACCATGATTTTCTTTGTGGTGGTTGTCCTTGGAGCTGTGGCAAAATTAGTGGGAGTCAACCTCTGGCATATAATTAAAATTTTAAAAGATGAGCTTGTGCTTGCTTATAGTACAGCCAGCTCTGAAACGGTGTTACCAAAAATTATGGAAAAAATGGAGAAGTTCGGCTGTCCAAAAGCGATTACTTCTTTTGTCATTCCAACCGGCTATTCATTTAACTTGGACGGTTCAACGTTATATCAAGCGTTAGCAGCACTTTTTATTGCACAATTGTACGGAATTCATATGCCAATTTCTCAACAAATTTCGCTTTTATTAGTGTTAATGGTAACATCGAAAGGGATTGCCGGAGTGCCTGGCGTATCGTTTGTCGTCTTGTTAGCAACGCTAGGAACAGTTGGAATCCCAGTTGAAGGATTAGCGTTTATCGCTGGAATTGACCGTATTTTAGATATGGCGCGTACAGCGGTGAATGTTGTTGGTAACTCTCTAGCAGCAGTGGTTATGTCAAAATGGGAAGGACAATACAACGAAGAAAAAGCAAAACAATATATGGAAGAAGTAGTAAAGAGTGCGTAATGCTGTAACGGCTATCTCGTTTGTTATGAGATAGCCGTTTTTAACGTTATTCGATACGGTCAAGATCTTATTTTTTTATAACTAATAGTATAGTATAATTTTGTTCTGAATATTGTTTAATGAAGAGCTTGTCTGATACGTAGGAGGGAAATCATGCACGAGTTAATCCAAAACATTTTCACATTTTTAGTACAATTAGGTTATCTTGGAATTGCGCTTGCGTTAATGGTTGAAATAATCCCTAGTGAAATTGTATTGGCTTATGCGGGATATTTAGTTTCAAGAGGAGAAGTTTCTTTTGTCGGTGCGGTAGTAGCGGGAACCATTGGTGGTACAATTGCGCAACTTTTCCTTTATTGGATGGGGTTTTACGGAGGACGTCCATTTTTAGATAAATACGGTAAATATTTATTGATTAAGAAAAAACATCTTGATTTGTCAGAAATATGGTTTAAGAAATACGGACCGGGAGTTATTTTTACAGCTCGTTTTATTCCCGTTGTTCGCCATGCGATTTCCATCCCGGCTGGAATTGCGAAAATGCCATCGTCTAAATTCACATTATATACGATATGTGCGATCATTCCTTGGTCGATTTTCTTTATTTTTCTCGGAGAACGTTTGGGAAGTAATTGGCAAAAAATTGATGAAATCGCGCAGCCTTATTTACGACCTGTAATGATTGGTGCGATTGTAGTGACAATTTTGTATGTTGTGTTTCATGTTTATCGCCGTAGAAAAAATGGATAAGAAATGGATTATTGACCTAGTTTGTACGATACATGAATATAAATTGTAAACGAAGCGAACAAAAATGACGATGAGTTTATATGTCATAGGGGAGGGGGAAAGAGGGGAGTATGACAAAATTAGAGGCGTTTATTTTAGGTGTTATTCAAGGATTAACAGAGTTTTTGCCAATTAGTAGTACCGGTCATTTATATTTAGGAAGGCATTTATTCGGATTAGATGAGGCTGGTTTATTTCTTGATACGATGCTCCATATCGGTACATTGCTTGCTGTATTTGTAATTTACAAAGAAGAGTTACTTTACATCATCCGAAAACCGTTTAGTAAATTAACGTTTTTGTTAATTATCGGAACGATTCCTGCGGTTGTGATTGGCTTGCTATTTAAAGACTATTTTGAAGAAATCTCGAAAACGGGCGTAACGATTGGATGGGAATTTTTAATTACAGGCGTATTTCTTTGGTTTGCTGATGGGGTGAAAAATGGTTATAAACGAATGAACGATATTACATATACCGATGCGTTTGTGATTGGCACATTTCAAGCAGCCGCCATTTTCCCGGCTATTTCTCGTTCAGGGTTAACGATTGTCGGTGGGCTTCTTCGTAAGCTTGACCGCGAAACAGCTGCCTATTTTTCGTTCTTGTTATCGATTCCGGCTATTGCTGGTGCGATTGTACTGCAATCGCTTGATTTATTGGAAGGGAAAGTCGAGCATATTTCTGTTGGTGCGCTGATCATCGGAACGGTTTCATCTGCTTTATTTGGCTATTTAGCGGTACGATGGATGATTCATTATTTAAAAGAACATTCCCTAAAAAGATTTGCTGTGTATGTTTGGATTCTTGGCTTACTTGTGCTGACATTTCAAATAACAGGGAAGTTTTAAAACGGTCGATAACAACGACCGTTTTTATTTGATTTATACCGTGTTCATTCGCTATATTTATCATAGAAATTGAATTGAAAAAGAAATGAGTTGAATGAGGTACGATGATGAAAAAATGGATTGTCCTTGCTGTCATTACTGCCATTAGTTTGTTTCTTATTCCGTACAGTTTACCGCTTATATTAGCGTTTATTACTGCGCTTTTATTGGAACCTACTGTGCGAAAATTGCAGGGGAAATACGATGTTAAAAGAGTACATGCTGTAACGATTGTCTTTTCGCTTTTTTTAATTATCATCGGATTTGTTTCTTATTTTATGGTAGCCATTCTTGTTCAGCAATTTATGACGTTTTCGCAAAAACTTCCTTTTCTTTTGTCGGAAATGACAGAGGTAGTGAATCAATTTATTCAAAAATGGCAGTCGTATTCAAGTTCGATTCCAAAAGAAATTATTGATTCACTAGAAAATAGTGTGGAAACAGTTAAAAATTTGCTTCTCACTTTTGCGACGAATGCAACACAATCGATCATTCGTTATATTACGATGATTCCAGAATTTATTATCCATTTTTTAGTTTATTTAATCGCTCTTTTCCTTATTAGTTTAGACTGGCCAAAATTGAAAAGCAGTATCGAAAAACATTTATCCGAACGTACAAAACAGCGGTTGACGATTATTATGACCCAATTAAGTAGGGCTGGAATCGGTTTTATTAAAGCGCAGTTTTTATTAAGTGCTATTACATTTTTCCTAGCGTTAATTGGATTATTGTTGCTCAGAGTAGATTATCCGATCCTTTTCTCACTTCTTATTGTTATTGTTGATATTTTACCGATTTTAGGCACAGGATCGGTTCTTGTCCCGTGGGGAGTGTTTAATATAGCGAATGGTAACGAAGCACTAGGGATCGGTCTAATCGTATTATTTGTGGTTATTACGGTTATTCGCAGAACGATTGAACCAAAAATTTTCTCATCCAACCTAGGAATTAGCCCGCTTGCTGCTTTAATTAGCGTATATTTAGGATTTCGATTATTAGGCTTTATTGGGCTTTTTTTAGGACCGGCGCTTGTGATTATTATCGAGGCGATGGTAAAGGCGGGTGTCATCAAGTTCTCGTTTAAACTTTAGTTTAAATAATAAAAAGGCTGATGGAACATCCAGTCAGCCTTTTACTCATTTGTTTTATTTGGTAAAATAAGGATTTCGACGCGTCGATTTTTCATTCGACCTTCCGCAGTAGCATTCGAGGCAACCGGTTTGAATTCGCCATACCCTTTTGCGCTAAACCAACGTGGGTCGAGCTGTTTGTTTTCTAATAACAGCTTCATAAAATTGACGGCGCGCATCACACTTAATTCCCAGTTCGATGAAAACTTGGAATTGTGAATTGGGACGTTATCTGTATGACCGCTCACGATAATGTTGCGCGGCGGGTTCATCACAAGCAGGCGAGAAATTTCTTTTGCCATCTTTTTGTCTTGCGGTCTTACCTCGGCACTTCCTGAATCAAATAATATATCATTTAAAATGGTAACCAATAATCCTTCTTCTGTTAACGTGGTTTTCAGCTCACCGTTTAAATGCTGCTTTTCGATATATCGATTGATTTTCGCTTGTATTTGTTGCAATTCTTTTCGCTCAATCAGCGCTTGTTGACTTTTCGTTATTTGTTGATTGTTTCGGAGCGATGTTTGTTGCTTTTCTTGTTCAATAGGGCTTGGAAAATCAAATACTCCTGTACCACCGGATAAAGCGCTGCTGAACGAACGGGCAATTTCTTGGAACTTTTTTTGGTCGATTTGGCTGCTTGCAAATAAAACGATAAAAAGAGCTAATAAAAGCGTTAATAAGTCTGCATATGGAATTAGCCATGTCTCGTCAATATGGTTTTCATCATGATGCTTCTTTTTTTTACTCATCTTGTTTCTCTCCCTGTTCCATAAATTTTTTACGTTCATTTTCTGGGAGATAAGAAGCTAATTTTTGTTCAATAGCCCGAGGAGCTTGTCCTTCCAAAATCGAAAGTACTCCTTCAATCATCACTTGGCGTACTTTTACTTCCTCTTTTGATTTTCTCTTTAATTTATTTGCAAATGGATGCCATAGAACATACCCGGTGAAAATCCCCATCAATGTGGCAACGAACGCCGCACTAATGGCGTGTCCAAGTTCCCCAACGTCATCCATATGTCCTAAAGCGGCAATCAAACCAACGACAGCTCCAAGTACCCCAAGGGTAGGAGCGTATGTTCCTGCCTGTGAAAAAATTGTCGCGTTTGCTTGATGCCTTTCTTCCATGGCCGCGATTTCTTCGGTCATGACATCGCGAATAAAATCTTGCGTTTGCCCGTCAATCGCTAAACTTAAGCCATTGCGCAAAAACGGATCTTCAATTTCAGCCACTTTTGCTTCTAGAGCTAACAAGCCCTCACGGCGAGCGATATTGGCCCATTCGACGAACATTGGGATTAACTCCTCAATTGTCGGTGTTTTTTGTTCTTTAAAAATAACGCCAAACAGTTTCGGGACCTTTTTTATTTCTCGCGTTGGAAAGGCGATTGTCACGGAAGCGGCCGTCCCAACGAGAATGATTAAAATAGCGGCAGGATTGATTAATACATTTGGGCTAACGCCTTTAAAATACATGCCAACTCCTACAGCAATAATACCAAGAATAATACCAATAACTGATGTCTTATCCAATCTGATCCCCCCGTTACTTGTTAAAAATAAATGGACCGATTATTGCTATGTTTTTGTGCCGCTTTAAAATAATCGGTATGACCAGTTTTTATCATTAATTCAAATTTATCATATAATTAATATAAGGGATTGAAAAGGGTATTTGGTATGAATCATAAAAATAAGAATAAAAATACAATGTTGTCTTACCGTTCCTGTGGAACACGAGAAATGAAAAAGGCTGTCCTTCCACTGTATTGAAAGGACAGCCTTTGATCTCATTATACTTTTTTCAATTTGAACGTTCCGACCATCAAAAATGATAAAATCATGATAAGAAAAATAAAAAATTGAGGCGGAAAATAATGAATCGTTAAATAACTTAATGTGAGTAATACCCCAGCGGCTGTAATCGGAAGACCGGAAAAGTAACCGTTATTTTCTGTAATGTTAAAACGCGCAAGACGAAATGCGCCGCAACCAATGTATAAAATTGTAAAAAATGAGCCAGGTGCGCCAAATTCCTGTAATAAACTTTGATAAATCAATAGTGCAGGTGCCACACCAAATGATATAATATCACTCATTGAGTCCAATTGTTTGCCGAGTTCCGATTCAATATTTAACTTTCTTGCGACCGTCCCATCGAATCGATCAGCCAAGGCAGCTAAAAAGATGAGTAATAAACTGACATTGAACTGCCCTTTCATCGTAAATAAAATGGAAAATCCGCCTAAGGAAAGATTGGTTAACGTTAACATGTTAGCTGTATGGGCTTTTAACTTTTTTAGCGTATGATCAAGATAATCCGATAAGAACATTTCTCCTCACTCCTTTTTCACTTGGGACGCAACAACAAAGATATACTTTAATTATAACCATTTTATTTATAATATGGGAAGTAGTAAAAGATGATTCTAGACAAATTGGAGGGAACGTGCTTGTTAAAATGGTTATATCGCTTCATGATTGAATTAACGAACCATTCCATTTCCTCAAAGTTCATTGCTTTTTTTACAAAATCACGACTAAGTGCTTGGCTTATTCCATCCTATGCAAAAGTGTATCGGATTAACCAAGATGAAATGGAAAAAAGTTTAAAACATTATGAAACGTTACAGCAATTATTTATTCGCAAATTAAAAGCTGGCGCAAGACCGATTGATCAAACGACGAACAGCATTATTAGCCCTGTTGATGCTGTGATTGAAGATATTGGTACGATTAATAAAAACAAAGAAATCATTGTAAAAGGAAAAGCATACTCGATTTCAGAAATGCTTGGAAGCGAGCCCGTTGCTGAAAAATATTTAAACGGATTGTTTATTATTTTGTATTTGAGTCCGAGCCATTATCATCGAATTCATAGCCCAATATCTGGAGTGGTGACTCGACAGTGGTCGCTTGGAAAAAAATCATACCCTGTTAATCGACTTGGATTGAAGTACGGAAAAAAGCCGTTATCAAAAAATTATCGTATGATTACCGAGGTGAACGCCAACGGTAAGCATATTGCCATCGTCAAAGTGGGGGCAATGTTTGTCAATAGCATCGAGTTGACTCATCCAAATGAACATCTTGTCAAGGGACAGGAAATGGCTTATTTTTCATTTGGCTCGACCGTTGTATTATTGTTTGAAAAGGATAGCTTTGAGCTTGATTCGCGAATTGTTGTGCCAATGGGGATTAAAGTAGGGGAACGAATCGGCTATTGGAAATAAAAAAGAGCCCTGTGGCTCGAATTTCCTTATCTTATGATGAAAGTTTAATTTTATGTCCTAATGAACGGTGGAGAATTTCTCTTTCAATTAATTCGATAAACTCAGGGCTTAACTTCAGTTCTTTTGCTTTATAATACGACTCAATTAACAAATCGTCTGATAAATATTTCATAGCGAGAAACCTCCTTTAACGATGGAATAAAAGTTATAATCAATACATATAATGGTAAGTTACCTTTAATGTATCATGATTACAAATAGAGAACAATCGTTCTGTTATCCACAGCTAATAGTGGATAACATGTGGAAAATATGTTCATAAAATCTTGAGAGTGAGATAGAATGCTTGTGAATGATGTGAGTAAATTTATCCACAGTTTGTGAAAAGAAGAATTTTGTCGAAAAATTTTTTAGTTTTGTATATATTTGTCTAAGTTTGTTTTGAAACAATGTCAAAAATTATGTATGATGTTTAAAGGCTGAGGGTGGAAGCAAAAAAGAAAGGTGGAAGGGAGCGCATGCTTCACTATTTTTTACCGAGTCAATATGCAAAGAGCGTGTTTGACATTACTCCAAAGCAGTTAAAAGAAAAAGGAGTTAAAGGGATTATTACTGATTTAGATAATACACTTGTCGAATGGGATCGACCGTATGCTACACCGGAGTTAGTGCAATGGTTTGAAGATATGAGAAACGGTGGCATTAAGGTCGTTATTGTATCAAATAATAACGAAAGTCGGGTAAAATCGTTTGCAGAACCGCTCGGTATTCCATTTATTTTTGAAGCAAGAAAACCGTTAACTCGCGCGTTTCAGCAAGCGCTTTATGAAATGAAACTGCAGAAAGACGAAGTCGTCGTCATTGGCGATCAATTGTTAACAGATGTACTCGGAGGAAACCGTCTTGGATTGCACACGATTTTAGTTGTACCAGTCGCGCAAACGGACGGACTTTGGACGAGAGTAAACCGAAAAATTGAACGAAAAATTTTAAATATGATGAGACGAAAAGGTATGATTTACTGGGAGGAATGATGGTGGAACAAGAAGTGATTCGCTGTATCGGTTGTGGAGTACAAATTCAAACAGAAGACGAGAAGAAAATGGGGTATGCTCCTCCTGCCGCATTAGAAAAAGAAGAAGTTATTTGTCAACGCTGTTTTCGATTGAAGCATTATAATGATATTCAAGATGTTTCATTAACGGATGATGATTTCTTAAAAATTTTGCACGGAATAGGTCATTCAAATGCGCTTGTTGTCAAAATTGTTGATATCTTTGATTTTAACGGCAGCTGGCTGCCTGGCTTGCACCGCTTTGTTGGCAATAATCCGATTTTGCTTGTCGGGAACAAAGTCGATTTGCTTCCGAAATCGGTAAAATATCCAAAATTAATCAATTGGATGAAGCAGTCAGCGAAAGAGTTGGGACTCAAACCGGTGGATGTTTGTTTAATCAGTGCGGTCAAAGGAATTGGGATGACCCAAGTGATGGAAGCAATCGAACGACATCGTTCAGGAAAAGATGTGTATGTCGTCGGCTGTACAAACGTGGGAAAATCAACGTTTATTAACCGCATCATTGAGGAAGTGACCGGAGAAGGAAGCGTTATTACGACTTCTTATTTTCCAGGAACAACGCTTGATATCATCGAAATTCCGCTAGATGACGGTGCCGCGATATACGATACACCGGGGATTATTAACCATCATCAAATGGCGCATTTTGTTGACAAAAAAGATTTAAAAGTCATTACACCGAAGCGGGAAATTCGACCGAAAGTGTATCAACTTAATGAACAACAAACATTATTTTTTGGTGGACTCGCGCGACTCGATTATTTAAAAGGTGGGCGCCGTTCCTTTGTTTGTTATTTTTCTAACGAGCTATTGATTCATCGGACAAAGCTAGAAAATGCGGATGAGTTATATAAGAAACAGCGCGGGGAGCTGTTACAACCGCCACGTCAGAGCTACATCGATGAATTTCCGCCGTTAGTGGCGCATTCCTTTACGATTAAAGAAGCAAAAACAGATATCGTCTTCTCAGGGCTTGGTTGGGTGACATGCAACGAGCCGGGAGCTCAAGTTGTTGCCTACGTACCAAAAGGTGTAAACGTATTAGTAAGAAAATCGCTTATTTAAATAGAGCAAGCGTTGGGGGAAGAGGAGAATGAAAAAACTTTATGCATTAATTGGTTGCCCTGTTCATCATTCATTATCGTCGCTTATGCATAATGATGCGTTTCAACAATTAGGAATCGAAGCATATTACCATGCCTTTCATGTGGAGAGTAAGCATTTAGAAGAAGCGATCACAGGCTTAAAGGCGCTCAGTATTTCTGGAGCGAACGTCACGATTCCGCATAAAACAGCGGTTATTCCGCTGTTGGATGAAGTAGATGAAACAGCGCAGCGAATCGGGGCAGTAAACACGATTGTTAATGAAAATGGTCGGTTAATCGGCTATAATACAGATGGTCTTGGTTTTGTGCGTGCGTTGCGGGAAGAAGTAAAGACAGAGATTACTGGGAAGCGCATTCTGCTCATTGGGGCAGGTGGAGCGGCAAGAGGAATTTATTTTACGTTGGCGAATGGCGATGCAGAACGCATCGATATTTGTAATCGCACGAAGACAAAAGCAGAGCAGCTAATTGAAGAATATGATTTCTCGCTTGCCTCTACCGCTTATTCGTTGCAAGAAGCAGAAGAACGCTTAGCCGATTATGATATGATTATTAACACGACATCCGTTGGGCTCTATCCCGATGTAGAGGCCATTCCTGTTTCGCTTGCGAACATGAAAGAAGGAACGATCGTCAGCGATATTATTTATAATCCATTAGAAACGAAATGGCTTCAAGAGGCGCGCAAGAGAAAGGCCATTGTGCAAAATGGAGTCGGGATGTTTGTGTATCAAGGAGCATTAGCGTTTGAAAAATGGACGGGAATATTCCCGAATGTCGAACGAATGAAACAAATCGTTATTCAACAGCTTGGAGGTAAATTATGTTAACGGGTAAACAAAAACGATTTTTACGAGCAAAGGCTCATCATTTAAAACCAATTTTCCAAGTAGGAAAAGGCGGAGTAAATGACAATATGGTGAAGCAAATCGTGGATGCATTAGAAGCGCGTGAACTGATTAAAGTGAGCGTGCTGCAAAATTGCGAAGACGAACGCGAAACAGTTGCTGCGCAACTAGCTTCTGGTGCAGGAGCAGAGCTTGTACAAATGATCGGTAATACGATTGTGCTGTATAAAGAATCAAAAGAGAACAAACAAATTATCTTACCGCACTGAATGAAAGATCGGCTCACAAGGGGAGGGGAAAAATGAAGAAAATTGGAATTTTCGGAGGAACATTCGACCCACCGCATTATGGTCATTTGTTAATGGCAAACGAAGTGTTACATGCCTTGCATTTATCAGAAATTTGGTTTATGCCCAACCATATCCCTCCTCATAAACAGCATGAACAAGTCACAAATAGCGAAGACCGATTGCATATGCTTAAACTCGCGATTGCCGACCATCCGCACTTTAAAATTGAAACGATCGAGTTACAACGAAAAGGACCGTCTTATACGTATGACACGATGCGCCAATTAAAAGCCATTTACCCAAATAATGAGTTTTATTTTATTATCGGTGCGGACATGGTGGAATATTTGCCAAATTGGTATTATATTGACCGACTTGTTCAATTAGTCACGTTTGTTGGGGTGAAACGACCCGGCTTTTCGTTGGAAACATCGTATCCGCTTATTGAAGTCGAAATTCCTGAATTTGCTGTTTCATCATCGCTCATTCGCGATCGGGTGAAACAAGGAAAGAGCATTCGTTACTTAGTACCGGAACGTGTAAGATTGTATATTGAGGAGAAGAAGCTGTATGGAACGTCATGAAGCGTTAGAAGTTGTTAAAAAACAATTAACAGAGCATCGTTACCAGCATACGCTTGGTGTTATGGAAACAGCGATCCAGTTGGCCGAACGATATGGTGCCGATGTAAAAAAAGCCGAATTATCGGCCATTTTTCACGATTATGCGAAGTTTCGTCCAAAAGAAGAAATGAAACAAATTATTTTAGAACAAAATATGCCAAACGATTTGCTTGTTTATAGCACAGAGCTTTGGCATGCTCCTGTTGGCGCTTATTTAGTAAAAACGGAAGTCGGTATTCAAGACGAGGACATTTTAAATGCGATTCGTTACCATACGTCTGGACGTCCCAATATGACATTGCTTGAAAAAATTGTCTATGTTGCCGATTATATTGAACCTGGTCGCATTTTTCCGGGAGTGGACGAGGTGCGCGAGTTAGCACAACAAGATTTGGATAAAGCGCTTATCAAAGCGTTGCAAAACACGATTCAATTTTTACTGAAAAAAAATCAGCCGATTTATCCGGATACGATTCATACGTACAATTCACTCATTATGGACATAAAGGAGGAATAGATGAATGACAGAACGAGACATTTTACGTGTAGTTGTTCAAGCAGCGGATGAAAAAAAAGCAGAGAACATCGTTGCATTGAACATGAAAGGAATTTCTCTCGTTGCCGATTATTTTATGATTTGTCATGGGAATTCAGAAAAACAAGTGCAAGCTATTGCGCGGGAAATTAAAGAAAAAGCAGAAGAAAAACAAATTCCTGTAAAACGTTTAGAAGGATTTGAAGAAGCGAAATGGATTTTAGTCGATTTAGGAGACGTCGTCGCTCATGTCTTCCATAAAGACGAGCGCAGTTATTACAATTTAGAACGTCTTTGGGGCGATGCACCGCTTGAAGATGTAGCGAGTGATTTACAACAATGACATATGAATCGTTTGCCTATTGGTACGATGAACTGATGAAAGAAGCACCGTATGACGCATGGCAAGCGTTTGTGAAAAATAAAACACAAATGTACGGACGAAAAGAAACGAAGCGTTTGCTTGATATTGGGTGCGGAACAGGAGAGTTAGCAATTCGTCTAGCAAAAGACGGATTCGATGTCACCGGCGTTGATTTATCAGAAAATATGCTCGCTGTTGCACAAGCAAAAGCAGAACGACAACACGTATCGCTCGAATTTTTTCAACAAAATATGACCGAATTAGAAGGATTTCCACCATTTGATTGTGCAATGATTTTTTGTGATTCGCTTAATTATTTGCAAAACGAAGCGGAAGTTCAACAAACGTTTGCGCGCATTTACGAGCTTTTACATGAAGGTGGATTATTATTATTTGATGTTCACTCCATCTATAAAATGGATCATGTTTTTCAAGGTGCGACGTTTACAAGCAACGATGAGCATATTAGCTATATTTGGACATGCTATCCTCTAGAGACACCGCATAGTGTCGAGCATGAATTAACGTTTTTCGTTCGCGAAAGAGACGAAAGATACGAACGATATGATGAAGTGCACGTACAGCGCACATACGATATCGCCCAATACGAACAATGGTTGATTTCTACCGGTTTTACGGTGCTTGAGGTGAGTGCTGATTTTACGGACAAACCGCCGAGCGATACGGCGGAGAGAATTTTCTTTGTTGCGAAAAAATGAGCTGTCCGCATGTGTGGACAGCTCAGACTGTAGACAAAATAGGGTTCAGACGCTGAGTCTGAACCCTATTTTTTGATTCAAAGAAGGATTTTTCATTTTTTTATCGAATTCAATGATTAAATTGCTTTTTTATTTTCTCCATTTCTTCGTTAAATTTGGCGTGTGTTTTTTCGAAAATATGCTCAAATATATCTCCTAACTCAGCTTCTAACACTGTAATCCCTTCCCCAGTAATCCCACCTTTCACGCACACTTTTTCTTGTAATGTAGGAAGCGTATATACCCCTTTTTTTAATAATTCCCCTAAGCCGATAATCATTTCACTTGCTAGCGCTGTGGCCATTTCTTTTGGAATGTTTGTTTTTCGAACAGCTGCATCGATAAAACGTTGGAGTAAGTAGCTAAAAAACGCAGGACCGCAGCTTGCGATGTCGGAAGCTACCCGCGTAATTTCATCGTCAATATAGGAAGGAGCAGAGATGTGTTTAAATAAATTTTCTATATATACTCGATAATGAGCCTCACAACGATTGCCAAACGTAATGAGCGAACTTCCAGAAAGTGCCCGGTTGTTAATACTAGGAATTACCCGTGCAACATGACAAGGAACGACCGATTCAAGTTGTTTAACGGTAATAGGACTTGTAATAGAAACGATACAATGCTTTTCCGTCCAATAAGGAGATAGCCGTTTTAAAAGGGGGTGAATGTCTAATGGTTTGACACATAAAAACACAATCGCTGCTTGTTGCACTATTTCTTCTGCGCTTGTGACCACCTGTAGGTCAGCGTACTTTTTCTGAATGTCGATCGCTTTTGCAATCGTACGATTTGTAATAATGAGTTCGTTTGCAGCAATTGCTTTCGACTCTAAAAATGCTTCAATTAAAATCCTCCCCATATTTCCTGTACCAATCATTCCGATTTTCACTCTTTGTCCCCCCTCCCTAGCTTTCTAACTCGTATCTCTCCTCTAAACGATATGTATGAATGACCGATTCTTTTTATGCCTCATTTTAGAAAGGATGGTTGCGCGTGTGGCAAGCTGTAAAAAAGTATGAGAAACGATGGTTGATCATTTTATTGCTCATTGCTATTGCTATCATCGTTTTCGTAAGCAGGGGACACGAGCAAGAATCATCGTTTTCTGCGATAGCGGATGTATCGTCAAAAGAAGAGACAGCCGTATCAAAGGAGAAAAAAGAGGAACAAGTACAAACGACATCAATATTTGTTGATGTCAAAGGGGCTGTTGTTCATCAAGGGGTATACGAGGTGAACGAAACAGCGCGCGTCAAAGACGTTATTGCTATGGCGGGAGGTTTTACAAAAGAAGCGGATCAAACAAAAGTGAATTTAGCGGCAAAAGTATATGATGAAATGATGATTTATGTTCCGGCGCGTGGAGAAACGAATGTGCCGTTGTTGCCATCATCGAGTTCTTCTCCTGCAGAGAAGCCGAAAATAGATATTAATACGGCCTCACTTGAGGAAATCGAGCAACTTCAAGGAATTGGTCCTGCGAAAGCAGCAGCGATTATCGCTTACCGTGAGGAGAATGGTCCGTTTCGAAAAATCGAAGACTTATTAAATGTGACAGGAATTGGTGAGAAATCGTTAGAAAAAATGAAAGAGCAAATTATCATTCGCTAGCGAAATTGACGCATTTTTTTCTGCTCGCTAAACTAGTCTTATATGCGATTATTATGAGGGGAGAGGCAAGGATGGAACGGATTACATGGGATCAATATTTTATGGCGCAAAGTCATTTGCTGGCGTTACGTAGCACGTGTACACGATTGGCCGTTGGGGCAACGATTGTTCGCGATAAACGGATTATCGCCGGAGGATATAACGGCTCGATTGCCGGTGGTGCTCATTGTATCGACGAGGGGTGTTATGTCATCGACAATCATTGTGTTCGCACGATTCACGCGGAAATGAATGCGATCATTCAGTGCGCGAAATTCGGAGTACCGACAGACGGAGCGGAAATATATGTGACCCATTTTCCGTGTTTGCATTGTTGTAAAGCAATTATTCAAAGCGGAATTCGGGCAGTTTACTATGCTCAAGATTATAAAAACCATCCATATGCGCTCGAGCTTTTTCAACAAGCGAATGTGCGCGTTGAGCATGTACCATTCAATACGGAAATATTGTCATTTCTTCAAAAGTAAATGAATGAACCCCTACTGTTCTGGTTGATGACAGAACAGTAGGGAACATAAAAGGGGATTTTTGCGATGAAAGGAAATGCCGTTTATGTAGCGATTGCTAGCATATGTGGGATAACGGTTGGATATTGGCAGCCGCGTTTCTTTCATTTGTTACTTATTTTTCTCTATTTTTTATTTCTTTTCATTCGGAAACGTTCGCTTGTTTTTTACTGTCTTCTGACGACGGTCAGTTTTTATCTATATATGCTTTATATCGACAGTCAAAATCATACGATCCTTCATCACAACATGACCGATTTTTCCGTTCGCCTTACTGCGCCGATTGTCATAGACGGCGACAAACTAAAAGTCGTTGGTGAGACAAAGGAACGTGAAAAAGTACAAATCGTTTATCATATAAAAAGTGAGCAGGAACAACGAGATCTTGCTCGTCTTACGCTCGGTATGGTTTGTTCCATCAAAGGAGTATTAGAAAGCCCTGAACCTCCACGAAACCCTTACGCCTTTCATTATAAAGAATATTTGCGGTTTCAACATATTCATTGGTTATTAAGACCTCAGTCTTTTTCTCTTCGCAATTGTCACTCCACTTCGTTAACATGGTATGAAACCTTGCTTTTCATGAGACAAAAAGGACTTGATGAGATCGAAAAACATTTCCCTCCTTCGACAGTCGGAATTGTCCAAGCGCTTATATATGGCGAACGGGCAGAAATGGATGATTCGCTCCTTGCGGGATATCAAAAACTTGGATTAGTGCATTTATTAGCGATTTCTGGGTCGCATGTCACATTGCTTGTAAGTGCCTGCTTTAACTTGATCATTCGCTTTATCACGAGGGAAACAGCAACGATTCTTCTCTTTTTTCTCCTCCCAATCTATATGATCATGACTGGTGCCTCACCTTCTGTCGTTCGTGCTTCGTTGATGGCAATGATTCTCCTATTGACTCATTACAAAAAATCGATGATATCTTCCCTTGATGCGATAAGCTTCACATGTATGGTGATGCTTGTTTTGCAACCGTATACATTATTTCAAGCAGGATTTCAGTTGTCATTTATCGTTTCGTTTGCCCTTATTTTATCCGCAAAGATGATTGGGCAATTTTCTTCATCAGTCGTCCGCCTCTTTTTCACTACATTCATTGCGCAAGTGAGCGCGCTTCCGTTTCTTTTATATCATTTTTTTGAATTTTCTCTTTTGAGCTTTCCATTAAATATCGTATTTATTCCGCTTTATTCCTTCGTTATTCTACCGCTTTCCCTTTTTGCCCTTGTCATTCATTACGTATTCGAGCCGGCTAGCTCGATATTCATATGGGCTTTAGAAAAGGTCATCGTGATGACGAATCAATGGGTCATTCTTTTAGCTTCTGAAGCTCCGTTATCGATTGTTCTTGGGAGACCATCTTCGTTTTTACTTGTTTGTTATGGTCTGGTCATTTTGTTTGCTTTTACTCAAATGGAACGTAAACGATATCATTCTTTGCTATATGTATTGTTGGTTATCGTGTTCCATGCTGTATCCCCTTATATGAATCGTTATGGGGAGGTCATACTGCTTGATGTCGGGCAAGGCGATTGCATTTATATCGAATTACCGTATCGGAAAGGAGTATATCTTATCGATACGGGAGGGACGATTTCGTTTCCGAAACAGCCTTGGCAAAAACGAAAAAAAGAATGGGAAGTGGGGCAAGATGTCGTCATTCCGTTTTTGAAAGGAAAGGGCATTCGTCAATTAGATAAGTTACTCATTACCCATGGCGATTATGATCATATGGGAGCAGCAATGGAGGTAGTAAACAAAATAGCAGTCAAAGAACTAGTGATTGGAAAAGGGGGAACGAGCAATCCGTTACAAGCGCAACTCGTTTCTGTTGCGAAAGAAAAACACATCGTCGTCAAGGAAGTGGAACGTGGGGATGATTGGCGTGTTGGAAATGTGTCGTTTTATGTGTTAGGTCCAGCTAAGCAAGAAGTGCAAACAAAGGATGATAATAACCGATCGATGATTGTATATACAAAGCTTGGTCCGTTATCGTGGTTGTTTACAGGAGATTTAGAGGAAAGCGGGGAACAACGGCTCATTCATGCTTTTCCACATTTGCGTGTGGACGTCTTGAAAGTGGCTCATCATGGTAGCGCAACCTCTACTTCTGAGCCTTTTTTACAAACCATTATGCCTAAATTTGCTGTTATTTCTGTCGGGAAACAAAACCGTTATCACCATCCTCATCCAGACGTGATTGAGCGATTACAAGCGCATCATATTACGATTTTACGAACGGACGAGCATGGAGCGATCCGATATATATATACAAAAAAATCTGGAACCTTTACCGCCATGTTGCCATAGCATAATACAAAGAAAAAAGAGACTGCTTCAAAGCAATCTCTTTTCCATTACGATCCAAAATATTTAACTAGCGTCGCAATAATAAACATTGTTGCAAAAAAGCCGAATGAAACCATAAAGCCAACACCGGAATCAACCGCGTCATTGCGTTTACTTTGGACATTTTTTTCAAATTCGTTCATTTGTTACCCCTCCTCATGCAATCATTTTTAGTATAAGCGAAAAAATAAAAAAAATCTATATTCTATATGGCAATTGTTCATTTCCTACGTTGACAAGAGTTAACACAAATAGTCTGTTTTCCGTGGGACAATATAAGAATAACCGTTGGTAAATAAGGTCCTAGGGCTTGTTTATCAACGTTTATATAAATGGGAATCGGTTTCATCTCGCCCGCCGATTCCCTTGTAAAAGTGAAGAAAACAGTGTATCTTTTCATCATGGACGGTTTGAAAAAAAGAAATGGGGCAGAGAAACATGGTGGTTGACTTTTGGGGAAAAATAAAAAAGCAAAAACTATCTTCCCTCTATTTATTATATGGAACGGAAACATTTTTATTAAACGAAACGTATGAACGAATCGTTCGTACGGTTTTAAGTGAGGAAGAACGAGATTTTAATTTGTCGGTTTACGACTGTGAAGAAACACCGATAGAAGCAGCGATAGAAGATGCAGAAACACTTCCGTTTTTTGGTGAAAAACGTATTGTTTTAATTAAGAATCCTTATTTTTTGACAGCAGAAAAAGGAAAGGAAAAAATCGAGCATAATGTAAAAAAGTTAGAAGCCTACATAACTTCTCCATCTCCTTTTTCAATTGTTATTTTTGTCGGTTTGTATGAAAAATTAGATGAACGGAAAAAAATAACAAAGCTATTGATGAACGAAGCGGAAGTTTTCGTTGCGGCTCCTCTCAATGAAAAAGAGTTGCGCCAATGGATTGATGAGCGAGTTTTCACTAATGGAGTCACAATCGCTGAGGAAGCCAAGGAAACCTTGTTACAGCTAGCAGGAACAAACTTAATGTCCCTGGCCAACGAGCTTGACAAATTGTCGTTATTTGTTGGAAAAGGAGGGACGATTGAGAAGGAAACGGTCGAAATGCTTGTTTCCCGTACGCTTGAACAAAACGTCTTCGTATTAGTTGAAAAAGTGATTCAACGTAATACGAGTGAAGCATTACGTGTTTTTTATGATTTGCTTGAAAACAGTGAAGAACCCATTAAAATTTTATCGTTATTAGCGAATCAATTTCGACTTTTATACCAAGTGAAATGGCTTGCTGCGAAAGGATATGGACAACAACATATTGCTTCTTTACTAAAAGTGCATCCGTTTCGTGTCAAACTTGCGATGGGACAAGCTGCTTTATTTTCCGAAACAGAACTAATGCATATCATTTCCGATATTGCCGAGGCCGATTATCAGATGAAAAGTGGGATAATGGATAAACGTTTGATTATCGAGCTATTATTCATCAAATGGAGCAAAGAGCCTGTCTAAAAAGGCTCTTTTTAGTATACCGCTGTTCACTACATTTGTTACTTGCTAGTTGAAAAATATAAAAATATAAAAAAGAAAACGACCCTAAAAAAGGTCGTTTTTGTTGTTACGCCGTGATGCTGTTTAATTTTTTCGCTAGGCGAGATTTTTGACGGCTAGCTACGTTTTTATGAATAAGTCCTTTGCTTGCCGCTTTGTCTAGTTTTTTAGAAGCAATAATAAACGCTTCTTGCGCTTTCTCTACATCTTTTGCTTCTACAAGCGCTTCGAATTTTTTAATCGCTGTGCGCATTGCAGATTTCATAGCAGCGTTATGAGCGCGACGTTTGTTGCTTGTTTTCACGCGTTTAATTGCTGATTTAATATTTGCCAATGTCTTTCACCTCCGTAATGCTGTCCATATACGTTATTCTTTTGTCATCTCCAGCGATATAGACATATCAAGAACAAGTGATATTCTATCAAACAGACTTCAATTATGCAAGACTATTCAAGCAAAAATACTTTACTCGAAATAAAAGCGTGATTTTAAAGAATGAAATAAGAAGCAAGCGGTGACAATAGATAAAAACGACCTGTTTCAAAGGGAGGATAATATGGATCACTCAGTAGATTTAAGTATGTATTCGGTGCGAACGGATTTAGCCATTGAAGCTCATGAAATAGCCATTGAGGAGCGATTACAACAAAAAAGGGAAACACCATCACATATTGAAGGAGTCATCATCCAAGATCGTGAGCTTGATGGCATAAAGTTATCGTATGTCGAAGTAACAGAGGAAGGATCGAAATCGATCGGGAAAAAAGCGGGAAAATATTTAACAATTGAAGCACAAGGCATTCGCGAACACGATACGGAATTACAAAAAAAAGTAGAGGAAGTATTTGCTAAAGAATTTAGTTCCTTTTTACGTAAATTGAACATTGGGAAAGATGCTAGTTGTCTTGTTGTTGGTCTTGGGAACGCAAATGTTACCCCCGATGCGCTTGGACCGCTCGCGGTAAAAAATTTACTGATTACGAGACATTTATTTCATCTCCAACCAGAAAATGTAGAAGATGGGTTTCGTCCTGTAAGCGCAATTGCCCCAGGAGTAATGGGAACGACGGGCATTGAAACGAGCGACATTATTCGTGGGGTCGTTGAAAAAACAAAACCAGATTTTGTCGTCGTCATCGACGCATTAGCGGCGCGCTCAATTGAACGAGTAAACGCAACGATTCAAATTTCTGATACAGGCATCCATCCGGGATCTGGGGTAGGAAATAAACGGAAAGAATTAAGTGAAGAAACGTTAGGAATTCCCGTGATTGCGATTGGCGTGCCAACGGTTGTCGATGCCGTATCGATTACAAGCGATACGATTGACTTTATTTTGAAACACTTCGGACGAGAAATGCGCGAAGGACCTCGACCTTCTAGTGCCCTTGCTCCAGCGGGATGGATGTTTGGAAAACGAAAAAAATTAACGGACGAAGATCTGCCAAATGAATCGCAACGTTCTACTTTCCTTGGAATGATTGGTACGTTAAACGAGGAAGAAAAACGCGCGCTCATTCATGAAGTATTAGCGCCACTTGGTCATAATTTAATGGTCACACCAAAAGAAGTAGACATGTTTATTGAAGATATGGCAAATTTGCTTGCCAGCGGTCTGAATGCGGCGCTTCACGAGCAAATTGATCAAGGAAATACCGGCACTTATACACATTAATAGACAAAAAAGATGTTCTATCTTTTCAAGCTTGACCATACTTTTAAATTAGTAGACAAGCTTGGAAAGGGTGAGAACATGAAAAGGCTCCGTTCTCAACAAATAATAGTCACCGTTCATGGGACGAGCTTAAAAAAAGTAATTGTTTTAGCGATTTTAGGATGTATGATGATGTTCACGTTAGTCGGTTTAATGACGTCTTTAAAACCGGAATATCGCATTTCCTCTTCTTCCGTAAATAATGTGACGAATCATTTTCCTGAGGAGACGTTTATTCATTTATTTAGTTTTGAAAACCATTACTTTTCACAAAGTTTACCGAAAGAGCGTCAAAAAACAAATTATTCATCAATACTGTTTCGCATGGCAACAAGCATCAATCCAGACGATCCGCGCAGTTTGCTCGGAAGTGAGTTACCGGGATTTGCACTGTATGATAGCCAAATTATTGTAGCAGGAGAGGGGACGGATTATACTAATATGCCGTATGAATCCGCGCCTCCGCTCGAAGTCATGCTCGCTGAACGGGAAGCTTCTCTTGAAAATTTACAACAGGCCGACAAAGATCAGGGGGAAAAACCGGTACCGCCACCAAAAATGACAACAGGTGGAAAAAAAGTCGTCTACATTTATAATACACATACATATGAATCGTATTTGCCTGCTTTGAAAGGGGTAACTGATCCCGATCTAGCATTCCACCGTACCGTTAACGTCACAAAGGTAGGACAAAAGCTGGCGGAAGAACTAGAAAAGCGCGGTATTGGGGCGGAAGAGAGCGCCGTCGATATTCAGGAAAAATTAGCAGAAAAAGGAATGAAATATTATCAATCCTATGATATGTCGAGAGAAGTTGTTAGGGAAGCGATGGCACATGACCGTGATTTACAGTATTTTGTTGATATCCACCGCGACTCACGAAGAAGAAAGTATACAACGGTAACGATTAACGGGGTCGATTATGCTCGTGTCGCTTTTATTATTGGTGGGGAAAATGCGAAATACGAGAAAAATTTACAATTAGCGACACAACTTCATCATTTATTACAAGAAAAATATCCGGGGCTTAGCCGCGGAGTCATCGAGAAAAAAGGAGCGGGAACGAACGGACTATTTAATCAAGATTTATCGGAAAATGCGATATTGATGGAAATTGGTGGTGTTGACAATACATTTGATGAATTGTTCCGAACCACATCTGCCGTTGCTGATGCGTTCAGCGAGTATTATTGGCAGGCCGAAAAAGTTCAAGCACCTGCATCTGTTCAAAAACAGTAAGGGAGCTGAATGAGGATGCTAAAATTTACGATGCAGTTTTTATTGGCTGTTGTGATTCTCTTTTTTGGAGTGTTACTAGGAATGCAACAAGCAAATCAAGGATTGATGAAAATGAAAGGATATCATGACCCATCGTTTCAAACGGTGTTTCAATTCTCTAAAGATCAAAAAGGTGAATTAGAAGCGATGGTTATGGGGAATAAAGTTGCGATCGAAGACTTGAACGATAAGAAAAAAAAGCTGGAAAAAATGAAAATGTTTAATTTATTTTCCGAGCTTGGGAAACGTTTAGCGGAAGCCGTTCGTTCCGCAATGGAGCAGCTTCTTTCGCTTCTAGGACAGCTATTAGGAAAATGAAGTCGGGCAACCCCGACTTTTTTTCTTCTTTGATTGAATCTTGGCGATTGTGTTGCTATAATCAAAGCTAGTGTAGTTTCGGGGATAGTAGGAGTGAAAAAAGATGAATCGTGAAGAAAGACTAAAAAGACAGGAAAGAATTCGTAATTTTTCCATTATTGCCCATATCGACCACGGAAAATCAACGTTAGCTGACCGTATTCTTGAGAAAACGGGAGCTCTTTCTGAACGTGAGATGAAAGAGCAAATGCTAGACTCGATGGAATTAGAGCGCGAACGCGGCATTACGATCAAATTAAATGCGGTTCAATTGAAGTATAAAGCGAAAGATGGAGAAGAGTATATTTTTCATTTAATTGATACGCCGGGGCACGTCGATTTTACGTATGAAGTATCGCGCAGCTTGGCGGCTTGCGAAGGGGCGATTCTTGTCGTTGACGCTGCGCAAGGCATCGA
Organism: Anoxybacillaceae bacterium; assembly: GCA_041920415.1. GTDB lineage: Bacteria > Bacillota > Bacilli > Bacillales > Anoxybacillaceae > JBHGYD01. The sequence continues at coordinate 94,924 of JBHGYD010000054.1, forward strand.
GGCCCAAACGCTAGCGAATGTCTATTTAGCATTAGATAATAACTTAGAAATTTTACCGGTGATTAATAAAATTGATTTACCGAGTGCCGAGCCGGAGCGCGTTCGTCAAGAAATTGAAGATGTCATAGGCTTAGATGCTTCAGAAGCGGTGTTAGCTTCAGCGAAAGCAGGCATTGGTATTGATGAAATTTTAGAACAGATTGTTGAAAAAATACCAGCACCAACGGGCGACCCGGATGCGCCGTTAAAAGCGCTTATTTTCGACTCGCTCTACGATTCGTATCGCGGTGTCGTTGCGTACATTCGCGTTGTCGAAGGAACGGTCAAACCGGGACAAAAAATTAGAATGATGGCGACAGGTAAAGAATTTGAAGTTGTCGAGGTTGGCGTATTTACGCCAAAGCCGAAATTAGTCGATGAATTAACCGTTGGCGATGTTGGCTTTTTAACCGCGTCGATTAAAAATGTTAGCGATACGCGTGTTGGTGATACGATTACAGATGCGAAAAACCCTGCCGCTGAGCCGTTACCAGGCTATCGCCGTTTAAACCCGATGGTGTTCTGCGGCATGTATCCGATTGATACGGCGCGATACAATGACCTACGTGAAGCGTTGGAAAAATTGCAATTAAACGATGCAGCGTTGCAATTTGAACCAGAAACGTCACAAGCACTTGGATTCGGTTTCCGTTGCGGATTTTTAGGCTTATTACACATGGAAATCATTCAAGAGCGCATCGAACGTGAATTTAACATCGACTTAATTACAACAGCGCCAAGCGTTGTTTATAAAGTGTATTTAACGGATGGCACAGAAGTTGAAGTCGATAACCCATCGAACATGCCAGACCCGCAAAAAATTGACCGCGTAGAGGAGCCGTATGTAAAAGCGACGATTATGGTTCCGAACGACTACGTCGGCGCTGTAATGGAATTATGTCAAAGCAAGCGCGGAAACTTTGTCGATATGCAATATCTCGATGAGAAACGAGTAACGTTAATTTACGAAATTCCATTATCCGAAATTGTGTATGATTTCTTTGATATTTTAAAATCAAGCACAAAAGGTTACGCTTCATTTGACTACGAGTTAATTGGTTACAAGCCTTCGAAGCTTGTCAAAATGGATATCCTTCTCAATGGAGAAAAAGTGGATGCGCTCTCCTTTATCGTTCACCGCGATTCAGCGTACGAACGTGGAAAAGTGATTGTTGAAAAATTAAAAGACTTAATTCCACGTCAACAATTTGAAGTGCCTGTTCAAGCGGCGGTTGGCAATAAAATTATTGCGCGCTCTACTATTAAAGCGTTGCGCAAAAACGTATTAGCGAAATGTTACGGCGGTGACGTTTCTCGTAAGCGTAAACTTCTCGAAAAGCAAAAAGAAGGGAAAAAGCGCATGAAACAAGTCGGCTCCGTGGAAGTTCCACAAGAAGCGTTCATGGCCGTGCTAAAAATGGATGACAAAAAATAAGAACAAAGAGGGCTGTCTCATATATGGGATAGCCTTGTTTTTATGATAAAAAAGGAGCGATGTATGTTGATTCAAGCGGCCTATTTCCATATCCCATTCTGCTCGCAAATTTGCCATTATTGTGATTTCAACAAAGTGTTTTTTAAAGGACAACCTGTTGATGAATATTTGCGGACCATGGAAAAAGAAATGAAACATACGATTGAAATGTTTCCAACGCGCCAACTTAACACGATTTTTGTCGGTGGAGGTACGCCGACTGTACTTGAAATGAACCAGCTCGATTTTTTCTTAAACAGCATTCATAAACATTTCCCATTTACCGTCGGTGAAGTCGAATTTACATTTGAAGCAAACCCGAATGAACTTTCCAAAGAAAAACTGCAGCTATTAAAAGAAGCGGGCGTCAATCGATTAAGTTTCGGCGTGCAAACATTTGATGACGAACTATTACAAAAGATCGGACGCACGCACCGCCAGCTCGATGTACTGCAAACGATTGAAACCGCAAAAGAAGTTGGATTTACGAATATCAGTATTGACTTGATGTATGGTCTTCCAGGTCAAACGCTTGAGCAATTTCGCCGCACGCTTGAAAAGACCTTTTCCCTTGATATTCAACATATTTCCGCCTACTCACTAATCGTTGAACCAAAAACAGTATTTTATAATTTGATGAAAAAAGGTGAGCTTCTATTACCAAGTCAAGAAGAAGAAGCGGAAATGTATGAAGAAGTAATGAAACAGATGAAGATACATGGATACCAACAGTATGAAATTAGCAACTACGCACGTCCCGGGTTTGAAAGCCGTCATAATCTTACGTATTGGAATAACGAAGAGTATTATGGCATCGGTGCTGGCGCACATAGCTATGTAAATGGCAAACGAAACGTTAACGCAGGACCGTTAAAAAAATATATTCATTTAGTTGAGAAAACAAACTTTCCATATATCGAAAGCCATACGGTGACGAAAGAGGAAAAGATGGAAGAGGAAATGTTTTTAGGGCTGCGAAAAACAGAGGGAGTGTCGAAACAACGATTTTTCGATAAATTTCATCGTCCGCTTCACGAGGTTTTTGGCGAGCAAATCGCTCTTGAAAAACAAAAAGGATTATTAGAAGAAACGGAAAGCCACATTCGCCTGACCCACCGTGGCAAATTGCTTGGAAACGAAGTGTTTCAAGCGTTTATTGGCGTAATCTAAACGTTGACATCAGCGAATGGATTTGATACTTTAATAATAGATTTAGCACTCGAGTTGTTTGAGTGCTAACAGAGGTGATGATAGTTGTTAACTGATCGCCAATTGCTTATTTTACAAGTGATTATTGATGATTTTATTCGCTCTGGTCAGCCTGTTGGTTCTCGGACGCTGTCAAAGAAAGATAAAATTTCGTTCAGCTCTGCGACGATTCGCAATGAAATGGCAGATTTAGAGGAACTTGGCTACATTGAAAAAACGCACATTTCATCAGGAAGAGTGCCATCGGAAAAAGGCTATCGCTACTATGTAGACCATCTATTGTCACCGCAACGACTTACGCAAGAAGATATGAAAAAAATTAAATCCATTTTCGCTGAACGAATTTACGAATTAGAAAAGCTCGTTCAAAAATCGGCACAAATTTTGTCCGATTTAACGAATTATACTTCAATCGTCCTTGGACCAGCAGTGAAGGATAATAAATTAAAACGAATTCAAATTATTCCGCTCAACAAAGAAACGGCCGTTGCGATTATCGTGACGGATACGGGGCATGTCGAAAACCGCGTCATTACGATTCCAGCTTCAGTCAATGCGTCTGATTTAGAAAAAATGGTTAACATTTTAAACGAGCGTTTAATCGGTGTACCGCTTATTGAGTTAAAAGATAAAATTTATAAGGAAGTTGCAAATGTATTGCGCACCCATATTCACAGCTACGATAGCATGCTAAAAACAATTGCCGAAACGCTCGATGTACCGCAAGAGGAGAAAATGTTTTTTGCTGGAAAAACGAACATGCTTAGCCAGCCGGAATTTAGCGATATTGAAAAAGTTCGTTCATTAATGACGATAATTGAAGAGGAAAAAGATTTTTACCGTTTGTTGCGCAAACATAGCAAAAAAGGGATTCAAGTAACGATTGGTCGGGAAAATCAATTGAGCGGAATGGAAAACTGCAGCTTAATCACTGCTACTTATTCTGTCGGTGAGGAACAGTTGGGAACGATTGCAATTCTTGGTCCGACGCGTATGGAATACTCCCGCGTCATTACGATTTTAAACCGAGTCGCTTCCGATTTATCGACGGTATTGACAGACTGGTATCAAAATAGTTAGCATTGGTCATATTGGATAATGGATGGATGGTGTTACACACCCCATCCTTTCCTTGTGAATATTTGCTTCTATACATATATCTTTACTCATTCATTTAAGGGAGGTGAAACCGATGGAAAAAGAATGTCAAGAAACTGTTCAAGCTCAAGAAAATGTTACATATGAGCAAGAACAGAATTCAGAGGTTGAATTAGAACAAGACCAGACTTCTAACGAGACGCAGTCAAACGAAGAGGAACAATCTGCGGAAAAAGATGAACTAACAGCTGCAAATGAAAAAATCGCCGAGCTTGAAGGAAAACTTCAAGACATGGAACACCGTTATCTTCGTTTACACGCTGATTTTGATAATTTCCGTCGTCGTACAAGGCTTGAATTTGAGGCGGCAGAAAAATATCGCGCGCAAAGTTTAGTGACCGATATTTTACCTGCTTTAGATAATTTCGAACGCGCCTTAAAAATCGAGGCAGAAGATGAAAAAGCGAAGTCCATTCTGCAAGGAATGGAAATGGTATATCGTTCTTTAGTCGAGGCCTTGAAAAAAGAAGGTGTCGAAGTGATCGAGGCGGTTGGAAAACCGTTTGATCCGCATTTGCATCAGGCAGTGATGCAAGTAGAAGATAGCAATTACGAGCCGAATACGGTTGTTGAAGAGTTGCAAAAAGGATATAAATTAAAGGATCGTGTTATTCGTCCAGCAATGGTAAAAGTAAGTCAATAGTGTCATAGGAGGGTGGTAAGATGAGCAAAATTATCGGTATTGACTTAGGTACAACAAACTCTTGCGTAGCTGTATTAGAAGGCGGTGAGCCAAAAGTTATTCCAAACCCAGAAGGAAACCGTACAACTCCTTCCGTCGTGGCTTTCAAAAACGGCGAACGTCAAGTAGGGGAAGTGGCAAAACGCCAAGCGATTACAAACCCAAATACAGTTATTTCGATTAAACGCCATATGGGTACGGACTACAAAGTTGAAATTGAAGGAAAACAATATACACCGCAAGAAATTTCCGCAATCATTTTACAATATTTAAAATCGTATGCGGAAGAATATTTAGGAGAGCCAGTTACAAGAGCGGTCATCACTGTACCAGCTTACTTTAACGATGCGCAACGTCAAGCAACAAAAGATGCAGGACGTATCGCGGGATTAGAAGTTGAACGGATTATTAACGAGCCAACAGCGGCAGCGCTCGCTTACGGTCTTGACAAAATGGATGAAGACCAAACAATCCTTGTGTACGACTTAGGTGGCGGTACGTTTGACGTATCCATTCTTGAACTTGGCGATGGTGTATTTGAAGTAAAAGCAACTGCTGGTGATAACCATCTTGGCGGTGACGATTTTGACCAAGTTATTATTGATTATCTAGTAGAAGAATTTAAGAAAGAGCACGGTATTGATTTATCCAAAGATAAAATGGCATTACAACGCTTAAAAGACGCAGCAGAAAAAGCGAAAAAAGATCTTTCAGGCGTAACGCAAACACAAATTTCCTTGCCGTTCATCAGCGCGAATGAAACAGGACCATTGCATTTAGAAACAACATTAACTCGTGCAAAATTTGAAGAGTTATCTGCACATCTTGTTGAACGCACAATGGGACCTGTTCGCCAAGCTTTGAAAGATGCAGGGCTTACTGCAAACGATATCGATAAAGTGATTCTTGTTGGTGGTTCTACACGCATTCCAGCTGTCCAAGAAGCAATCAAAAGAGAAATCGGTAAAGAGCCTCATAAAGGGGTTAACCCTGATGAAGTTGTTGCGATTGGTGCAGCGATTCAAGGCGGCGTCATTGCCGGTGACGTGAAAGATGTCGTTCTGCTTGACGTTACTCCGCTTTCATTAGGTATCGAAACAATGGGTGGAGTATTCACAAAATTAATTGAACGCAATACGACGATTCCAACAAGCAAATCGCAAATTTTCTCAACAGCAACCGATAACCAAACAGCGGTGGACATTCACGTATTACAAGGAGAACGCCCAATGGCTGCCGACAACAAAACGCTCGGCCGCTTCCAATTAACGGACATTCCGCCAGCTCCGCGTGGTGTGCCACAAATCGAAGTTACATTCGATATTGACGCAAACGGTATTGTACATGTACGCGCGAAAGATTTAGGTACAAACAAAGAACAATCGATTACAATTAAATCTTCATCCGGTCTTTCTGAAGAAGAAATTCAGCGCATGATTAAAGAAGCGGAAGAAAATGCGGAAGCGGACAGAAAGCGAAAAGAAGCAGCTGAGCTTCGCAACGAGGCAGACCATTTAGTATTCACAACGGAAAAAACATTAAAAGAACTTGAAGGAAAAGTCGATGAAGCGGAAGTGAAAAAAGCGCAAGAAGCAAAAGATGCTTTAAAAGCAGCGTTAGAGAAAAACGACATCGAAGAGATTCGCGCGAAGAAAAATGCGCTTCAAGAAATCGTTCAACAACTATCCGTTAAGTTGTACGAGCAAGCAGCAAAACAAGCGCAAGCACAACAAACAGCTGGAGCAGATAGCACTAGCAAAAAAGATGACAATGTCGTTGATGCGGAGTTTGAAGAAGTGAAAGACGATAAATAAAAGCAGTCACTTCATCACTTCGTTCATTAAGAAAAAGTCAAAGTCAGGCCTGTCTTGGCTTTGACTTTTTTGCTATGAAAAGGAATATCGTATGAATTCGTTTTAGACATATCATTTTAACATCAAAAATATTGCGTTTATAAAGAGACAAATGTTACAATTACCTTTATGTGAGTGAATCGGGAGTGGATGATAATGAGTAAACGAGATTATTATGAAGTTCTCGGAGTAAGCAAAAATGCGACAAAAGATGAGATAAAAAAAGCATACCGAAAACTTTCAAAACAATATCATCCAGATGTTAATAAAGCGCCGGATGCAGCGGAAAAGTTTAAAGAAATTAAAGAAGCATACGAAGTATTAAGCGATGATCAAAAGCGGGCGCATTACGATCAATTCGGCCATACAGAACCAAACCAAGGGTTCGGCGGCTTTAGTAGCGATGACTTTGACTTCGGTAGTTTTGGCGGATTTGGCGGGTTTGAAGACATTTTTAGCTCATTTTTCGGTGGAGGACGGCGTCGTGATCCCAACGCACCACGAGCAGGAGCCGATTTACAATATACGATGACCTTAACATTTGAAGAAGCGGCATTCGGAAAAGAAACAGACATCGAAATTCCACGAGAAGAAACGTGTGATACATGTCACGGCTCAGGAGCGAAACCGGGAACGAAAAAAGAAACATGTTCTCATTGCCGCGGTACAGGGCAAATCAGCATTGAACAAGCAACACCGTTTGGGCGCATTGTCAATCGAAGAACGTGCCACTATTGTGGCGGTACAGGACAATTCATTAAAGAAAAGTGTACGACATGCGGCGGAAGTGGACGCGTCAAAAAGCGGAAGAAAATTCATGTTAAAATTCCGGCCGGAATTGATGACGGTCAACAGTTACGGGTGGCCGGTCAAGGCGAACCAGGCATCAATGGTGGACCTGCGGGCGATTTATACATTGTGTTTCACGTGGAGCCGCATGAATTTTTTGAACGCGATGGCGATGATATTTACTGTGAAATTCCGCTTACATTTGCTCAAGCTGCTCTTGGTGATGAAATCGAAGTGCCGACCCTTCATGGAAAAGTAAAATTGAAAATCCCTGCTGGTACACAAACGGGAACGAAATTCCGTCTGAAAGGAAAAGGTGTGCCGAACGTACGAGGATATGGTCACGGAGACCAACATGTTATCGTTCGTGTCATCACGCCGACAAAATTAACGGAGAAGCAAAAGCAGCTGCTGCGTGAATTTGATCAGTTGGGCGGTCAAAGCATGCACCATGGAGCGCATGATAGCTTTTTTGAAAAAGTAAAAAAAGCGTTTAAAGGGGAATAATGGAAAGGAACGGAGTTGGTAGATCAAATGAAATGGTCAGAAATTAGCATTCATACGACACATGAGGCAGTAGAGGCGATTTCAAATATTTTGCATGAGGCAGGAGCCGGTGGGGTTGTCATTGAAGATCCGTTTGATTTAACAAAAGAGCGTGATACTTCCTTTGGAGAAATCTACCAACTCAATCCAGACGATTATCCGGAGGAAGGGGTTATTATTAAAGCATATTTGCCTGTCAATAGTTTTTTAGGAGAAACAGTTGAAGAGATTAAACAGGCGATTAATAATTTAATGCTTTATGATATCGATGTAGGAAGAAATAAAATTACAATTAGTGAAGTAAATGAGGAAGAATGGGCCACGGCGTGGAAAAAATATTATAACCCAGTGAAAATCTCTGAAAAATTTACGATTGTGCCAACGTGGGAAACATATGAACCCGTTTCTAGCGATGAACTCATTATTGAATTAGACCCGGGCATGGCGTTTGGAACAGGAACGCATCCGACAACGGTAATGTGCATCCAAGCACTTGAAAAATGCGTAAAGCCGGGGGATACTGTTATTGATGTCGGAACGGGTTCGGGAATTTTAAGTATTGCCGCTGCGATGCTTGGAGCGAAATCTGTCCAAGCGCTTGATTTAGATCCTGTCGCCGTCGATAGCGCGAAACTCAATGTTAAGCTGAACAAAGTTCAAAACATCGTGACGGTTTCGCAAAATAATTTATTGGATCGCGTGGAAACTAGGGTTAACGTCATTGTCGCGAATATTTTAGCTGAGATTATTTTACGCTTTGTTGACGATGCGTATGGTCTCCTAGAACAAGACGGATATTTTATTACATCAGGAATCATCCAAGCGAAAAAACAAGAGGTCAAAGATAGTTTCGTGAGAGCGGGATTTGTTATTGAAGAAACGTTAGTAATGGAAGACTGGGTTGCTTATATTGCAAGAAAAGTGGAAAAATGAGGTGGAACGTTGCAACGTTATTTTGTATCAAACAACCAATTTTTGAATGGTGGATGCGTGGCAATCAGCGGCGATGATTATCATCATATCGTGCGTGTGATGCGCATGAGCGAAGGAGCCGAGATTATTTGTTGTAACGAAAATAGCGAAGCAGCATTGTGTGAAATTGAACAAATTACCAATGAGAAAGTAATTGCCCGTATTATAAAATGGATAGAAGAAAAAACGGAGCTCCCTATTCATATCTATATTGCTCATGGGCTGCCGAAGGGGGATAAACTAGAACTTGTCATTCAAAAAGGCACGGAGCTTGGCGCTTTCTCGTTTATTCCCTTTTTGGCGGCTCGCTCTGTTGTAAAATGGGAAGACAAAAAAGCGGAAAAAAAGCTGGAACGATGGAAAAAAATTGCGAAAGAAGCGGCGGAACAATCGCAACGTGCTCGAATTCCGGACGTTTATGCACCGATGACGATACGCGAGTTAATTGAATTTGCTGTGACGATAGATTATCGACTTGTTGCTTACGAAGAAGAAGCGAAAAGGGGAGAAAAAGCAGTTTTAGCAAAAGTATTGCGTGAAATAAAACCGGGGCAATCCCTGCTCGTTTTGTTCGGACCAGAAGGGGGTTTTTCTGAACAAGAAATTTCCTTGCTACATGACAATGGCTTTTTATCTTGTAGTCTCGGTCCACGCATTTTGCGCACGGAAACAGCGCCCCTTTACGTATTAGCAGCTGCATCATATGAATGGGAATTAATGTGAGGTGAGAACGGTGTCAACAGTTGCGTTTCATACATTAGGTTGTAAAGTAAACCATTACGAAACAGAAGCTATTTGGCAATTATTTAAACAAGCCGGCTACGAACGAAAAGATTTCGAAAGCCGAGCGGACGTATATGTGATTAATACATGTACTGTAACGAATACAGGCGATAAAAAAAGCCGCCAAGTGATTCGTCGCGCGATTCGTCAAAATCCAGATGCGGTCATTTGCGTAACCGGCTGCTATGCGCAAACATCTCCAGCGGAAGTTCTGGCAATCCCTGGGGTTGATATCGTTGTCGGGACACAGGACCGTGCCAAAATGCTTGATTACATTGAGCAATTTAAGCGAGAGCGTCAGCCAATTAACGGGGTAAGCAACATTATGAAAGCGCGTGTGTTTGAGGAGCTAGACGTTCCGGCATTTACCGACCGTACGCGTGCGTCATTAAAAATTCAAGAAGGATGCAATAATTTCTGTACGTTTTGTATTATTCCATGGGCGCGCGGATTGATGCGCTCTCGCGACCCGAAAGAAGTCATTCGCCAAGCACAGCAGCTTGTAAATGCGGGCTACAAAGAAATCGTCTTAACTGGTATTCATACAGGCGGTTATGGCGAAGATATGAAAGACTACAATTTTGCGGCATTACTTCGTGATATCGACGAACAAGTTGTTGGCTTAAAACGACTTCGCATTTCATCGATTGAAGCAAGCCAAATTACCGATGAAGTGATTGATGTATTACGCCATTCTAATAAGATTGTTCGTCATTTGCATATTCCGCTTCAGTCTGGTTCTAATACTGTTTTAAAGCGAATGCGTCGCAAATATACGGCGGAATTTTTTGCCGAGCGCTTGAAACGATTGCGCGAAGTATTTCCTGAGCTAGCGGTTACGTCCGATGTTATCGTTGGCTTCCCGGGTGAAACGGAAGAAGAATTTATGGAAACGTATCACTTTATTCGTGAGCAACGTTTTTCTGAACTTCACGTGTTTCCATACTCAAAACGGACGGGTACACCGGCAGCGAGAATGCCGGATCAAGTCGATGAAGAAGTGAAAAATGAACGCGTCCATCGTCTCATTACTCTTTCTGACCAACTGGCGAAAGAATATGCGTCACAATTTGAAGGACAAGTACTCGAGGTCATTCCGGAAGAGCGATACAAAGAAGATCCAGAAAGTGGCTTATATGTCGGCTATACAGACAACTATTTGAAAGTGAAATTCCCGGCAACAGAAGAGATGGTTGGACAACTTGTGAAAGTGAAAATTACAAAAGCAGGTTATCCGTACAACGAAGGGGAATTCGTGCGAGTTGTTGTCGACGATGTTGCTGAAAAAATAAAATTAAGTTCGTAACCCAGCTTAGAAAGGCTGGGTTTTTTGCGTTTATAATAAAAATCTAGGCATAAACTATGCTAATAACTCGCTTTTTTTAAAAGATAATGGTATGATGATAGATGTCAGACCTCTTTATGAGAAAGGAGAAATTTTGGGATATGACAACAAACATTGCAAAGATGATTGACCATACATTATTAAAAGCAGATACAAAAAAAGAGCAAATTGTGAAATTGTGTGAAGAAGCTAAACAATATGGGTTTGCTTCCGTTTGTGTCAATCCAACATGGGTAGCGACAGCGGCGGAACTTTTGAAAGGCACTGACGTAAAAGTGTGTACAGTAATTGGCTTCCCGTTAGGAGCTAACACGCCGGAAACAAAAGCGTTTGAAACGAAAGATGCAATTGAAAAAGGTGCTACGGAAGTTGATACGGTTATTAACATTGGTGCGCTAAAAGATGGCAATGACGAATTAGTGGAGCGCGATATTCGCGCGGTTGTTGACGCGGCAAAAGGAAAAGCGCTTGTGAAAGTGATTATCGAAGCATGCTTGCTTACAGAAGAAGAAAAAGTGCGAGCTTGCGAGTTAGCCGTAAAAGCAGGTGCAGACTATGTGAAAACTTCAACTGGCTTTTCAACAGGCGGTGCAACTGTTGAAGACGTCGCGCTTATGCGTAAAACAGTTGGTCCTGAAATCGGTGTGAAAGCATCTGGCGGTGTTCGCGACCTTCAAGGAGCGGAAGCAATGATTAAAGCGGGAGCAACTCGCATTGGCGCAAGCTCTGGAGTTGCAATTGTTCAAGGAAAAACAGCGACAACAGATTATTAATTAACAAGGATAAGGCCAAGCTATGAGCTTGGTCTTTTTCCATGCACAAAAAGAATGAACGATTCGATTAAGCGGGTAAACGGTAAAGCGACAACGGAGCAAATGACATTAAACAGCACGCTTACATGAGCTAATTGGACGTCAGGTGCAGAGGCGAGCGCTTTGGCAAAAGAGGCTAATGGATAAATCAAAAAATAAAAAACAAATACTCCAACGATATTAAACCATAAATGAGTATAAGCCGTCAGCTTCGCCTCTGTGCTTGAGCCAATGCTTGCTAAAAGGGCGGTGACGCATGTGCCGATATTGGCTCCGAGAAGAATGGCGATGCCAGCTGGTAATGTTAACAATTGTTCATTGAGAAATCCCATTGTAATCCCGATGGTTGCTGCACTTGATTGAATAATCGACGTTAAAATTGTTCCAATGATAATTCCGAGTAAGTTGGAGTCATTGGTTTTTCGTAACCATTCGTTTACAATCGGATAAGTAGACAGCGGTTCGGCAAGTTGGCTAAATCCGTCCATCGCAAAAAATAAACAAGCAAGACCAACAAGGGTCATTCCCACGCTATAAGCCATACGATGGCGAATAAAAAAGACGAGAAACGCTCCAAACAATAACATTGGAATGACGCTTGCTCCTAAGTCAAGAGTAATGATTTCTGTTGTTATTGTCGATCCGATATTGCTGCCTAAAATAATACCAATGGATTGGCGAAATGTTAAATAACCAGTGGTTACAAGACCAACTGTAATGACCATCATCGCGGAACTACTTTGCAGTAAAGCGGTGATAAGCGTTCCTGTCACAAAACCTTGCAAAGGGGTTTTCGTAAAACGCAATAACCATTGTTTCAACCGGTGACCAGAAAGTACATAAAGACCAGATTTCATCATGAACATTCCAAGTAAGAAAATACACACGTAAACTATAAACCATATCAATAGTTGCGCCACTTGTTCTCTCCCCCTTTCACCATATTGTATGGACAAGGAAGAGAGACAATGACAGTTTTTTTAGTTGACCTCAAATATTGTATATATTATAATTGACAAGTACATGTTTAGTAACACAAATGTAAGTGGTGTTGTTCGGAGGGAGGGAAGTAGGATGTCAAAAACAATCGTTCGCAAAAACGAATCGCTTGAAGATGCTCTTCGTCGCTTCAAACGTGCCGTTTCAAAAACAGGTACGTTACAAGAAGCAAGAAAGCGTGAATTCTATGAAAAGCCAAGCGTAAGACGTAAGAAAAAGTCTGAAGCGGCTAGAAAGCGCAAGTATTAAAAGAGGGTGTATTTATGGGTCTTCTTGAGCGTTTAAATGATGATATGAAACAAGCGATGAAAAACAAAGAAAAAGAAAAACTCTCCGTCATTCGGATGGTTAAAGCGGCATTGCAAAACGAAGCGATTAAGCTAGGCAAAAGCCAATTGTCTGAAGACGAAGAGCTGACAGTTCTTTCTCGCGAATTGAAACAGCGTAAAGACTCCCTCCAAGAATTCGAAAACGCTGGTCGTTCAGACCTTGTGGAAAAAACAAAAGAAGAGATTCGCGTACTTGAATTATATATGCCAAAACAGCTAACAGAAGAAGAACTTACGCAAATTGTTAAAGAAACGATTGCGGAAGTAGGTGCTTCTTCCAAAGCGGACATGGGAAAAGTCATGGGAGCAATCATGCCGAAAGTAAAAGGAAAAGCGGATGGTTCTCTCGTCAACAAACTTGTTCAACAACATTTGTCCTAAAAAAGCATAAAAAGGGCTGTTTCGCGAATAGCGAAACAGCCCTTTTTTATTATTTTTATCGCAAAAATGATGTGCTACAACCCCCTTTTCTCTCATATGTATGAGATGAAAGGGGGTTCTTTTGATGATGAAAAAATGGCGACAGCAAATGAGAAGTTGGTTAACAAATAAATTAGAACTACCCGCTGATATTGTTATGGACCTTCCCCGTATTACAATGATTGGACAAATACATATTTATATCGAAAATCATCGTGGCTTACTAACGTTTAGCGATAAAGAATTACGGTTGCTATTAAAACAAGGGCAGCTCCTTGTTCGAGGCGAGCAATTTGTCATTAAAACGATTTTACCTGAAGAAATTTTGTTAGAAGGAAAAATTAGCCATGTGATATATTTAGATGAATAGCGTTTCGGGGGGAAAACGATGAAGAACCAGTGGCTGAACTTTTTATCAGGTAGCGTGAGAGTGAAAGTGCAAGGAAGAGGAGTAGAACGATTTATTAATGCTTGTTTAAGAAACGGCATTTTTGTTTGGAATGTAAAAAAACATAGCGAAGATGTTGCAACTTTTTTTATTTTTTTAAAAGACGTACCGAACGTGCGCATTGTTGTTCGGAAAAGCGGCTACAAGCTTTATTTTATTGGAAAAAACGGTCTTCCGTTTTTACTGAAAAAAACGCTCACGAATAGCGGCTTTTTTGTCGGAATGTGTTTATTTTTTATTATTGTCTTTTTACTTTCTAATATGGTGTGGAATATTCAAATTAAAGGAGCAAAACCAGAAACGGAATATCGAATACTTAAGGAATTAAAACAAATGGGGGTTGAAAAAGGAGCGTTTCAATTTCTCGTTGACGACCCTGAAACCATTCAGAGAAAATTGACGGATCGTATCGAGACGATTACATGGGTCGGAGTCGAATTAAGGGGAACCACTTTTTATTTTCAAGTCGTTGAAAAAAAGCAACCGAAGGAGCCAGAAAAAATCGGTATCCGTCATTTAGTTGCGAAAAAGAAGGCCGTTATTACGGACATGTTTGTTGAAGAAGGGCAACCGCTCGTCTCTGTTCACGACCATGTGACAAAAGGACAAATTTTAGTTTCCGGTATTATCGGCAAAGAAGGACAAACGAAACTTGTGCCAGCGCGTGGAAAAATTTTTGGCGAAACATGGTACAAGTCTACGGTTGTCCTGCCGCTACAAACAACGTTTCATGTGTTGACAGGAAAATATGTAGAAAAACATTATATAAAGATGAAACACTTTTCTATTCCAGTCTGGGGATTTAAAAAGCCACCGTTTTCCCATTATAAAATCGACGATCAGAAAAAAACGTTTCGCTTTTGGCGATGGGAATTGCCGATTTTTTATGAGCGAGTCATTTATCGGGAAACGGAGGAAGTAAAGAGAAGCTACTCATGGGAAGAAGCGCTTCAAAAAGCAAAAGAAATTGCCCGAAAAGAATTGAAAGCAAAATTAGAGGAAGACGCTTCCATTAAAGAAGAAAAGGTTTTGCATGCAACGAAAGAGAATGGTAAAGTAAGAGTAGAGGTACATTATCAAGTCATTGAAAATATTGGAATACCACAACCTATCGTTCAAGGAGACTAAAGGATGTCAGAAGAGTTAGTAACGATTAGTCAACAAGTAGAAAATGCAAACGAAGCGATTGCACTTTTTGGCATTCACGATGTTCATTTAAAACGAATAGAACAAGAACTCGGTGTTTCGATTGTGACAAGAGGAGAGTCGGTGAGTGTATCTGGCACTTCCGAACAAGTTCAGCTCGTCGATGACCTTTTGCGTCATTTATTAGTCGTTATTCGCAAAGGAATTTCCATTAGTGAGCGGGACGTAATGTATGCGATTCAAATGGCTAAAAGCGGAACGCTTGACTATTTTATTGAATTATATGAAGAGGAAATTACAAAAAACGCGAAAGGAAAAGCGATTCGTGTAAAAACGCTAGGTCAACGCCAATACGTAACAGCGATTAAAAAACATGACCTCGTTTTTGGGATCGGTCCTGCAGGGACAGGAAAAACATATTTAGCGGTCGTCATGGCGGTTCATGCGTTAAAAAACGGTCATGTCAAGCGCATCATTTTAACGCGTCCGGCGGTGGAGGCTGGCGAAAACTTAGGGTTTTTACCGGGTGATTTAAAAGAAAAAGTCGATCCGTATTTACGTCCGCTCTATGATGCTCTTCATGATGTACTAGGGGCAGACCATACGCAACGTCTCATCGAGCGAGGAACGATTGAAATCGCCCCTCTTGCTTATATGCGCGGTCGTACGTTAGAAGATGCATTTGTCATTTTAGACGAAGCACAAAATACGACTCCAGCACAAATGAAAATGTTTTTAACAAGATTAGGATTTGGCTCGAAAATGGTCATTACAGGCGATATTTCGCAAGTCGATTTACCGAAAGGGGTCAAATCCGGGCTTGCGGTGGCGAAAGACATTTTGCCTACCGTTAGCGGGATATCGTTTGTGTTTTTAGAACAAACCGATGTCGTCCGCCATCCGCTTGTTGGTAAAATTATTGAAGCGTATGACCAAGCAGGTATATAATTTGAATGTAAGACCCATCGTATGAGTGTATGGGTCTATTTTTGTCAGCGAGTAGCAAGTAAGTGTAAAAAACATATGTAGAGAATTTGGCATATATTCGAAAGAAAAGGTGAAACAAGTATGAGATTACACATTGATTTTATCGATGAAACGAATGAAGTCACGGAAGAACAAGTGAAAATGATTGAAAAATTGTTGAATTATGCAGCGGAAGTAGAACAAGTTCCGCATGGAGCAGAAGTCAGTATTTCGTTTGTTGATAATGAGCAAATTCGAGTGATTAATCGCGATTATCGTGGTAAAGATCAGCCAACTGATGTCATCTCATTCGCTCTTGAAGAAATGGGCCATGGAGAAGTAGAAATTGTTGGTCTTGATATGCCGCCTTTATTAGGAGATATTATTATTTCCGTTCCAAAAGCAAAAGAACAAGCTGAAGAATACGGTCATTCCTTTATGCGTGAACTCGGATTTTTAGCGGTGCATGGCTTTTTACACTTATTAGGTTATGACCATGAAACCGAAGAAGAAGAGAAAGAAATGTTCGCGAAACAAAAACAAATTCTTGAAGAATATGGGTTAACGCGTTAGAAGATGAAAAAACGGAAAGAGAGATGGAAACGTTTTCTATATGCGTGGACGGGGATTATAACAGCGGTGAAAGAAGAAAAACATATGAAAATTCATCTGTTTTTCGCTTTCATCGCGATCCTCCTTGCGATTGTTTTCCGTATTTCCAAAATAGAATGGCTTGTTCTGTTATTGACGATAGGATCGGTCATTAGTTTAGAAATGGTGAATACGGCTATAGAGCGTGTTGTTGATTTAGTGACAAACGAGTTTCATCCGTTAGCCAAAGCGGCTAAAGATATTGCGGCTGGGGCCGTTCTTGTATTTGCGATTATTTCTGTTATGATTGGAATCATCATCTTTCTGCCGCATTTAATGTTACAAAAATAAGAAAATTCTAATTTTTCTGTTACATTTATATGAAGATAGATGAAATTTTTACGAATTTCTTGTAAAATAAAAAGAGAAACGGCTTTACCTCTTAAAAAAGGGAGAACATACTGGGAAAGCCAAAAAAGCAGGAGAAAATGTTTAAACTGTTTTATTGACAAAAGGCGGCAAAATATGCCGCGGCTGCAACATTGAGAATGAAGCGGATAGCATGTATAATTACGCAGAACGAACGGCATTATGTAAAGCCTATTCGGAAAGAAACCGAGAATACGTGGCGTTGGCGGTTATTCCCGTCCGGTATCACTTTATGGGGCATGTCGCCAAGTTATTTCAGAACTATGCCCATCAAATATGAAGGTGATTTTGGCAAATATAAATGGTGATATAACAGAACTTACTGTGAAAAAACTATTACCAGAAGCATTTTCAGCGGAGGTTTTGCATGAATAGAGAAGGTTATAAATCAGGGTTTGTTTCCATTATTGGTAGACCAAACGTTGGGAAATCGACGTTTTTAAATCGTGTTATTGGTCAAAAAATCGCCATTATGAGCGATAAACCACAAACGACTCGTAATAAAATTCAAGGTGTGTACACAACAGACGACGCACAAATTATTTTTATTGATACACCAGGAATTCATAAGCCAAAGCATAAACTTGGCGATTTTATGATGAAAGTGGCGCAAAATGCCCTAAGAGAAGTCGATTTAATTTTGTTTATGATCAATGCGGAAGAAGGATTTGGTCGCGGAGACGCATTTATTATTGAGCGTCTCAAAGAAGTGAATACGCCTGTATTTTTAGTTGTCAATAAAATCGACCAAGTTCATCCTGATGAACTGTTACCACTTATTGATCACTATAAGTCGCTGTACTCGTTTGCTGAAGTTGTCCCTATTTCGGCTTTACAAGGAAACAACGTCGAAACATTAATCGAACAAATTAAAAAATATTTGCCGGAAGGACCGCAATATTACCCAGCTGATCAAATTACTGACCATCCAGAACGATTTATTATTGCGGAGCTCATTCGTGAAAAAGCTCTTCATTTAACGCGGGAAGAAGTTCCACATTCGATCGCTGTCGTGATTGATACGATTGAGCGACGTGAAGATAGCCATACGGTTTATGTCGGAGCGACGATTATTGTGGAACGCGACTCACAAAAAGGAATTATTATCGGTAAACAAGGACGAATGTTAAAGGAAATTGGACAACGCGCTCGCATGGATATTGAAGCGTTGCTTGGCTCCAAAGTATTTTTAGAGTTATGGGTAAAAGTGCAAAAAGATTGGCGCAATAAATTATCACAGCTGCGTGATTTCGGGTTTAGGGAAGACGAATATTGACAAATTTTACGTAACATAAATGTTTGGTAGCAAGGCCAACCTATAAGTAGGTCGAATAACAAGCTTATGCTGCAGGCGGAAAGGTGTGGTTCGATGCTAGAGTTTACGTGGAAGCTGTTTAGCCAAACCGGCAATATCGACACGTATCTCCTTTTTAAAGAGCTTGAAAAGGAGCACCAACCTAATAGTGACGAGCAAGAGCAAGAGCTAACGGAAATGGACCAGCCGATTTTCTAAGCTGCTTTTCCAGCTTGGTGGTGATCATATTGTTTGAAAAATGTGAAGCGATTGTGCTCCGAACGATTGATTACGGAGAAACAAATAAAATCGTGGCTTTATTTACAAGAGAATGGGGAAAGGTGGCTGCGATGGCTCGTGGGGCAAAAAAGCCAAATAGCCGCCTTTCTGCTGTTACACAATTGTTTACATACGGTCATTACTTAATTCAAAAGAACCGTGGGGTAGGGAGCTTGCATCAAGGAGAAGCGATTGACACGATGAGAGGTATTCGCGAAAACATTTTTGCAACGGCCTATGCCTCTTACATCGTGGAGTTGACCGATAAAGTCACGGAAGAACAGCGAAAAAATCCTTATTTGTTTGAACTTCTTCTCCAAACATTAAAGTATATGAACGACGGTCTTGATTTAGAGATTCTCACATACATTTATGAGATGAAAATGTTAAATGTAATGGGATTGTATCCTACATTAGATGGATGTGCCGTTTGTAAGCAGACGGAAGGAAAATTTTCTTTTTCAATGAAAGAAGGGGGATTTCTTTGTCATCGGTGTGAACATAAAGATCCCCACCGTTTCCCTCTTTCTCCTGCTGCGGTTAAATTGCTAAGGCTCTTTTACTATCTCGACTTATCAAGGTTAGGGAAAATTTCGGTCAAAGACGAAACAAAAAAAGAACTACACCACGTCATTTCCGCCTATTATGACGAATATTCAGGACTTACATTAAAAACAAAACGATTTTTAAACCAAATGGAACAATTAAAAAATCATTTACAATGATGAGAGCCTGCCTATATAACAGGCTTCTTCTGTTTTTAGTTTGAATGGTATTTTTTTGAACAAAATGAATTTTCACAATTTCTCCTTTGCAAAACACATCATTAAGTTATAATATTTTCATTGAGTATAACCTTTTTTAGCTTTTAGTAAGGTGGTGAGTGACAATCGAACTAAATAAACGCCAAGAACAAATTTTACAAATTGTGAAAGACCATGGTCCGATTACGGGAGAAAGCATTGCGGAAAAGTTAAATTTAACGAGAGCGACATTGCGTCCCGACTTGGCGATTTTAACAATGGCTGGATATTTAGAAGCAAGGCCGAGAGTCGGCTATTTTTATACAGGAAAGACAGGCTCTCAACTTCTTGCTGATAAAATTAAAAAAATGAAAGTGAGTGACTATCAGTCCATTCCAGTGGTGATCAATGAGAACGTCAGCGTGTACGATGCCATTGTGACCATGTTTCTTGAGGATGTCGGAACGTTGTTTGTCGTTGACGATGAGTCATTATTAGTTGGTGTTCTTTCACGGAAAGATTTATTGCGAGCAAGCATCGGCAAGCAAGATTTAACATCGATTCCTGTGAATATTATTATGACTAGAATGCCGAATATTACAGTTTGTTATAAAGATGATTTGCTCATTGATGTCGCCGAGCGATTGATCGAAAAACAAATTGATGCGATGCCGGTTGTGAAAAAAACAGAAAAAGGATATGAGGTTATCGGAAGAATTACAAAGACGAACATGACAAAAGCGTTCGTTGCGTTAGTAAAAGACGATTTGCTTTGAGGGGGATTGAGATGAGCCAACGTTGCGTATACGTGGTTTCCGATTCAGGTGGAGAAACCGCTGAATTAGTTGTTAAAGCAGCGGCAAGTCAATTTAATAGTTCTTCGATTCAATTGAAGCGAGTGCCGTATGTCGAGGATAAAATGACATTAGCGGAAGTAGTGGCGCTTGCGAAAATGAACAAAGGCATTATTGCTTTTACTCTTGTTGTGCCGGAAATGCGCGAGTTTCTTATCAAAGAAGCTGCACGTGAAGGGGTGGAAGTGTACGACATCATCGGACCGCTCATTGAGAAAATGCGAGATTTGTTTGAAATGACGCCGCGCTATGAACCGGGGCAAGTTCGTGTATTAGATGAAGATTATTTCAAAAAAATTGAAGCGATTGAATTTGCGGTGAAGTATGACGATGGGCGTGACCCTCGCGGAATTTTACGTGCCGATATTGTACTCATTGGTGTTTCACGTACGTCAAAAACCCCGCTTTCGCAATATTTAGCCCATAAGCGGTTGAAAGTGGCCAATGTTCCGATTGTGCCGGAAGTGGAGCCGCCGGAAGAGTTGTTTAAAGTGTCACCACATAAATGTTTCGGTTTAAAAATTAGCCCAGAAAAATTAAACTTTATTCGCCGCGAACGACTCAAAGCGCTCGGATTGGACGATAAAGCGATTTATGCCAATATGGACCGCATTAAAGAAGAGCTTAATTATTTTGATGAAGTGGTCAAAAAAATCGGCTGTGATGTCATTGATGTCACAAACAAAGCGGTAGAAGAAACAGCGAATATTATTATGAAAAAGAGAAAACTGTAGCACTTTCACGATATTGTGAAATGTGCTTTTATTTTTTTATAGCATATTCTGACCATTTGTATTATAATAAAAAATTGTGATAAAAATGCACAAAATAGGTTTAGAGTGCGTATAGAACGAATAAACTATTTATAGTTTATTGTCAAGAGGAGTAGGTCAATCTTTTTCGACAAAATTCGTTTATAAAATAGGAGGGAAAAGCAGGATTTTCGAGAATCATGTAGAATTTAAGGGACATAACGAATGGCAGACGACTATTTTTGTCGATGCAGATGCTTGTCCAGTAAAAAATGAAATTTTCCTTCTTGCTCATCAATTTAATATAGAAAGTGTTTTTGTATCTTCATATAACCATTTTTCTCCTTCTAAAGAAATGAAATGGGTATATGTAGATACGGAAAGAGAGGCCGTTGATTTATATATCTTGAATCATGCGCTGAAAGGCGATGTTGTTGTTACTCAAGATATAGGTCTAGCGAGCATGCTAGTAAACCGCGGCATTTACGTTGTTTCACCGCGGGGAAAAGTATATGAGGAAAAAGAAATGGATCATATTCTCTATATCCGCTATCTTCAAGCAAAACAACGAAGGCAAGGCGTGTATGCCAAGGGGGCGAAACGCTTTTCCGATGAGGAACGGCACGCGTTTCTAAAAAGTTTTGAAAAAATTTTGTCGAAACTCGCAGGAAAACAGGCATAGGTCAAGAATAATAAGATTACGGAGCTGTTCGTATGGGATACCGTATTCCCGAAGAAACGATTGAAACGATCCGTCGTTCTGTCGATATTGTTGATGTCATTAGTGATTATGTCCAACTGAAAAAACAAGGACGTAACTATTTTGGGTTGTGTCCGTTCCATGGGGAGAAAACACCGTCGTTTTCCGTTTCTCCTGAAAAGCAAATTTTCCACTGTTTTGGCTGTGGTGCGGGAGGAAACGTGTTTTCTTTTCTTATGGATATAGAAGGCATTTCGTTTATCGATGCGGCCGAGCGGCTGGCATCAAGAGCGAATATTGATTTGTCGCACCTAGCATTCGATGGTCAACGAGAAAGACAGACGGAAACGAGCGAAGCGAAAAAAATGATGGAAGCTCATGAGCTTCTAAAGAAATTTTACCATCATTTGCTCGTAAATACAAAAGAGGGGCAAACAGCGTTTGATTATTTACAAGCACGTGGGATTACTCGTGAAGTGATTGAGCAATTTGAAATTGGTTATTCGCCTAACTCATGGGATTTAGCTGCGAAATTTTTAAAAGGACGCGGCTTTTCACTTGAGTTGATGGAAAAAGCAGGACTTTTGATTCGTAAAGAAAATGGCGATTATGTTGACCGTTTTCGCAATCGAATTATGTTTCCAATTCATAATCATCAAGGTGAAACGGTCGCTTTTTCTGGACGGATTTTAGGAGAAGGACAACCGAAATATTTAAACAGTCCAGAAACGTTGATTTTTCATAAAGGAAAAATTTTATATAACTTTTATCAAGCGCGCTTACATATTCGGAAAAATCAGCAAGCTGTTTTATTTGAGGGATTTGCTGACGTCGTTTCTGCCGTAAAAGCCGGGGTAGCTCATTCGGTAGCAACGATGGGAACGTCCTTGACAGAGGAACAAGCGCGCATTCTTCGGCGTAATGTCGAATCGGTAGTGATTTGTTATGATGGAGATCCGGCCGGAGTGGAAGCAACGTTTCGCGCAGCTGAATTGTTATCAGAAACGGGCTGCTATGTGAAAATTGCTACAATTCCCGACGGTCTTGACCCGGATGAATATATAAGGAAATATGGTCCTGAACGGTTTCAGCGTGACATTATTGAAGCAAGCAGCTCGTTCATGACCTTTAAGATGGCGTATTTGCGAAGAGGGAAAAACTTACAAAACGAAAGTGACCAAATTCGCTATATTGAAGAAGTGTTACGAGAAATTAGCAAATTATCTAACCCGATTGAATGGGATTATTATTTACGACAGCTAGCGAACGAATTTTCTCTTTCCCTGTCTGCCTTGCAGCAACAGCTAGAGCGCTATAAAACAACGAAAGAAAAAAATAACCATACCGTTCCAGAGCGGGTAGTGACACGACAACCGTTACAAAAAAAACTTCTTCCAGCGTTTCATAATGCCGAGCGGATGTTGCTTGCGCATATGCTTCGGAATCGGGATGTTGCCCTAACCGTTCAGCAAGCGATTCAAGGGGAGTTCAATATTGAAGAACATCGTGCGATCGCTGCGTATATATACGCCTTTTATGAGGAAGGAAATGAACCAGATGTCAGTGCTTTGCTTGCACGTTTGCCTGATGATTTAAAACCGTTAGTAACGGAGTTATCGATGATGCTCATTAACGAAGATCTTTCTAATCAAGAGCTAAACGATTATATCAAACATGTGTTGAATTATCCAAAATGGTTAAAGCTAAAGGAAAAAGAACAGGAAAAAATTGAAGCGGAACGCCAAAAAGATTTTTTAAAAGCTGCCCGCATTGCGAAAGAAATTATCGAAATGAAAAAGTTGTTATCAACTTCATGATACTCTGTTTGAAAGTCTTAGAAGGAGGGGACGAAATGGCTGAAAAATCAGCTCGTTCAAAACAAGTCGACTCTGATGTAACACTAGAGCAAGTAAAAGAACAATTAGTGGAATTAGGAAAAAAACGCGGTGTTTTAACGTATGAAGAGATTGCCGAACGGTTGTCTGGATTTGACCTTGATTCTGATCAAATGGATGAATATTATGAATACTTAGCTGAGCAAGGCATCGATGTAATCAGTGAATCTGATTTAGACGACGATCCGGATTTAGATGACCTTACGAAGGAAGAAGAGTTTGACTTAAACGATTTAACCGTACCGCCTGGCGTAAAAATTAATGACCCGGTGCGCATGTATTTAAAAGAAATTGGACGTGTTCCATTGTTATCGGCTGAAGAAGAAATTGAGCTTGCGAAACGAATTGAGCAAGGCGACGAAGAAGCGAAACGTCGTTTGACAGAAGCGAACCTTCGCCTTGTTGTGAGCATTGCAAAACGCTATGTCGGTCGTGGCATGCTGTTTCTTGATTTAATTCAAGAAGGAAATATGGGTTTAATTAAAGCTGTTGAAAAGTTTGACTATCGCAAAGGATATAAGTTTAGTACGTATGCGACATGGTGGATTCGTCAAGCGATTACGCGTGCGATTGCTGACCAAGCCCGGACGATTCGCATTCCTGTTCACATGGTGGAAACGATCAATAAACTGATTCGTGTGCAAAGACAATTACTTCAAGATCTTGGTCGTGAGCCATCTCCGGAAGAAATTGCAGAAGAGATGGACTTAACTCCTGAGAAGGTGCGTGAAATTTTAAAAATTGCGCAAGAGCCTGTGTCGCTTGAAACGCCAATCGGTGAAGAAGACGATTCGCACTTAGGCGACTTTATCGAAGACCAAGACGCGACCTCTCCATCTGAACACGCTGCGTATGAATTATTAAAAGAACAACTTGAAGATGTGTTAGATACGCTTACGGACCGGGAAGAAAATGTGCTTCGCTTACGCTTTGGATTAGATGATGGACGCACGCGCACACTCGAGGAAGTCGGAAAAGTGTTTGGCGTGACAAGAGAACGCATTCGCCAAATTGAAGCAAAGGCGCTTCGAAAACTGCGTCATCCAAGTCGCAGCAAACGGTTAAAAGACTTTTTAGAGTAATGATTTACAACAAATAGTTTACTTCTTACAATAGAAGTAAACTATTTTTTATTTTCATTAGGAAAGGCCGATGAGTATGAACGAAAAACGACGCGAAATCATTGTACGAGAAATCGAATATTGGAAGCACTCTCGCCTTCTTCCAGAACAATACTGCGATTATTTGTTAGCTCTTTATACAGAAGGGGCTGCTAACCAGAGAAATTCTCATGTTTCTCGCTTCGGTCGCTTGAGTCATTTTGCATACGTTTCTTTCATTATTTTTATTTGTCTATTACTGCCAGCGACTATTCTTGTCATTTATTTTACTGAATTGTCATTCGTTTTGCAAATGCTCCTTTTATCTCTTTTTTTCATCTTTTGTGTAATCGGAGTTTGGATGTGGGGAAAAGAAACAAAACTTGTGCATCTTCCACTGATTAGCGGAGCACTTATATTGTTCCTTGCTTCTATTCAAGTGAGCGATTATTATTTTCCAGAAGGGAAAGGAATCACCGCTTTTATCATTTTTTTAAACTGTCTATTATGGATTGCTGTAGGAATGCGTTTTCGTTTTTTGTATTTTACGATTTCTGGAGTACTCGGAATGATATTGTTATGTGCATCCTTTTTTTTCTAGATGATGTACGTCTTTTTTCGACGATTTTCAACGAGATTGTATATTAGGGCTTTTCCTTCTTCATAATTTACAGTAAAATAAAATTGTTTGTAACGTTTACATTTTTAGGAGTAATGGTGATACATAAGGGAGGTAAAAACATGAATCGAAATCCATTGATCCCATTTGTACTCATTATGGTATTTGGGATCGGTCTTACACTTGCCCTTTCATTTAAAGGGCTTGGCGATGCGGACGAGCTTGCAAAAGAGAAAAAAGGGGGAGAAAAAACAGAGCAAACGGCCGCAGCGAACCCGGAAGAGTTTTATAAACAAACATGTAGCGGCTGTCACGGTGTTAACTATGAAGGTGGCGTTGGTCCGTCATTAAAAGGTGTGGGTAAACGGCTTTCATTGGACCAAATTAAAGATGTCATTCAACATGGTCGCGGCAACATGCCTCCAGGTCTTGTCCCGCCTGAAAAAGCGGATGAAATGGCAAAATGGCTTTCAAAATTACAATAATGAAAAAATCCCTTTACCTTGGGTGAAGGGATTTTTTGTTTATGGTACAATAAGCAAAGAAACATTGTGGTGGTGAAAGGAAGATGAACGAGTTAAAGCTATCGAAGCGACTAGAAACAGTTGCTTCTTTTATACCAAAACAATCAAAGTTAGCCGATATTGGTTCTGATCATGCGTACTTGCCTTGTTATGCGTATTTAAAAGGTTACATTACGATGGCCGTGGCTGGAGAGGTAGCGGACGGACCGTTTCGTTCTGCGCAGCAGCAAGTTGCTAAAACCGGGCTACGTGATGTCATTTCCGTACGAAAAGGCGACGGTCTTGCTGTTATTGAGCCGAATGAAGTCGATTGTATTACGATTGCCGGAATGGGTGGGACATTAATCAAACATATTTTAGAGAATGGAAAAGAAAAACTAGATGGAGTAAAGCGGTTAATTTTACAGCCAAATGTCGGCTCCCACATCGTTCGAAAGTGGCTGATGGACAATGATTGGGAGTTAGTTGCTGAACGCATTTTGGAGGAAGATGAACAAATTTACGAGGTACTCGTAGTCGAAAAAGGCGATGGCCAACAACCGTATGACGATATTGAAGCAGGAATTTTATTAGGACCATTTCTTATGAAAGAACGGAATGATATATTTTTAAAAAAATGGCAGCATGAAGTTGCCCATTGGAAACATATTGTGGCACAATTAACCGAAAAAGCGACCACTGCTGAAAGCATGGCGAAAAAACAAGAGTTAGAACGAAAAATTCAGTTAGTAGAGGAGGCGCTGCGATGACCAAAATACCAAACGGATATGAAGTCATTCAACTGTTCGAGCAATTTGCTCCGAAACATCTAGCGATGGAAGGCGATCGAATCGGGCTACAAATCGGGACGCTCAACAAGCCTATTCGCACGGTTATGGTTACTTTAGATGTGTTAGAAGAAGTGGTGGATGAAGCCATCGAAAACAACGTGGATTTAATTATCGCCCATCATCCACCGCTTTATCGTCCGCTTAAGCAAATTGTCACCGATCAAGCCCAAGGGCGTATGATCGAAAAATGTATAAAGCATGATATTGCCATCTACGCCGCTCATACAAATTTAGATATTGCCGAGGGCGGGGTGAATGACTGGCTAGCCGAAGCACTCGGATTACAAGAAGTCGAGGTACTGATTCCTACGTATGAGGAAGCGTTAAAAAAATTAGTCGTCTATGTCCCAGAAACGCATGCAGACGTGGTTCGGGAAGCAATTGGAAACGCGGGAGCGGGTCATATCGGAAATTATAGTCATTGTACGTTTAACAGCCGTGGCATTGGAACATTTTTGCCGCAAGAGGGAGCTAATCCGTTTATCGGTGAAAAAGGAACGCTTGAAAAAGTGGAAGAAGTGCGTATTGAAACGATTTTTCCCGCTTCGTTACAAAAAAAGGTGATTACAGCGATGCTAAACGCGCATCCTTATGAAGAAGTTGCTTATGATGTTTATCCGTTAGAAAATAAAGGACGTGTATTCGGACTCGGACGAGTCGGGCGATTACCTGAAGAGATGACGCTGGCGCAGTTTGCGGAGCATGTAAAAAAAGCGCTTGATGTTCCAGCGGTACGCGTCGTCGGGAACGTAAATGACAAGGTGAAAAAAGTAGCGGTTGTAGGCGGGGACGGAAATAAATATATTTCACAAGCGAAATTCAGTGGTGCCGATGTATATGTGACAGGGGATTTATATTACCATGTGGCCCACGATGCGATGATGATTGGATTAAATGTCGTGGACCCTGGACATAACGTCGAAAAGGTGATGAAACAAGGAGTGGCTCGCTTTTTAGAACAACAATTTTCCAAACAAAAATATGAAACAAAAGTGTATGTTTCGCAAGTACATACGGATCCGTTTACCTTTATTTAAAAAACGAGAAGCCGATATTCTGTTGATACGAAGAATATCGGCTGTTATTTTCTTATTTTTCTTGTTTTGCTTTAACTTTTGGTAAAATTTTATGAAGCGGCACTTTTCGTTCGCGTTTCCACGTTTCTGGGTTATTAGGGTCAAACTGTTCAAGAAATTCAATGACTTCTTTTGTAATGGGGGTTGGTGTCGAAGCGCCTGCTGTGACAGCTACTTTTTTGGCGTTTTTAATCCAGTCAATCTCGATTTCTGTTACATCTGCGACGCGATACGCTTTTGTTCCGGCAATCTCTTCTGACACTTGGGCAAGACGGTTGGAGTTATTGCTTTTCGGATCGCCGACGACAATCGTAACATCAGCTTCTTTTGCCTGTTCCGCGACGGCCTCTTGACGAAGCTGTGTCGCTAAACAAATTTCTTTATGAATTTCAACATGTGGATATTTTTCTTTTACTTTTTCCATAATATGAGCAACATCCCATTGGCTCATCGTCGTTTGGTTGGTGACCATAATGTTTTCGCTACGAATCGCTAGACGCTCGACATCGTCGACCGTTTCAACGAGATGAATGCGCTCTGGATTGATGCCGACGGCTCCTTCTGGTTCAGGGTGCCCTTTTTTCCCGATATAAATGACTTCGTAACCGCTGGCGAGCTTTTCGCGAATTAAATCGTGCGTTTTCGTCACATCTGGGCACGTGGCATCAATTGTCACAAGCCCTTTTTCACGGGCGCGCTTTTTCACTTCAGGAGAAACGCCATGAGCGGTAAAAATAACGGTTCCTTTATCAATTTTTTCAAGAATTTCTAAGCGATTTGCTCCATCGAGGGTAATAATCCCTTCTTCGGCAAACGCGTCTGTCACATGTTTATTGTGAACGATCATTCCTAGAATATAGATCGGTCTTGGTAACGTAGGGTCTAACGCCGCATTTCTTGCGATGACCATTGCATCGACGACACCGTAGCAATAACCACGCGGCGTAATTTTAATGACTTCCATCTTTATGTTCCTCCTTCACTCCACCATATGGAGAGAATGCTTTTATTGCCTTCTTTCATTATAGCGGAGAAAGAGGGAGAATACAAAGAAGAACTAAATATACAGTTTCGGTTTAGACGGTTTTGGATCTTTCGTTTGTTTTTCTTGTGTGGTTGATTTTGCAGTTGGTACATCACGTTTAGCGGGTGGGGATTGTTTTTTTTCTCGTTTCTCTTCTTGCTTTTCTTCTTTTTCTTCTTTCTCGTCATCGTCCGTCGCTTTTAGTTCTTTCCACATTTTCATCATTGCGGGAAGATTTTTGACAAGTGGACCGTATTGTTGAACCATCGGAACGACGTTTTGCGCGACACCTAGCATTTTTTGTACGTTGGTAAGCATACCGGTAAAGCCTCCGCCAGTACTAGCGCTAGCGCCAGCAGCGGCATTTTGAAGCGTTGGCATCATGAATCCAGAAGGGGTAGGAGGCATCGCTGGACCTCTAGAGAATAATCTTGCTAGAAAACCACCAAGTCCCGGCCGTGGAGCAATGGGCTGGGTTGGGAATGCATTCATTAGCGGAAATGAACGAGTCGGGGGCGGGGGAAACATTGGGGGTCTACGAATCATCATCTTTTTCCTCCTTTCAAGGAAATATATATAAACAATGCTTCTTCCATACATTATGCGAATATCACGAAAAGTGTTTTTCGTTTAGACAAGTGCCTAATGTTGCGGGGGATGCAGAAAATCAGCTATAATGGTAAATCGGGTTTATTTGACGGTACAACGTGATAGAAAGGAGCAGTGAACGTGAAGGAAACATTATTTGAACGGTTTTCGTTTCAACCTTTTATCATAGAGGCGATTAAACAGTTACAATTTTATAAACCAACTGAAATTCAGGAGCGACTCATTCCAAGCATTCTTCGCGGGGAAAGCGTGATCGGGCAATCGCAAACGGGAACGGGGAAAACGCATGCGTATTTATTGCCTATTATTGAAAAAATCGATCCAAACCGTTTCGAAGTGCAAGCGGTGATTACGGCCCCAACGCGCGAGTTAGCGACACAAATTTATCACGAAATATTAAAAATTACGAAACATTGCCCAGATCATCAGCCAATTGTTGCCCGTTGTTTTGTCGGTGGAACGGATAAGCAGAAAGCGATTGAAAAACTAAAAAAACAACCGCATATTGTTGTCGGAACACCTGGAAGAATTAACGATTTAATCCGTGAGCAAGCGTTGTTTGTGCATACGGCCTCAATGCTTGTTGTTGATGAAGCCGATTTAATGCTTGATATGGGATTTATCGTCGATGTCGACCAAATTGCGGCAAGAATGCCGAAAGAGTTACAAATGCTAGTGTTTTCAGCAACAATTCCCGAAAAGCTGAAACCGTTTTTGAAAAAGTATATGGAGAACCCGAAATATGTTCATGTCGATCCAAAGCAAGTAACGGCTGAAAAGATTGAACATATTCTTGTGCCGCTTCGTCATCGCGACAAACTGAAACTATTATACGAAATGCTTATTTCGTACAATCCGTATTTAGCGATTGTGTTTACGAATACGAAAAAAATGGCCGATGAAGTAGCGGATGCGTTAAGCGAAAGAGGATTGAAAATTGGGATTTTGCATGGGGATTTAACCCCAAGAGAACGAAAAAAAATGATGAAGCAAATTCGCGATCTCGAGTTTCAATATATTGTAGCAACCGATTTAGCAGCGCGGGGGATTGACATCCAAGGAGTAAGTCATGTCATTAACTATGAACTGCCGCGTGATTTAGAGTTTTACGTACATCGTGTTGGTCGCACAGCGCGTGCTGGATATACAGGTATTGCCACGACCATTTATGAACCGTCCGACCAAGATGCGTTAACGAAACTAGAGAAAATGGGAATTGACTTTCTCCATCGCGATCTCGTGCGCGGAGAATGGGTCGATCTTCCAGTATGGAATCAGCGAAGCAAGCGCATCAAACAAGAAGGGGAGCTCGAACAACTTGTCAAAAAAGTCGTCAAAAAACCGAAACAAGTAAAACCTGGTTATAAGAAAAAGCTACAAGAAGAAATCGAAAAGCAGAAAAAACGGTTGCGCCGCTTAAAGAAAAAATAAGGTGTAATCGTGTAGAAAGGGAGACGAGAAATGTTGAAAATTGGGTCGCATGTATCGATGAGCGGCAAAAAAATGTTGTTAGCGGCCAGCGAAGAAGCTGTTTCTTATGGGGCAAATACATTTATGATCTATACAGGTGCACCGCAAAATACAAGGCGAAAAAAAATTGAAGAGCTAAACATCGAAGCGGGACGTGCCCATATGAAAGAGCATGGCATTGAAGAAATTGTTGTTCATGCCCCTTATATTATTAACATTGGCAATACAACCAATCCAGCGACATTTGAGCTAGGTGTTCAATTTTTACGTTCGGAAGTTGAACGGACAGAAGCAATTGGCGCGAAACAAATCGTTCTTCATCCCGGTGCTCATGTCGGTGCAGGGATAGAAGCAGGGATTCGCAAAATTATTGAGGGATTAAACGAAGTGTTAACGCGTGAGCAAACTGTCCAAATTGCCCTTGAAACAATGGCCGGAAAAGGCTCGGAATGCGGCAGCCGCTTTGAAGAATTGGCAAAAATCATTGATGGTGTCACACATAATGACAAGTTATCTGTATGTTTTGATACATGCCACGTTCACGATGCCGGTTATAACATTGTTGAAGATTTCGATGGTGTATTAGAAGAATTTGATAAAATTATTGGACTCGAACGATTAAAAGTGCTTCATATTAACGATAGTAAAAATCCGCGTGGCAGCCGAAAAGATCGTCATGAGAATATCGGTTTTGGTCATATTGGATTTGAAGCATTAAATTATATTGTTCATCATCCGCAACTTGCTGACATTCCGAAAATTTTAGAAACGCCGTATGTCGGTGAAGATAAGAACAATCAAAAGCCACCGTACAAATTTGAGATTGCGATGTTACGCCAACAAACGTTTGATGAAGATGTACGAACGAAAATCATGCAATCATAAATGAAAAAGGCGATCTCCATGAGCATGAGATCGCTTCTTTCGTTATTTTTTTTTCATAAATTTTAAAAATAGCGCATTTGCTTGTTTTGCCGTTTGTGGAGAAGTAATTTTCGCGAGTTCCCGAACCCATTTCATTCGCTCTTGTGAATCAAATATATTGATTTTATTATGGCGTACGATATCAATAATTTTTTTTGCCTCCTCAATGGTTAAAGAAATACCATAATCTTCACTGTACGAAACAAGCTCTTCAGGGGTAATGGTTTTTATTTTTTGATTAATAATTTGTTGATAAATATTCATCCACCTCTCCTCCTTATATATATCGTATGAAAAGTGGGCGTAGAAGGTGCTATGTTATAATAAAATGAAAAGTGAAAAGGGGGGAGCCGGTTTGATACAGAAACAGCATAAAAAAGAAAGCATCGGACATGTCATTTATCGTCTTCTGCTTATTTTCATCGGTGCATCGCTCGCTGCTCTTTCGATTGAACGGTTTTTAGTGCCGAATCAAATGATTGATGGTGGCATTATCGGAATATCCCTTATTTTGGATTACGTTTTACCAGAGAATTGGTCGATATTGAATTTTGCGACACTTGTTGTATTATTGAACGCTCCATTTATGTACTACGGATATAAACAAATCGGGAAAACGTTTATGTTTTCGTCCATTTTTGGAATTATTTGTTTAGCGTTGATGGAGCGAGTATTTCATCATTTTGCCCCATTAACAGAAGAACCAATTTTAGCAACGGTGTTTGGCGGTCTTAGCTTAGGGATAGGGGTCGGTCTTGTCATTCGTCACGGTGGTTCTTTAGATGGTACAGAAATTTTAGGAATTTTAATGACAAAAAAATTACCGTTTTCCGTCGGTGAGTTTGTTATGTTTATTAATATTTTTATTTTTAGCTGGGCCGCGTTTGTATTTGGTCTGGAACAAGCGATGTATTCCGTCATGACGTATTATATTGCCTTTAAAACGATTGACACCGTTATTCAAGGATTAGATGAAACGAAGGCAGTGATTATCGTTTCCGATCAATATGAAGAAGTATCGGACGCGATTTTACATCGATTAGGACGAGGGACGACGAAATTAGTTGGTAAGGGTGGCTATACCGATGAGAAAAAAGAAGTCATTTACGCGGTGGTGACGCGACTTGAAGTGACAAAACTCAAAGCGATCGTGTATGAAATTGATCCGAATGCGTTTATTACGATTATGAATACACACGAAGTAAGAGGAGCGAAGTTTAAATCAGCGATTCACTAAACAGTTTCATTTACAAATGGCGTTCTTTTGGCTATACTACATTCATGAATAAATCGTAATCATTCTTAATTTTAGTGTAAACAGGTGGGAATGTTATGACAGGTGGACATGAAGATATATTAAAGATTGAGCACGTATCTTTTCGTTATGAAAAAGAAAATGTGTTAGAAGATATCAATATTTCCGTGCCAAAAGGAGCTTTTTTAGGGTTAGTCGGTCCGAACGGTTCGGGGAAGTCGACGTTGTTAAAATGTATATTAGGGTTATTGAAGCCGCAAAAAGGCAACATCTATTTATTTGGCACCCCGATTTCTTTGTTTAAAGACTGGCATCGTGTCGGATTTGTTTCGCAAAAAGCAAACAGTTTTAATACAGGGTTTCCGGCAACGGTCTATGAGGTGGTAGCAAGCGGACTAACAGCAAAGCTTGGGTTATTTCGCTTTTTGACGAATAGAGAGAAACAAGCGGTACTTGAAGCGATTGAAGCGGTCGGGATGAGCCAATTTTGCCATCAAAATATCGGTGAACTGTCTGGCGGTCAACAGCAGCGAGTGTTTATTGCACGAGCGATTGTCAGCAAACCAGAATTGCTCATTTTAGATGAGCCAACGGTCGGTGTCGATGTACATCATGTCCAAAATTTTTATAACATGCTTGAACAGTTAAATCGCCATCTCGGCATTACACTTGTCCTTGTAACGCACGATATCGGAACGATTACTGAAAAAGTGACTCATGTTGCCTGTTTAAACAAACATTTATATTTCCATGGGAAAGCAGATGAATTTGCCAAGTTACAAGAGCATGAGTTATCACATTTTTACGGACACCATCTTCAAGTGCTTTCTCACCAACATTAATGGAGGAGCTAAAACAATGTTTGAGGCGATGTTTCACTATGAGTTTTTGCGAAATGCATTTTTTGCGGGTGTGCTAATTGGGTTTGTCGCACCTTTATTAGGGGTATTTATTGTCGTCCGCCGTTTGTCGCTCATTGCCGATGCGCTCAGCCATGTGACACTCGCAGGAATTGCCGCGAGTTTGCTGTTGGAAAAAAAGGTCGGCACTTTTGTCGGCTTGAATCCACTTTACATGGGAATGACTTTTTCCGTTGCTGGGTCGCTGTTGATCGAAAAGTTGCGCAGTGTTTACAAACATTATCAAGAGCTCGCGATTCCGATTATATTATCAGGTGGAATTGGGCTAAGCGTCATTTTTATTTCGCTTGCGGATGGGTTTAATACGGATTTATTTTCGTATTTATTTGGAAGCGTCAGCGCGGTCAGCCGCCAAGATGTATGGGTCATTTTGGCGATTACGTGTGTGGTGATGGTGACGATTGGGGTATTATACAAAGAATTGTTCCTTCTTTCGTTTGATGAAGAATATGCGGTCGCATCAGGTATTCGTGCGAAAATGATTCATTTTGTGTTTATTGTTTTAGTTGCGCTTGTCATTGCGGCATCGATGCGAATTGTTGGCATTTTGCTTGTTTCGTCGTTAATGACGTTACCGGTTGCGGCAAGCATCCGCATCGCGAAAGGATTTAAACAAGCCATCGGGTATTCGGTCTTATTCGGTGAACTATCGGTCATTGCCGGATTGATGTTATCGTATGAATTAGATTTAGCGCCAGGCGGAACGATTGTCATGCTTGCCGTATTCATTTTACTTATAGCAATTATATGGAAAAAATGGAGAAGGGGATAGGGAAAATGAATGTCACGGAAGCAATTCAATTGATGAAAGAAAAAGGATTTAAACATACAGGTAAGCGAGAAGATATGCTGCAGTTATTCGCAAAAACGAATAAATATTTAACGGCAAAAGATGTATTAGATGCTTTAAAAGATGATTATCCAGGATTAAGTTTTGATACGATTTACCGCAATTTATCTTTATTTGTGGAACTTGGGATTTTTGAAATGACGGAGCTATCTGGAGAAAAACATTTCCGTTTTAAATGCAGCACCGCGCATCATCATCACCATTTTATTTGTATGGAATGCGGAAAAACAAAAGAAATTGCGACTTGTCCGATGAATGAGTTAACGGAACATTTACAAGGATATGAAGTATCTGACCATAAATTTGAAATATACGGAAAATGCCCGGAATGTCAAAGGGATATCTCGTAACGAAGAGATATCCCTTTTATTTTATGGTAAAAGCGCATCAATATGCTGTTTTGCCTCGATCCAATTTTTAACGCGAATCACTTGTTTCGGAAGCGGACCTTGATTATACGGTGTATCAAATAAAATGACAGGAATATTGCATTGTTCCCCGATATCACATGCATTGTCATATTTGTCTTCAAAAAACGCGGCGATGTTGTATGTTTTGACCGCTTCAATTTTGTCGTGAGAGCCGATTAATTCAATATGATGGTAATGAACGCCATTTTTTTTAAACCATTGTTCGGTAATATCGTATAAATGTTTTCCACGAGCGCTGATGTAAAATAATTCATACTTATCTTTCCAGCTGTTAATTACCTCTAATGCATGTTGAGCGAGCGGTGCTTGTTCATAAATCATGGACTCATACTTTTCCATCCATTTGTCGATTTCTTCTTCGGTCGTATCATATAATGGCGCTAAATCATATTGCGTAATATCATTAAGTGTCAGCTCTTTTTGAAATGATTTGTTTAAATAAGGGATAAATGTACTTGGACATGTGACTGTTCCGTCAATGTCGATTCCGAGTCGTTTTTTCATTGCCAACCTTAAGCACTCCTTTGATGTCATCATTCTTCTATATTGTAACATATCGATCGTGTTTTTCCTTGTTATGAAAACATTCGCATTCATACTTTTATGTAGCTTAACCATACTAATAAATGCTCCTTACTTAAGGAAAGCGAGGGAAAAAGCATGGTCGATGATCGCAATCGCACGTATAACGAAAGTTACGTGCAATCAATAGGAAAAGTGAATGAAGAGCCTGATTTTATGGAAGAAACGTCTGCGGAAATCGCAGAACCGATTCGTCGTTATGATGAAAGAGATGACGTCGAAGGAGCAAACGGAAGAGGACTTGGTTGGGTAGCGCTTGCTCTTTCAATTATTTCCCTGTTTATGATGCCGATTATTTTAGGAGCAGCAGGGATTATTGTCGGCTTTATCGCACGTCGACGCGGTGCCGAAACATTAGGCGCTTGGGCGATCGGCATCGGGATTGTGTCGATTATAGTTAAATTGTTCATCTTACCGTTCTATTATTAGACAAAAAGCTTGGCGCATCATGCGTCAAGCTTTTTGTGATTGTTGTTCTTGTTGTTTGGCAAAATATTCTTCGGCGAGTTTATCGATTTCTTTTTTCAATTCCTCGACCATCGTTTCTTCTGGAACTTTGCGGACGATTTTACCGTGGCGGAACAATAATCCTTCTCCGCGCGCTCCGGCGATGCCGATATCCGCTTCCCGAGCTTCCCCCGGACCGTTTACGGCACAACCGAGCACCGCCACTTTAATCGGTGCTTTAATTTTCGCGATATATTCTTCGATTTCATTAGCGATGCTGATTAAGTCAATTTCGATGCGTCCGCATGTTGGACAAGAGATAAGTGTCGCTGCATTCGAAGCAAGTCCAAATGTTTTTAATAGCTCTCTTGCTACTTTTACTTCTTCGACAGGATCGGCACTTAAAGAAACACGAATCGTATTTCCGATCCCTTTACTTAAAATCGCACCAAGCCCAGCGGCGCTTTTCACCGTTCCGGCAAATAATGTTCCGGATTCAGTAATGCCGAGGTGAAGCGGGTAGTCAAACGTTCGTGCCGCTTTTTCATACGCTTCAATCGCCAAACGAACATCGGATGCTTTTAGTGAAACGATAATGTCATGAAAATCGAGGTCTTCTAAAATTTTGATATGGTATAAGGCGCTTTCGACCATACCATCCGCAGTTGGATAGCCGTATTTTTCTAAAATCCGTTTTTCTAATGAACCGGCATTGACGCCGATGCGAATCGGAATTCCACGTTCTTTTGCCGCTTTGACCACCGCTTCGACTTTTTCGCGACGACCGATGTTTCCAGGGTTAATGCGAATTTTGTCCGCTCCACCCTCAATTGCTTTTAGCGCTAATTTGTAATCAAAATGAATATCGACAACAAGCGGAATGTTAATCCGTTTTTTAATTTCCGGAATGGCATTGGCTGCCCGCTCATCTGGGCACGCGACGCGGACGATTTGGCAGCCTGCTTCTTCTAACCGTTTTATCTCAGCAACCGTTGCATCTACATCGTGTGTTTTGGTTGTCGTCATGCTTTGAATAATCACTTCGTTGCTCCCGCCGATCGTCAAATTTCCGACGCGGACGGGACGAGTTTTCGAACGATGGATGATTTCATTCACAAAACATTCGCTCCTTTAGAAACAAGTTCATGTCACCTTCTGAACTATTTTAACAATGTTCATGGACCATTGACAAGAAATTCGTAACTCTTTACCGTTTGTAAACAGGGAATTTATATGCTTTTCCGATTTGCAGGGAGTCTGCTTGAGTACCGGGGTTAAGTGCTTCGAAATCTTTAATTAATTGTTCAATGGAAACAGGAAGAGCGGCATGTTGTTGTTTTTCTACGATCGATAAAAGAGTGTCCCCTGCTTTTACTTTGATGATTTGATAGCTTATGTTGATTTTTGCTTTTGTTTTCGTCGAATGAACATGAACGGTTTTTATTTCTGCGGCTGTCGGCAATGTTCCTTTCGTTATGTCATGATAGATCATGTATATCACCAAGCATAAGACGAGCATACTCGCCAATTTTTTCATTCTTTTTTCCTCCAAAACGTTCTTATACTTAAGTATGTATGCTTGTCCAAGTAAAATATGTCTTCGTTTTGTAAGAATCAATTTTATCATGCAATAGTTAACATAAAATGGTTAATGACTTTACTTAAAATTAACATTGTCTTAATAAAGACATAAAAATTATTCGCTACAATGACCTTGTACGTGGGACATAGAAAAAAGATGGAGGGTAAAATGATGCTAAAAAGAAATCTAAAACTAGCAATTGCTGCATTATTCATTACGGGGTCACTTGCTGGATGTGGAACTGCTAACAAGTCCAACGAGGAAAATGCAGGTAAGAAAGAAGAAGCGAAACAAGAAGCATATTCTGGAACAATTACTGCGGCAGGTTCTACAGCACTTCAACCGCTTGCTGAAGAAGCAGCGAATGAGTTCATGGGAACATATCCAGACGTATCTATTACAGTACAAGGTGGCGGAAGCGGCACAGGTGTTAACCAAGTAGCAGCTGGTGCAGTTCAAATTGGTAACTCCGATGTTCCATCAGCAGAAAAAATCGAAGATAAAGCGAAAGCAGGAGAATTAGTTGACAATAAAGTAGCAGGTATCGCGTTCGCGTTAGTTGTAAATAAAGATGTAAAAGTAGATTCTTTAACAGTTCAACAAATCCAAGACATCTTTTCAGGAAAAATTACAAACTGGAAAGAAGTTGGCGGAAATGATGAGAAAATTAACGTAATCAACAGACCAGCCTCTTCTGGAACGCGTGCAACATTTGAAAAAACATTGATGAAAGATGTAAAAGTGAATGACAGCATCGGTACAGTTCAAGATTCTTCAGGTGCGCTAGAACAAGCCATTAACTCTACGCCAGGCTCTATCAGCTACATTGCGATGTCTTATTTAGTTGGAGACAAGGCCAATGCTTTAAAAACATTAAAAATTGACGGTGCAGAACCAACGATCGAAAATATCAAAGCGCAAAAATATCCATTCTGGTCTTATGAATATATGGTTACAAAAGGTGAGCCAAAAGATGCTGTGAAAGGCTTCATCGATTTTGTAAAAAGCGATCAATTCGCTGCGAAAGTAAAAGAAATGGGTTATATTCCAATTTCTGAATTAGAGTAATCTTAAATATTGGGCTGGCTATGATGTAGCCAGTCCTATTCGTTTGAATTATTCAGGCAGGTGAATGTGATGAAGGGGAAAAAACCGATTAATTATTGGAAAAGTGAATATATAGGAAGAACGCTTGTTACATGTTGTGGTTTGTTAATTGTATTCATTACTCTTTCTATTATCGCGTTTATTTGCAGTAAAGGAATTCAATCATTTACTCAAAACCATATTTCTCTAGGAGAAATGTTGTTTTCAACGGAATGGGCACCGAATGATTCCCATCCTAAATATGGGGCCGTCATTTTTATTGTCGGTTCAACGTTAGTGTCGCTTGGGGCTGTCATTCTCAGCGCGCCAGTTGCGATTGCCTTAGCGATTTTTGTGAATTATATTTCACCTAAATTCGGCTCGAAGGTATTGAAACCGGTATTAGAATTGCTCGTAGGTATTCCGTCTGTCGTATACGGATTGTTAGGCGTAACCATTCTTGTTCCTCTATTGCGCGGATGGTTTGGAGGAGTAGGGTTTAGCTTAATTGCCGGCATTATCGTCTTAAGTGTCATGATTTTGCCAACGATTGCAAGTATTGCATCAGACGCTATTAATGGAGTTCCGTTTGCGTATTTGGAAGCGTCTTATGGATTAGGTTCAACAAGATGGCAAGCGATTAGCCGAGCCATCGTTCCGGCCGCTCGAAAAGGAATTTTAACAGGGATTGTATTAGGGTTGGCTCGGGCGTTTGGTGAAGCTTTAGCGGTTCAAATGGTGATAGGAAACACCGTAAAATTGCCTTCTGGATTATATAGCCCAACGGCAACATTAACAGGAATTTTAACGATGGACATGTCCAACACATTAAACGGAACAGCTTGGAATAATGCATTATGGACATTGGCGATGATTTTGCTTCTTATTTCTTTCTTGTTTATTTTAATCATTCGAGCAATTGCGCAAAGAGGTGAACACTAAGATGAAGGCAAGAACGGTTGATGCCATTTGGACAGGGATTTTATATATCATTTCCGCTCTTGTTGTTGTTCTGTTAGGGTTTCTAATTGTAACGATTATTTCAAAAGGATGGGGATTTTGGGAGCCAAGTTTTCTTTTCGGAAATCCGAGCAATACGCAAGCAGGGGGAGGCATCGGTCCGCAGTTATTTAACTCTCTCTACATGTTAGTGATTACATTGCTGATTTCCGTTCCATTAGGACTTGGAGCAGGTATTTATCTTGCGGAATATGCAAAACAAGGAAAACTTCTCAATTTTATAAGACTATGTATTGAAACGATGGCGTCTCTTCCTTCCATCGTAGTTGGATTATTTGGACTTTTAGTGTTTGTTACTTTGACTGGTTGGGGGTATACGTTGATTGGCGGTGCCTTAGCCATTACGATTTTAAACTTACCAGGTTTGACAAGGGTTTGTGAAAATGCCATTTTGGAAGTTCCTCATAGTGTGAAAGAAGCGAGTCTCGGATTGGGAGCAACAAGATGGCAAACATTGGTGAAAGTAATCATTCCGGCAGCGTTACCGCAAATCATTACGGGTGTCATTTTAGCAGCAGGAAGAATTTTTGGAGAAGCGGCAGCGCTTATTTATACGTCTGGGTTGACAACACCGTTTTTAAATCCTTCTGCTGATATATCAAGCAAATTAAATCCATTTAATATTTTCCGACCAGCGGAAACGCTGACAGTACACATTTGGAAATTAAATTCCGAGGCGATTGTGCCGGATGCAAAATTAATCGCGACAAAATCAGCAGCTGTTTTAATTATTATGGTTCTTTTATTTAATATCATGGCTCGTTTTATTTCGATGTTATTGCATAATTACTTTACTGGAAATAAACGGAGAACGAAGAAAAGAATAAAGACTGCTGCATAAACGCGGTTATAGAATGATGACTCGCGTTTTGTTCATCATCATTATAATAATTATGGATGTGAAATTTGATCCAAGAACGTATAAGCCACTATCGTTAACGATAGTGGCTTATCTACTTTAAATGTAGGAACACTTAGAGATGTTTACTGATTATGAACGGTAGATGAAGGAATTTCTTTAATGGCTAAAAATAGCACTGTAATGGAAACGAACCAATGCAAAAATGGGGCGTATGGAACAACGGCTTGTAACGCTTCCATAATCGCAAAAAAGACGGTTGACAGCGTCACCGCATAGGCGGACATTACCCATGTATGGCGATAGTTGATTTTTTTATCAAGCGTGCTTCGCAAAATGAGCCCGATGAAAGCGAGAATGGAAACACCGATAAATTTGCTTGCACTTGCAAAGAGATACAAAAAGAGAAACGTTAAAGGAACAAGAACCGGTAATAAAGATTGCAACGTTTCAATAAACGTATGAACGTCTTGATCGGTTAATTTTATTTCTGCAGGAAACATTGTATAATTGTAATATTGTGTTTCATTATTGGCGATGAGTACAGCTTCGTGTTTCAGCAATCCAATTGCGTTTCCATACCGTTCTACTTCTTCTTTTGTCATTTGCCCAGTGCTGTCAAAAACGATCGTTAATCCGTGCTCATTTATGATAATGGGCTGAGTCGCTGAAGAATGAAGTTCACCGTTTTCAATCGTAAAAGCTGGAATTTCGTTTTTAAGTAACGCACTTGTATAGCGTATTCCTTCCATAAAACTGGTTGTAAAATAATAGGCAAGCGGCAACGTGGAAATGAGTGCCAATAGGAATACATACAAAATTGATTTTCCGATTTTTTGAAAACGAAATCGTGCAATGTCTTTTGGGGAATATAAACTTTTCCACAATTGTATAAACATATTCATTCCTTACACATCCTTCCCTTTTCTCCATGCTCATTGTATATTGTCTCATTCAATAATTCAACTTCAAGAATGAAGACCAGACTCTATATATCGCTAGTAAATATGGTCGGGCAATTCATAAAGAAAAAGAAGCCTCCTGAGATAAGATTTCCTATCTCAGGAGGGAAATGACGATGTCGTGATGGTGAGAGTTAGATAAGTTATTGATTTTTTCCATTTTTATACTTTAAACGTTTGGAGAACATCATTTAATTGTTTGACTAATTCGTTTAAGGATTGGGCTGCATGTGAAACCTCATCCATATAGGCATTTTGCTGTTGTGCTATTGCGGCTACATGTTCCATGTTTCCAGCAATTTGTTGGGAAATGGAAGCTACCTCTTCCATATTCGTAGACATTTGCTGGGTTTGTGCACTTACGTGATGTACAATTGCTGCAACTTCCTTTGATTCTTTAGAGACGTTTTTCACAGCCTGTACAATATCTTTAAACGCTGTATCTGTTTGATGAACCATCTTGATTCCGTCTTGTAACACTTCTGCTCCACGAGCCATGGATTGAACAGCTTGTTCTACTTCTTGTTGAATTTCTTCAATAATTTCTTGAATTTGTTTGGCTGCTTGTTCACTTTGAGTGGCTAGTTTTCTTATTTCGTTGGCCACCACTGAAAATCCTTTTCCATGTTCTCCAGCTCGAGCTGCTTCAATAGCGGCATTTAAAGAAAGAAGATTCGTTTGACTAGCGATTTGGCTAATTAAGTTCACGATTTGATCAATTCGTTTTGATTTTTGACCTAGTAAATATACCATTTCTGCCGTTTCACCTACGGTTTTTTGTACTAAACTCATCTGTTTAACGGTTTTATCTACTAACTCATTCCCCATATGTGCTTTATGATTTGCTTGATTTGTGGATACTTCCACGTCTGCCATTGAAACGGCGGCTTGCCCCATTTCTCTAGCGATTTCATGGAAAAATTGCGAAATTTGTACAGCAGAATTTGCTTGCTTTTCTGTTCCTTCAGCTACTTCACTCATTGCCATCGCAATTTGTTCGGAAGCTTGTTTCGACTCGTGCGACGTGCGACGCAATGTTTCGGAGGAGGTCGTTACATGTTTAGAGCTAGCATCCAAATGTCCAATTAAAGTAGTAAGGCTATCAACCATTTGATTAAAGCCATAAGCTAATGCTTGAATATCTTTACTTGAACGAGTTAATTGTATCCTCGTTTGTAAATTTCCTTTTCCTATTTGTTGCATAGATTGTTTTAAAAAAGTAATCGGTTTTATAACTTCATGGATGATGACAAAGCAAATGATACTTGCAAAGAATGCCATAATAAGCGAGATTTGGACACTAATACGCCTATAGTCAAAAACTGGTTGCAAATACTCTTGATCTTTAAGAGCTAAAACGTATAATTCTCCGTCTAAATCAATCGAGTAGGCGTAAGATAACGTAAGTCCTTGAAAGTGAAAAATCCCTTGTTTTTGTTCATACATTTTGTTGATCACTGAATGAGGCAAATGCGGTAAAGCACTATCAAATCCAGCCAACTTCTTCACTTTCTTTTCTTTTGTAATTGTAAACTGCATTGGTTGTAATTGAAGTGTTTTGAATTTATTTTTATTTAATGTTAAAACATAGGATAACTTTTTGTTAAATTCTTCATTCGTAGTTGTTGCTTTTAACATGGAGATTTTTTCTATCATCACTTCCGTTGATAACTGCATTTGTTGCTCTATCGCTTGAACCGTGATCTGTTTGTTTTTTTCGTAACCAATATAAGCAATCGTTGTAGAGGATATACCTGTAATGAAAATAATGACCAAAACTAATATGGTTTGTAGATTGAGTTTGGTCATAAAAGGAATATGAAAAGAGATGTTGGACTGCCTTTTTAAACCAATTGAGTTATATTTTTTCTTTAGCTGTTTTGCTTTTCTTTCCATTGAAGGCCTAAGAAAATGGAATATTTTCCGTAAGTTTAATGAAAATGAATACGCTAGTTTTCGTTTCTTCATCCTATACTCTCCCTAAGCAATATATATATGAAATGGTACTATTTTCAATCTATTCGATGATTTTTAAGCTTTTGTTAAGTTAGTGTATGAAAATTGTTAAGCTTCTGAGTAAACGAAACAAATATTTATAAAATTAGTTAAAAATAGTAAAAACAAATTGTTTTTGTAGTAAGAATTATTCAAAAATTGGCATATATATATTGATTTCTATCGATAAGTTTCATTGACCATCTTCAATCGTGTATGTTAAAATCAAAAATACCAAAAAGGATGCGGTTTTGACTCATCGAAATAAATGATGAATGTAGCTAGCAAGTATATCGAAAAATATGGACTCTTAGCTCAGCTGGTTAGAGCGCGATCGAATGTGCTTCATCGAAGTAGCTTCAGTGCACCGCTCGAGCCGCTTCTTGAGTAAGCATACTGAGAGCGCGTCCGAGAAAGCTTCCTTGAAACAACATCAGCGTACCGCTCGAACTACTTCTTGAATAAGCGTACTGAGAGCGCGTCTGAGAGAGCTTCCTTGAAACAACATCAGCGTACCGCTCGAACTGCTTCTTGAATAAACATGCTGAGAGCGGGACGGGGACGGACAGAATTCTTAATAATAACTTGGACCCTTAGCTCAGCTGGTTAGAGCAGACGGCTCATAACCGTCTGGTCGCAGGTTCGAATCCTGCAGGGTCCATCTCAAAATAAGGGCAATCTCAAAGAAATAGTTTTCTCAATGAAACATAAATATGAGGACGTGTTCTATTCTCATACTACTACGGCTGTCCGACCATTTTTAGGACAGTTTCGTTTTTTATGAGTGAAAAAGCAAATAAATTGAAACATTGTGGCAATTTTGGTAAGCTAATTTTAACCGAACGTGAAGATGGTCACACTATCTTA
This sequence comes from Anoxybacillaceae bacterium, assembly GCA_041920415.1. Classification (GTDB taxonomy): domain Bacteria; phylum Bacillota; class Bacilli; order Bacillales; family Anoxybacillaceae; genus JBHGYD01. The sequence goes on from JBHGYD010000054.1 coordinate 139,463, forward strand.
CGTTCGAATACATAATGACAACAAAGGAGGAGTTTGTAATGGCATTTGAATTACCTCAATTACCTTATGCGTATGATGCTCTTGAGCCGCATATTGACAAAGAAACAATGAACATTCATCACACAAAACATCATAACACTTATGTCACAAATTTAAATGCAGCATTGGAAGGACATGAAGATTTACAAAACAAAACGATTGAAGAGTTACTTGGCAATTTAGATGCACTTCCAGAAAGCATTCGCACAGCGGTTCGTAACAACGGCGGTGGACATGCAAACCATTCTCTTTTCTGGACAATTCTTTCACCAAATGGCGGCGGTGAGCCAACAGGTGAATTAGCGGAAGCGATTAACAAAAAATTCGGCAGCTTCGAAGCTTTTAAAGAAGAATTTGCAAAAGCGGCGACTACTCGCTTCGGTTCCGGTTGGGCATGGCTTGTTGTAAACAACGGTGAACTTGAAATCACAAGCACACCGAACCAAGATACACCTCTTATGGAAGGAAAAACACCAATTCTTGGATTAGACGTTTGGGAGCATGCTTATTATTTAAAATATCAAAACCGTCGTCCAGAATACATTGCAGCGTTCTGGAATGTTGTGAACTGGGACGAAGTAGCAAAACGTTATAGCGCTGCGAAATAAATAGGAAAAAGGATGGCTTCATAATAGAAGCCATCCTTTTTTGCAAGAAAACGTATAGCATGGCGTAAATTTGCCAAACTACCCTTTAGATGAAAAGGGGAGTTTATCATGGCGATAGTAAAAAAAATGATTGGGAATGTCCATGCGAACCGGGAGTTAGTTTTATTATTATTAATTGGTGGTTTTTATTCATTAAGCATTTCGCTTTCCAATACATTTGTCAACGTGTATTTATGGAAACAATCAGGTGAATTTAAAGATTTAGGATTGTATAACTTAGCTATTGTCACCATGCAGCCGCTTACCTTTATTTTAGCAGGACGACTAGCGAAAAAAATCGATCGAATTATCGTATTACGCCTTGGTGTGTCTTTTTTAGCGGTTTTTTTTGTCACAGTGCTATTAGTTGGAGAGCGAGCGGACGATTATTTATTATTGCTTGGCGCATTGCTCGGAATAGGCTATGGGTTTTATTGGCTTGCGTTTAATGTGTTAACATTTGAAATTACAGAACCAGACACGCGCGATTTTTTTAACGGCTTTCTTGGCCTTTTAGCTTCTACCGCTGGAATGATTGGACCGATCATTGCGGGGTATATGATTTCTTCGCTAGCAAAATGGAAAGGATATACGATCATTTTCTCAATTTCGCTAGTGTTGTTCGTCATTGCGGTCGTCTTAAGTTTTTTCCTGAAAAGGCGAGCAGCAGAAGGAAATTATTTGTTTGTCCGCATTTTACAAGAACGAAATTATAATAAAAATTGGCGACTCATTACGAATGCTCACTTTTTTCAAGGACTTCGGGAAGGGACGTTTGTTTTTGTTATCTCGGTATTAGTATATATTACGACAGGAAGTGAGTTGGCGCTTGGAACGTTTGGATTAGTCAATTCAGCTACTTCATTTGTCGTTTATTATTTGGTCTCTCGCTTTATTAAACATAAGCATCGTAAAAACGCGATTTTATTTGGTGGTTTGTTATTGTACGGGGCCATTTTTTTAATTGTTTTTGATGTTTCATACATGCGGCTGATATTATATGCAATGGTGATTGCGATTGCTTATCCCATTTTACTAGTTCCGTACTCTTCGCTCACCTTTGATGTGATCGGGAGAAGTTGGAAGTCAGCGGAAATGCGAATTGAGTACATAGTTGTTCGCGAGCTTTTTTTAAATGGTGGTCGTATTGTTTCCATCCTTTTGTTTTTGGGGTCCATTACTTTTTTTGAAACAGAAAAAAGCATCCCTGTTTTAATGTTATTTCTTGGTGCGGGGCATGTGATGATCTATTTCTTTATTCGGCACATTGATTTGACGGGTAAGCAGACGAATGAACAGGAGCAATCGTTGCTCCATCCAACGTTAGCGAATGAAGAAGGGGGCTCTCCAGTGTAGGGGGTCTCCTTTTTTCCATGATGATTTTCTAGAAAAATGACTTTATTTCTTTTAAAATAAATTAAGAGTACTATTTGCGAATTTTAGCGGCGAGAAGACGCTTGCCGAGAAATAGAGGAGGATGCTTGTTGAAAAAAAAGAAAAAAGCGCAAGTACCGTTTCGGTTAAATATGCTATTTTTCGTCGTATTTTTACTATTTTCCGCGCTTATTTTGCGCCTTGGGGTCGTGCAAATTGTTTACGGTGAACAATATCGGAAAGAAGTCGAGAGAACGGAGAATGTTACCGTCAGCACACCGGTACCGCGCGGGAAAATTTATGACCGCTACAACCGAGTCATTGTCGATAACATTCCGCTTAATGCGATTACGTATACGCGTACAAAAACGACAACACCTGAAGATACGCTCAAAATCGCGCGGCGATTGGCGAAATATATCGACAAGCCGATTGACAAAATTACGGAGCGAGATATGAAAGACTATTGGATTTTAACGCGGAAAGACAGAGCGGAAAAAAAGGTAAGCGAAGCGGAGAAAAACGCGCTCAAGAAGCAAGGCTTATCGGACAAAGAAATTGATAAAAAAGTGTACGAGCTTATGTTAGAGCGGATTACACCAGATGATTTAAAAGAAATTACGCAAAAGGAACTCAAAGTATTGGCCATTAAACGAGAATTGGATAGCGGCTATGCACTAACACCGCAAATTGTGAAAAATAAAGGAGTTACTAATAAAGAATATGCCGTAGTAAGCGAACATTTAGAAGAGCTGCCTGGAGTGAATACGACAACGGACTGGGAACGTCACTATGTGTACGAAAATACGTTCCGTTCCGTCCTTGGAAGTGTTACGAGCGATGATGAAGGAGTGCCACGCGAGCGCTTAGATTACTTTTTAGCGCGCGACTACAGCCGAAATGACCGTGTTGGAAAAAGTTACTTAGAAGCGCAATATGAAGATGTATTGCACGGAAAAAAAGCGAAAGTAAAAAATATTACCGATAAATCCGGGAATATTATTGAAACACAACAAGTTTATGAAGGGGAGCGCGGCAAAGACGTCGTTTTAACGATTGATATTGAACTTCAGCAGCGCGTCGAAAAAATTATTGAAGAAGAATTAAAAGCAGCGAAACGAAACGGTGGAACACCATTGTTAGATCGCGCCTTTGTCGTGATGATGAACCCGAAGACGGGCGAAATTTTAGCGATGGCAGGAAAGATGCTTACAAAAGACGAGCACGGGAAGGTCGTACTGAAAGATTATGCGCTCGGTACGATGACATCAGCTTATGCGATGGGCTCTGCCGTTAAAGGAGCAACCGTATTAACGGGATTCCAAACAGGAGTGCTTCATATAAATACGCCTATTAAAGACGAGCCGCTATATATTAAGGGAACTCCTGTGAAAAAATCGTGGCAGACAATGGGTACGATTAATGAGCTTACGGCATTGCAGCGTTCCTCGAACGTCTATATGTTTAAAACAGCGATTGCAATTGGCGGAGGAGTGTACCGACCACATGCACCGCTTCGGATTAACCCCGAAGCGTTTACGACGATACGAAAATATTTCAGCCAATTTGGTTTAGGAGTGAAAACGGGCATTGATTTGCCGAATGAAATCATCGGGTTTCAAGGAACAAGTAAAATGCCAGGGTTTTTATTAGACCTTGCGATTGGACAGTATGATATGTATACACCGCTTCAAATGGCACAATATGTCTCAACGATTGCCAATGGCGGCTATCGAATGAAACCGCAAATTGTCAAAGAAATCCGTGAGCCAAGTAACGATGGAAAGGAACTAGGTCCGGTTATTCGTGATTTTCAACCGGTTGTGCTAAATCGTATTGATATGAAAACGGAATATATTGATCGAGTGAAGGAAGGATTTCGCCGCGTGATGCAGGAAAAAGGCGGAACAGCAGCAGCCTTTTTCGCTGATGCCCCATACAAACCAGCTGGAAAAACTGGAACGGCGCAGGCGTTTTACGATGGTCCTATAAAAAGCAAACAAAATACGCCAACGTATAATTTAACACTGATAGGCTATGCACCTTATAATGATCCAGAAGTCGCTTTTTCCGTCGTTGTTCCTTGGGCGTATCAACACGAACCACACTATCCAATTAACAACAAAATTGGAAGAAAAATTTTAGATGCTTATTTTGAGCTAAAAAATCAACGTATGCATGAAGCTCAAACAATGCAGCAAGAGAAGGATTCACCAACTATTGAACAAAATGGGCAATAATAATGTGGAAAGAAGGCGTCTTTTTAAGGGATGCCTTCTTTTTTGCTTTTATATACAATCTGATGCTTTATCATGTTCGTTTACAAAAGCTTAACATTTGTTTAAAACCCCATTAATAGTTCAATAGTATTCTATAAATTGAACGATATATAGAAAAGGGGATTTATGTTTATCGACAAACTGTTGTCGGAAAGGTTATTGCTAACGGTGGCGATTGCAATTTTACTCGCACTCGTATTTTATATTTGTGATTTGTTGATCCAATAAGAGCTCGATTTGTTTCATATAACAGGTTGTGGGAATTCATGTTCACGATTTATTTGAGTGGTGAAATAGAGCGTTCCAAAAGATTTCAGCAATTGTATACATGTTTCTCACGTTAGTTTGTCACTCTTATAAGAAAGGGATTTTTCATTTGGAGATTTTGAAATGGCTCACTTGATTCATATGGATGAAGGAGGATGTTTCATGGAGTTAGCCGTTATAAAGGAAAAGACAGAAGAACCGAAAATGGTTGCACCGAAAGCAAGTGCGGAAAAAGACGTTGTTTATCGTACGTCTGAATTAAATTTATGGTATGGTGAACATCATGCATTAAAAAACATTAATCTAGATATTTACGAGAACGAAGTCACCGCCATTATCGGTCCTTCTGGTTGTGGAAAATCGACGTATATTAAAACATTAAATCGCATGATTGAATTAGTGCCTAACGTACGTACGTCAGGAGAAATTACGTATCGTGGTCGCAATATTTTCGAAAAATCGTATCGTGTCGAAGAATTACGTACTCAAGTCGGGATGGTGTTCCAAAAACCTAATCCGTTTCCGAAATCCATTTATGATAATGTCGCCTATGGACCGCGCATTCATGGGATTCGTGACAAGAAAATTCTTGATGAAATCGTGGAAAAAAGTTTGCGTGGAGCAGCGCTTTGGGACGAAGTAAAAGACCGCCTTCATGGTCATGCTCACGGGTTATCAGGAGGACAGCAGCAGCGCTTATGTATCGCTCGTTGCCTTGCGATTGAACCGGATGTGATTTTAATGGACGAACCGACTTCGGCTTTAGATCCGATTTCTACATTAAAAGTCGAAGAGCTTATCGAAGAATTGAAGAAACAGTATAGCATTATTATCGTTACCCATAATATGCAACAAGCGGCGCGTATTTCCGATAAAACGGCGTTCTTCCTCAATGGAGAAGTCGTTGAATATACAGACACTGATCGATTATTCTCTAATCCATCAGACAAACGTACGGAAGACTATATTACGGGACGATTTGGATAAAACATACAAAAGGGGGGGGACGGGAATGACGATCAGGGGAAAATTTGATTATGATTTAAAAACATTGCGCCAAAAATTACTTGAAATTGGTAGTCTTACGGAAATTGCGTTAAGCCAATCAATCGAGGCGTTACAAACAAAAAATGTCGATCAAGCATTGGCCATTATCGAACGTGATAGTCAAATTGATGTGCTTGAGGAAGAAATTAACGATTTTGCGATTTTACTTATCGCGAAACAGCAGCCCGTTGCGATTGATTTACGAAGAATTATTGTTGCGATTAAAATTGCGACAGACATCGAGCGAATCGCCGACTTTGCCGTCAATATCGCCAAAGCAAACATTCGAATTGGTGATCAACCGTTTGTGATGGGGTTAGACAGGCTCGTTCGCATGCACCAGATCGCATTAGAAATGGTATCGTTAGGATTAAAAGCGTATTATGAAGAGGACGTTGCTCTTGCAAGAAAAATTGCAGAGATGGATGATGAAGTCGATCATTTATACGGACAGACGATGAAAGACTTGTTGCAAATGACGCAAACGAACCAAGAAGCACTTTCACAAATGAATCAACTCTCCTTGATCGCCCGTTATATCGAACGAATCGCCGATCATGCGACGAATCTTGCTGAACATGTGATTTATCTTGTGAAAGGAAGACATTATGATTTAAATGGATAATAAAAAGGTGAGTTCCTCAGCGAAGGAACTCACCTTTTTTTGCCTGTAAGGATGTGGCCAATCTCTTCATAGCTCATATCGCTGCGTATTTCGTATGTACCAGCGCGGATATCGCGAGTGAGTTGATGTGTTTCTAAATAGTTCATTAAGGCTTGGGCATCGGGAATAACCTTTGCTTCCTCTAGCTCTTTTGCAAATTTTGCTGGAACGTCCCCCTTTTTAATGACAAGATGGTAAATATGAATCGTTTTTGGCGGTGTCGTTGCAGCCGGTTTGCGTTTGATTGAAACAACGGATTGTTTTGCCTGCTTAGCGGCTTCATTGAGCTGTTTATATTCTTTTTCGCTAATGGCGATGAGCCCGTTTTTAGCAAGAGCAGCATCAAGTTGTGATTTTGTGAGCGTTGTTGATTGAGTATAGTAAATCGTGCCGATAATCGCTGTAGCAAATAACGTTCCGAGTGCAAACGCACGAATGACGCCTGTATTCATCGGGCCATTCCCCGCAATATCATGCGCACTTCTTCGGTTGTCAGCGCTGTTTCTCGAGCGATTTGTTCATAAGAAAGCCCTTGTTTGTAGAGAGCCCAAACGCGCTCTCGTGCTGAAAAAAATGAATCATTGTCTTGTTTTCTCATGATTTCGAGTTCCTCTTCATCGCTCATTAACAATTCTTCTTCTAACACTTTTAACCGCTTTTTAATTTGATACGTTTCTTGAACAAAAGAGAGCGTTAAATGGTCGAGCTGCTCTTCTACACTTTTCATGCGGTCTTTACCAAAAAACGATGCAATGAAAAGGAGAAGCGATAATAAAACGAGTGCCACCATTGTATATTCCATCATTGCTATCACCCTATTTCACTATATCATAGCTCTGTTTTGTAAATAAATACATAAAATCGACAAAATGTCCATATTGTAAGCTTAGATAGAAGGAAATAAAATGAAATAAAATAGATTTTGTGGGAATATTCTGTTAATAATCGCGAGGTAATAGTGGTGCGGAAAATGGTTAGCAGGGGGGAGTGAGTGATGAAGGGTGTGATAATGGCTGGGGGAAGGGGAACGCGTTTACGCCCGCTTACTTGTGATGTACCAAAACCGATGGTGCCGCTTGTCGGAAAGCCCGTCATGGAATATACGATCGAATGGCTCAAGCGATTTGGGATTACGGATATTGCTGTGACCATTCAATATTTAGGGGACAAAATAAAAAACTATTTCGGCGATGGAAGTCGTTGGGGAGTAAACATTTCTTATTTTGAAGAAAGTGAGCCGCTTGGAACAGCAGGAAGTGTCAAAAATGTAGACAGCTTTATCGATGATACATTTATCGTAGTAAGCGGGGATGCACTAACGGATTTCGACTTATTTAGAGCGATTGAATTTCATCATGAACGTCATGCACTTGCTACGATTCTTATGTCGCGTGAACAATACCCACTTGATTATGGGGGAATCATCGTTTCTCGTGACGGAAAGATTCAACAATTGATTGAAAAACCAAAGTGGAGCGAAGTATATAGTGATTTCGTCAATACGGGCATCTATATTTTTGAGAGAGAGATTTTGCGGTATATAGAAGCCAATACACCATGCGATTTTAGTAGCGATATCTTCCCGCTATTGCTACAAAACAATGAGCGGTTATACGGATTTTTAGCGGAAGGATACTGGCTTGATATCGGTACCATTCAACAATATCGGAAAGCGAATGTCGATATTTTAAATAAGCAAGTACACGTTTCGATCAACGGAGAAGAATTATTTCCACATGTCTGGGTCGGTCCGAATGTACGAATCGAAGATGGAGCGGTCATTATCGGTCCCGCTTTTATTGGTGATGGAGCGGTGATTCGCAAAAATGTAAACATTGAACCGTATTCCGTTGTCGGAGTGAATGCGCAAATTAGTGAATATACATCCGTGAAACGAAGTATTATTTGGGATCATGTATATGTAGGAAAACATTGTGAATTGCGTGGCAGTATGATTGCCAGCGGTACGTATTTGGCGAACAATGTCGAGCTGTTGGAACAATCGGTAGTTGGAAGTCATTGTATGCTTCAACCGCATGTAAAAGTGAAACCGAATATAAAAATTTGGCCGAAAAAGACGATTTTCGAAGGAGTCGTTGTCCATTCATCGATTTTTTGGGGAAAACAAGTCCAAAAGTCATTGTTTGGGACGCGCGGCATTTCTGGTGTGGCCAATATTGAAATGACACCCGAGTATGTTTCAAAAATTGCTTCTGCCTACGGAAGTACACTTTCATTAAACAGTAAAATCATTGTTGCGAGCGATGGTCACCCTTTTACAAACATCGTAAAGCAATCGTTGATTCAAGGATTGCATTCAACAGGTGTTTGCACGGTGGAATGTCTCGAAAGCGTAACCGCCCCAATCGTTCGTTATCAACTGTCGCAATCATCTTATGACGGCGGCGTGTTTATGTATATGAATGAGCAAGAGCGAAAAGTGTATATCGATGTTTACGACGAAAACGGATATCCGCTAGACCGTTTTCAAGAAAGAAGAATCGAACACGTGTTAGCTCAAGAGCAATTTCGGCGTGCTCCGCTTGAACAAATCGGTTTTTCTGAATATCATTCACGCGCGATTTCCTCCTATATTCAAGCGATGCAAAAGAATATTCATCTGCCTCTTTATGACCGCAAAGCGATTCTCGTTTCAGAAACGAACATTCACCGTCTCGTAGAAGAGGTGTTTCGGGAACGAAATGGTGAAGTAATCATGATAAAACATACAAACAGCGATGATATTGCCGAATATGTGCGGACGACGAAATCATTATTTGCGCTTGTTGCTCAAAACAATGGAGAACAATTTATTGTCATAGATGAAAAAGGAAACATCTTAACGGAGGAACAACTTCTTTCGATTTATACGATTGTCACATTATTGTTTCATACGGACCGCTGTGCGCCGATCCCGAATTATGCTCCTTCTACTTTAGAAACGATCGCTGACCGGCTGAATGGACAAGTAAAAAGAATCAAAGGAAACCGCAGGGACATGTTGTTTGAAATGTCTCATTCCTTTCATTTTTGCTACGATGCGGTATATGCGTTTACACAACTTTTTCAGCTTTTATCATTTGAAACACGTTCGTTGTCGCAATTGGTCGAGTCCATTCCTCATGTGCATTGGTTGAGAGATTATGTATTTTGTCCTTGGAGCGCGCGCGGTGTGGTGATGCGAAAACTAATGGAAGACGAAATGGCAAAGAAAGTAGATGTGAATGATGGAATAAAAGTATACCACCCGGATGGGGGATGGACGTTTATTTTACCTGAATTGGACCAACCAGCGTTTACGATTTATTCACAAGCAGCCGATGTTCAAAAAGCGCGCGAAACGATGACCCACTATATAAAAAAAATACGACAATATCAAAAAGCATAAATTAAATATGGAAATCGCCGCAAAAAAGTGCTATCATAGAAAAGTCTGATTATAAGTTTATCAAAGTTTGGAGGGAAGAAAATGCGCGTAAACATTACATTAGCTTGCACAGAATGCGGCGAACGTAACTATATTACGACAAAAAATAAACGCAATAACCCAGATCGTCTTGAGTTAAAAAAATATTGCCCAAGAGATAAGAAAGCAACTCTTCATCGTGAAACAAAGTAAGCAGTAGGAAGCGATTTCCTGCTGCTTTTTTATTAAAAAATGAAAGAAGTGAAGTGATATGCAAGAAAAAAAGGCACTCCGAGAACAAATGAAAGCGCGGCTGCAACAATTAACGGATGCGGAAAAACAAGTATATGATAAAGAAATTGCGAAAACGTTATATACACTTCCGCTTTGGCAAAAGGCAACGACGATTGCGATTACGATTTCAAGAGGAAATGAAGTGAACACAAAACCAATTATTGAAAAGGCGTGGCAAGAAGGAAAAACGGTATGTGTACCAAAATGCAATCCTAATACGAAAACGATGACGTTTCGGGAAATCCGTTCATTTTCCCAATTGGAATCTGTCTACTTTGGATTGCAAGAACCGATCGAAGCGATGACAAAGGAAGTTTCAGCGAGTGAAATCGATGTGATGATTGTGCCTGGTGTTTGTTTTTCAAGGAATGGCTATCGAATTGGTTACGGCGGCGGATATTATGATCGATATTTACAGCATTTTTCACAACCAACGATTTCTTTAGCGTATACGGTTCAAATTGTCGAGAATCTTCCGTCTGAGCCCCATGATATTCCTGTGAAAATAATTATTACGAATGATGAGGTTATTGTATGTGATGAATGAATGGGTGTATGTGGTAGCTGTTATAGCTGTGGCAATTGGTGGTTGGTGGGTTCGTTCTCTTTCTGTTTCGGGGGCGATTGCGACGGTGTTCGTCGGATTAGCAGTAGCAGAGGGATTTTCATGGAAAGGGTTGGTTGTATTAGGAGCGTTTTTTATCAGCTCGAGTTTTTGGAGTAACTTTCAACAGAGAAAAAAACTAAAATTTTTAGAAAAAATTGAAAAAGGATCACGCCGTGATTATATACAAGTATTGGCCAATGGAAGTATTCCCGCGGTAATCAGTCTCTTTTCCATTTATTTTTCTTCCGTTCCTTGGCTAGACATGTTTATCATTTCGATTGCTGCTGCAAACGCCGACACGTGGGCATCGGAAATCGGCAGTTTAAGTAAACAATCACCGCGGTTAATTACGACGTGGAAAAAAGTAGAAGCTGGTACATCGGGAGCGGTGACGTTGCTTGGCACATTGGCTGCGCTAGGAGGAGCGGTGTTTATTGCGGTAGTAAGTTCTTGGTTATGGAGCGGAATTCCGATTGTTATTATTAGTATATTTGGCTTTTTCGGGAATTTTTTTGATACGTATCTCGGTGCTGTATGGCAGACGACGTATCGCTGTGTGGTTTGTGGAATAGAAACAGAGAAAAAGCATCATTGCATGCGAGAAACCGTACGAATAAAAGGGTACCGTTTTATCAACAATGATATTGTTAACTGGTTGTCGATTATGTGTTCAATAATTGTTTATTTTTTTGTCACGAAGTTGCAATAAATGGTGGCAGAAACAACGAAGAAACGGTGTACAATGATGAACTATAAAAGGTGTAAATATGTTATATATACTTTGAATAATGGAAGGGGAAGAAATCAATGCTCAATCGTGTGAATCGTGTTGCATTAATCGGAACAGGTTTTGTCGGCTCAAGCTATGCTTTTGCTCTGTTAAACCAAGGAGTAACGGAAGAGCTTGTGTTAATTGATATTAATAAAGAAAAATCAGAAGGGGATGCGATGGATTTAAACCATGGGTTACCGTTTGCTCCTTCACCAACAAAAATTTGGTTTGGTGATTATAGTGATTGTAAAGATGCAGATATTGTTGTGATTACAGCAGGAGCAAATCAAAAGCCAGGGGAAACACGCCTTGATTTAGTTCATAAAAACATGAACATTTTCCAATCGATTGTTTCACAAGTAATGGAAAGCGGATTTAACGGTATTTTCCTTGTGGCGACGAATCCGGTAGATATATTAACATATGCGACTTGGAAATTTTCTGGGCTACCAAAAGAACGTGTCATTGGTTCGGGAACGATTTTAGACACGGCTCGCTTCCGCTATTTGCTGGGTGAATATTTCCAAGTCGATGCAAGAAATGTGCATGCGTATATTATCGGAGAGCATGGGGATACAGAATTGCCGGTTTGGAGCCATGCTGATATTGGAGGAAGACCGGTTTTAGACCTTGTTCGTGAAAGAGAGCAATATAAACAGGAAGATTTAGAGCAATTGTTTTTAAACGTCCGCGATGCCGCTTACCATATTATTGAACGAAAAGGTGCTACGTATTACGGAATCGCCATGGGACTTGTTCGATTAACAAAAGCGATTTTACAAAACGAAAATTCCGTTTTAACGGTGTCTGCTTATTTGAACGGAGAATACGGTCAGAATGATATTTATATCGGTGTTCCAGCTGTCGTCAATCGCAACGGTATTCGTGAAGTTATTGAATTAAAACTAACAGAAGAAGAACAAGAAAAATTTGCTCATTCAGCAACGGTACTAAAAGATATAATGAAGCCATTTTTTGCTAAATAAAAGCGACTCATTGATTACGAGTCGCTTTTTTTGTTTCATAAATTGTGAACGGATTGGAAAAAAGAATAAAGAATGATTGATCAAGTGAAGGAGGAGAATCAAGTGAATAAGCTTCTTTATTCAGCATTAGCGCTTGTTATAGGGGTTATACTGTATCGTTATCGTTACAATATCATAAATATAGTTTTACGCGCTCGTCCGTTGCAACAACTACTTGTTCGTTTTGCGATGAACATTCCGTTCGTTCGTCAGGCAATTATCTCCCAAGTATTTCGATAATTATGGTACAATGATAAAAAAATGGGAGCTTATTTGTTTTGATCTCGACGATACACTTATCGATTACGAACGGACGTTTCAAGCGGCGATTCATCATTGTTTCACCGCTTTTTTCGGACAACACCCTCACTTTCCCCAATGGTTTGCGGTGTTCAAACAATGTTGTGATCGTTATTGGTCTGACTATGCTTGCCGGCGTTTGACGCGGGTAGAATATCGGCGCCGTCGTTTTCTCGAAACGATGTACCTATTTCATATGAAAGCGGACGAAAAAATGGCCGATGAGTTTCATACTTATTTTGATGAAGTAGTAAGCCGATTTGCCATTCCTATAGAAGGGATGGTACCGCTTTTGCATCGGTTGCGTGAGCGTTCCATTCAGATCGGCATCATTACGAATGGAACGAGCCGAATACAGCGTGAAAAAATTTTCTACCTTGGACTTGGTCATTTCTTTTCTAATGAAGAAATGATTATTTCAGAAGAAGTGGGGTATAAAAAACCAAATCCTGCTATTTTTCATTACGCTTCCCATTGCCTCGCACCTCGCTCTCAACATCGATTATTTGTCGGGGATTCGTGGGAACTTGACGTGGTGGGAGCGTTGCGGGCAAATTGGGAAGCGATTTATTTTAATACGCGCAATAAAGCTCCATGCACAACACATCGGCCTTTTGCAATATGTACAAACGCAAAGCAGCTTGTTTCTTTGCTGTGCGACCAGGAAGGGAGAGGAGAGATTGAACGGACATGTTGATCTTTTTTATTGGCAGCTTGTGTATTCTTTTGTAAGGCGGCAATATCGAATTATTAAATTATCGAATGTTCCCAATGAAATTTGGTTAGAGTCGTTTCAGAATAAAAACGTTCCGCTCATCCGCATCGTTCGTTATGATATCGATTGGAGCAGCTGGCTTAAGCGCGATATAGAATATACGTGGCATGTGGCACAGCAGTTGAAAAAACGCTATATGAAACGTTCCTTTCAAGTATTGAACATTTATATTTCTACATACCCACCTGTCGATGATTGGGGATTTCTTGTTGCAAAACCGTTATCGTTTTCGCAAAGCAATCGTACTGTTTTACAGACGCTGCTCATTCATTCCGCAAATGTGCAAGATTCGCTGCAGCAATTAAGCGAAATGATAGGGGAACCAGTTCGATTACCTTCGCTTGAGCGGCATGACGATCCGTTCATGGCTATAGAACATATCAAACAGCAAATATTCCGTTTAGAGAGAGAGCAACAAGAAAAGGAAAAGCGCTTGTTTGAATACGGAAAGCCAGTTTTCACCTACGTATTTATTGTGCTACAAGTGTTGATGTTTCTTGTCCTCGAATGGAAAGGTGGCAGCACGAACCCCGCTGTTTTAATTCAATATGGGGCAAAGTTTAATCCCCTCATTAAAGAAGGGGAATGGTGGCGCTTTTTTACACCGATTTTTTTACATATTGGTTTTTTTCATTTATTTATGAATACAATGGCACTTTATTATTTAGGAATGACGGTAGAACGTCTGTATGGTTCGTGGCGCTTTTTTGTTATTTATTTACTAGCAGGATTTTTTGGAACGCTCGGTAGCTTTTTGTTTACCTCTTCTCTTTCCGCCGGAGCGTCGGGGGCGATTTTTGGGCTATTTGGTGCTCTTCTTTATTTCGGAACGGTCTATCGCCATCTTTTTTTACAAACGATGGGGACGAATATCATTGGCTTAATTGTGCTAAATTTAGTATTTGGTTTGATTATTCCCGGCATTGATAATGCTGGACATATCGGTGGATTAATCGGCGGCTTTTTAGCGGCTAGTATTGTTCATTTGCCACGTCACCGCTTATGGAGCAAACAATTCGTTTCGTTCGTTTTCACGTCCCTTGTTGCTGTTCTTGGTTTATATATCGGATTGAGGTAAACGATCACGGGGAAATTTTTTGAAGAAGCTGAAATTTTTCCCCGTTTTTTGCTTCCGTTAACACGATGAGATGGGAATAATCTTTGCTTAATAAAATAAGCGGTATCGTGCTGCCGATAGGAGAAATAACGGAGCCGTCTTTTCGTTTCATACCTAGGAAATAATTTTTATATAACCCTTCCCAAAGGTTCCCAATGATTTCTTGAGTTTTTTCTAGGGAAAGGTCAGGGAATGGCTGTTCATTGTAAACAATTAATTCCGGCAAGTATAAATGATAGTAGTTTTGGTCACGAATTGAAAAATGGTCGAACAGTGTTTTTGTCGTGTACTGGAGAAATTCGTTTGTCGTTTTGTTTAATACGCTTTGCCACTCTATTTCTTCTGGTGTTTTTGCGTGGCGAAAGGAGGTAAACGGGCTATACGGAGAATCGATCACATATAATTGATCGCCGCTCATTTTTTGGCTGCTTGTAATGGTGTTGCCTTTATGAATTTCTCCTTGGTGGAAAGAAATGGATTGGAAGAAATGGCTATCGTTTAGTTTTATTTCTTTTTCTTGGAGCAATGTTTTACTATTTTCTCTCCATTTTGATAATGTTCCGATTAAACGTCCATCAGCAAAAAGGAAAGAAATGTCTTGACGCAAATACACGTTCCGATCTAAAGAAGAAGACACTGTCCAAAGTAATGAGTACGTATCATCTTGCTTTTGTGACTGTAGTTTAGTGATCGTTTTTGTCCATCGTACCGTTGGGTCAATGGGGAAGAACGTAATCGTCTCCTTTGCTGGTTGTTGAAGAGAAAACGGAAACATATACACGAATAGTAAAAATACGAGCAGCATCATCATGATTTGCAATATTCGTCTCATCGTTCGCCTCCATAAATTTGGACAAGTTTTTCACCAATGTATGCACAGGTAGTGGAAAATATGTATGAATAGATGTTCTATTGTCAATGATGATTGATAAAATGGATTGTAGCGCAGGTGAAAGACGATGGAAGAACAAAGAACGAGGCGATCGGTTTCAACAATATTAAATGAGAATGTAGCGTATTTGCGCGAGCAGCTAGGAGTTGGGAAAAGTTTCGACGTCATTCATTTAGATGTGGAATATGCAGGACGTGCGATGTCCTTTTTTATGATTGACGGGTTTGTGAAAGATGATATTTTACATTACATTATGAGATTTTTAGCTTCGCTTGATGAGGAAACGTTACAGTCGCATCCGCTTGAAAAACTGCTGAAAACATATCTTCCCTATGTAGAGTTAGAAAAAACAAACGATTTAGAGCGAGTCATAGATGGTGTGCTCGCTGGTCCAACCGCTTTAGTGATTGATGGGATCGATTATGTCATTTTAATTGATGCACGTACGTATCCCGTTAGAGGACCACAAGAACCTGATATGGAACGAGTGGTTCGTGGAGCGCGTGATGGTTTTGTCGAAACCATCGTTTTTAATACGGCGTTAACACGGCGAAGAATTCGCGACCGTTCACTACGAATGGAGTATATGCAAGTAGGGAGACGTTCGAAAACGGATGTTTGCATTTGTTATATTGAAGATATTGTGAACCCGGAAATTGTCAAAAGTGTTAAAGAGGCAATTTCAAAAATCGATACAGACGGAATACCAATGGGAGAAAAAACAGTAGAAGAGTTTATTTCTGGACGGCATTGGAATCCATATCCAGTTGTCCGCTATACGGAGCGACCGGATACAGCAGCTACCCATTTATATGAGGGACATGTTTTAGTAATGGTCGATGGTTCGCCGAGTGTTTTAATTATGCCGGCCACGTTTTGGCATCATTTACAGCATGCTGAAGAGTATCGCAATAAGCCGATTGTCGGTGCGTATTTGCGCCTTGTCCGTTTTTTAGCCGTTTGGGTTTCTCTTTTTTTACTGCCGCTTTGGTATTTATTCATGACGGAACCAGAACGATTGCCTTCTGTTCTTTCTTTTCTTGCAAAAGCAAAAATGGGGGATATTCCTTTATTTGCGCAAATTATTATGATTGAGATTGGTATCGATATGTTAAGAATGGCGGCGATTCATACGCCTTCTTCTTTAGCAACAGCCCTAGGATTAGTGGCAGCGCTTATGATTGGAGGTGTCGCCGTTGAAGTTGGTCTATTTTCTAATGAGGTGATTCTTTATTTTTCCATTGCCACGATTGGAACGTTTGCGACACCAAGTTACGAGATGGGACTAGCGAATCGATTGGTACGAATCGGATTGTTGATGGCAATCGCTCTTTTCAGTGTCTACGGTTATGTGATTGGCATTACGGTATGGCTTTTGTTGCTAGCTCGCATGAAATCGTTTAACGTACCTTACTTATGGCCGTTTATCCCATTTTCTTATCGAGCGATGCGCGATGTACTCATTCGCTCACCAATTCCGTTAAAAAATCGACGTCCAACCGTATTGCATCCGCGTGATCCTGACCGATAGAAGAGGGTAACTCAAAGGAGCTGCCACTCTAGTGGTATTTGGGATGTGGTGATAACATAGTGCTTAACATGGCTGTTCCACTACTTTTGGGCAGCCTCTTTTTATTATGAATTTTTTGAAACGGTATTCGTTCGCTTCTTGACGGTCCTATCGATTTCTTTATACATTTATAATGTGCAGAAAACGAAAAATAATACCGCAACAGCTAAGACGTAGGTGAAAAAATGAAAACGGTTTATGACGTTCAACAATTATTAAAAAAATTTGGCACCATTATTTATGTCGGTGATCGTTTAGCCGATTTAGAGTTGATGGAAGAAGAATTAAAAGAGCTGTACCAATCGCAACTTATTGATGTCAAAGAGTATCAAATGGCGCTTTTGATTGTAAGACATGAAGCACAATTCGAGCGAGAAAAACGAATGAAAAAAGGATGAAGTGAAGATGACAGAAAAGTGGTTAGTAGGTGTTGATTTAGGCGGAACAACGATTAAAATGGCCTTTGTAAACATGTACGGTGAGATCGTTCACAAGTGGGAAATCGATACGGACCATTCTGAACAAGGAAAAAATATTGTAACCGATATCGCAAAATCGATTGATCAAAAGCTAGAAGAGCTAGACCAACCAAAAAGTAAATTGCTCGGTATTGGAATGGGCGCACCGGGACCGGTTAACACGGAAACAGGGGTGATTTATCAAACGACGAATTTACCGTGGAAAAACTATCCGTTGAAAGATGTATTGGAAGTGGAAACATCGCTTCCGGTTGTTGTTGACAATGACGCAAATATTGCTGCTATTGGCGAGATGTGGAAAGGTGCGGGAAATGGAGCGAAAGATTTAATTTGTGTAACGCTCGGCACCGGAGTAGGCGGTGGGATTATTGCCAACGGTCAAGTCGTTCGAGGAACAAACGGGGCTGGCGGTGAGATAGGGCATATGACTTCCATCGCTGAAGGTGGAGCGCCTTGTAACTGCGGTAAAACCGGTTGTTTAGAGACGATTGCTTCAGCGACCGGTATTGCAAGAATTGCCAAAGAGAAGCTGGCAAAAGGTGAAACAACAAGCGTGTTACAACAAATATACAAAGAAAATGGAAAAGTGACGGCAAAAGATGTATTCGATGCGGCGAAAGCAAATGACGAATTAGCGCTTGAAATTGTTGATTACGTGACATTCCATCTTGGATTAGCATTAGCGAATTTGGCGAACGGACTCAATCCAGAAAAAATCGTCATTGGTGGCGGTGTTTCGAAAGCAGGCGATATTTTAGTAAAGCATGTTCGCACGCATTTCGATCGTTTTGCATTTCCGCGCGTTGCTGAAGGGGCGACGATTGCGATTGCTACGCTAGGCAATGACGCAGGAGTCATTGGCGGAGCATGGTTAGTGAAACAGGCTTTTTCACAATAATGGACAACGGGAAGCATATATGTTATGCTCCCGTTTTTTTTGTAACCTTTTTTCTTTTCATTCGTCTATAAGTGATGTAAATAAAAATATTGTAGTACACGAACGTTGAAAAAGAGTTGTTTTTTTGTAAAAAAAGTATTAAGATTGATGTTGTTTAATGGAAACAAAATCTATTTATGTAAAAAAATAAAATATATTCCCGAAAACTTTGTATATGTGGCTCGTCTCTTTACAAAAGGAGGTTAAAAAAACAGTGGTTTTTTCACCATTAAAAAAATATCGTCTTATGTTATTGGCAACGGTTTTGCTATGGCTTAAGACGTATATTGTCTATAAGACTAGTTTTGATATAGAGATTGAATCATGGCTGCAAGAGTTTATATTGTTTATTAATCCGTTAAGCTTCTTGCTGTTTATTTTTGGTTTTTCTTTATTTATGAAAGAAAAAATGCGCAATCGTTACATCGTGATGATGAGTTTTTTGGTCACGGCTTTATTATATGTGAACGTCATGTTCTATCGGTTTTTTAACGACTTTATTACGCTTCCCGTATTGTTTCAGACAAGCAATATGGGGGATTTAGGGAACAGCGTATTTGAATTGTTCAATTTTACGGATTTGCTTATGTTTGTTGACGTAGTGTTTCTAGCATGGATTGTACGGAAAAAGCCATCTTTTGTTCCATTAGAGCCGTTCACAAAAAAAGAACGTCACGCTTATTTCTTCACATTAGTAGCGATTGCTTTATTGAATTTAGGTCTTGCTGAAATGGAGCGCCCTGAGTTATTAACGAGATCGTTTGACCGTAAAATGTTAGTGAAAAACATTGGTATGTATAACTATCTCATTTACGATGCCATTCTTCAATCAAAAACAAAGGCGCAGCGTGCGCTAGCGGATAGCAGTGAATTAGCAGATATTGAAAACTATATCCATGCTAATGAAAAAGCGCCAAACAAAGATTTATTTGGCATTGCCAAAAATCGAAACGTTATTATCGTTTCAATGGAATCATTGCAAAGCTTTGTTATTAACAATAAAGTGAACGGACAAGAAATTACACCGTTTTTAAATGACTTTATTAAGCAAAGTTATTACTTTGACAATTTGTATCACCAAACGGGACAAGGAAAAACATCGGATGCAGAGTTTTTGATTGAAAACTCGTTATACCCGTTAGGTCGTGGTGCGGTTTTCTTTACGCACGCAACAAATGAGTATAATGCTACGCCAAAAATTTTGGGAAACTATGGGTATTATACAGCAGTATTCCATGCTAATAACAAAAGTTTCTGGAACCGTGATGTGATGTATCAATCATTAGGATACGATCGTTACTTTTCATTAAACGATTTTGATGTCAATGAGGAAAACTCGGTTGGTTGGGGATTAAAAGATAAATATTTCTTTGAACAATCGCTTCCATATTTAAAAACGTTGCCACAACCGTTCTATACAAAATTTATTACATTAACGAACCATTTCCCATTTGAACTTGGAGAAGAAGATCGCATGATTCCAGAGTATACGTCTGATGACCGTACGTTAAACCGTTATTTCCCAACGGTTCGCTATATGGATGAATCGTTAAAGATGTTTATTGAAGGATTGAAAAAAGAAGGATTGTATAAAAACTCCATCATCATCTTATATGGCGATCATTATGGTATTTCCGAAAATCATAACGAAGCAATGGCACAATATTTAGGAAAAGAAGAAATTACTCCATTTGATTATGTGCAATTGCAACGCGTGCCGTTGATTATTCATATTCCAGGAGTAACTGATAAACATCCGAAAGTCATCTCAAAAGTATCTGGGCAAATTGATGTCAAACCGACTCTGCTTCATTTATTAGGTATTGACACAAAAGATGATATTCATTTCGGTCAAGATTTATTTGCCAAAGATAAAATGGATTTTGCGGTATTACGCGACGGTAGCTTTGTCACAAAAGACTACATCTATAAAGACAACGTTTGTTATGATAAGAAAACAGGCTTAAAAACGGATACGTCCTATTGTGAGCCTTATATGGAAAAAGCGAAACAAGAGCTTGACTACTCCGATAAAATCGTGTATGGTGACTTATTGCGTTTTTACAATGTGAAAAACGAGAATAAGAGTAGCAAGAAACCTTAACAAAAGCTGGCTCGATAGGCTGCGAGAAAGCGCCTATTGAGTCAGTTTTTTCTTTATCCATTCATTTTCTTGATGGTCATTTCATATGTTGAAGAGAAAAAACAGGAGAGAGGGGAGCTGTCCTTGATTATACATGCACATGCAGGTGATACATTATGTTTGTATAGCCAATGGTTTTCGCTTCCGCATGAGTTAATGGTAGAGGCCAACCCGCATGTAATAGCGGAGCGGCTGCAACAAGGAGAAATCGTGAATATTCCTGGTTATGAGGCAATCACATATAGTAGCCAGCCATCTGAAACGTTTGAACATATCGCTCGTTCTGCTTCTGTGCACATCGAAGCGCTTAAGCGAATGAATGACATGCCGTTAACTGTCAATGGGAGATTACAGATTCCTCAACGCATCGAAACACCGTTTGTCCATGGAAAAAGAAAGTACGATTTTGCAGCGATGAAACAAGATATTGATTCCTTATGTGAACATTATCCATTTGTAAAGCAGCGCATCATCGGAAACAGTGTATTAGGATTGCCGTTAATTGAAATAAAAATCGGTCAAGGACCAAAACAAGTTCATATAAACGGCTCTTTTCATGCAAATGAATGGATTACGACAGCGATTATTATGACATTTGTTAATGACTACTTATTAGCGGTAACAAATGGTTATTCGTTGCGCGGTCATTATATGCTTGATTATTATAAAAAAGTGACATTATCGATTGTTCCGATGGTAAATCCGGATGGTGTGAACTTAGTGTTGAACGGTCCACCAGAAGCGGAACCGTATCGAAGTGAAGTGATTCGTATCAATGAAGGAAGCCTTGATTTTTCACAATGGAAAGCAAATATTCGTGGCATCGATTTAAATAATCAATTCCCAGCTAAATGGGAAGTAGAGCAAGCGCGGAAAATACCGAAAGCACCTGCACCACGAGACTTTCCTGGTTTTGCACCGTTAACAGAGCCGGAAACGAATGCGATGGCCATACTAACAGAGGAAAGCGATTTTGCGGCGGTTGTAGCGTTCCATACGCAAGGAAAAGAAATTTATTGGGGATATGAGGGATTAGAACCAAGGGAAGCGGAAAAAATCGTGAATGAATTGGCCAAAGTAAGCGGCTATAAAGCAGTGCGGTATATTGATAGCCATGCCGGTTACCGAGATTGGTTCATTCAAAACTGGAAACGACAAGGATATACAATTGAATTAGGAGAAGGAGTGAATCCATTACCGATTGAACAGTTTCCCGACATATACAAAGATAGCCTGGAAATTTTTCTTGCTTTGTTATGTATGAGTTGAGAAACAGAAAAATGTTAGATTATAATGAATAGAGTAAATCAATCGATAAAGGAGTAAAGAAGATGGCCATTGTCGATGTTACCGTCATTCCAATCGGCACAACTAGTCCAAGTGTAAGCGAATATGTTGCAGAAATGCAAAAAGTGTTAGAACGATATAAGCGTGATGGAAAAATTGATTTTATGCTGACACCGATGAATACGATTATTGAAGGAGAACTTCCTGTGTTGTTTGAGGTCATTCAAGCGATTCATGAAGTTCCGTTTTCGAAAGGAATCAAGCGGGTGGCAACAAACATTCGCATCGATGACCGCCGCGACAAACAGCGTCATATGATGGATAAGTTAGCTAGCGTTCAAGCCAAATTAAAATAAAAACAAACAAGAGGCTCGAAATCAGCCTCTTGTTTAGTGTGTACCTGTTGGAAATCCGTGATGTAACACAGTCATTACTGTAAACCAACCGAATACAGCTGCTGTTCCTAATCCGAATAATAAAGCAAGTATATTTTTCTCACGCAATGAGCGCACAATTCCGTAAAGCGCTAACAATGTTACTAATGAAAAAATAATTACTAATCCCATTATACTTACCCCCTTTTTCGCAAATAGTACGTTAATCAGTATGTAAAAAATGAGTAATCTCTTTACATTTTAATCGTTTTTTATGTATTTGTCGAGGTCAAAAATGTGGATTGTCACATTGTACGCAGCGGCTACTTTCATAAGCAATTCGTCGAGATGTTTACTGATGAAATAAACCGGTTCTTTCTCTTTCTTCTCTTGAGCGATCATATATTCTTCGAGTTGGAGAAGCATCATCGTTATTTCTGACGGGTAACCGCGAACAATGGAAAAAGCGGTTACGAGTTCTTCGTAAAGATATACGCGATTTTCGGTAGATATGAACCCGTAATCGCTAAAAAGATCCGTGAGTGTAGGATGTTCGATCTCGATAAGTGTTTCGCATTCCTTGAATAAATGTGAAGGCGGCTGTGTAACGATCAGCCATTCTTCATCTTGATCTATTACTAAATTGCTTTCCGTGAGTTCCGCCGAGAATGGAATCGCATATCTTTTTATCATGTTATTCCCCTTCTTCAATGTTTTATTTTATTGTAACAAAAACATTGTTAGAGTAAAATGATGGCTATAGAGGAATGGTGCTGTAAATCGTACTTATCATCATGTGTGATGACTATGAAAGTATATGGAATGAAAAATGGAGGAATGTTTATGAAATGGGATCGTATTCCGCTTGGACCATTGCAAACGAACGCATACATATTGTCTCATTCAAACGGGACGTGCGTTATTTTTGACCCTGGTAGTGAAGGAGAAAAGCTTGTTCATTATATTGAACAACAGGGCTGGACGCCGCTTGCAATTTTATTGACACATGCTCATTTTGACCATATTGGTGCAATTAACGATGTACAAAAGAAATGGTCGATTCCCATTTATATTCATGAGAAGGAGAAAGAGTGGCTTCACGATCCATTGTTGAACGGTTCTGCGTATTTCATCGGTGAACAAATCAAGGTTGAACATATACCATGCTGCTTAAATAAAGAAGAAACGCTACAAATTGGAGAATTTACGTTTGACATTTTGGAAACACCGGGGCATTCACCGGGAAGTATTTCTTATTATTGCCAGGATATTGCGGCTGTTTTTTCAGGAGATGCGCTATTTGCTGGCAGCATTGGGCGTACCGATTTGCCGGGCGGAAATTACGAACAACTGTTGCGTAGCATTCATGATAAATTGCTTGTATTGCCGGAAGAAACGATTGTTTTACCGGGACATGGTCCTGAAACAAGCATTGGAGCAGAAATGGACTCAAATCCATTTTTACATGGGTTTTAAGAAAAGCGGAGGCGAGCGCCTAACGCCGAAGGAAAATGTTCTTCACCCGCAGAGGTGCTTGTCACCTCAAGGGGGAAGGTTATTTTCCAGAAGCTGCGCCTGCGATTACTCGGCGCATGTCAGCGAAGATGCGGATTCAAGCAGCTGACACGTTGCGAGCCGAGCTAGACAAAAAGAAAAGCGAAGGCGAGTTGCATACAAAAAAAGCCCTTCTCCATCGAGAAGGGTTTTTGGGGGATGTTCTATTCATATAATGGGAGGGGATATAGTTAAGCTACTATCATAACAATATAACAATAATTTTACTATGTCAATAGTGAAAACTTGGTTAGAGGGGAAAAATTACGATGAGCGACTATATTCGCACAAAGATTGAATCATCACCGCAACAACGGATGTCGTATGCCGACTATATGAATCTCGCTTTATATGATGAAAGATATGGATATTACATGCAAGATCGAACAAAAATCGGTCGCTTAGGAGATTTTGTCACAAGCAGTCATATTTCCGATGTGTTTGGTCAGCTGTTTGCTTCCTTGTTTATTCGGTTAGTGGAAACGGAGGGGATTTGTCCCTGTATTTGTGAGCTAGGGGGAGGCGATGGCAAATTTGCTCGTGCGGTTTTAGAAGAGTGGAAAACGAAATCTTTGCATACATATGAAACATTAACATACATCATTATCGAAACAAGCCCTTATCAGAGAAATAAGCAAAAAGAAATGCTTGGAGACTTTATCGAAAAAGTTGTACAGTACAAAGACATGAGCGAGTTTCAACGACAAATTCCACGATTTTCCGGTATCGTCTTTAGCAACGAGTTTTTCGATGCATTTCCTGTTCATGTCGTTACAAAAGAAAAAGGGATATTGTACGAAATAGTTGTAACAGTTCGAGATGGACAGCTCACTGAAGAAAAACAACCATTAGAAAACGAGGACATTCTCCTTTATTTAAGAGAACGAAATATTTCCTTAATGGATGGACAACGGTTTGAAGTGCCGCTTGCGATGAAATCATTTATTTTTGAAACGGCACCGATGTTTGAGAAATGTGTCATGTTTACGATCGATTACGGCTATACCGATGAAGAATGGCAACTGCCAGCGCGACGTCAAGGAAGTTTGCGCGGGTATTATCAACACCAATTAATTACGAATCCACTTGCTTATCCTGGTGAGATGGATATGACGACACATATCCAGTGGGACGCTCTTCGCATGTATGGAGAACAGACCGGATGGGAATGGGTCGACACTATAAGGCAAGATCGCTTTTTATTAGCTGCAGGGATACTGCAATATTTTGTCGAACACCGTGACCCGAATCCGTTTTCCAAGCAAAGCCGACGCAACCGGGCGATTCGTTCTTTGATTATGGATGAAGGAATGAGTACTGCTTTTCAGGTGATGATTCAACAAAAGGGTGTGCATATTGATTGGGAGAAGATATGGGTTGAACCGAATTTCCTGTAAAATCAAAAAAGCGATGAAAGGCTCATCGCTTTTTTTGGAAAACGCTATCATAGTTGTGAAACACAGCAGGTTTTTGATGTTTGTGCAGAGTGCGGCTAAACGCTCGTATCTGCTTTTCTTTGTTATTCTCCCATTCCTGGAATCATCATAAATGTTGTCCAGTACGTGAATGCAGCAAAGAAGATCGTTAAGTACGCTCCAAAAATATAAATGTACATTCGTTCTGTTAATTTTAAGTAGCCAAGCAACAAGAAAAATACCGTTTGGCCAAAGAAAATTAACGAAGTTGTGTGCATATGACCAAGATAAAACATGACTGCAAAAATGCCTGTCCAGAATGATAAGACACGGAACATACGATCCATTATGTATCCCTCCTTTTTGTGTAAATCTTTGCCTTTACATATTATAATGTACATATAATACTTGTGTAAACAGCGCTTTCTATTTTGTAACAATCGCGCGGTATGAACAGGAATCACAACCGCTTGTCATGCTTTCAACTCCCACTAATTGTACTTCATCGAAAAGGGCCTCAAACATGCCACGTAAAAACGCATGATGCATTCCACAAACCATTTCCGGCTGATTAAAGGCAATTTCTTTAAATGGACAGTTGAAAACTTGGAAATAAATTTTCTTTTCGCTTTCATTATAATCAAATGATGGATAAAATCCTGCTGTTTCAGCAGCTTCTTTTAAAATCCCCACTTTTTCGGCAAACGATAAATTTTCAAGCGGTTGGTCGTGAGAAAGACGATGTTCGATCATTTCTTTTCCAAAGTTTTTTCCGGTCTCATATAGTGCTTGTTTTCCAGCTTCTCCTAGCTTCATCATCGTTTGAATGGCGATTTTTGAAAGCAATTGATAATCGCGGAATGGAAAATGAAGCTGAATGACATCGTCAGATAGACGATATAAACGACTTGGTCGACCGCCTTTTCCCGTTTTTTGTGTTTCTGAAACAAGCATGTTGACATCTTCTAATTTTGTTAAATGAAGACGCGCAACGTTTGGATGAATATTAAATGCTTCGGCGATTTCTTGGACGGATACTTCTTTATGTTTTTTTGTAATGTATTCATAAATGTGGTAACGGGTTGGGTCAGCTAATACATTCGTAATTTTCAAAATTTGTTCCATTGCTATTCACTCCTAGACAATCGGTGCTATGTTTATTATTATAATACACTCAATTTTTCATTGGAATGATATTTATAGTAATTAATTGTAAGTTTAGTGAAAAATTCATAAATTATTCAATTTTCGACTTGATGGATGAAAAAATTTGTAGTTTTTTCAGAAAAAAAGAAGGAAAATGAAAAAAAGTGACGAAATATATCAAATGAAAACAAATGAAAAGAGGTGAATAGATGAACGAAATTGAGAAGCTCGCCGAACGGTTAGTAAGGGAAGCTAGCTTTTTACGAGCATCGGACATTCACATCGTTCCAAGGAGAGAGGATGCGGTTGTCCAATTCCGCCTTGACGGAACATTGTTTGTGAAAGAAATGCTTACAAAAGAAACATGTGAACGACTCATCGCCCATTTTAAATTTTTAGCGGACATGGACATTGGTGAACGACGACGACCGCAAAATGGAGCGATGGAAATCAAACAAAACGGTACGATGATTAGTTTACGATTATCGACACTGCCAACATTTTATGACGAAAGCCTCGTCATTCGTCTTCTTCCGCAAGACTCATTTCTTCCCCTCTCACGACTTTCGCTATTTCCAAATGCAACGAAAAAGTTGTTATCGTTTCTTCATCATTCTCATGGATTAATTATTTTTACAGGACCGACCGGTTCAGGAAAAACAACGACGCTATATACGCTATTACGCGTATGTCAAAACGAGTGGAACCGCAATGTCATTACACTGGAAGACCCGATTGAAAAACGAACGGAAAATGTTCTACAAGTACAAGTAAACGAAAAAGCGGGAATTACGTATGCGACCGGATTAAAGGCGATTTTGCGCCATGACCCTGATATCATTATGGTTTGAGTCGCAAAAGTACTGATTTATCAATGCTTCTACAGCAAGTGTATATCTATTTACCCACATTTTACCCACCAAATGATGAATCTAAATATTTCTCTAATTTCAATACCGCTTCATCCTCTTGTTTGCGGGAAACGTGCAAATAAACGTCAGCAGTCATATTTATTTTAGTGTGTCCAAGGCGGTCACTAACTGTTTTGATATCCACTCCACTTTCCAGTAACATAACTGCGTGGGTGTGGCGTAGTGCGTGTGGACCGAATTTGCTAAGGTTTGCTTTTTCAGCCATGCTCTCTAAAATCGCATTTATTTTCCATTCATGATATGGAACGCCGTATTGATCTACCAACACATAATTGTTAAACTGGTTGTATCTTCCGAACTGTAATTTGTTTTTCGCTTGCCACAATTGAAATCTTTTTAATTCTTTTGTCAGTTTGTTGTCCATAGAAATCACTCGGTTACTTTTCTTTGTTTTTGGTGGGAAGGTTCCGAGATGATTTCTATTTTTGTTTATGGTCATCAGTTTATTATCAAAATCGATATCATTCCAAGTTAAAGCCAGTAATTCACCTTTCCGTAACCCTGTTCGCAACAAAATAAAAACGGACATGTATTCATCAAATTCGAATGTTTTAGCAACCGTCATAAGTTTTTCCACTTCTTCTTTGGTGAGGAATTTTATCTTTTCTTCCTCGTTTCCTTTAGAAATAGAAATGCCTTGAAATTTGTTCCTATCAATGATTCCGTGCTCAACTGCTTTGTTCACAATAGTCATAAATGTTCCGTGTAAACTTTTAACTGTACTTTCCTTCATCGTATCCAATTTTTTATTAATAAATTTTTGGTATTGCATTCTCGTTAGTTTTTGCAATTTGTAATTACCAAGTTCGGGGATAATATGGTTATACAATCTTGTTTTTCTTGTTTTTAGTGTTGTTTCTCTCAACTGTCCTCCATACAACTCTAAATACTGTTCAATCCAATCCTTTACAGTAATATCGCTGCTTTTTACGATATCGACATCGCCAACGAACAATTTCTTTTCTATTTCCGCAGCGGCTAATTCCGCTTCTTTTTTTGAAGCAAAACCACGTTTTGACTT
Organism: Anoxybacillaceae bacterium; assembly: GCA_041920415.1. Taxonomy (GTDB): domain Bacteria; phylum Bacillota; class Bacilli; order Bacillales; family Anoxybacillaceae; genus JBHGYD01. Next base: position 167,826 of record JBHGYD010000054.1, read on the forward strand.
TTCTTTTATTTTTCCTGTCACTGGGTCTGTGTATTTAATGCGGTACTCGTATAGGTATTTTTTTGAGTTTTTGTTCTTGTATTTTCTTATGCTTGCCATCATCAACCCTCCGATTCAAAAATAGGCGAGCCGTCGCCCGCCTGTTATTAAATCCCTAGCGCTAGAAATTTAATCTAAAGTAACCGCATACCATATGACTTTTGCATAGATTTTTAAGTCATTCGTGGTATCATACGGAATTACGATGTCATGATATTTTCGATATGTTGATTCAGGACTAAAGATAAGCAGCTGATTTTCTTCATCACGTCTAAATCTTTTCATTGAATATTCGTTATCGTGACTGAAAATGACGATGTCATCATCTTTAAGTTCTTCAATTTCAATCGGTTTACATACAACATACGATCCGTTTGGGATAACCTTATTCATACTTTCTCCATTTACTTTTAAAGCGAATAGGTTTTTGCAATTAGCGTATTTACCAAGCATACTTTTAGGTAATTGTATATATTCAATATCATTTTTGGTTACAGGTTCTACCATAGATAGTGCTCCAGCTGCAATAGAACCATATAAAGGAAGTTCTGGCTCGCTTGTTTTGTATGAAATATTTTCTTCTCTTATAAATTGTTTTTTAATTGTTTCTTGTTCTTGTTTAGCCATCTCCTCAAGTTCCTCTACTGTTATCCCTAGACCTTTGCAAATCTTCAACACGTTATCTATCGAAGCTTTGCCTAGTCCTCGAGACAACATCGAACTCAATGTTGTTGGTGGCAATCCGATCGCTTCTGCAAATTGACGTTTACTTGTATATCCAGCTTCTTTTATTAAACGTTCTACTATTTTAGCTTTCTCCATCATTCCTACCTCCTTTCATATCGATTTGTGTACGATTTTTCGTACATGAATAAATAATAACACGTAACTGCGTTTATGTAAATCTATTTTGAACGAAATTGCGTTAAAAAATTCAAGGAAAGTATTGACAATAAACGAAATTGCGTTTATAGTTTAATTAAAACGAACGCAATTGCGTTTAAGCGAAAAAAGGAGGGGTGTGAATGTACTGTAATCTCAAGGCTGAAATGGCTAGACACGGCATTAAGGTAAAAGATATTGCAGAGTTATTGAATGTAAGGCGCGCAACTGTCAGTGAAAAGATTAATGGTAAATATCGTTTCTACTGCGATGAAGCATTGAAAATCAAGAAAGCTTTTTTTCCTAACTACAGTGTGGAATATCTTTTTGAAAGCAACCACGACAGCGACGGAAAAATAGCTTAGTTGGTAGGTGATAAATCTTGCTAACTATTAAATTGGATGAACACGAAATCGAGCAGCGCTTCCTTGAGGAGTTGCGGAAGCGCCTGGATGAAATTCAACATCGCCATACGTTCTGGGACATGAAAGAACTTTGCCGCCAAACGTGCATGAGTGAGAACAACATCAAAGAGAAGTTCTTTTATGATCCGCGTTTTCCGAAATTTCGGGTCGGTGGCAAATGGTACTTTCCGGCGAAAGAGTGTGAAGAATTTTTACTCCAATGGCTGAAAGAGCAGCCAACAGCTTAAAGGAGGTGAACAAATGAAAATCGTGCCTAACACAAAAGAAAAGTTTTGCGTCAATTGTGGTTGTGTTCGAAAGTTCGTCGATGGAAAAGAAGGTATAGAACGTGAGCCCGGCAAGTTTTTCTGTTCACATTGCGGTATC
>JBHGYD010000006.1:0-105407 GCA_041920415.1 Anoxybacillaceae bacterium
CAGACCGGAAGTTTGCCGCTCGCTTCCTTCAGATTCCATGTCGCCATGGACACCCTTGCGTTAAGCTAACTGCTACTTCTGCCTTCGCAGCTCGGGACTTGCACCCTATAGATTACACCCATGCCGGGCGCACAAGAAAAAAGCTGACTAACAATAGCCAGCTTTTTTTCCTGTTGCTTTTTATTATTCCGCTTTTAATCCCGCGATAAATTCGGAAAGTTTTTTCAACTCTTCATCTGTGCCTTTGAAAACGCCTGGTGGCATGCCGCCTCTACCGCCTTTCGCAATTTTTGCGATTTCTTCCGGTTTTAAGCCTGTCCCAACAAGCGAAGGCGCAGCTGCTCCACCAGAAAGGTTTTCACCATGGCAAGTGGTACACGTATTTGCTTGCGCAATTTTATAACCTTCCGCATTTTTATCAATTTCCACTTGCGCACGAATTTTCCCTTGTTCAGCCGCTTTTTTCCAGTCGTGAGTCACGACAGATTGCCACGTAAGGAAAATCATCGCTGCAAGCGTTAACAACATCATTCCAACCGCAACAGGTCGTTTCGTTGGTCGACGCTCTGGTCCGCGATCTAAAAATGGCGCTAACAATAGCGCACCAAACGCTAAACCAGGAATGACAATCGCACCAATCACCGTATAAGGACCTGATGCGTATGAATATTTCAGCAATTGGTATAAGAATAAGAAATACCAGTCTGGAAGCGGAATATACGACGTATCGGTTGGGTCAGCGATACGCTCTAACGGTGATGGATGGGCTACCGTTAAACATAGAAATCCGACTAAAAAGACAGAACCTACCATCCACTCTTTTAATAAGAAGTTCGGCCAAAACGCTTCCGTCTTCCCAGGATATTCCGAATAATCCTTTGGAATATTCGGCTTTCTCTCTGCAGGAACACGGGAGTCGCCGACGAATTTCATCCCTTTTCCGCGATGCATATCATGTTCCCCTCCTTTTTCTCATAGACTAACCTTCGTCCACATACATTTTACAGTGGACCAGAAATACCTTGTTTGCGAATCATTAAGAAGTGCGCGGCCATTAAGCCAAGCAATATTCCCGGTAAGAAAAATACGTGAATCGCAAAGAAACGCGTTAACGTTTGGGCACCAACGATTTCTGGGTGACCCGCTAATAGCGTTTTCACCGCTGTTCCGATCACCGGAGTAGCTTCCGCGATTTGCAATCCTACTTTTGTCGCAAATAACGCTTTCATATCCCATGGCAATAAGTAACCTGTAAATCCAAGTCCCATCATCACCATGAAAATAAGTACACCAACAATCCAGTTTAATTCACGTGGTTTTTTGTATGCTCCTTGGAAGAAGACACGCAACGTATGTAAAAACATCATGACAATAACGAGACTTGCTCCCCAGTGGTGCATACCGCGCACGATTTGACCAAATGCGACTTCGTTTTGTAAGTAATAAACCGATTCCCAAGCATTTTTAATATCTGGAACGTAGTACATCGTTAAAAACATTCCAGATAAAATTTGAATAACTGTCACAAAGAACGTTAATCCGCCAAAGCAGTAAACGAACGCAGAAAAATGATGTGCCGGGTTAACATGTTCCGGAACTTCATGGTCAGCGATATCTCGCCACAAAGGCGTAATATCTAGACGTTCGTCAACCCAGTCATAAATCTTGTTTAACACGTATTACGCCTCCCCTCGTGGTTTCGCTTTACCTAAATACAATTTACCGTCTTTTACTTTGTACTCGTAACGGTCTAACGGATGCATCGGTGGTGTTCCAGGAACGTTTGTACCGTCTTTTGTGTAACGGCCGTAGTGGCACGGACAGAAAAATTGATTTGGGTGCGATTTATCAGCGTTCCAGTTCACTGTACAGCCTAGATGCTTACAGATCGGAGATAACGCCACAATCTCGCCTTTTTCATTTTTGTACACCCATGCAGATTTTGGCTCTTCTGATTCATACCAAGCATCTTTTACTTTTACTTTAAAGTCGAAGCGTTGCGGTTCTGTCGTGATATCTTTCACTTGCGCAACTGGCACCATCTCCGCGCCTGCTTCTTCTTTTAGAATCGGATCCAATGCAAAACGAAGCATTGGCATGAATATTCCGGCAGCCATAAATCCGCCCACACCCGTTAACGTGTAGTTTAAAAATTGGCGTCTAGACACCCGATGTTTTTTCTCGCTCATCACTTTCCCCCCTCTATACAAAGTTAAGTCCATCCGGACATAATCGTATAACACATATAAAACTAGGACATTCTAATGATAGCTCAATACGTGGACAAGGTCAATATTGTAACCGCTAACATTCCCACAATATTCTCCTATTACCATTGGGAAATGAATGCGCTTAACAATGTTGAGGTTTGTTCACGCACAATTTGTTGCTTGTACGCCTCGTCCATATGCTCAAACGGAATGACCGGCAATGAAAAAAGTGTTCCCGAAAGCTCTGTTTCTGCATCTTTCCAGTCGCGATCACATGTCACATAAAAGACATATTTCATCCCATTTTCTTTTAATTCGTTTGTCCAAGCGTTCAATCGATGAATGCGTTCCTCTCGTTGTTCCGTCGTGAAATATGTAAACGGCGGAAATAAAAATAGACGGCCTTTCAATTGTCTTTCGATTTCGTTTGTCAATAACTGAACGAATTCTCCTGCGGAAACAACCGATTTTGCTCCGCTTGACAGCGTAAGCGGAATAAGAGGAATCACTGCTGTATCAATATACTCTTTTTCTTTCTCGTACATTTCTACATCGTTTATCGTCCACTTCATCTTCGTTCTCTCCTCTTTTTCTATGTAACATCCTTCTTTATCAACATACCACACTTATGAAAAAAAGAAAAACCTTGCTTCTCGCAAGGTTTAAAGCCGTCTTAGTTTTTCTGTTAAGCGCTTAAATTCTTGTTCGTCTTGACGATCTAACGCTTCGTCAATGAGCTTCATTAATCGTTCTTTTTGAAAATTGTGCAGCGACTTTTCTAAAAATTGCTCGGCCAACAGCTGATCTTTTTCATTTACTTGCAAGTGTTTTGGAACGTATGGATTCTCCTCTAATACAGCAACATATTGTGGTGAATGGAAGGAAGCTCGAAAATTCAGTTGAATGTAAATATCTTCGTCGCGATTTAAGCGAATATCATGAAACGACTTTTCCGCGTCTGTTGTCATCACATTTTCTTTATAAAACCGAAACGGCACATCATCAACACAATGGGTCGACATAATAATGCCGCGCGGACAATACTGGGCGTTTTCGACAAAATGCACTTTTTGCATTAATTGGTCATGGCTCATTAAATAGTTTAAAATCCAAACACACTCGCGCCTTTTCAGTTGGTAATGACTTAAAAACCAACGAATAAACTCTTTTTTCTCATTCACCGATACATGAGTCATCTCGCTTCCCCCCTCTATTATTTTCCAAGGAAGAGGTCATGTTCACCGCGATACACTTCCGTTATTCGTCTTCTAGCTCTAACAACATATGCGCTGCCTCTGTATGAGCGGGATCGATGCGAACCATCTCTTGAAAGATCGCTTTCGCTTCCTTGCGCTTTCCTTCTTCAATGAGAAAGTAGCCGTACTCCTCCAAAAATTCGATTTCATTCTTAAAGAAAGTATATGCCTCTTGGTAATGGTTTAATGCATCCGAATATATCTCCAACTTATGTTTGGCGCGGGCTAAATCCCATTCAAATTGCGGGTCATACTCTCCTTGCTCCATTGCTTCTTCAATACAAGCGACGACTTCTTCGTATCGTTCATGATGCAATAATACTTTCGTCAGCGTAAGGAGCGCCTCTAAATATCCTGGATCGATTTCAATCGCCTTGCGCAAAAATGGTTCTGCTTCATCCGTTTTTCCAAGCTTTAAGGCGATTTTTCCAGCGTACAATAACAACTCTTTATTCCACTCGTCAACCCTTAACCCTTGTTTGGCAATTTCGTAACTTTTGTCAACATTCCCTTCATGTTCATACGCTTTGGCCAAATATAAGTATAGTGGAACATATTCTGGATCGAGCTCTTTTACTTCCGTCAACTTTTCAATCGCTGTTTGGTAATATCCCGCTTGAAAGGCCGTAAATCCATACCCAAACAATGTATGAATTTCCACTTTCTCTTTTAATGCTTCCTCATAATACGGAAGCGCCTGTTCAAACTCTCCTAGTAAACTAAGAGCTTCCGCTAATCGCTGTGGAATGTGCGTTCCCGCGATCGTCGTTTCTTTTTCGAGCACCTTTTGATAAAAGTCAATGCTCTTTTGATAGTGCCCGTTCGCAAAATAAAGTTCAGCGAGGGCAAACTGGATAATCGGCTCATCCGGCAATTTTTCATATGCTTTCTTGAGCTTTTGTTCGCTTACTTCCTCTAATCCCTGCATTTGATAAAGGTCAGCGGCAAGCAAGCACGCGCGCGGAAACAATGGGTCTTCTTCATCAATGTCCGCTAAAATCTCCAATGCTTTTTCCTCTTCATCGAGCTCTGTATACACTTCGGCTAAAAATAGCAATACATCCCCTTCATCAGGATAACGAAGCGCCAACTCTTCAAGAATCGCGCGAGCTTCGTCAAGAATCCCCCAAGAAAAGAGGTGTTCGGCGAGTACATATTTTTCTTCATCGCTGCATTCCGTTTTCGCTTTTGGAACGAGCGCTAACGCTTTTTCAATTTCCCCGTTTTCAACAAGACGAACGATTTCTTCGATTCGTTTCATGCTTATAAACACTTCCTTACTCAAAATATGCTGCAAACATTCCCGGCGCGCAAATCGTTCGCTCTTTGCCAAAGCCAGGATAGAAAAAGAATCGATCTTGTACTTTTATCAATCTTCCTTTATGAACCGTAATAACCGGAACATGATTATCATAATCGACAATCGCTTTTTCGGCAACTGAACAACTTAATGCCTGTCGTTCATATAAGTTATAATCTACTTCGCCACCGATACGAAGATCTCCTTTTTGTGGATAAATGCCGATTTTCTTTAATACGTCTAACGATAATGGCGTACGTTCTTGTAACGAAAACGGGATAAACGGAATGCGATGAGCGGATAACAACTTACACCAGCTTGCTTCTAACTTTTTTTGTCGTACATTGTTCATCCAATGTGGAACGAGCGTAAGCGGATACGAATAGAGAGATTCGTAAATCCAGCTCCACGGGACCTCATGCAGCGACTCTTCCCCTTGTAATTCAATAAAAATGACCGGAATTTTTAACCGTTTACACGCTCTGATAAACGATGGAGTAAGGGTGCGGAGAGGGATTTTCACACCGATGAAATAATCAATGGGGATATTCAATAAATATTGGCGCAATTGGTGTAACGCTTTCGGTAATTGTTTTTCATATAGAACATCACACACCGCTAGCAATGTCGTGCATCCTCTTGCAATCAAGTGTTTCTGCACGTATTGCTTAAATTCAGAAAAGGTGCGTGGCTTTTGAAAGGAAAAGTCAAGCATAACATGTCCAGAGGTCAACAAAAATTCGCCGACCGGCATGCGAATCCATCGATACTGATTGGTTTGCTCGCTAATATAATCGATGCGATTCCCATCAACGACTAGTGAACAGCGCTGAACTTCATTGTTTTTTAATAGATTCGCTTGATCAATAATATATGGCACGTTTCCATTCCCCCTTTAAGACAAGCTATGAGGGAAATGAGAAACGTATGAATAAAAAAACAAGAAACCATAAAATGGCTTCTTGCTTTTGTCAGCATTATTGCATTAAAGAGTGAAGATGCGCAAAAAACGTCGGGTACGAAACGGCAATCGCCTCCGGTCGCTGCAAATGTACCTCGCCTTCCGTCACGCAGGCAGCAATGGCTAGCATCATGCCGATGCGATGATCGCCGTGGCTGTCGACAATGGTTCGATTTGCTTTCAATCGAGTTTTTCCGCGAATGATCATCCCATCTTCTGTCGCTTCAATATCGGCTCCAAGTTTTGTTAACTCGGATACTACCGTATCAATCCGATTCGTCTCTTTCACTTTTAGCTCGCTTGCATCTTTAATGATCGTCGTTCCTTCTGCTTGGGTTGCTAGTAAAGCAATGATTGGGATCTCGTCAATCAAGCGCGGAATAAGCGCACCACCGATTTCGGTTGCCTTTAATTCAGACGTGCGGATCGTAATATCACCAAGCGGTTCGGTTTCTTCGTTGCGGACGTTTTCGATAACGATATCCGCTCCCATTTGTTGCAGCACATCAATGATTCCCGTTCTCGTCGGATTTAAGCCAACATTTTTTAATACAATTTCACTATTTGGAACAATGGCACCAGCGACTAAGAAAAAGGCAGCCGACGAAATATCGCCGGGAACATACACATTTGTCCCTGTTAGTTGTTGCTTTCCGCTTACGGAAACGGTTAAGCCGTCCACCACCACTTCTCCACCGAATAATCGCACCATTCGTTCCGTGTGGTCGCGCGATTGATGCGGCTCGGTTACAGTGGTCGTACCGTCCGCCATAAGCCCCGCTAACAATATTGCCGATTTCACTTGTGCGCTAGCTACGGGAGATTCGTAATGAATTGGTTGCAACTGTCCACCGCGAATCGAAAGCGGTGTGTAATTTCCGTTCTCTCGCCCATCGATTTTTGCTCCCATCATACGCAATGGTTTTGTCACCCTGGCCATCGGTCGCTTGGCAATCGATTCATCACCGATGAGGCAAGCATGAAACGGACATCCTGCTAAAATACCAAGCAATAATCTCGTTGTCGTTCCAGAATTGCCAACGTTTAAAATGTCGCACGGTTCCTGCAAACCATCGATGCCTTTTCCTTCGACAACGACTTCGCTTCCGTTTTGCGTAATTGAAACACCCATTTTACGAAAACAATCAATCGTGCTTAAGCAATCTTCTCCCGTTAAAAAATTAGAAATCGTTGTCGTCCCGTTGGCAATCGCTCCAAGCATGACCGCCCGATGGGAAATCGATTTATCACCGGGAACGTGAAGCGCCCCTCGGAGCGAATGAAGATTCGTTCGCAACTGTTGCATGTTTGGCAACTCCCCCTTTTTGTTTACACCTCGTATGTTTTATAGTTCGTGTATGTCTCAATGCACGCTTTTGCTTTCGTGCGATCTTCTTCGCTTTGAAAACTAAGGCGAAGCACCCCGTAAATTTCTTCCCTCGTTTCGATGATGCGAATGTTCGTAATACTAATACGCTCTTTTGCTAAATAACCGGTAATTTCGGAAATAACCCCCGGATAATCCGGAACATCGACATACAAATCGTAAAAAGACGGAATCGCTCCCTTCGTCCGCGCCGGTAGTCCATCGCGAAATTGTTTCGCCGCTAAGAAATAATGATAAATTTCCTCGCTATTCTCTTGCTCGACAAACGAACGAATCATCTTCATTTCTGAAAACCATCGATCAAACAACGCAAGAAGCTCTTCTTTGTTATGTATGAAAATATCGCGCCACATTTCCGGATTGCTTGACGCAATGCGCGTAATATCGCGAAATCCACCTGCTGCGAGTCGACGAACGAGCGTATTTTCGTTTTCATATTGTTGCGCTTGATGAACAAGGCTAGCCGCGATAATGTGCGGAAAGTGGCTAATGACCCCGGTAATCCGGTCGTGTTCGTTTGGTGGGAGAATGACAAATTGCGCTTTTGTTCCTTTTAACCACTCTTTCAATCGTTCCACTTCGCTCAGCGGCACTTCATCTGTCGGTGTTAAAATATAAAACGCATTTTCAAACAAATGCGCGCGCGCTGCCGTAACACCGCTTTTATGCGAGCCTGCCATCGGGTGACCGCCGATAAATGTAATCCCTCGCTGTAATAAGCGTTTCGCATGCTTCACAATGCGTTGTTTTGTGCTGCCGACATCGGTGACAATCACCGTTTCTTTTAGGCGAAACTCGAGCATTTCGGCTAAAATTTTTTCTGTTTGCATCACCGGTGTCGCTAAAATGATCAAATCGGCGCGCTCCATTCCGTCTTCAAGGGAAATGGCGATTTCATCAATCACTTTTAACGTGCGCGCCAGCTCCGCTTCTTCTTCATTGACATCAAATCCAATGATGACGGCTTCCGGGTGTTCTTTTTTAATCGCTAACGCCATCGAACCGCCAATAAGACCAAGTCCGACGACAAATACATGTCCTTTCAACCGTTTCACCTTCTCTTTTCAAATGCGCCCGTTGCTTTCGAAAAGCAACGGGCCGATTTGCTTGATCATTAGACGAATTGTTTTTCTTTCAACATTTGTTTTAACGCTTCACAAATTTTGTTATTTTGTTCCTCTGAACCGACGGTAATTCGTACGGAAGTAGGAAATCCGAGCGCGTTGCCGGACCGAACGATAATTCCTCGTTCTAACAAATATTGGAATACTTTATTTCCTTCGATTCCAAAATCAATTAAAATAAAGTTCGCTTCTGATGGGTAATAGTGTAGTCCGTTCTCTTCGCAAAAACGATAAAATGTTTCAAGCCCTCGCTTATTCTTCTCCACACATTCCTTAATGAACGCTTGGTCATCTAGTGCGGCAATCGCTGCAGCTTGGGCTACAACCGACGTGTTGAACGGTTCGCGCGCCGGCTCGATTTGACGAATCAGCGCTTCGCTCGCAATGCCATATCCGATACGCAATCCTGCCAATCCATATGCCTTTGAAAATGTACGTAAAACCATGACATTGTCATATTGGTTTAGCAGCGGAACGGTTTGCGGGTAATCTTCCGCTGTGACGTATTCATAATACGCTTCGTCCATCACAACAAGAACGTGTTTTGGAACCTTTTGCAAAAACGATAATAACGCTTCCTCATTCACATATGTTCCGGTTGGATTATTCGGATTACAAATCCAAACAACGCGCGTCTGCTCATCAATCGCCTCAAGCATGCCTTGTAAATCGTGCCGACCGTCCATAAGCGGAACTTCGCGAATCTCTGCCCCTTCAATTGTCGCATTATGGCGATATTGCGGAAATGTCGGTGTTGCCATCACGGTGTTCGTACCAGCCGATAAAAAGGCGCGACAAATGATTTGCACAACTTCATCGGAGCCATTGCCAAAAATGAGTTGTTTTTCGTCTACCCCTAAATGTTGCGCTAGTTTTTCCCGTAAAGCGCGCGCATAGCCGTCTGGATATATCGCTAATCGATCGAGTTCGGCTGTAATCGCTTCTTTCACAGCCGGCGAATAGCCATACGGATTTTCGTTTGAAGCAAGCTTAATCACATGGCTTAATCCGTATTGACGCTTCACTTCCTCCATCGATTTTCCCGGTTGATAAGGGTGTAACCCTTGTAACTGATTTTTAATTTTCATTTTCTCACCCCATTGCGAAAATTTGCGCTTTGCTCACCGGGTTCAAGACATTTCATCCCAATGGCGCAACCAACGATTGAGCGTAGCTGCGAAACTCGTTGAGCGCATTCGTCCTTGTCTCTTCCCGTTGCAGCTTGTCGACTAGTTGCTCAATTTTTTGCACGAGCGCACTGCCGATGACGACACCATCACAGTGGTCTTTCAGCATGTTTACTTGTTCACTCGAAGAAATTCCGAACCCCACAGCAATCGGAACACGGCTATATCGCTTTACTTCCTCTAAAAACTCCCCCAACTCATCCGGCAACGTATCGCGTATACCGGTGACTCCTAACGATGACACGCAATATAAAAAACCTTGCGCACGAGAAGCGATTGTTTCGATTCGCTTCTTTGATGTTGGTGCGACTAATGAAATGAACGAAATGCCTGTTTCAGCGCTCCGCTTTCGAATATGATCGCTTTCTTCAAATGGTAAATCAGGAATAAGAACGCCGTCCACTCCATTTTTTCGCGCTAAAGCAAAAAAGCATTCTTTTCCTAATTGTAACACAGGATTGTAATACGTAAAGATAATAATGGGAATTTTTACACCTTTTTTTCGCATGACAGGCACTAACTCGATCGCTTTTTGGAGCGTCATACGATGACGCAACGCCCGCGCTGCCGCCCGTTGAATAATCGGACCATCTGCAAGTGGGTCCGAATACGGAACACCGAGCTCTAGTATATCGGCACCTGCCTCTTGAAGCGTTAACGCCAACTCAATCGTTACATCCGGATGCGGATCTCCGGCAACAATAAACGGAATAAACATCGTTTTAGTCATGGTTGATAACTGCAATGTCGCGTCCCCCTTTGAAATGATTCATGATTGCTTGAACATCTTTATCGCCGCGGCCTGATAAACAAACGAGCACCGTTTCGTCTTTTCGGCGCCTTTTTGCGATTTGAAACGCTTTAGCGAGCGCATGGGCCGATTCAATCGCCGGGATGATTCCTTCTTCTTTAGCGACGAATTGAAACGCCTCAAGTGCTTCTTCATCCGTTACACTTTCGTAGCGAACACGTCCGATACTGGCTAAATAGGCATGTTCCGGTCCGACTCCCGGATAATCAAGCCCGGCGGAAATCGAATATGGTTCCATAATTTGTCCGTATTCATCTTGCAACAAATACGTCAACGAACCGTGAATGACGCCTTTTGTCCCTTTTGTAATCGTTGCTGCATGATACGGAGTGTCGATGCCTTTCCCTGCCGCTTCAACACCAACAAGCGTGACATCGTCTTCTAAAAACGGATAAAACATACCGATCGCATTGCTGCCACCGCCCACACACGCAACGACGACATCGGGCAGTTTTCCTTCGCGTTCTAAAAACTGACGCCGCGCTTCATCACCGATAATGCGTTGAAACTCACGAACCATCTTTGGATACGGATGCGGTCCGACAACAGAGCCAATCATGTAAAAGTGGTCATCACAATGTTGCACCCAATAACGAATCGCTTCGTTCGTCGCATCTTTTAACGTCCGATTCCCGCCATAGACAGGAACAACTTCCGCTCCTAACAATTTCATACGAAACACATTCAGTTCTTGCCGTTTGATATCTTCTTCTCCCATAAATACGATGCATTCCATTCCGAAGCGGGCCGCGACCGTTGCCGCTGCCACCCCGTGCTGTCCCGCTCCGGTTTCTGCGATTAATTTTTTCTTCCCCATTCGTTTCGCCAGTAACGCCTGTCCAATGGCGTTATTAATTTTATGAGCCCCCGTATGGTTTAAGTCTTCACGTTTGAAGTAAATTTTCGCACCGTTTAATTTTTCAGTAATATTCGGAGCGTAGGTGAGTGACGTTGGTCGACCAGAATATTCTTTTAAAATATGAAGATATTCCGCTCGAAATTGTTCATCCGCTAGCGCCTTTTCTAGTTCGCGCTCGATTTCTTCAAGCGGAAGCATTAACGTTTCGGGAACAAATTTGCCGCCAAAATCGCCAAATCTCCCGTTTTCATTTGGAACATTGTACATATTGGTTCACCTTCTCTTCCATCTGTTTCATTTTTCTTACGCTTTTTTCTCCGTATTCCTCAATGCCGCTACTTATATCAATGCCGTGCGGACGATAGCAAAGCAGCTTTTCAACATTATCGGGGGTTACTCCTCCAGCGATGAAGCAAGGAACGGCTTGCCGCTCTGCCTCTTCGATATAAAAAGGAACGTACGTCCAATCAAATGAAATGCCCGTTCCGCCCCATGCGCCGTTGACCCGGCTATCAACGATATATCCATCTACGAAACTCGCATATTGTCTCATTTTCACAAGTGCGTCTTCGCCATGATGAATTGCTTTCCAGACTAATAGATTGGTTGTTTCTTTTATTTTCGCCACTTGTTCAATCGTTTCGTTGCCGTGACATTGGATGATGGAAAGCGGAACGGTGCTGGTAACCACCCGAATGTCTTCAACCGAAGCGTTCACAAATACAGCAACAAGCTGTTTTCCGTTCAGCGATACCGTCTCAAGCCATTTTTTCACCTCGTGCGCCTCTACTTTCCGTTTGCTTTCGGCAAAAATGAGGCCAAGATAGTCAGCTCCGCTATTGGCGCTTTTTTGTAAATCCGCCATTGAGCGGTTGCCACAATATTTAAGAAGGACGGACAACACCCTCGACCTCCTTACATAACTCGTGTACCGCCAGACCCACATCGTCTTGTTTCATAAGCGATTCGCCGACTAACACCGCATGTGCTCCGTACGTTTGCACCGTTTTCAAATCGAAAGCATTCGCAATACCGCTTTCGCTGACGATGATGCTTTCTTTCGGCACAAACGGCACCACTTCTTTTGTCGTTTCTAATGAGGTCGTAAACGTATGCAAGTTGCGATTATTAATCCCGATCATTTCTGGTGTAAAGAGCGATAAAATGTTTTCTAACGTTTGGGGCTCGTGTACTTCCACTAAACACTCTAATCCTTTTTCATACGCCTCTTGGTATAGCTCGTATAACGTTTGAGGTGGAAGTGCTTCGCCGATTAATAAAATCGCATCCGCCCCGATTCGGACGCTTTCTTCAATTTGAATGCGGTCAATAATAAAATCTTTGCGAAGAATCGGGAGTTGGACCGCTTGTTTCACGTCGGCCAAATACTGGCGATGCCCCTGAAAATATCGCTCGTCCGTGAGAACAGAAATGGCATCAACACCCGCCTGCTCGTAAGCTTTCGCAATGTCAATTGGACAAAAGTCAGGGCGGATCACCCCTTTCGATGGCGACGCTTTTTTCACTTCGGCAATGAGGCCGATCGAACGTTTCGATTTTCGCAACGCTGCTGATAAAGAAACACGGTTCCTTTCGGTTAATGTTGGCGGTAGTGTTAACGTTTTAACTTCGTTCCGTTTCGTTGCAATGATTTGTTCAAGCATATTTCTCCACCTCTTTCGTTTGCAAGCGTTGTAATTGTGCAAGCGCTCGCTTCGTGATGAGCGCTTCTTTGGCCATATCGACCCCTTCACGAATGGACGATGCTTTTTTAGCCACATAAAGAGCAACTCCAGCATTTAAACTGACAATGTTCATCGCGCTTTTATTTGCCGTTCCTTCCATCACCGCTTTGAGCAGCTTGGCGCTTTGTTGAACGTTGTGAACTTGAATGTCTTCTAATTTTCCACGAGATAACCCGCACTCCTCAGGCGTTAATGTGAAGCGGCGAATCTCACCGTCTTTTAATTCGACAACGTCTGTTTCTGTCGTAATACTACATTCGTCTAAGCCGTCTCTTCCGGTCACTAACAAGACGTGCGAAGAACCAAGCCGCTGCAAGGCTGCCGCAAGCTTTTCCGCATAGCGCGTGGAATACACACCAATCACTTGCCGCTTACATCTTGCTGGATTCGCAAGCGGTCCGAGCAAATTAAAAACGGTGCGAAATCCGATTTCTTTGCGCGGTATCGCGGCATGCTTCATCGCTGAATGGTAAATCGGCGCAAATAAAAACGCTAATCCTTTTGTTCGTAAAGCCTCTTTGGCTTCTTCTGGCGTCGCTTGAATATCAATCTGAAGCGCTTCTAATACATCGGCGCTGCCGCTTTTGGAAGATACGGCGCGATTTCCATGTTTGGCCACTTTCACGCCGAGCGATGAAGCGACAATCGCCGCTGCGGTCGAAATGTTAAACGTCGCTGCTTCATCTCCTCCCGTACCACACGTATCAATAACATCTTCTTCGTAATCGATCGGCATCATCCGACTGCGCATTCCCCGAGCGAACCCTGTTAATTCGTCGACCGTTTCACCACGTAACCGCAAAATCGATAAGAAACTAGCAATTTGGCTTGCGGTCGCTTCCCCAGACATGATGGCGATCATCGCTTCGTACGCCTCTTGTTCTGTTAGTGTATCTCCTTCGATACATTTTGCGAGTAGCTGTTTAAACATATAGATTCTCTCCTTTCGCAAATACGGTTTCCGCTAACTCAATCGCCTTTATTAATGCGCTCGCCTTATTACGCGTTTCTTTCCACTCCAATTCAGGAATCGAATCGGCGACAATGCCTGCACCTGCTTGCACGAAAGTATAACCGTCTTTGACAACAGCCGTACGAATCGCAATACATGAGTCAATATTTCCGTCAAATCCAATATAAGCAACGGTACCCGCATATAAATTTCTGGCCGTCGGCTCTAATTCGTGTAAAATTTGCATCGCCCGCACTTTTGGCGCTCCGCTTACCGTTCCGGCCGGAAATGCGGCTAACAGAGCATCAATCGGATGAACGTCCTCTTTGATCTCTCCCGTTACTTTCGAAATAAGATGCATTACATGAGAAAACTTGCCAATTTCCATTAATACAGGCGTCTGAACCGTACCGTATTTCGCCACTTTTCCAATATCGTTTCGCGCCAAATCAACAAGCATATAATGCTCTGCCCGTTCTTTCGGGTCATTCAACAACTCTTGCGCAAGCGTATCATCTTCTTCTTGTGACCGTCCTCTCCGGCGCGTTCCAGCGATTGGATGAATTTCGATATGACCATACTGGACTTGAACGAGTTTTTCCGGCGAACTCCCCACAATTTCTATATCACCCATCTGAATGTAAAACATATACGGCGATGGGTTGATTTTGCGAAGCATACGATATAGCTGAAAGCCGGTCACGCGAATCGGAATAGTAAACCGTTGTGACAGCACAGCTTGAAAAATATCCCCCGCAGCGATATAACGCTGAATCGTTTCGACATGTTTGATAAATGTTTCTTGATCGTACGTCGACATGACGTGCTCAAATGAAACACGTTTGTCTTTTTCATCATACAAAAGTGGTAACACCGGTTGTTTCGTTCCGTTTGCGACTTTTTTCATGAGTGCTTCAATCCGTTTTAATCCCTCTTCATATTTTTGCCGCTTCATTTGCTCATTGTCTCCATCAGATAGACGGACATAATGAATGACGACAATCTCGCGTTTTGCATGATCAAACGCAATGAGGGATTGACAAAACGTAAAATACGCGATTTTCATCGACATATCACGATACGAATGAAAGGGAACTTTTTCAATGGAAGAAATAAAATCATAACTTAAAAATCCGACTGCACCGCCAATAAACGGAATTTCCGTTATGATCGGTTTCACTTGTAATTGCCGTTCGACGTATAAAAAGGCCTCTTTAAACGATGGAGTTGTGACAATGGTTTCCCCTTGTTCATCCACAACGGAAAACGACTGTCCCGTGTCGCTTTCAATCGTTAGAAATGGAGACAATCCAATAAAAGAGTAACGTGACCATGGCGATTGCTCATCTTTGCTTTCTAATAAAAAGCTCGCTTCATCTTTTACATTTTCAAAGATTTGTAGAGGCTCAAACACATCAGCAAAAAAGCGGCGCACAATCGGAATCGTTCGAAACTGGATGGCATCCTCTAAAAAAGTGGTCATATTGCAGTTTTTCATCCTTCTCTCCTCCGTTTTTTCGGATGGAGAATGAGGGTTTATGAGGTTGAAAAGAGGAATAAAAAAACCCAAAGACGCACAGTCTTTGGGTAGATTGGTTCTCATCGATACGTAAGCTCACCTCAACTAAACTCGCTCATTCTCATCTACCCTATACTCGTCTCACTCAGCTCATCACTTACTTTAGTCTTATTATCTAACTTCGGCTCACAACATGTCAGCTGCTTGAACAGCATCTTCGCTGACATGCGTCGAATAATCGCAGGCAGGCGTTAGACGCTCGCCTCCGCTTTTCTTTATCATATTACAGTTCTTTTTTTCTTGTCAATGACAAATCTGGTCGCAGTTGGACCGCTTCTCGTAAATAAATATGAGAAATCTCCTCTTGCGCTTTTGTTGTATGGACGGTCATCATGACACGAATGCAGCGCGGCAATGAATGAGGCACAGGGATTTCCCTCATGCACATGACCGGTACGTACATCCATCCTTCGATGCGGCGAAGCGCTTGGGCAGGAAACGCGGCAGTGATATCTTCGGTTACGGAGATAAGAACAGACGCAACATCATTTGCTTTCACATCATTTGCGCGAATCATTTCCCGCAATAGCTCTTCGGTTGCATCAATAATTTCGGCTGCCTCGTTGTTTACAACGGTCGTCGCTCCTCGAATTCCTCTAATCATTTGTGTCTTCCTTTCTTTGCGAAAATTCACGAAGTAACGATAACAAACGTTCATCATCGATCGTTTCAATTTGCACATGTCCGATTTCTTTTAAAAGTACCATGCGCACGTTTCCTGCTTTTGCTTTTTTATCCCCTTTCATTTTTTGAAGGAGTCGTTCATGGTCTAGCTGCTTAGGAAGTGAAACAGGGAAACCGTATGTTTGAAACCATCGCGTAAACCGATGGTCGTGAAATGAGCGATCATAAACACGTTCGCTAACAAAAATCGCAAATAACATTCCTAACGCTACTGCATCGCCATGTGTAATCGCACCATAGCCCAGTTCACTCTCAAGCGCATGACCAAGCGTATGCCCGAAATTCAAGTAGGCGCGAATGCCCGTTTCTTTTTCATCTTCGCGAACAATGTCTGCTTTAATTTCAATTCCTTTTCGGATGCAATATTGTAATGGTTCCCCTCGTAAATCATCTAAGCTATGAATTTCTGCTTGTAACCATTCGTAAAAGGCGCGGTCACGAATGAGAGCATGCTTAATAACTTCAGCAAAACCAGAGCGCAACTCTTTTTGCGGAAGCGACTGTAAAAATGCAACATCATAAATGACCGCTTCCGGCTGATGAAACGCGCCAATCATATTTTTTCCTAACGGATGATTGATCGCTACTTTGCCACCGACCGCGCTATCGTGCGCAAGCAATGTCGTCGGCATTTGAATATACGGAATCCCACGCATAAACGTGGCCGCAACAAAGCCAGCTAAATCACCGACAACGCCGCCGCCAAAAGCGATGATAAGCGAATGGCGATCAAGTCCATATGTAAGTGCGGCGGTTTGACAGGCATAATATTGTTCAAATGATTTCGCGCTTTCTCCACTCGGAACAACATGTGTGTACACATCATATTCATGCGCTAAAACCGAACAAAGCTCAGATAAATACAGCTTCTCGAGCGTTTCGTCTGTGACAATCAACAGCTTCGTACCGTTTGAAAATCCCAGCTGCTTGAGAAGTTGCGGAAGCGATGGCACGATTCCTTCGCCTAAAAAAAGCGGATATTGCTTTGTCTTTGTTTCAATCATTATTCGCTCCATGGTTAAAACTCCCTTGCATAACGACGCATTTTTTCTATGTTTTCCTTAATAAGATCCATCCGGTCTTGACCAAATTGGTTAACAATCGCCGCGGCAATTTCCCACGCAACGACCGCTTCGGCAACCACACTGGCCGCTGGGACAGCGCAACTGTCGGAACGCTCGATGCTTGCGGCAAACGGTTCTTTCGTTTCGATATCGACGCTTTGCAACGGTTTATACAATGTCGGAATCGGCTTCATCACCCCGCGCACGACGATTGGCATACCGGTCGTCATCCCGCCTTCGAATCCACCGGCGCGATTCGTACGCCGCTTAAATCCTTCGGTTTCGTTCCAAATAATTTCATCGTGCACTTCGCTGCCTGGAAGTCGGGCCGCTTCAAAACCAATACCAAACTCAACACCTTTAAATGCGTTAATGCTGACGATGGCAGCCGCGATTTTCGCATCAAGCTTTCGGTCGTAATGGACATAACTGCCAACCCCTGCAGGCACACCTTCGACAATGACTTCGACGATGCCGCCGATGGAATCTCCGTTTTCCTTCGCTTGATCAATGGCTTCCATCATTTTTACCGCTGCCTCTTGATCAAAGCAGCGCACTGGTGACTGTTCCGTGACGCGCTGTAATTCTTCTAATGAAGAATATGAAAGATGCTGAGCGCGCACACCGCCGATTTCAAGCACATGTCCAGCTACTTTAATGCCAAGCTCCGCTAAAATGCGTTTCGCCACCGCTCCAGCAGCGACGCGTACCGTTGTTTCCCTTGCTGAAGAGCGTTCGAGCACATTGCGCATATCGCGATGTCCATACTTAATCGCTCCGTTTAAGTCGGCATGCCCCGGTCGTGGACGAGTCACTTTTCGTTTTACTTCTTCCTCTTCCGTTGGTTCAATCGCCATAATATTTGTCCAATGTTTCCAGTCACGGTTTTCGACAACAAGCGTAATCGGTGACCCTAACGTTTTTCCATGGCGCACACCACTTAAAATATTCACTTCATCTTTTTCAATTTGCATTCTTCGTCCGCGGCCGTATCCTTTTTGCCTTCTCGCTAACTCCTCATTAATATGTTCCTTAAGAAGCGTCAACCCCGCTGGTACTCCTTCTAAAATCGCCGTTAGCTGCGGACCATGCGATTCGCCTGCCGTTAAATATCTCATGTTTCTCTCTCCCTTCAACTCTTTACCGCGTTTATGTAACAATATATCATAATTTCGCCCATTTGAAATAGTTTATGATAAAAAAAGAATTCATCGCGTCGATGAACTCTTTCCAAACCTATTCTATTTTTCGATAGAAAAATGTATCTTCTGTTTCAAATCCGTAAGAGGATGGATTAAAGATTTGTTCGGTGCTACCAACAAAAAAAATCCCGCCCGGCCGTAACGCTTTGTTAAATTTATGATAAAGTTCTTGTTTCGCTTCTTCCGTAAAATAAATGAGGACGTTTCGGCAAACAATTAAGTCATAGTTCGTATCAAATGGGTCAGCAAGTAAATTATGTTTTTTAAACGTAACCGCTTTTTTTATATTTTCGTCTATTTTATAATACATTCCTTCTTTTATGAAAAACTTTTTCTTCACGTCTTCGGGTACTTCTTGCAAAGAACGTTCTGGATACATCCCGAGTTTGGCGCGGGAAATTGCGTTTTCATCAATATCTGTTGCCAAGACAGATACTTGAGAAAGCGGCATGAATTTCGATAAAATGATCGCCAATGTATATGGCTCTTCTCCTGTTGAACAAGCGGCACTCCATACTTTTAAGCGCCGATTCCGCTCGATAAGCTTTGGCAAAATCTTTTTTTCTAGCACTTCCCATCGATTCGCATTTCGATAAAATTCGGAAACGTTAATCGTCATCCGGTCAAGAAATTCATGAAATAGCGCTTGATTTGTTTCCATCGCTTTAAAAAATTCTTGAAAGTTTTTAAACCCGCGTTTTTCATACAGCGATGTCAGCCGTCGTTTCATTTGCGCTTCTTTATATTGGGCCAAATCAATGCCTGTTTTCTTTTTCACATTCATAATAAACTGCTGGTAATCGTTCATACCCCTTTTCCTTCCTAAACAAAATCGATCGTCTATGTATGAGTATACAGTAAAATGAGCGAAGGTGAGAAAATATTTTTGAATGAGAAACAAAAAAACCGACCAATTCGTTCAAAAATAATTGGTCGGTGTTTCCTTTTTAATATATCCATTCATTCATAAGCTTTGAATAGTTCACAAGCTCTTCTTCTTTGAAAAAGAGGTTGATTTCACGTTCCGCGCTTGCTGGTGAGTCAGATCCGTGAATGACGTTTTTGCCGACAGTTAAACCGAAATCGCCACGAATCGTGCCAGGTGCCGCTTCTTGCGGGTTTGTTTTTCCCATCATTTGACGCGCGGTAGCGATGACATTTTCACCTTCCCATACCATCGCAAATACAGGACCTGATGTAATAAAGTCGACTAGCTCGCCAAAAAACGGACGTTCTTTATGTTCAGCATAATGTTGTTCCGCTAATTCACGAGAAACTTGCATCAATTTTGCGCCAACAAGCTGAAACCCTTTTTTCTCAAAACGAGAAACAATCTCACCAATTAAATTGCGTTGAACCCCATCAGGTTTGACCATTAAAAATGTTCTTTCCATAACGATTTCTCCACCCCTGCGATATGTACTAGGAAATAGGATTCCCATCAAAATAGTATCATTGTTTTCATATATTAGCAATATTGTCCATGAAAGCGGTTAAAATTTTTTCGTTTTCGACGGTGCGCCAGGCCAAAACCGCCGAGCGAACCGTGTATTCGCTCTCCGCTACGTCATGAACGGAAACGCACTTAAAACTTTCTTTTTCCAATATATTTCGCTAAATCGTATAACGTGGAGCGAGCTTTATTTTTCGGCAATGTTTCTAATACGAGAAACGCTTTTTCTAAATAACGGTCGCTAAACGCATACGATTTTTCAATCGCTCCTGTCTGTTTAATGAGCGAAATGATTTCTTTCATTTCGCTAGCGGATGTGTTCGGATTGACTTGCAAAATTTTTTCTTTGACTTTCTCATCTTCCATGGCAAAAAGAACAGGTAATGTAATATTTCCTTGTAGCAAATCGCTTCCTGCTGGCTTCCCAAGCTGCTTTTCTGTGCCGATAAAATCGAGAATATCATCCGTAATTTGAAACGACATCCCAACATAATAACCGAATAAATACAGACGTTCCGAAATGTCTTTCGCAGCATTGGCAGCAATCGCTCCAAGCTGGCAGCTAACCGCTATTAATAACGCCGTTTTACGCTTAATGCGCCGCAAATAACAGCGAAGGTTTTGGTCAAAACGATATTTGTCCTTAATTTGTTCAATCTCCCCACGACAAACTTCAACAATCGTATTGGCCAAAATGCGATGAGCCAGCGGATTTTCAAGGCGCGTCATAAGCTCAAGCGAACGAGCAAAAATATAATCCCCTGTATACATGGCAAAGCGGTTGCTCCATTTCGCTTTAATCGTTTCCCGACCGCGTCGTAACTGAGCATCGTCAATGACATCATCGTGAACGAGCGAAGCCATATGAATGAGTTCTAACGCAACCGCTACATGCTTCATTCGATGAATATCGTACTCACCGAATTTTCCTGCAAGCAACACAAATACGGGGCGAATTCGTTTGCCGCCTGCTTGCAATAAATGAAGGGCCGCTTCGCTCAACAACGAATAGTCTGATTGAATCGCTGCTTCTAATTCTTTTTCGATTATATTTAAATCAGTATTCAAAAACGAATACATCGCTTTTAACTTCATCATGTTCACCTTAATCTTCATAAATGCGTCATGGTTTATACCCTAGATGCATTGCCGCCACACCAAATGTATATGGCTTCACTTCAATATTGACAAAGCCAGCATCTCGAAACATTTGCGCCAATTCCTCCATCCCAGGAAAGTCGCGCGCTGACTCTTGAAGCCACGAGTATTCCTCATAACTTTTCGCAAAGATTTTTCCAAACAGCGGCATAATAAATCGAAAATAAAAATAATATAGTTGACGGAATCCGATTAATGTTGGTTGCGAGGTTTCCAAACAAACCACTTTTCCACCAGGTTTCGCAACGCGATACATTTCTTTCAGCACCGTCATATAATCCGGCACGTTTCGCAAGCCAAAGCCGATGGTCACATAATCAAACGTATTATCAGGAAATGGAAGTGCCATCGCGTTACCGTGAATGAGTTTCACGTTTTGTAAGTTGCGCTCTTTTACTTTTTGTTCCCCAACATGCAACATATTTTTGCTAAAATCAAGCCCATATACTTCACCGGCAGGACCGACCGCTTGTGCAAGCGCGATTGTCCAATCGGCCGTACCGCAGCAAACATCGAGCGCTTTTGCCCCGCTTTGAACATTCATCCGTTTCATCGTATCTTCACGCCACTTTAAGTGACGTTTAAAGCTAATGACCGAATTCATCTTATCGTAATTTTCATAAATTTTTTCAAATACATGATGAACTCGTTCTTCTTTCGATTGTTGCATACCTCTACCCTTCTTCCACCGTCTTTTTCGCGATGACCGAAAAGCCGCCCAACAATTCGGAAATGCGTGTTTGGAGCAAATCATTAAACTCTAGTTTGAGGTTCAATAATTCTTCTTTGCAATGATCCATATAACGATTGCAAATATGGAATAAATAATGTTTTTGCTCTTTCGTCATGGTTTTGTTTTTTTGAAATACAATATTCGCCATTTGTTCAAAAAGGACGGAGGTTCCTGATTTCATAAAATGCTCTTTTTCGCGATTTAACCGCTTTAACAACAAATAATAATAGGCAAATTTCGACCATGACGGTAAAGAGACATATTCACCGATTTTATAAATTAACGATGATTCAATGACTGCAACACTATGAAACAGCGATTCGATTCGCCCAATATCTTTTTGATATAAACGAATTTTATGTTCATTAATTTCTTTAATCGCTTCTGCGAATAGACGAATGACCGGAATTTGATTTAGTTTCGCTAAATAGTCATAATATAAACCGCTATATAAATCTCCGGCTAGCACCGTCAGCTGCCTCGTTTTCAACTCATCGTCTTGTTGATGTGACAAAGAATTCGTGACTTCATCGTGGGTGTCAAGGGCGATTTGTACTAGCATCATCGGAACAATGTAACCGTCCATTTCCTCAGAAGAAAGACGCGCATCCTCAAGCATCGATAACGACAATAAAATCCGGTCCTCATCGATCGGTTTTGCAGATATATGCTGCAATAAATACGGATGATGAAGAAAACGCTCAATTTGCTCTTTTAACATCGATATTTTTTTCATGATGTGTTTCAACATAATCACCCTTGTTCCCCAAAAATTCGCATCCAAACATAACGGATTTAATTATAACATAATTTTTCATGAAAGGCTCTAGTTTCTATAGAAAAAACGTGGTCAAGCAGCCTATCGTTATTTTTTTCCCTCGGAATGAATCTCGCCATGATTCGTCTGAATGATGGCTTTTCCCCGCACTTTAATGGCCGAAGTATGTTCCGTAAACTGAGCGATTAATACTTCGCCTTTATCGAGCTTTTCCGAATGATGAAAACGCGTATCCGCTCCTCTTGTTAAGCCAATCACATTAACACCATCTTCGAGTGCTTTAATGACGATATAATCACTATTTGAATACATAGACGCTCCCCCTTTATATGACAAATTTGTTATTTTTACTATCTTTCCACAAAGTGAAACAATCCATAACCGTTACCCTTTAATCAGTGAAAGCACCTCTGCACGTGCAACGTGGTCGGTTTCAAATATTCCTCTGACCGCTGTTGTGACGGTTTTCGCCCCCGGCTTTTTCACCCCGCGCATCGTCATGCACATATGCTCGGCCTCGACTACCACCATCACCCCATGCGGTTCAAGCGTTTCCACAATTGAATCGGCCACCGTCGATGTAATTCGTTCTTGAAGTTGCGGTCGTCGTGCTACCGCTTCAACCGCGCGCGCTAACTTACTTAATCCCGTTACTTTTCCACCGCGTGGAATGTAAGCGACATGGGCGACGCCAAAGAACGGAACTAAATGATGTTCACACATAGAGAAAAATGGAATGTCTTTCACAAGCACTAACTCTTCATGTTCTTCACTGAAAACGGTTTGAAAATGTTCTTTCGGATCTTCCGTTAATCCCGCAAATACTTCCGCATACATTTTCGCGACGCGTTTTGGAGTATCTATTAGCCCTTCGCGATTTGGATCTTCACCAATCGCTTCTAAAATTAATCGAACAGCATGTTCAATTTGTTCGTAATTCACGTGTGACATAAAAACAACATCCTCCTGCATTAAAACTAAGTCTGATTCTCTGCACATCTAAAGTTCTTATGTACAAAACAGCTTCTTACGCTTCAAAACGTATAAAGATGACGGACGTCACGGGGTTTTCCCGTAATCCGATTCTAGCATATACATTGAAAAAAAAGCAAAAAAAGAAGGGCAGCGCGGTAGCTCACCCTTCTTTGAAAGCTCTTTTTTATTTATGTACACTTACTTTACAGCGTCTTTAAGAGCTTTACCTGGTTTAAATGCAGGAACTTTGCTCGCAGGGATTTCCATTTCCTCCCCTGTTTGCGGATTGCGTCCTTTGCGCGCTGCACGTTCACGCACCTCAAAGTTCCCAAAACCGATTAATTGAACTTTATCACCATTTTTAAGTGCTTCTGTAATTGATTCAAATACAGCATCTACTGCTTTTGTTGCATCCTTTTTAGAAAGACCGCTTGTTTCTGCAACCGCGTTGATTAATTCTGTCTTGTTCATGCCATTCACCTCCTCCCAAGGACGGATCGAAAGTTACTTCTTATTCCATTTCTTCACCATTTCTCGTGTTTCTATACGTATCAAGCAACACAAATTGTTGACATGCCTATATTAAACGATTCATCGGCATAATTCAACATATTTTCGCAAATGAATGCAATTTAGACACATTTCACCAAAGCAACTAACTTTTTCTGATAAAAGATTATCATATGTCCTATACATTCGCAAGAAAAAATCCTTGTTTTTCAAGGCTTTTGTCTATTTTTTCTCCACAAAAAAAAGACCCCAAAATCGGAGTCTACGTTATAAGATAATGGCGATGAGTCCTCCAGAGCCTTCGTTAATGATACGCTCTAACGTTTCTTTTAGTTTGTAACGAGCATTTTCTGGCATTAAAGCGAGTTTGGCTTGAATTCCTTCACGAACAATCGAGCTGAGAGAACGGCCAAAAATATCCGAATTCCAAATCGATAATGGGTCGTCTTCAAAGTCTTGCATTAAATAGCGGACAAGTTCTTCACTTTGCTTTTCTGTCCCGATAATTGGCGCGAATTCCGATTCGACATCGACTTTAATCATATGGATGGACGGCGCAACCGCTTTTAAGCGGACACCGAAGCGCGAACCTTGACGAATGATTTCCGGCTCATCTAAGCTCATATCGGAAAGCGATGGAGCGGCAATGCCATAACCAGTTTGTTTCACCATTTTTAATGCATCGGCAATTTGATCATATTCTGCTTTGGCGTGAGCAAAATCTTGCATAAGTTGAAGTAAATGATCTTTACCGCGAATTTCGACGCCGACCACTTCTTTTAAAATTTGGTCATATAAATCATCTGGGGCATATAAATCAATTTCTGCTACTCCTTGCCCCATTTCGATGCCGGCAAGACTCGCTTGGTCGATAAAATCATATTCTCCAAACTGTTGCACAACGCGGTCCACATCGCGTAAGCGTTTAATATCTTTCACCGTATCCCTTACTGCTTCTTGATAACTTTCACGAAGCCAGTGATCTTCGCGAAGTACCATCACCCAACTCGGCAAATTCACATTCACTTCTAACACCGGAAATTCATATAATGCCTCACGAAGCACATTATATACATCCGTTTCACGCATGCTTTCAACGCTCATCGCTAAAACTGGAATGTCGTATTTTTCGATCAACTGTTGGCGAAGTGCCTCCGTATCCGGATGATGTGGGCGAACAGTATTAATGATCATAATGAACGGTTTCCCAACTTCTTTTAATTCATTAATAACTCGTTCTTCCGCGTCTACATAGTCTTGACGTGGAATTTCACCAACCGTACCATCTGTTGTAATGACGACACCAATCGTCGAATGTTCTTGAATGACTTTTCTTGTACCGATTTCGGCTGCTTCTTGAAACGGAATTGGCTCTTCATACCAAGGTGTATGGACCATACGTGGACCGTTCTCGTCTTCGTATCCTTTCGCTCCGGGAACAGCATAACCAACACAATCTACCAAACGAATGTTGACTTCTAATCCTTCACTGACTTTCACTTTAACAGCTTGATTTGGCACAAATTTTGGCTCGGTTGTCATAATCGTTTTTCCAGCAGCACTTTGTGGCAACTCATCTTGTGCACGCGCCTTATCCGCTTCATTCCCGATATTTGGAATGACGACAAGTTCCATAAATTTTTTTATGAAAGTCGATTTACCGGTTCGTACGGCACCGACTACTCCTAAATAAATATCGCCCCCCGTGCGTTCGGCGATATCTTTAAAAATGTCGACTTTTTCCAAATGACTCCCCTCCAGTCTTTGAGTCGTTGCGGCCAGCTGACCCGTTTACTAATATTCTAGGACACTATATGAATATGATGTTGTCCTATTCATTTATGACTAAAAACATAAAAAATCCCTTCTCTAGAATGTATTCACTAGAGAAGGGTTCATGACTTATTTCGTTAAAAAAATCGGCTCGTTTTTTTGTGGGTCAATCGTATACGGAAGGGAGTAGGCAGGAACAAATAGTGAATCGTTTACTAATAGATCGCGAATATCATCCCCCGGCTTGTAAGAATGCTTCACTTTTTTTAGCGCTTCATATAAATCCATGCGGTAGTCAACGTAAATGTCACCGTTATAGTCAATGATTAACGGTAAATTGTTCCCGGAAAAAGGGCTGACAACATAAGGTGGCTCTTTATACCCTAATTTTTTATAGTCTAATGTAAAAATTCCTTTCGCTAACATCTTTTTAAACGGAGGATAACCATGAGAATCACGATACATTTTTAAGCGCAAGTTTACATCGCGAATTTGCTCCGCCATGCGCAAATCAAGCAGTTTGACCGTCGGATTTTTCTCGACATCGATAAGAACATATTGAAAAATACCGCCGTTTTCAAACGCATTTCCTGGCGGTTCTTGCATATATCGTGGGATCAGTTTATTAAAATCAATCGGGTACTTTTGATAAATCGGTGTTTTCATATCACGCGTTTGAATCGGCAATAATCCTCCGTTTGCTTCGCGGTATTGATTGACGGCTGATTGCACCGAAGCAACTTGGTCTTGATACGGAATTTGGTTTTGTTTTAATCGTTCTTCTGGATATAAACAACCAGAAAGCAATAACATCATAAAGCTGGCAATCATAAGTCGAGAAGCAAGTTTCATTTCGATCCATCCCTTTTCACGCGTATCCGTTATTCTTGAGTAGGTCCGCTAAATACAACAAAAATAATGATGATGCCTGCTAAAATCATTAATACATAGGCAATCAAGGCTAAAACAAATTTAACAAATTTGTTTTTTGCTTTGTAACGGCTAAAATAAATCGAAAACACTGAAATAAACATGAAGGCCATCGAAGTAAGCGCAATCCACATTTTCGCTAATCCTGGCGACATCTTTTTTCCCCCTTTTTCGACAACTATTATACAATAAACATCCCGATTTTCACTACGTACACAATTGCAGGCGCAAAAAAACTGAAGTAAAGTGGGGCCTCTTTACTTCAGTAAGATGATACCCTTTGTCCGGCAGCTTAAGTCTATAATTGTTCGTAGTATTGTATGCATGGAAAAGGTTTGTTGCATCATCGAATGCCTATTTCGTAAGCTTTTATGCCAAATTACCATCTGGTTTTTCCAAAATATTCACTAAATCTTCCATCTCATGCGTTTTCACGCGTGACATGAGAGAATCAACGGCATCTTTCGGATTTGTCCCGTTAAACAACACATCATAAAGTACTTCGGTAATCGGCATTTTGACATCGAGCTTTTTCGCGAGTTGATACGCTGCTTTTGTCGTTCTCACTCCTTCGACAACCATTCCCATACTGTCGAGCACTTCGTCGAGATTTTTCCCTTTTCCCAATAAATGTCCCGCTCGCCAATTTCGTGAATGAACGCTTGTACATGTAACAATTAAATCCCCAATACCTGTTAATCCAGAAAACGTAAGCGGATTGGCTCCTAGTGCGCTTCCTAACCGGGCAATTTCCGCTAATCCTCTTGTAATAAGAGCTGCTTTCGCATTATCTCCGTACCCTAATCCGTCGGTAATGCCCGCTGCTAGTGCGATAATGTTTTTTAAAGCCCCGCCAATTTCTACCCCTATTAAATCCGGGTTCGTGTAAACGCGAAAGTAATGATGATTCATAAACAAGTCTTGAATGCGTTCCGCTGCCTTCATATTTTTTGATGACACCGTCACCGTCGTTGGATGGCGCAAGCTAACTTCCTCGGCATGGCTTGGTCCCGATAAGACGACAACGTCTTGTAAAAGCGAACCCATTTCTTCCTCAATAATTTCCGAAATGCGCTTATGTGTATCCGGTTCAATTCCTTTACTGACCGTAACGATCGTAATCGGCTCTTTCAAGCATTCACGTACTTTTCGTAATACTTCGCGAATCGCTTTCGTTGGAACGGCCAACACAACCGTTTTTATGTTTTCTAACGCTTCACAAAGATCCGCATAACCAACAATTGCTTCAGGTAACTGAATTCCCGGCAAATACTTTTCATTCGTTCGCTTCGTATTAATCTCCTCAATTTGCTCGGGGCGATGTCCCCAGAGACGAACCGCGTGTCCATTATCAGCAAGCACCATCGACAACGCTGTTCCCCAGCTTCCTGCTCCTAACACCGCAACTTGTTCCACCCTATACCACTTCCTCATTTTTTATTTTCTTGGACGTGCAATGAGTTTAATCGGGGTGCCTTCAAAACCGAACGCATCACGAATGCGATTTTCTAGAAAACGCTCGTATGAAAAGTGCATCAATTCTGGGTCATTGACAAATACAACAAATGTCGGCGGCTTCACAGCCACTTGCGTGACATAGTAAATTTTCAAGCGC
This sequence comes from Anoxybacillaceae bacterium, assembly GCA_041920415.1. Taxonomy (GTDB): domain Bacteria; phylum Bacillota; class Bacilli; order Bacillales; family Anoxybacillaceae; genus JBHGYD01. The sequence continues at coordinate 28,247 of JBHGYD010000006.1, forward strand.
TGACCGTTATGCGTCGGCGTCGGATTCATCGCAACGGCATCCATAATGACTTCGTTCAGCACGTTCGTTTGCACGCGCATCGCATGATTTTCGCTCACCGTTTGAATGAGCGGCAACAGCTTATGTAGGCGCTGCTTCGTTTTTGCCGATACGAACACAATCGGTGCATAGTCGAGAAATTGAAAATGGTCGCGAATTTTCCGCTCAAACTCAATTAATGTTTTATCGTCTTTTTCGACGGCGTCCCATTTATTGACGACAATAATGACACCGCGTCCCGCTTCATGGGCGTATCCAGCAATTTTTTTATCTTGCTCAATAATTCCTTCTTCCGCGTTTAAGACAACAAGAACAACATCGGAACGTTCAATCGCTTTTAACGCACGCAATACACTGTATTTTTCGGTACTTTCATAGATTTTTCCCCTTTTTCGCATTCCTGCGGTATCAATAATGACATATTCTTGTCCTTCCCGCGTAAACGTCGTATCGACAGCATCTCGCGTCGTTCCAGCAATATCGCTCACGATGACGCGCTCTTCTCCTAAAATCGCATTAACTAATGATGATTTGCCGACATTCGGACGACCAATTAGACAAAATTTAATAACGTCTTCTTCGTAGTCTTTTTGATCTCGTTTTGGAAAATGGCGAACAACCGCATCTAATAAATCGCCAAGCCCCGTTCCATGCGACCCGGAAATCGGATACGGCTCACCAAAACCGAGCACATAAAAATCATAAATGAGATCACGCATGTCTGGATTATCAATTTTATTAACGGCCAATACAACAGGCTTGTTGGAACGATGCAGGATTTTCGCTACTTCCTCATCCGCTGCCGTCACTCCATCGCGTCCATTCGTCATAAAAATAATAACATCCGCCTCATCAATGGCGATTTCCGCTTGTTGGCGTATTTGCACTAATAGCGGCTCATCTCCAATATCAATGCCGCCTGTATCAATAATGTGAAATTTGTGATTCAACCATTCTCCACTGCTGTATATTCGGTCGCGAGTGACCCCAGGTACATCTTCCACAATTGAAATACGTTCGCCAGCAATTCGATTAAAAATCGTTGATTTTCCTACATTCGGACGACCAACAATCGCTACTACTGGATTTGCCATTGTATCACCCTTTCTTTTCATATTGCGGCGACTTCATCAAAAAAGAATCCCTTCCATAAGAAGGGTACAACTGTTTTATTTTATCAAAAACGATGACCTACAACAATAGAAATAGCGATGAACGCTTCACAATAAGAGGTCATTCATTGGTTATACCATCAAGAATCATTTCTAACATTCCAGCTGCGATACGAGCTAAACTAAAATATAAATACATGTAGATAGCGATATGCAAAATTGGAAAAGTATATTCGTTTATGACTGCTTGATCCGCTTTATCTGCTTTTGCATTGTATCTACATATAACGGCAGCTGTTCCAGCAGCGACCAGACAAATATACACGTGCAAGAAATCATGAGCGCATCTAAAAACGAAAACGAGCCGATCACATAAGGGAACGAAAAGCGCTTTAAAACGAACGCATATAAAATATCACCTTGACAGCTTCCGATGATAACAGATAATAGTCTAGAAACGACGTCATGATAAAACATGAGGCATACAAACATAAGAATCATGGCGAGCATCCACGTTTCATCCATCCACACCCAAACCGGATCAACCAGGGCTAATAAGTGGAAGGAAACATACGCTAATGTCACCGTTATCGTCGCCATAAACATATACACCAACTTCCAACCGGTCTTCTTTGCGACAAAATAGTAAGCAAAAAAGAGAATAAACAAAAAAGAAAACGTCACAGAAAAAAGACCAATTGTTACGTTATAAGCGGAAAGAATGATCGTAATGAGCACAGATGCCGCTAATACTGTGCGCTTTTTCGTTTTTTTCATAAAAAACGTAGCGAATATCCAACAAACCCACGAACACCAATAAAAATAAACTCCTTCCACATCCTCTACCTCCTACTATTCCCATTATTTCATTTTTTGCGAATTTTAATCGGTGCATAAGAAAAACAAAAAACAGCCATAGTAGAAACGAAAAAGTAAGAAAGGAGTATGATCGATATGGGGAAAGACCGTCAAGAAAAAAAGTTAAAACAATCACACCGCGTCGAATCCGACCGTGATCAATCACTCGAACACAAAGGAGCAACAAGACTCGAAGATCCAGACGCGGCAAGAGAACGAAACAAGCACTAAGAAAAACGAAGGCGGTTCAAATTCGCCTAAAAGCTGCCCACGTCCTGTGGGCAACGGCGAAATGTCGCCATCCTGGCTCCCCCGATACGCGCTGAATACAGGGCTGACCCAAAAAGAATGGGGCAGCTCTGTTTACTACTTATACATACCAACACACTATTATATTGTGTTGATTTAAAGATCATCTTTTTGAGCTTCTCACTTTTCAAACACTCTAAAGTTCGTTTTTTCTTAGACATAAGATTCCCCACTTGATGGGCTTATATCGTCAGAAAAAAAGATTATTTCATTTTAAAAATGGAAAAGATAAAGGTTAGAACGTTTACTGTTAGAAAGAAGGGAATCATATGCTTTTTTTTAAGAAAGCAAGAAAAAAAAAACAAATAGTTAAAAACCAACAAGAGCAAAAACAACAGAACCAAAATCAGCAACAGAACGTTCTTTCTACCGACTTAAATCAAAATCTACAAGAACTGCAAAATATCTATCAAAATTGTATGGATGTCGTTTTTCGCCAATTTCAAATTGGTGGAAAAACAAAAGCGGCTCTTATCTATATCGACGGTTTAGCTAACATCGAAGAAATCGATGCGAGCGTACTCACCCCTTTGATGGAGGAGAATAATCCCAAAGAAAATACGGATCAGCTTCTTCATGCCAGTCATATACTAGAACAAAAATTGACCGTTTCGAAGGTAAAGAAAGTACAAACGATGACAGAGTGCATTGAACATATCTCTAGTGGAAACCCGGTCTTGCTTATCGATCAACAAAGCGAAGGATTCTCTTTAGGTTTGTCAAATTGGGAAAAACGTTCCATCGAAGAACCGACGGGAGAATCCGTGATAAGGGGACCGCGGGAGGGATTTACCGAATCATTAGGGACTAACCTTTCTTTATTGCGCAGAAAAATAAGAAGCCCGCAGCTAAAAACAAAATCAATGAAAATTGGGGAGTACACCCAGACCGAAGTAGTCATCTCTTATATTGAAGGAATTGCCGAGCAAACGTTAATCCAAGAAGTAGAAAACCGGCTTAACCGGATCAAGATAGACGGCATTTTGGAAACGAGCTACATTGAAGAGTTCATTGAGGACAACCCTTATTCCCCGTTTCCTCAAGTCTTGAATACCGAACGGCCTGATGTTGTGGCGGCAAACCTGCTTGAAGGACGAGTAGCGATTCTTCAAGACGGCACTCCTTTCGCTATAATTGTACCGGTTTCTTTTTATTCATTGCTGCAATCAGTTGAAGACTACTACCAACGATCTTTAATCAGCACGGTAACCCGTTGGTTGCGCTACATATTTCTCTTGATATCTCTTTTACTGCCTTCGTTGTATGTAGCGATCCTTACCTTTCATCAGGAAATGATTCCTACTACACTTTTAATAAGCGTAGCTGCTTCCCGGGAGATGATTCCCTTTCCGGCACTGGTTGAAACGTTACTCATGGAAGTGGTATTTGAAGCCCTGCGTGAAGCGGGATTGAGGCTTCCTAAACAAGCAGGTGCTGCAGTTAGCATCGTTGGTGCGCTGGTGATTGGGCAAGCTGCGATCCAAGCAGGGCTTGCTTCTTCTCCTCTGATCATGGTCGTCTCATTAACAGGGATTGCTTCTTTTACCGTTCCCCGCTATACGGCTGGAGTCGCATTAAGGATGCTGCGCTTTCCGATGGTCTTATTGGCAGGGACGTTAGGGCTTCTCGGAATTATGCTCGGGCTGCTCATGATTCTTACTCATATGGCGGCGCTTCGTTCTTTCGGCGTTCCTTATTTATCTCCTATGGCTCCAATGCAAGGGAGAGAAATAAAAGACGTATTGATACGCGCGCCTTTATGGAAGCTCAATACGCGCCCTCATTTAACGGGAGCCAATAATAATATTCAACGGAAAGATCCGAATCAGAAACCGAGTCCTGATTACGGAGATGACAAGACGAGTAAAGACCAAGGAGGATCATGATCATGATCGAGAAAGGAAAAATATCTGCCGCACAAATGGGGATGATGATGTATCCTACGATTATCGCAACAGCCATTCTCTTAGTCCCTGCAATCACCGCCCGGCACGCAAAGCAGGATATGTGGCTCTCTCCTCTTTGGGCTTCTCTCATCGGTTTTTTGACGGTTCATATTGCCGTTCGGTTACATCAGCTTTATCCAAAAAAAACCATCATCGAGTACAGCGAAGATATTCTTGGCAAGTTTCTGGGGAAAGTGATTGGGTTGATCTTTTTATTTTACTATTTGCATGCAACCGGAATTATTATCCGAGAGTATGGCGAATTTGTTGTAGGTAACTTTCTTGTTCATACTCCATTAGTCTTTGTAATGGGAAGTATGATTCTAGTGTGCTCCTTTGCCGTTCGCAGTGGTGTGGAAGTGATAGCCAGACTTGCGGAAATGATTATACCTGTTGTGATCATTCTGATATTTATCAATATTATCCTTTTGATTCCAGATATGGAAGTAAAGAATATGTTTCCTATCATGGAAAAGGGAATAATGCCCTCACTCATGGGTGCGGTGATCCCGCAAGGTTGGTTTACTGAATTCCTCCTCATCGCTTTTCTGCTTCCTTACGTAGCCGATCGCAACAAAGCAAAAAAGTGGGGTATGATCTCGGTCAGCGCCGTCATGTTGACCTTATCTCTTATCAACATTACCGTCCTTTTCGTCCTAGGAGGAATCACATCCCGTTTTCTCTATCCGGCGATAAGCGCCGTCCGTTACATTAGTATCGCGGATTTTCTAGAACACATTGAAGCCATCGTAATGGCCCTTTGGGTAGCAGGGGTTTTTTTAAAGATTGCTGTCTTTTATTACGCTTTAGTGTTGGGAACGGCTCAATGGATGAATTTGTCAGATTATCGTCTGATCGTTTTTCCGATGGGATTTTTATTGCTGTTATTTGCCGTCTGGTCGGCGCCGAATTTAATGGAATTGACCCATTTTCTAGGAAGTTCTTCTCCGTTTTACCGGATTTCGATTCAAGTAGGAATTCCTCTTATTCTGCTATTCATCGCAAAATGGCGCAGAAGAACCAACAACCAAAAGTTAACACAACAAGGATAAGGACAGCAACGAAACAAGGGGTAAAAAGGAGATAAACAAGGATGAGCATCTTACAAAAAACAGCAAAAATTCTTTTCATTTGCGTTCATCTTATTTTGCTAAGCGGCTGTTGGGACCGAACGGAAGTAAACGATTTAATGCTAATCGTAGGATTAGGAATTGATCAAACAAAAGATGGAAAAATCATGCTTACAGTGGAACTAATCGTCCCTCAAGCAGTCGGTGGAGGTCAGATGATGGGTGGTGGCGGCGGCGGGGGCGGGGGGCAAACGATAGTAAAATCGGGAACGGGTACTACCGTGGCTGACGCGATCTCGAACCTGCAAGAAAAAATTTCTCGCCGTGTCTTCTGGGGGCACACGAAGGCAATTGTGTTCGGAGAGAGAGCAGCAAAAGCAGGGATTCGCCAACATCTCGACTTTCTGAGCCGCAATCCGCAAATTCGCCTTCGTTCCAATCTATTAGTAAGTAAAGGAACCGCGAAAAGTGTGCTCGAATTACTACCGCCGATCGAACAAAGCTCATCAGAAGTGCTGCGGGAATTGTCAGAATCGCAACTTTTATTGAATGTAACGATAAAAGACGCTCTGCAAATGCTAAGCGGCGATACCGGTGCGGTAGCTCTTCCTATGGTGAAGATCTTGCCTCCGGAAAAAGGGAAAAAAGATCTACAAACCATTGCGTTTATTCAACGCACCGCCATTTTTAAGAAGGATAAAATGATCGGGGATATTGATGATCAGTTGACTCGGGGTGTACTTTGGCTCAGAAATGAGATTAAACGAGCAAATATTACGGTTACGCTTAAAGGAGAAAAAGGAAATATCACGGCCACGATGTTAAGGGCGCATACAGAATTCATCCCCAAATACGAGAAAGGCAAATGGAAGATGATCGTGAAAGCGACTGCGGACGACGATATTATACTAAACGGAACGAAACTGAACTTGCTAAACCCTAAGTATACAAAAATGATCGAAAAAGAATTGGAAAATGAGACGAATGAGCGCATGAAAGCCGCATTGAAAAAAGTACAAAAAGAGATGAAAGCTGATATTTTTGGCTTTGCAGACATGTTCCACCGAAAATATCCAAGAGAATGGAATCAGGTAAAAAATCGTTGGGATGAAGTCTTCCCTACCGTTGAAGTGATCATGAAGACGAAAGCATACGTCCGCAGACCGGGAATAAACACCGCTCCGCAAGGATTGCCTGAGGATGAGGTGAAACAATAATGAAAGCTGGTTTTATACTAGGTACTTTTGTTCTCGTTGTGCTCATCTTTCTATACGAATGGCCGCGAATCAATCGAACACAGAAAAAAGAAAAAGTGGTTTTTATTGTACTGCTAAGCCTGGGAACGATTCTTGCGATTGTGTTAATATGGAACCCCGATCTTCCGGGGCCGACGCAGATGATCGATTACATTTATAAACCTCTCGGACGAATGCTTGAAAAATAAAGGAAAGTTTCTTATTCTGCCTTATGTATTTTTGTCTTGAGGAACAAAAACAGCATCACCCGAAACGGGCACTTTGTCAATGGAGATCATGAGTAAAACATGGTTGCAACAAGATGAACGATTGATTTCGTTCATGTTCATCCTCTTATTATGTTTAAGGAAAAAATCAGGTTCATGAACGCTTTCCTCACACTCGATTTTTTCCATAAAATTAAAAGCTGACTCGATCGCAATTCGAGTCAGCTTTTTATCGACAACTATATACTTTCGTATCAAATCCTCTTTCCGTTAACCAATGATGCGTATCACCGCGAATGACAAGCGGAACGCGCCGTAATTCTTCAATCGTTTTCGCACCAAGAGCGCTCATAATCAATGATAAATCGGCATGCAACGTTTCAATCTCATCGATTAATGACTCCACTCCTTGTTCAACGAGCACTTTTAAAAATAAACCAGCAACACCAACGGCCGCTGCTCCTAAGGCAATCGCTTTAGCCGCATCGAAAGCGGTACGCACACCGCCGCTGCCAATGACAGAAAGGCGCGAAACCGTTTGTGAAACTTCGACAATGGATGCGGTTGTCGAAATTCCCCAGTCATTAAAATAGGATAACATGCTAGCGCGTCGTTTATTTTCAATACGAGCAAAATTCGTTCCGCCGAATCCACCAACATCAACAATCGTTACGCCAACATTCGCTAGCTGCAAAGCCGTTTCTTTGCTCATACCAAATCCGACTTCCTTCACAATCACGGGTACTCCCACGTCTCGAACGATTTGTTCAATTCGCGCTAACGCCCCTGTAAAATCGCGATCTCCTTCCGGCATCGTGAGTTCTTGAATGACGTTCAAATGAATTTGCAATCCATTTGCTTCAATCATATCGACCGCTCGTTTGGCCTCCTCCACCGTTGCTTCGCTACCGATATTGGCAAAAATCACACCATTCGGATTCACTTGTCGGACAATTTCAAACGAAGGACGTTCGTTTACATCTTTCACCGCTGCCATTTGTGAGCCGACCGCCATGGCAATATGACATTCTTTTGCTGCTTCCGCTAGTCCTTTGTTAATTTCTAACGTCGCTTGGCCTCCTCCACCGGTCATCGCATTGATAAAAAGAGGCGAACTTAACGAAAGTTCGCCCAAAGTTGTACGTAAATCAATGTCATTTGTACGTATGTTAGGCAGGCTTTGATGCACAAACACAATGTCGTCAAATCCATGCGCTCCTACTTGATCAATCGAAAGCGCATGCTCAATATGCTCGATTTTTCGTCTCGCCCTGCTCACTACTGATCACCATTATTATTTTAATTTCTTTAGTTGTTCACCAATCACTTCGCCTAGCTGGAATCCTGATGGCTCATTCAACGATTTCGTATATTGGCTATAGTCTTCCTCAGTGCCTGTTTCTTCCAACAACTCGCGCATGCTTAATGAAATGCGACGATCTGCTTCGTTCACTTCAAGCACTCTCGCTTTTACTTCGTCTCCTTCTTTTAACACTTCGTGCGGAGTACCAATATGTTTGTTCGAGATTTGAGAAATATGCACAAGTCCCTCGACACCAGGAAAAATCTCGATAAACGCTCCAAACGGAACAAGACGTTTCACTTTTCCACTTACGACATCACCAGGTTTGATTTTTTCAGAAATTCCTTCCCATGGCCCCGGTAACGCTTCTTTAATGGATAACGAAATGCGTCCATTCTCTTCGTCAACGGAAAGCACTTTTACCTTTACCGCCTCGCCTTCTTGGACAACGTCGGATGGATGAGCGACACGAGCATGAGAAAGTTGAGAAATATGTACAAGTCCATCAAAGCCACCGATGTCGACAAACACCCCAAAATCCGTAATACGGCGCACCGTTCCTTCGAGCACTTGCCCGATTTGTAACTGGCGAAACGCTTGTTTTCGTTGTTCTTCTTTCTCTTGTTCAACAACAGCGCGATGTGATAAAACGACACGGTTTTTCTCGCGATCCAATTCAACGACTTTCACTTTTAGCGTGCGATCTTTATAGTCGGAAAAATCTTCAACAAAATGCGTTTCGACTAATGAAGCAGGGATGAATCCTCTTACACCAACATCAGCAACAAGTCCGCCTTTGACAATGTCTTTCACGACAACGTCAAACGCTTCCCCGCTCGCAAATTTTTTCTCTAACTCTTCCCAAGCGCGATCAGCATCGGCTGCTTTTTTTGATAAAATTAACAACCCTTCTTCTTCATTTGCGCCTTCCTCAACTTTTTTTACTTTAGCGGTAATCTCGTCACCTACGGAAACCGCATCACTCGTTTTTTCAATGTGAAGGCTCGATAATTCACTAATCGGAATAATACCGCTTTGCTTGCTTCCTGCAATATCGACAAGTACTTGCTTATCTTCGACTTTTACGACTTTTCCTTGAACAATATCACCTACCTTATACACGTTTACTTCCAAATTCATGTCCTCTACCATTCTTAACCCTCCTTAATCCACTGCCAGTTCGCGCAGCTTTGCCATCCATAAAAGTTGGAACATACTTCCTACTATTACTATATCATGTCCAAAGGAAAAAACGTTATGATTTTATCAATGATTTTTCCAAAAGAACCACTTTTCTATTCATTATACGATATTTTCTCAAAAGAAATGTAAGTGAATGCTCATTGGTGTTCATCTAAAAGGGCTTGAATATGGCTCATAATATAGTCAGTCACTTCTTCAGGGGAGGCTTTTCGCTCACGAAACGGCTCCATATCAATCGGCGTCCCGTAAACGACTTTCAATTTTTTGAATGGGCGATACGGCCCAATAATCGCGCAAGGGACGACCGCCGCATTCGTCCGTAAAGCGAAAAAACCGACGCCGGATAACCCTTTTTGTAGTTTTCCGTCTTTATTTCGCGTTCCTTCAGGAAAAATCCCTAACACATTTCCTTGTTTTAACACATCTAGGCCGATTCGTAATGCTTGGCGGTCGCTCATTCCTCGTTTCACTGGAAACGCATGTAACGGAGGAAGCAAATGCTTCAACACCGGCACATGAAACAGCTCTTCTTTCGCCATAAAATGAATGGGACGAGGAGCGGTAATACCAACGATGGGAGGGTCAAGATTGCTAATATGGTTCGAACAAAGAAGCACGCCCCCTTCTTTTGGAAACTGCTCTACACCGATGACTTCGACACGATAAAGGGGCTTTAAAATACTCGCTACAACCCCCTTCGCAAACGAATAAAAATCCAACCTTATCAAATCCTTTCGTTTATAATTTTCATAATTTCGTTCACGACATCCTCAATTGATAAAGAAGTTGTGTCAATTTCAACGGCATCTTCCGCTTTTTTCAGTGGCGCTACTTCCCGCTCCGAGTCAAGCTTGTCGCGACGAGCAATTTCTTTTTTTAACGTTTCAAGGTCGGACGCAAATCCTCTCGCAATATTTTCCGCATGACGGCGCTTTGCCCTTTCGTCGACGGATGCTTTTAAAAAGATTTTCACCTCCGCGTGCGGAAGAACATATGTACCGATATCACGCCCATCCATCACGACTCCACCATGTTTCGCAAAGGCGCGCTGACGTACTACCATCTCTTCACGCACTAATGGATGCTTGGCCACTAACGATACGGAGTTCGTCACTTCCTCCCCGCGAATCACGTTCGTGACATCTTCTCCATTGACAAATACAAGTTGTCCACGATCGGACGGCTTTAATTCAATATATGTATCTTTTAATAAAGCAATTAATGCATTTTCATCGCATAAATCAATTCCTTCTTGCAAGGCGCGATACGTTAATGCGCGATACATCGCTCCGGTATCGATATAAAGATAAGAAAGCTTCTCGGCCAATATTTTGGCCACAGTGCTTTTTCCGGCCGCTGCCGGTCCATCAATTGCAATCGATATTCGTTTACTCATCAAAACCACCTACAATCATCCAAATCTATTTTTTATCAAAGAAAAAAGCAGGAAATTCCCTGCGTACTTCGATGCTATTTTACCATATGAACCGTCACCGGTCGACGATTGTTTCGATTGTTTTTGTTTTTTCTTGTTTACTAACGCCTTCATATTCATAAATTTTTCCTAAATAAGGGGCAAACGGTGTGTATAATAGTAAACATTGCGCAATGAATAAAAAAATACATTGAATGATCACTAATTTTAACAAGATTCGTTCAATCCGTTTCACGATGTGACAGCCTTTCGTTTTTGTCCATATTATTCCACATTCCTATTTCTTTTATTCTCATTCGCCTTCTTCCTTTTGCCGCATTTCCAGCTGCCGCTCAAAACTATAACGAATCAATAGCACTCGTTCTTGCGGAGTCATCTTGAGAAATTGCAAAGAAGCTCTATACACATCGCTATGTTCCACTTGAAAGATACGAATCATTTTCGCGGGTAATTGCAAATAATGATACTCCCCCGATTTCATTTGCAACACAAGCCATGCTTCTACGACGATGCCCGGTGAGAGCTGTTTGAATTGCTTCGGAAGGACAATCGCTGCTCCGCCCGCACTTATATCGGTCGTCACCGTCGTAAACGGTGAAAATTCGCCATGAAGCGGATGAATCGCAATATCTACATTCGCTTCCACCCGAACATATTGACGGCGCTGAACACGAACGAGCTGCTCTTCTCCCGGATACGAAAGAACCACCATCGGAATTGGCTCGCGAACTTTCCCCGTTACTTCTGTGTCAAATAAATAAAGACTATGATCTTTTCCAACAAAGCTTGCTTTAAATTGCATCCCATTTAATAAAAAAACGGTTTTTCCTGTTTTTGTATTTACCGGATAATCAATATGTATATAATTAGGGAATATGTCCATAACTTTACACTTATATTCGTGTACCTCTTCCCCATTGGTCGACTCAAGAATTAATGTATCCCCGATTTTGATCATTCGTTCTCCCTCACATTCATCAGCTGTTTCTATACTTTAATTAAACAAAAAGGAAAAGCTCCTGACAAGCTTTTCCTTTACTTATATATTTGCTATGCACTTTGAAGTTTGTCTACTTTTTCTTCTACTCCATTTTCCGCATTAATGAAAATTTGATACGTGTCTTCTCCTAATGTACCTAAAAACTCATAACAAAGCACTTCTTGATTCAAGTCATTCGTAATTACCGCTTGTCGTTGTTCCATCACTTTTACATTCGGGTTTAGTTTCGCTCGCGCTTGCTCTAACGTTATTTTCGGTTTCGGCCATCGGTGAATGATATCGGATGATAAATAATCTCGAGCAGAAAACCCGACAATCGTACCATCATCAAGTGCCACTTTCATTTTGATCGCCTCTGGATAAACACGAATACCGTGCTCGTTTGTTACAAACGTCAACACAGCTATATTATCATATTGGGTGCTATCATATAGCTCTAAATTCGCAAATTTATTCTTCTGTAAAAATGTCATACCTTTCATTGCTGCTTCATGTAAGCTAATCGTTTGCTTTTTAATCGGGCGATTATTAATAACCCAAATTGGATAGCCGCCTTTTTCGGTAATATCCATATACGTTTCTCTTTTCGTTTTCGGATCATAAATCGACAAGCTGTAAAACCTTTCGTCTGCTCCTTTCCCGCTCCGAACCGCCGTCACGTTTTCCGTCCCTTTTAATCCTAAAAAGGAAGTGGCAATCGCTTTTGCTTCTTCTTTTGTAATGCGCTTTCCTTGCGCCCGCACAAATCCTTTTTCTTTATTTTGTAGACTCGTAAAGGTCGGAGCGAAATTAGCGGTTTCCGAAAACGATTCAACATTGTTCTCGACCGTTTTAAATCCGTCGATAATGGTATTATCGCTTGGTCGGTTGTTCGTCGCCAGCGCAAGCTCTACATCCATCCAACGTAAATTATTTTTTAATACCAAATGTTGGACATTACGAAGTTCGTTTTGAATGTCTGCAGCATTTTGATAAAGTGTTTGTAATGTTCGATATTCTTCTTTTGTCAATGGTTCTTTCTCTAAATCGCGAATGGCCGTGCGATAACTAAATGTACCAATCCGTGAAAGAAACTCTTGTGTTTTATTAAAAGGAAGTAACGAAAGCGGCAACTGCCCAACATCCGAATGCGCTTCTGCAGCGATTCGCCATACTTCCGCAAGCGCAGGCGATAGAGACATGCGCGAATTCATCGCCAAGGTCGTGCCGATTTTATCGTGCAGTAAATCCATTTGATACGTTAAATCATGAAACGCGCGCTGATAGTTGTTTTCTGCATGCACTAATATTGCGTTTTTTTCTTGATGCTCCCGATATCCCCAATAAGCCGTTCCAACAACTCCAAGTGACAAAAAGCCAATGAGTAACACTCTTAACATGACGACCACCTACCTTTTTATTTACAAAAAATATGCTTCCCAATTCGTTTAATTTTCGGGCGATTCCATATCCATCCGTTCGTTGCTGTACTCGGATTAAAATAGTAAATCGCCCCATCGGAAGGATCCCAACCGTTAATCGCATCAAGAACAGCTTTTTTTGCTGTTTCATTTGGGGTGAGCCAAATTTGTCCATCCGCTACAGCCGTAAATGCCCCAGGCTGAAAAATAACCCCCGCTACGCTCTTGGGAAAAGAAGGGTGTTCTAGACGATTTAAAATGACAGCAGCAATCGCCACCTGACCGATGTAAGGCTCTCCGCGAGCTTCTCCATGTACCGCATTGGCCATTAATTGAATATCGTTTTGTGAAAATCCTTTTGGCACATTCGTAGCCGTTACTCTAACAGAGGACTTTCCTTTTTGTTTTACCTGTTGGCTTAACGGTTTGCCACCGTAATGCGTAAATGAATTTCCTTTTCGAATTTGTTCTTTCACGAACGATTCGTAATACTTTGATACTTTTACTAATTTTGCTTTTGTACTCTCACCGGCTAATCCATCAATTGGTAAGCCAAATTTGTATTGAAAGTTACGCAACGCCCAATATGTACTCCATCCAAATACCCCATCGATTTTTCCGTTATAAAAACCGATATATTGCAAACGCGCTTGTAACTCAATGACATCATCACCAACGGCACCGCGCTGGATGACTTGATTGGAAAAGGCGTGCGCTTCCTTCATTGACAGCTCATATGTCAATAAAAAAGCAAACAAACATACCATCATTCGCCAACGTTTCGATTTGAGAAACATCCGTAAACCTCCCTCATCCATCCAATTGTTTTATCCCTATTTTTCGTCTAAACTTCCTTTTTATGCAAAAAAAAAGAAAAAGCCAAGCTGATTTAGGCTTGACTTTTTGCTGGGGAGGCTGCTTCATGATAGTAAAGTCCTTTTGCTTGTTTCACTTTCCGAAGCGCGAGCCACCATAAAAATAACATAAACGGCAACATGTAATAGCCCCATTTTTCCTGCGTTAATAAAATAAAATCGTACATACCGTGTAAGATAAACGGCAAGAAAAATGAAAAACAGAGGTAGCGACGTTTTCGACCATGAAACTTTGCCTTTCCTAAATAAAATCCCATCATGACCGCGAACAACGCATGGCTTGATACCGGCAACACCGCTCTTGTGACTGCAACCTCGACACCGTTCGCAAGCAAATATAAAATATTTTCTATCGTCGCAAAACCAAGTGACACACTCGCACTATAAACGATTCCGTCATACGGTTCATCGAATTCTTGATGATCAAAAATAAAGAAATACACGACAAACCATTTGACAAATTCCTCAAGCAATCCTGAGGCAAAAAATGCTCGAGCAAATTTTGTCGTTACGATTCCCTCTGCATCGAAAACATGTTGAATAAACATAATCGGAAAAACGAGAATCGCGCCAAATAAAAACGTACGCAACACAAGCGATAATGGCTCGGTTTCATATTCGTCCTTTAAATAAAAATAGCTAAGCAGCGCAACACCCGGTGCAATGCCAGCAGAAATAATCGTTAACATATCAATCCTCGTTTCCATCCGTTTTTTTTAATGGTAACATGAAGTTATAACGATTGAAAATAACATTTCTTTTAATAGATTACGGAGGAAAAGCAATGAAAAAAATTTTAATTATTCATACAGGCGGAACGATTTCCATGAAAAAAGACGAAAAAACAGGGGCAGTTCGACCGGATGAAAAAAATCCGCTTCATGATACGACTCCTTCGCTTACAAATCTTGGCGATATTCATGTCGAAGAGCTTTTTCATTTGCCATCACCGCATATCACACCGTTAGAAATGCTTATATTGCGAAACAAAATTGAAGAAAAAGTGACCAAAGAACAAATGGAAGGAATCGTCATTACCCATGGAACGGATACATTAGAAGAAACCGCATACTTTTTAGACTTGACCGTTCAAGCTGACGTTCCGATCGTTGTGACCGGTGCGATGCGCTCGAGCAATGAAATTGGCGCGGACGGGCTTTATAATCTTATTTCTTCTATCAAAGTGGCCGCAAGCGATGAAGCGCGTGGGAAAGGGGTATTAGTGGTATTAAATGATGAAATTCATACTGCGAAAAATGTGACGAAAACGCATACGTCCAACATTGCAACGTTTCAAAGTCCACAATACGGACCGATCGGTATCGTCACGAAACGAGGCGTGTTTTTCCACCACGCACCAACGAAACGAACCACGTATCCGATTCAACACATTTCGAAAAACGTCATTCTGTTAAAAGCCTATGCTGGCATGGACGAAGGTATTTTCCAAGCGATTCAAACATTGCCGCTTGACGGTGTCGTCATTGAAGCATTAGGACAAGGAAACCTTCCACCAAGAGCGGCAAAAGGTGTCCGTTCCTTGCTCGAGGCCAACATTCCGGTCGTGCTTGTTTCCCGCTGCTTTAACGGCATTGTTCAAGACATATACGGCTATGAAGGCGGCGGCAAACAGCTGAAAGAAATGGGCGTCATCTTCTCGAACGGACTTAATGGGCAAAAAGCGCGCATGAAGCTACTCGTCGCCCTTGAGATCACCAACAATGCTCAAAAATTGCAAGAGATGTTTATGGAATAAGAAAGGGCGTTTAGAGATTTACACAAACATAAGCCGATCAATCTTGACTTATTGATCGGCTTTCTACTTACTTTTTCACGCGCGCACGCCTATTGTTTTACTTTCTCGCGTTCTACAATACAAGCCGCAATTTGTTCTCCGTGAAATCGACCGTTTTCAATAAAAATTTCGTTGGCGTTATTTCCAGCAGCGATGACACCAGCGATAAAAATGCCAGGGACGTTCGTTTCCATCGTCTCAGAGTTATAGAGCGGTCGCCCTGTTTCCGGGTCAATTCCAACGCCCATTTTCTTTAAAAATTCATGATCAGGATGATACCCCGTCATTGCGAACACAAAGTCGTTTTTTATCGTTTTTACTTCTTCACCAACGGTATAAATGACGGCATCTTCGGTAATTTCTTTGACATGAGCATTAAATTCCATCCGAATAGCCCCTTGGCGCACAAGCGAGTCGAACTCCGGCAAAATCCACGGCTTAATGCTTGATGAATATTCACTCCCCCTGTATAAAACGGTCACGCGCGCTCCCGCTTTCACAAGCTCTAACGCGGCATCAACGCTTGAATTTTTGCCACCGATGACAACACAATCCGTGTTGTAATATGGATGCCCTTCTTTAAAATAATGCGTCACTTTCGGCAAATCTTCCCCCGGTACGTTCATATAATTTGGGTGATCGTAATAGCCTGTGGCAATAATGACGTATTCGGCGCGATATTCGTCTTTTGTCGTTTTGATAATAAACGTTCCATCGTCCTTTTTTGTCACTTTCTCGACTTTTTCAAACGTATTGACGCGAATTTGTTTCCGCGTGACGACTTCGCGATAGTACGCAAGCGCTTGGTTACGTTTTGGTTTGCGGTTTTCCGTAATAAACGGCACGCCGCCAATTTCTAACCGATCGCTTGAACTAAAAAAGGTTTGATGGGTTGGGTAATGATAAATCGAGTTGACAATGTTTCCTTTTTCTATTACTAACGGCCGATAGCCGACATCTTGTAAAGCAATCGCTGCCGCGAGCCCACAAGGACCTCCCCCGACAATGACGATTTTTTCGTGTTTCATTCATCATTCACTCCTTACCTGCATGCAAAAAATCTCCTATCATTTTATGATAGGAGATTTTTTCATATCTTGCAAACATGTTCACTCACTTAAATCCATCCACGGAAACGGCATGCTTCGGCCATTTTTCTTACCCCGACCATATACGCGGCAAGCCGCATATCGACGCGGCGAGTTTGCGCCGTTTCGTATACGTTATTAAACGCTTTCACCATTACTTTTTCAAGCTTTTCTTCAACTTCTTCTTCAGACCAATAATATCCTTGGTTGTTTTGTACCCATTCAAAGTACGAAACGGTCACGCCTCCAGCGCTTGCAAGCACATCTGGAACAATTAAAATGCCGCGCTGCGTCAAAATTTCCGTCGCTTCAAGCGTTGTCGGACCGTTTGCGGCCTCGACGACAATGCTTGCTTTAATATTATGGGCGTTCTCTTCTGTAATTTGGTTTTCAATCGCAGCTGGAACTAAAATATCGCAATCTAGTTCAAGCAATTCTTTATTCGTAATTGTATTTTTAAATAGCTTTGTTACAGTTCCAAAGCTATCGCGACGATCGAGTAAGTAGTCAATATCTAATCCATTAGGATCATAAAGCGCACCGTAAGCGTCGGAAATGCCAATGACTTTCGCTCCAGCATCATGCATAAATTTTGCTAAAAAGCTTCCTGCATTCCCGAATCCTTGAACGACAACGCGCGCTCCTTTCAAATCAATGCCGCGTTTTTTCGCCGCTTCACGAATGCAAATGGTAACCCCTTTTGCCGTTGCTGTTTCACGACCGTGTGAACCACCCAACACAAGCGGTTTTCCTGTAATAAACCCAGGTGAGTTAAACTCGTCAATGCGGCTATATTCATCCATCATCCATGCCATAATTTGCGAGTTCGTAAACACGTCCGGAGCAGGAATATCCTTTGTCGGACCCACGATTTGGCTAATCGCACGAACATAACCACGGCTTAACCGTTCTAGCTCGCGGAACGACATATTACGCGGATCGCAAACAATTCCACCTTTACCCCCGCCGTATGGCAAATCAACAATACCGCATTTTAAACTCATCCAAATGGACAACGCTTTCACTTCGCGTTCTGTTACATCCGGATGGAAACGAATGCCCCCTTTTGTTGGTCCAACCGCATCGTTATGTTGGGCACGGTAGCCGGTAAAAATTTTGACAGTACCGTCATCCATGCGCACAGGAATTTTCACTGTTAGCATGCGAATCGGCTCTTTTAATAACTCGTATACCTCTTCTGGATATCCGAGTTTTTCCAACGCTCTATGTATGACGATTTGCGTCGCTTTTAAAACATCATGCTTTTCTTCGTGTTTTTCCTCGTTGGTATGCTTGTCGGCTACCATACGTAAACCTCCCATGTAAATCACTTTATATGATATTGTCCACCTTTCATGTCATAGTATACACCTTCCGTTCCTTTATGCAAAGAAAAAAAATGATATTTTTTTATTCTATTTTATTTTTTTGTAATCGTTTACATCCTTTTTATATCAACTAATGCCCTTTTCCATCTGACCTCTCTTTTGCTATTCGTTGTTGCATAATGTTTTGTAGAAAAATAAAAACAAAAGGTCAGACCCGCATACAGGGGTCTGACCAAAGACGTCTTAATGAGCAGGAAAGTAACGAACAAGTTGTTCAATGGCGCGATTGTCCATTAATTTTTTTCCATATTCTTCAACACGGTGAATCGTGATTGTCGACGGACTACCGAATTCCGCCAATATCGCAATAAAATCATCGGTGTCAATCGGCGGTTCCTCTGCTACATGCAAATAAAAGCGGTTATGATACGAATACAACGTGCCATCTAAACAACCGATGGCATAAAGACGATGAGCTAGCTGAATCACATCCTCAAATGTTCGAAATTCGTAAAATATATCTTCACTCTCATCGAGCGTTACTTGCATCTCGATATAATCGTCCGCGAATTCTTCCTCTACATCATGATCTTGGCCCTCACTCGTTACGATCACAACCATTCCCTGTGCCGGTAAAGAGTATACTTCAACCGCAATGGACCCATTTACTTCAAAACCGAGTTCTTCACTTGCTTCCTCAATCATGTCGCGAAACAATTGATGAACTTTAAACGTATCTTTCCACAAATCATCTTTCGTTAAGCCTCGATCCATTAAATCGTCAAACGTGAGGAAAATTTTTATTTTATTGTGGGTTAAGCGTTCAAGGCGCATCAACACCCCTCCTTACCTACACAGCCATCTTCTTATATTTATTGTATGAAAGAAATTGTAAATGGTTCTATTGTTATTATTAATGAGTTTACATCGTTTTTTGTCATTTAGACAAGCATTATGTGCTTAAATATGTAGTTTTTATTCAACAACATGTTGTTCGAACCATTTTTCCCATTCCACTTTCGTTTTTCCCATATAAAGCGGATGTGTCGCGGCTGCTTCACCAATAAGGCCGACTGTTACATAAGGAGCGTGTTCATTAACTTGACGGACGAACTCATTCATTTTTTCAATATGCTTAAAATCAGAACATGAGGAAAAAAGAAACGCCGGCTTCACGTCATCCAGCATTGCCAAAAAATCACATATAGAAACGGTTTCGCCTACATAAACGACATGAAACCCTTTCAAACGAAGATAGACTGAAAAAATGAGCAGTGTCAGTTCATCCATTTCGTTTGGACCAAGTATGGAAATGGCTTTCGGAAATGGTGAGGCAACCGGAATGTTCGAAAAAATGATTCCGATTTTGGAACGCAAAATCGAGCGAACAAAACTTTCGTGAGCACTTGTCATTTTTTTCGCGTTTCGCCAGTTACGAATGTGTAATATTAAAGATGTGAAAATATCGACCACTACTTTTTCAACGGTGTAAATGCTAAATAAATAATTCAGTAACGCATGAACGCGCTGTTCATCAAACGCAACAAACGATTGAAAAAGCTCGTCCACTACATCGACCGACAAACCGCAAGAAAGAGATTTCGACTTTGGTTCATTATTTTCTAAAAGCGCAACGGCTTGTCGAATCGTCACCCCTTCGTTGACTTTCGCAACAAGCTGTCTTAAGATTTCCACTTGCTCGTCTGTATAGAGGCGATGACCGGATTCGCTGCGTGTTGGGGCAATCACTTGATAACGCCGTTCCCATGCTCGCAACGTTCCAGGGGAAATACCGAGCATATTCGATACCGCTTTAATATTATATTTGCCTTTATTGGTCATCATTATTTTCCTCCCTTCGACGAATCGTAATCAAATTCGTTTCCGCAGGTACGCCAAGGCGAAGAGGGATATTCGTTGTTCCATATCCGTTACTTACATAAACGGTCGTCCCGTTCCTTTGTTTGATACCGCCTTTTTCATACAGCCCAAACGAGAAAACACGAATTTGACCACCGTGCGTATGTCCACTTAAAACGAGCGAAATATGGTGCTCTGGGCGGATTTTATTGATGATTGCAGGATTATGGGAGGCAAGAATTCGAAACGCTTCCTCATCAACATCAAGAAGGGCGAAATCAAGTCGGGCGCGCCGCTTACTTATGTCGTCCACTCCAAGAAGGGCGATTTTCTCTCCTTCTTCCGACTCGAACATCACCGCACGATTATCTAAAATTCGAACACCTTCTTGTAATAAAAGTGCGTCTAACTCATGATAATCGACTTCGTAATCATTATTCCCCCATACAAAATAAACAGGACCAATCATCTTTAAACGTTGAATGTTTTCCTTCACGCGAGCAAATGGAACGCCTTTTTCTGTCAAATCCCCACCAATCAACACAATATCGGCTTTTCCTTTCACTTGCTCGATGATTTTATTCGATACTTTCCGGCGATGAAGATCGGAAATAAAAAAAATGGTAAACGCTCGAAAACTTTTCGGAAAATCCGCAAATCGTAATTCAACATACACGACGCGGTTTCGATGCGCTTCCCACCAC
Organism: Anoxybacillaceae bacterium; assembly: GCA_041920415.1. Lineage (GTDB taxonomy): Bacteria > Bacillota > Bacilli > Bacillales > Anoxybacillaceae > JBHGYD01. Next base: position 49,034 of record JBHGYD010000006.1, read on the forward strand.
ATATAAACAAGCAAACATAAAAAAAGAAACGAAAAAACAATAAGCATAACGCCTCCTACGAATTGTTTTTGTAACGACGATCTCGCTTTAAATCTATCGATATCATACCATAAACAACCGAGAAAATAAAAAACAAGATCGTTAACCGCTCGTTTAGTTGAAACAACCAGTAAAAGCTTCCAATGATCCCATAGCTTGCGATCCATTCTCTCCACTTGATTGGTTTTTGTAATAAAAAAAGAAGCGCGCCTTCGAGCAGCGAACGAATCACCATCGCATTTGCTAAAAAACCAATGAAAAAACAAACCATCGCTAAAAATGACTTGAGAGGATGAAACGTAAAATCTGTAATAAAATTCGTCAAAATGAACGGAGTGACCTTAGGCATCCATGCCATCATTAAATACCCACACAAACAACCGACCGCTAAATAGAATAGTTGAAATCGCATCAAACTCCCCCTTCCTTACATGTATTCACGCAAAAAGAAAGGCATGAATAAAAAAAATAGTCATAAACATAGACTGAAGCTTTGTTAAAAAGGAGGTTTGTTCATGTTTACGACGCGAAAACAATATGAGCCGTATGTTAGCCCGTTTGACCCGTGCATGCCCATTCGTGTAAAAACATACGTCACCCCACCCAATTTATACATTCGTTTTCAACCGCCAAATTTGCCACAATTCCCACTGCATGAAGCATTTAAAAAAGGAACACTTTGGAAAATTTTTTACGACCCTTATTACAGCCCATATGAAATGAGCAACAAAGGTGATGGCCAATGAAACAAATGCCAAAAGAATATTATGAACTTCTTGAACAACTACAGACGGTTGACTTTGCCCTTATTGACTTGACGCTTTACCTCGACACCCACCCTCATGACTACCAAGCGATTCAACAATTTAACCAGCTTTCTCAAAAACGAAAACAAATAAAAAAACAATATGAAGCAACTTATGGACCTCTTCAGCAATATGGAAATAGCTACTCGAACTATCCTTGGAATTGGAATGACACTCCGTGGCCGTGGCAAGTATAAACGGGCAATAAGGCAACAGAGGAGGGATAGAGATGTGGATTTACGAAAAAAAGCTGCAGTACCCTGTGCGTGTCAGCACATGCAATCCAAAACTAGCGAAATATTTAATCGAACAATACGGTGGCGCAGACGGAGAGCTGGCGGCAGCGCTCCGCTATTTAAACCAACGTTATTCGATTCCCGATAAAGTCATTGGGCTATTAACCGATATCGGCACAGAAGAGTTTGCTCATTTAGAAATGATTGCGACGATGGTATACAAATTAACAAAAGACGCCACCCTCGAACAGCTCAAAGAAGCGGGATTAGATACGCACTATGTCACCCATGAACGCGCGCTCTTTTATCATAATGCCGCAGGTGCACCGTGGACCGCTACTTATATTCAAGCGAAAGGCGACCCAATTGCTGACTTATATGAAGATATCGCCGCGGAAGAAAAGGCAAGGGCGACCTATCAATGGATTATTAACATGAGCGATGACCCTGATTTAAACGACGGTCTTCGTTTCTTGCGCGAGCGCGAAATTATCCACGCGCAACGGTTCCATGAAGCGGTCGAAATTTTAAAAGAAGAGCGCGATCGGAAAAAGTTTTTCTAACGGTGACGAAATAGCTGAATGACCGTGCTCATTCAGCTATTTTCATAGTATAAATTAATATCGTATTTTGCTTTCATCATCTCAAACAATTGATATCGCTCTTTCCATGCATGTTCATCTTTCCATAAATCCGCGCTTTTTTGAATAATTTCACATCGCAACGCATGAAACTCCTGTTCCGCTTTATCGCATTTTTTTTTATAAAACAAAATTCCCCAATATGACGTAAACAACAACAGCAATATATACAAATGTTCCACTTTTCTCAAAAATGCTGTAATGACGGAAGCGATCGTTTCACTTGGAAAAACAATATAAAAAACAGCATAAGCGAAAAACGCAGCAAATCCAAAAAATGTGATGATTTGTAACGCTCTCACTCTTGTTTTCAATCGTTCCCATTTTTCCTTTTTCTCAACGACTCCACGCAACATTTGTTTTGTGACTTCATCAATATTTCCTGAAAGCCAATCGTTCACGGTGATCCGTTCTCCTTTTCTTTACGGTCTTCCCTCACTACTGTAACATATGTACGAGCCTTACCAATTAGAACAAAAAAAGAGACGATCTACACCGTCCCTTTATTTCGATAAATCAACAACAGGAATTTGCAACACCTGTCCTTTATGAAGTTGTGAGTTTTTTAAGTGGTTCCATTTTTTAATAATATCCATTCCTTCAGCCGTGTCATAATATTGCATCGCGATGCTAAATAACGTTTCATTTTCTTTGACAATATGCGTAACCACTTTTGTTTTTTGTTTTTCCTCCGCTTCGTCGTTAGAAGGGGGATGTTGCACATTTGTTTTCACTTTTACAGGCGGCGTTTCTTCCTCTTCTTGATTTGCGATATCAATCGGTTCATAGCTATCGCTTGGCTGTGGCTGTAATGTGACAACATGGAGCGACTGTTTATCATTTAAATAATAAATACTTAAAATCGACACCGGTAGAAGAATAAAAGATAACGCTAATAACCGGATCACCGGATATTTTATTTTCCACTTTGTCTTCTTTTTCTTCTGTTTTTGCTTATGTACTTCGCTGCGCGGTGGGAGCGATAATACATCTTGTTTGTCTTTTTGTTGATTCCAATCTTCCGCTTGTTTTCGCAGCTGCTCTGCTTGATCGTGAGCGTTTTGTTGTTCCAATGTGATCCACCTCAATCTTCCTGACGCTTCGCTTGAAGATAATCTAGGCGAATGTTGACGGCTAACACAAAATCAATAAGAAAATGAGCAAAAATCGTGACCCAAAGGCTACCGGTTATGTCATATATATAGCCGAGAAAAAAACTCAATAGCACAACCATCATCAATAAAAACCATTTCGTTAAATAACGAACGTGTAAAATCGCAAAAATGACGCTAGCGGCGATAAGACCAACATGTGTTTGAATTACGCCGCGAAATAATAATTCTTCACTGAACGCAATCAACACACATAAGAAAAAAATGTGCGGGATGGAACGAGTTTGAAAAATTTTTTCGTTAATTCCTCCATCGTCATACCAATCCTCTGGCAAATAGCGCATTAACAGAAAATCAACAACTAAGACGAACAGCGCGCTACCACCCCCGTATCCGACGATCATCGGTATGTCAACGTGCCAAAGACGTTGAAACGAAGACCAATCAAAAAGAAAAAAGCCAATGATGAACGATACACCGATTAATAACAGTTGCGTGATATATAAATGAATGAGTATTTCTCGATCGCTCATGGAACGAATTTGCTCGCTTTGCCGCTTCATGAAAACGCCTCATTTCATAAGGAAAATTCGCTTCAACTCCTCTTCCCAGCCGTTAAACATCCACCGCGTTCGCTCATCCTTTTGCATCATCGGCTGACGATAGTAGTTTTCTAGTGAAAATCCACATCGATCGCAGCACATCTCCGGTTTTTGCTTTAGTTGTTGATCAAAATATGCGACAATCCATTCTCTGCGACAAGAAGAATGGAATAGCCACGTAAGCATAGTTTGCAACTTTTTTCGTTTCCATCGTTTCCGTTCTTCAATTTTTTTACATAATTTCATACGTAACGCTTCTATACCATTGCGCGTACACGTAGATAAAAACGAAAAAACCCCTTCTTTTTCCAAAAAATATTGGAATATACGCCATTGCACTTCACTCAAACCAACAAGCATACCGATTTGTTGAGCCCATTCTTCTTGAGGATGGGGATTCTCTAAAAATCTCTCGAACGCAAGCCGAATTTGTTCATCCGTCGGCAATTCCGCCTCCATAAGAGATTGTACCATGTCCTCATCGCCATGGGTATATAGTAAAATCGCAACGCTATTTTTTCCATCGCGTCCAGCTCGACCGATTTCTTGCAAATACGCTTCCATTTGTCCAGGAAGATGAAAGTGAATGACAAAGCGAATATTTTCTTTGTTCACGCCCATTCCAAATGCGTTCGTACAACAAACAATCTGTAATTGATCGCGCAAAAATTGTTGTTGAACTAACATGCGTTGTTCCGAATCCATTCCACCATGATAATACGCAACATTTTCGATTCCTTCTGCCTGTAATCGCCGGGCGATCGCTTCCGCCCATTGCCGGCTTGAAAAATAAATGAGACCAGGACCTTTTAACGTTTTTACGTAATGAAAAAGCTGATTCACTTTTTCTTCGACTGATGTTACGGTTTCTACCTTTATTGCAATATTCGGACGATCCACTGGATAAATATGTTGACACACTTGTCTGAGTTGAAGCGTACGAATAATATCGTCGATCACTTCCGTTGGCGCCGTCGCCGTCAACGCCAAACATGGCGGATTTCCAACAAATTTCCGAATTTCTCCGAGTTTTAAAAAGTCCGGGCGAAAATCATGCCCCCATTGCGAAATACAATGGGCTTCATCGACAACAAATAACGAAATCTTCACGTTCGTTAAAGCACGCATCAGTTTCGGCGACTGCAAAATTTCCGGCGACGCATAAATGAAGCGAAATCGCTGCAAATTCGCTAACGCTGCCTTTTTTATATCGCTTGCTAAAAAGCTATTTAACGCAATGACCCGCTTTTCTCCGCGATTTCTGAGCTGCTGCACTTGATCTTCCATAAGCGAAACAAGCGGCGAAATAATTAATACACTTCCGGGCAACATATAACCGGGAAGCTGATAACAAAGCGATTTCCCGCCACCTGTTGGCAACATCGCCAGCACGTCGCGCCCGCGAATGATATCTTCTATAATTTCCCGTTGTCCGGGGCGAAACGAACGATATCCGAACTTTTCTTCTAACAAACGCTCAAGATGCACCTATCTCCCCTGCCTTTGCCAATACGAGGCGAATTTCAAAATAACTGACATCCGCACCAACCGCTTCACGAATTTTTTTTAACTGCCTTGTCCGTAACCGTTTGGCTGCCTCTGTTACTTTCAATATCGTTTCCGTATCAACGAACGGTTCAATCGAAAACTCGCTTATATTGGCAGCGATTTCGACAATATGATCTTCAATCGTACTTCGTTTTAACTTGCGCAACCGAGCAATTTCCTCGATCGTTTTTCCTTTACATAGCCACTCATACGTTTTTTGAGTCGATACCGTTAACGGAACAGGCGGAGATATATCGCCTACCAATCCGTATAAAATCGGAAACGACTGCTTGTCCGCTTCAGCGTTCGCCATCATATAGTGCAATACATGTTGAAACATCAATCGAATATAAAGAGGGTCTTTTTGCAAAACGATAGAAAGTTGCTCATTCGTCCATCCAATTCGCTCAAAGCTTGTCAGACGCAATGTAAAAATCGTTGCTTCCTCTTCGGAGAGGGCGGCAAGAAGTGTGCGAATTTCCTCATAAAGCGCATTCGCTAGCTCACGTGCCTTACGTTTTTGTGAAAAAAGATATCGCTTGACCCATGCAAATGTTTCCTCATGGCGATGAATCGGCTCAAATCTTTGATGCTGAAGGACATTCGACAACGTCTGTACAAGCAACGACAGCCGATACCAAAACAACGTATCAGATGAATGATATTTCCAACCGTTTAAATACCTTAAAAACGGAGCGGAAGGAAGCCATCGTTGAAGCTGCTCAACTCCGCTCGTCGTCAATACATACGAACGCTCCTGCACTGGGATCATCCATTGCTGCTTCATTAATTCGCAAGCGGCTTGTTCGATTTCGTGAAGATGGACGTCCTTACACACTCCAAATAACTGTTCCAGTTGAAACCATTTACTATCTTGTAACGTTTGGGAGGACTTTTTTCCTGAAAGCAAATGGTACACAGCAGACAATGAACGTTCCCCGTTAAACCGATGCAAACAATATAAAAGAAGAAATAATAGAACGTTGTTCCCCATCCGTACCTCGCCTCACGATCATGTATACATTGATTGTAGCAAAAATGTTGAACCGTTTCCTCATGTTTGAATTCAAAACAAAACGGGTAAAATAACATCGATAACCGTTATGAAAGACATTCTCATTGGACTTTTCTATTGAAAAGTTTGTAAAACAGCTTTATTATAAGTTATGAGGAATACGTTTCCACTTACATATTACCGGTAATGGAATCCATTCAATCGCCATGCCGCAAATCGAATTGGGGAGGTTTTTTCATGCCAAAGTACACAATTGTTGACAAAGAAACCTGTATTGCCTGCGGAGCATGTGGTGCTGCTGCTCCAGACATTTACGACTACGATGATGAAGGAATCGCATACGTTACGCTTGACGACAACCAAGGAATCGTAGAAGTACCAGATATTTTAGTCGACGACATGATGGATGCATTTGAAGGCTGTCCAACAGACTCTATTAAAGTAGCCGACGAGCCGTTCGACGGAAATCCAAATAAATTTGAATAAAATATAAAAAAAGCCCCTTTACCTCTTGGCAAAGGGGCTTTTCAATATTATACAGCCATTTGACGTTGAATCCACGGCTTCATTTTCGCAAACAACATCATAAAAATGACAGTAATCATAATGCCTTTAATCACATTAAATGGCAAAATACCAGTTACAATTAACTTTCTTGCTTGTTCGGACGATAAAGCCGGGGCGTTAAGGAAAAACGTATATGCTGGTAAAATGACATAATAATTTAATACGCTCATCATCAATGTCATAATCACAGTTCCTAAAACCAACCCGTACGTCAAGCCTTTTGAATCGCGGAACTTTTGAAATAAATAGGCAGCCGGAACAATAAACAACACTCCCGCGAGAAAATTCGCAAGCTGACCAACGGGAACGCCGGTGCCGCTTCCTTGAATAAAGTAATGCAGCAAGTTTTTAATCGCTTCCACCGCAACGCCCGCTATCGGACCGAACATAATGGCTGCCAGAAGAGCCGGGATTTCGCTGAAATCAATGAGTAGAAACGTTGGAAGCAGCGGAATCGGAAAATTTAACATCATTAACAAGTAGGCAATGCCGGAAAACGTTCCGACGGCAACAAGTTTTTTTACATTGCGTTTTTCTTGCATGTTTCTTCTCTCCTTTTCTTTTTAGGATTTAGATCCATCTCAAGAAAAAGAGGAAGGCTTCTTTAGCGCCAGAAAAAATAAATCCCCATGCGTTTGCATGAGGGAGAAATTTTACGGCATGCTAAAGAAACGTTCGGTTTGCTTATTTTTTCGAACGTCACCAACCTCCATCTTCTCCCATCCAGACTATACTGTCGGCTCTGGACTCGCACCAGATCCTGCCTTTTCGGCTCGCGGGCTTAGAAACGGACGTTTCATCACCGCCGGTCGGGAATTTCACCCTGCCCCGAAGATAGATCTATTTTATTTTTCACTTTCATTATAACGAATCATTGATATTTTGTTAAGCAAAAAATCTTGAATTAAAGATTTATTGTGCGTGGAAAGACAAGAAAAAGCTTGGGAAAGTTGATCCACAAAAAACTTTACTCACACAATTTCTAACCAATTGTTGCTACCGCTTGTCTCATATTCTATAATAAGAAAAGCATATATACATATTTAAGGAGGAATTTGTCGATGGCTTTTGAAAACAAAGTCGTAGAAGCATTTATTGAAATTCCAACCGGCAGTCAAAACAAATACGAGTTCGATAAAGAGCGTGGCATCTTTAAACTAGACCGTGTCTTATTCTCACCAATGTTTTATCCAGCGGAGTACGGTTATTTAGAAAACACGCTCGCGCTTGATGGTGACCCACTTGATATTTTAGTCATCACTACAAATCCGACATTCCCTGGCTGCGTCATTGACACGCGCGTTATCGGTTATTTAAACATGGTCGACAGCGGCGAAGAAGACGCAAAATTAATCGGCGTTCCGGTTGAAGACCCTCGTTTTGACGAAGTTCGCAGCATTGAAGACCTGCCACAACATAAATTAAAAGAAATCGCTCATTTCTTTGAACGCTATAAAGATTTACAAGGTAAACGAACAGAAATCGGCACATGGGAAGGCCCAGAAGCAGCAGCAAAACTCATTGACGAGTGCATCGCTCGTTACAACGAAAACAAAAATAAATAAGGCGCTTAAACCAAGTTGACGTTGTTCAACTTGGTTTTCTTTTTCTTAAGCAAATTCCGAACATTCAAGATAAAAACGTTTACATTGGTATGACTTCTTTGTATTTCGTTGACAGATGGTACTTCGTGTGATAAATTATCAGAAATTTAAAATTCTTGATGAAGAAAGGAGTGTATCATCTTGTTTCGCATTTTAGTGTCTGATTCCATAAGCGAAGAAGGTTTAGCCCCTCTCCGAAAAGCCGAACATATCGAAGTTGTTCAAAAAAAGGTTGCAGAAGTCGAAGACCGCCTTCATGAATTTGATGCTTTACTCGTACGAAGCGCTACAAAAGTGACAGAAGAATTGCTTCGCAAAATGACAAATTTAAAAATTGTCGGCCGTGCTGGCGTCGGAGTCGATAACATTGATGTCGAGGCGGCGACAAAACATGGAGTCGTTGTCATTAACGCTCCAAACGGCAACACTATTTCAACGGCCGAGCATACATTTGCGATGATGGCCTCACTTGTCCGTCACATTCCACAAGCGCATGTTTCTGTAAAATCACGCGAATGGAACCGCTCTGCGTTTGTCGGTACAGAATTATACGGAAAGCATTTAGGTGTCATTGGATTTGGCCGCATCGGTTCCGAAGTCGCCAAACGGGCGCGCGCCTTCGGAATGAAAGTCCATGTATATGATCCATTTTTAACAAAAGAACGCGCGGAAAAAATCGGTGTTTCTGTTTGTACGCTCGATGAAGTGCTCGCTCTTTCCGACATCATTACTGTACATACTCCATTAACAAAAGAAACAAAAGGGCTGCTTGGTGAAAAAAATCTGGCCAAGACGAAAAAAGGAGTATATCTCATTAACTGTGCCCGCGGCGGAATTATCGATGAACAAGCATTAGTCACATTCTTGAAAAATGGGCATGTAGCTGGCGTCGCTCTTGACGTATTCGAACAAGAACCACCAGGCGACCACCCGCTTCTTTCATTTGAAAATGTGATTGTAACCCCACATCTCGGAGCATCGACAGTCGAAGCACAGCTCAATGTCGCAACACAAGTCGCAGAAGAAGTTCTCCAATTTTTAGAAGGAAAGCCCGTTACGTCTTCTATTAATCTACCAACCTTGTCCAAAGATATTTACGAAAAAATTCAATCGTTCTATAATTTAGCGAAAAAAATGGGCATTGTTGCTTCCCAATACATGAACGAGCCTGTTCAAGAAATCACCGTCACATACGCAGGAACAGTGGCAGATCTAGAAACAACTTATATCACGCGAAGCTTGCTCGCTGGCTTTTTACAGCCGCGCGTGGCCTCAACAGTGAACGAAGTCAATGCAGCAATGATCGCGAAAGAACGAGGCATTACGTTTGGGGAGAAGTTTTCCACTCAGACACACGGCTATGCGAACTGCATTTCTCTAACGGTACATGGAGAAAACAAAACTTTTACCATTAAAGGAACACATATTCCAAATTACGGTGACCGTATCGTTCACTTTAACGGCTTTTCGATTGACTTCGCGCCAGAAGGATACCTCCTCTATATTCAACATCAAGACAAACCAGGAATGATCGGTAAAGTTGGGAACGTATTAGGCAATCATCAAATAAACATCGCAACAATGCAAGTTGGACGCCAAGAAGCAGGCGGAAAAGCGATTATGATGCTTTCCTTAGATAAACCGCTCAATGATGCACTATTAGAAAAACTAACCGAAATTGAAGATATTGAAATGGCGAAAAAATTGGAAGTATAAAAGATGGCTAGAAAAACAGAATTGCACGAATACGCTCCTAAAGCGGAGAACATAGGTGAATAAACGGGTTGAATAAAAAAAGGGCTTGGAACATGTTCCAAGCTCTTTCAGATTTATAATCCGCCCTCATTAGCACAATAGACCGATTTTATACCGCTTTCTTTCCAATCCAATGAGCCATCAATACTATAGGGAAAATGAAGAAGATAAAAGGCAAACTGACAAAAATAGTATCCCAAGTGATGACTTGATTTTTAAATAATGAGTTAAACAATACTATGCTGTAAGGAAGAACGATCACTATTGATGTTATAACACCAGGAGTAATGGAACGAAAAAAAATAGCCTGACCAATATGAGTAAATGCATGAAGAAAGAAAATCAGTATGCAAACAGTAAAGAAATGAATGTTGGCAAATGGACCTTGATGAACATATTGACTTGCCATATAAGTAGAACTACTAACAAATAGAAAAATAACCAATACCGAAACAGAAAATTGTGCTGTTGACATTGAAAATTGCTTGATGACTCTATCGGCAATTTTTCTTGGCAATTTTTCATAAATAACATCTGAATTCTTTTTTACCCACTTTTCAACCATAATAATTTCTTCAAAATCATGAAGAACAAACATAATTGGAAATAGCCAAATCAGTGTTTGAACATCGAGCCACCGTTCCATAATCTCCACCCATTCAGTATACTTATCTTTGGTTGGTAATCCTTGTTCAACTAAACTGCCCTTTAGCCCTCCATAACTTTACTTGAATATATAATCGCTCAAACGAGTACATTCCCTTTTTTACATTAAAGAAAAATAATAAAATCAATTCACGTTTAACAGAACCATTTAATAAAAAGAAAAAGAGAACACGTAATTATGTATTCTCCTTTATAATTTAGGTCTTGATAAGAAACTCCCATTCCCTTTCCTCTGCCCATCGCTGAGTCAGGATGGCGACATTTCGCCGTTGCCCACAGGACGTGGGCAGCTTTTAGGCGAAATTGCCGCCGCTTCCGCTTTTCTTATTGTCTAGCTTCGGACGCTATCGGCTCGAGTCGCTCCGCCCCACACTGCGGCGGCGACAGCCTCCTCGGTGGGGCTCGTGCGATCTTCGCCGATAAGCGAGCGTCCTCAGCTTTTCTTACTGTCTAGCTTCAGCGGCTAGCTCTCTTCTGCCAAATAACCTTCTCCCTCGAAGTGCGAGCACTTCTGCGGGCGAAGAACATTTGGCTTTGAGAGCTGTTCGCGCCGCTTCCGCTTTTCTAACCTAACGGTACTGCTTTTCGTTCTCCTTTGTGGAACGTCATCAGTTCGGTATATCCAACGCTTTTAGCTAGTTCAATCGCTTGGTCAAAATCCGCGCCGACATGCTCTGGAATGTGAGCGTCAGACGAAAGAACAATTGGAATCCTTTTGTCGTAACACATTTTTAACAGCCGTTTGTCAGGATATAGCTCTCCAACAGGCTTGCGCAATCCTGCTGTACTAATTTCGACACACGTTTTCGAATCGGCAAGCGCAGTTGTCGCCCGATCATATTGTTCTAGCAAAAACTCTTCATCTTCTGGAATATATTTAAAAATTTTCACTAAATCTAAATGACCAATAATATCAAATAAATTGGATTCGGCTAATGTGACCACTTGATCAAAATATTTGCGATATGTATCGTATAAATCCCGTCGTTCCCATTCTTTTCGATATTCGGCCAAGTCAATGCCAAAATCATCGACCCAATGAATCGAACCGATGACATAATCAAAATCGTACGATTGAATAAACGCTGCCATCTCTTCATGTTTTCCTGGCGTATAATCCATTTCAATCGACATTTTCACATCGATTCCTGCATCCCACGCTTCGTGAAATAGGCGAACATAATCGTCCATATCATAACATCTTCGCTCTTCTACCCATGGATTCGAAAGAATATGTTTCGTTTGATAAAAATGATAAGCATGTTCGGAAATGCCAAAATGTTGAATCCCTTTTCGCGCGGCCTCATCGGTAAACTGCTTTAAGTAGTCCAGCGTTAATGTGCCTCGTTCTAAATGATTATGATAGTCTGTTAGCATTGCAGTCGCCTCCCACTATGTTTTTCTCATTATATCTCATGAAAAAGTGAGAGGACAATCATTTTAATGAATTTTCAAAATGTTAATTCGCAAGACCAATCATAAATAATAAACGAATACAAACCACCATCCCCGCTACAGCGAGCAATCGTTTCATAAGATCTTCCATCGATCGATGCCTCCTTTCGATTGTTTTGACCATATATGTATTATGTAAAAAAAGGAGCCATTAGAACTTGAACGATGCGATTTTAACAAAATTGTAACAGAATCCCCATCTTATCGATGAGGACTCTGTTACTTGATCGGCATCGGGTTCGGAGCAACGGGCACAGCAATTTTCTCACCAAATACATATTGACCAACTCGACTTACATTTCCACCCGTAAACGTAACCGATTGAAATCCGAACTCTTTGGCTGTCAATAAAATTGCTTCAATCATCCAATGCGTGGATGGAGATGCATCTAATTTCGAATCGTTGGTAAACTTAATGATGACTCCATCTTGTTGTGGATGAATCATCGCAATGCTCACTTGTGCCGGAATGGAAGGACGAAACGGTTGTTCATTCACATTTTTCATTTGTTCTAACGCTGCTTTCAAGCTTTGAAATGATTGCCCAGACGGAGCAAGAAACAGAGGATGCGAGCGGTCAAACTGATATAGATAATAGGCGCGCTTCTTGTCGGCAATTTTCATCGATTCCATACGTCCTGTATTCGGGAGCTCGATTCCTTTTTGATTGTCGGTAAAAAATTGTATTTCCTTTCCTCCAGCCCATCGCACGGTTTCTTCCATGCTCGAAAGAAACATCTCTTCGCTTGTTGAGCCTCCAGAAAAAACAGGATGCGTTTTAGGTACGTGAACGAGCCACGCGCCCTTGTTTTCATGAGAAAAAGACATGGACACATGATCAAGCAAGTTTTTCGATAATCCCCATTCCTCTTCTCTTAACTGCGCTTTCGCTTTTTCCATCTGTTGTTCACGCGATTGCCCATCCTTTTGAACAAGAATGCTTACAGGAATTACCGTTTGCGCGTTCACATCAGGAAGACCAAAAACGACCACATCTTGATGATGTAAGTCCTCTTTTGTCACGATACGGGACGGTACGACATCACGTTCACTTTTATCTTCTTGAATCATTCCCTTATTTTTCGGTGTATGTTCCGCCATTTTGTCTTGTGTTTGTTGCGGAATCGATTGGATGGATAAGCCAATGATGACAAATAAGAGTACTGCAGTCATAGAAACGGCAGCTGGAATTAACCACATTTTCATACGCTCTTTTTTCCGGGCCAATGACACTTGACGATATACTTCCTCCTTCGAACGTTCATCCCTGACCATTGGCATTTGCTGCAGTACATGTTGAATACATTCCTCACTCCATTGGAATTTTCTCACCATGTACCCCTCCCTTCGCTGCTTCTTCTTCCATGTGCTGCTTTAATCGTTTCAATGCCCGGTGTTGCGTCGTTTTCACTTTGCTTTCCGTCCAGCCAAGCGTTTCTGCGGTTTCAGCTACTGACAACGCTTGAATAAACCGAAGCACAATGACAAGGCGCTGATCGACGGTGCAGCGTTCAAGACAGCGATACATCAACTGAACCTCTTCTTTCTGAATGGCAATTTCCTCTGGCAGCGGATATGTATCGCGAATGGGTCGCGTACTCCAATCAAATTTTTCCATTATTTTTTCACGCCAACTTTTTTGTTTACGAAAAAAATCAATCGCCACATGTCGCGCGATCGATAATAACCATGTTTTTTCGCTGCTTTTTCCTTCAAACCGCCCATACGAACGCAACACTTTGATATATACTTCTTGAACAAGGTCTTCCGCTTGTTCTCGATTTCGTACCATATAAAATAAAAAATTAAACAAATCTTGGTGGTACTTTTCATACAACTCCTCAAAAACGGAGTCCATACCTTCCCCTCCCGTTCTATTCCATCTGTCGTTAAAACGGATTGTTTTGTTACAATTTCCACTATAAAATTTCTATAATAAAAAAGGAAGAATATTACAGGATATTCTTCCTTTTTTACTAGTTTACTAACTGATCTGAATAGAAAAAAAGTAGTCTTTAACGATTTGTTTGATTGCTTCTTCTCCGTTTGGATCAAAACTAATCACTAAAGAAGTAGCGGGGCCTGATGAAGCATGCAGCGGTAATGCGCAAGAACATGGCGAGGATTCAAGGTTGTTGTCGTGTAAAAGCTCTTGGAGTTCATGCCAAATTCCTTTCGAACCAACGGGGACAAGTTCGTAAATTTCAGTCCTGTGCAACAGTTGTCGAAACAAAGATAGCGGTAGCACGCGGTCGCGATGCTTGATTACCTCATCGCCGACGAGCGGCTCGCCGATAACGGCAAATTTCGCTTTCGCAGGCGTTTTTCCAACGCGTTTTTGCGCTTTGTTGACCGTTCCAATAACAGTAACACCGACAGCTGATTGTAACGTTGGAAAATTAGATTCCGTACTTCCGACAATCGGTAATGTAAGGTCAAGCTCGGCAAGCGCGTTGCGAATGCCGGCACAAAGCGCTTTCCACGCCTCGTCGTGAACAAAATTTTGCAAGACAACCGCCATTGGGGTTGCGCCGACACACATGACTTCCATTAGTGCTACGCGTGCCGCAAAATATGCCACTGTTTCATATGGAACACGAACGATATCCGCTTCCTTTAAACCAATCGCTGCAGAGCCATCCGTCGCAATAACAAGCTCTTCGTTTTCATGAAGCGGCAAAAACAACACATCACGCATGCGGCATCTTCTCGCGATCGATGGCTCCAATTTTGAAGAGAGCTGGAATGACGGCAACAGAAACAACAACATTCGCTGCCGTCCCAACTGCAAGCGACGGAATGATCGCCATCACAAACGCACTGCCCATGAAAAATAAAAACGGAAGCGGAGCAAGAAACGCATTGCCGATGAAAAAGAAACTGTACGCAACCTTTTTCCAATTGTTCTGAAACAACCACCCAAACACGTAAACAAGCAAGCCCATTTCCAACGCAACAAGTCCATGAAACGCTCCTAACGGAAACCCGGCAAAAAACGCCGACGAAAGATGACCGATTGCGGCAACAAGCGCACCCTCGTTTCGCCCAAGCAACGCCGCAGCCACTAACGCCGGCGCACTATCTAACGCAATGCTGCCAATACTCGTTGGAAGCTTTACTAACGAACCAATCACCGATAAACTGACAAACAAAACGACGACAGCGAATCGCTTTATATCTCGCATCACTTATACCTCCTTATCGCGAAACACTATCGCGCTTCGTTCATATTCAACGTCCTTCACACCTAAGCGCGCATTAATGACACGAGCAACGGCAAAAAAGTAATCAGACAAGCGATTTACATATTGCAAAACAATATCATTGATCGGTTCGGCTTTACTTAACGATACAATGCAACGTTCCGCTCTTCTTGTCACCGTTCGAGCGACATGAATCGCCGCCGCTGCTTTAGAGCCGCCCGGCAAAATGAACTTTTCGAGCGGAGGAGCTTCCTTGATATACTCATCGATTCTTTTTTCTAAAAACGTGACCATCTCGGTCGTCACTGTATACGGAATTTTTTGATTCACAATCGCTAAATCGCCGCCGCAATCAAACAATTCGTGTTGAATCTTTTGCAGCTCCGCATAAATATCTTGAAATTTCTCATCTTCAAGCAACGCCATCGCTTGACCGACAAATGAATTGACCTCATCTAACGTTCCGTACGCTTCCACACGCAAATGATCTTTATCCACCCTACCCCCAATCAAGCTCGTTTTTCCTTTATCTCCTGTACGCGTATATAATTTCATCCTACCTTCCCCCTTATTTTATTCGTTCGGCTAACCCACACCAGACGCGGTCAACGCGATCACATCGTTTCACTAACTCTTGATAACACCATCCCGTCACATCGCGCCAGTTTCGCTCCTCTTTTGTTAGCGGGACAATTCCTTGTGTGATATCACAACCAATCCATACGACCGTTCTTTCGTACTTCTCCTGTTCCCAATCGTGCCACGTTTGAAAAACATGTTCCCAATGAGCGCGATTTGGCATACGGCGAATCCATACTTCCAGCCCTTCAAAAACGACGATTGATTCGATTCTATTTTCATCTGGAAGAAAATATTCGTTTTCATATCCGTTACACCAATGATACGATGGACCGTCATCTAATCGGTAATATTGACGCGCCCATTTTCGCTTCCCTTGAAAGGCACCTCCGACAATGAAATGCATCGTTTTCGCTCCTTCCATCGCTCAAACGTCGACGCTAACGTAAACCCGCCACCAAACGGAACGCACCATTCCCAAAAGGAACGTGCCGTTGGAGCGTAGCGTTCAAGCACATATCGAATCGGACCGCCATGCGTCACAACGATGACATGGCAAGCGCGTAAATGTTGCGCAAGTTCAATCGTACGCGCAAGCGCTGCCTCCATTCTTGTTTGAAACTCGACATAGCTTTCCCCGTTCGGCGGAGCTACAGAAAATGGCGATTGCAGCCACATTTGATACTCTTTTATTTCTTTCAACTCCGCGAACGTTTTTCCTTCCCAATCTCCAAAATGAATTTCGCGCCACTCGCTCATTTCATAAACAGGTATGGTCATGTTGCCGAATACGATCGCGCGCGTTTGCCGGCAACGGATTAAATCGCTTGACACAATGAAATCTGCATTCTGATCGAAAAAAACACTGAGCCTTTTTAGCCGAAGCATCTCACGTTCCATAAGCGGCACATCAGTAAAACCGATATAGCGCTTTTCTTCATTTTCCTTTGTTATACCGTGACGAAGAAATGTAATAGCCAAATGATGAACCATAAGCACGTTTCCACTCCTTCAACAAACGCCCCAAGCGTGTCACCGGTAATGCCGCCAAATTGTTTTTCATAAAACGATCGCGCCCAGAAAAAGCAAAGAAGCGCTCCCATCGTCAATAGGGTCATCTCCAAAAACAAATGAAAAACGACCACGCTCATACACGCAAGCAACACTGCCATCACGAAATATGCATCACGCTTTAAGACATGTTCGCGAAACGCGGCAGCCATTCCGGTCGGTTTCGCTAAACGACCATATACGAGCAACAGCGCCATAAAGCCGCGTGATAGTAATGGAATCATCATGAAGACAACGATTGAAACATGCGACTGAATCGTTTCATACATAAATAAAAACCGAAACGCCAAAAGAAAAACGATCGACAATACCGCAAACGCGCCGACGCGAGAATCCTTCATAATCTCTTGTCTTCGCTCTACATCGCGATACGAAAAAAACGCATCGCTCACATCCATCCACCCGTCAGCATGCAATCCTCCGGACAAAAAAACAGACAAAAACAGAAGCGAAAGCGAAAGAAACAAAGGCGAAACCGGCGTCAATGAAGAAAAAAACAAATACCACCCCGCTAGCATTCCCCCTATCAATAGACCTACAATAGGAAAACAGCGAACCGACCAACGCGCTGTTTCTTGTTCCCAACTCACTTCTTTCTGAATGGGAATCACCGTCAAAAATTGCAATGACAACAGCAGCCCATGCCATATCATTTTCATTCAATTCCCTCTCCTTTTTTCAAAAAAGGGATGCCATGTTGCACAAGAATCGCCACAGAGGCGCTGGCGACAATTTGTTGGTGCAGCCAGCCCAGCATTTTCATAAAATGATATGTGCCAAGATCATCAGGCACTCCACCTGAAAATAATTCATTTGAAACGATTACAAACGCTTTACTACGAGCAGCGAGCCCGCGCACCGCCTCCAAAATACCAATCGCTTTTTGAAAACAAGCCTCTTCTTGTTTCCACCCTTCATCGCGAAACAATTCATTTGCGAGTAAATTTGTCAAACAGTCAAGCAATAGAACATCATTTGAACCAAACCGGGCAACAAGTTCGTGTAACCCTGTCGGTTGTTCCCATGTCACCCATCGAAGCGATTGCCGAGCGCGCTGCTCTTGATGACGGGCAATGCGCATGTTCATTTCGTCATCCACTGCTTGGGCGGTCGCAATATAGTGAACGGAATCTTCATCGGAAGCGAGTGTTCTTACATATCGCTCGGCCACTTCGCTTTTTCCGCTGCGAACACCGCCGCTAATAAATACCATCATCTCGACCACCTTGTTAACACGTGTAATAATTGATCATTTTCTTCTTTTGTTTTAACCGCCAAACGCAAATACCGCCCATCAAGACCGCGAAAGTTTGCGGTGTGGCGCGGAATAAGCCCCTCTTTCAACAAATCATATAATAACTTTTCCGTCGAGAGATGCGGCGCCCGTAATAAATAAAAATTGGCAACCGATGGCGACACGTAATAGCCAGATTCCTCCAAAATCGCTTTGATTCGTGCGCGTTCAAAAGCAATCATTCGTTTTGTATGTACAACAAACTCATTCATCGGTAATAAATGCAACGCGAGTTGTTGCGCAACTTGGCTGACGCTCCACGGCGGCTGCAACATTTTTACCTTTTCGATGATGTCTGCGTTCGCCACGATGTATCCAATACGTACACCGGCTAAATGATACATTTTCGTGAGCGAACGAATGACGATAAGATGAGGAAACGAATGAATCCATTCAAGCGCGGTAAACGCTTCCTCCCAAAAATGATAAAACGCTTCATCGATTGCCACAAACGTATTCGCTCGCTCTGCCACTTCTAGAAGCGAATACAGCTGTTCTTTTGTCATTACCGTTCCCGTCGGGTTGTTCGGGTGACAGAGAAAGAACACATCGACTTGCTCGACCAGCTCTAGCAGCTTGCTTTGTTCATAAGTCCAATCGCTCGCTTCATCAGAAACAATAGAGAAAATGGAGCAACCATTCACCTCACACGCCCGACGATATTCAGAAAACGTCGGTTCAGCGAGGCCTACTTTTTTCCCG
Organism: Anoxybacillaceae bacterium; assembly: GCA_041920415.1. Lineage (GTDB taxonomy): Bacteria > Bacillota > Bacilli > Bacillales > Anoxybacillaceae > JBHGYD01. The sequence continues at coordinate 67,929 of JBHGYD010000006.1, forward strand.
GAAAATAATTGGGCAAGAAGATAAATGCATTGCGAAGCGCCGTTTCCGATGAGTAGCTGTTCTTTTGAAATACGTTCCAAACGGGCAATATAGCTTACTAGCTCAGAAGCGTCAGGGTCGGGATATTCCATCGACCAACGATAAAATTCGGCTTGCGTCGGCAGCATAGAAAGCGGCAACGAATACGGATTCGTATTGACACTAAAATCGATCCATGCTTTCGGAAACGGAAGGCCGACACGTTCATACAATTGACGAGGATTAGCCCCATGAAACGGCAAATTCAATCATCATCCCTCCTATCCAAAGCAATATGATAAAAGCGAAAACGGTGCGAATCATGACGTTCACTGCTTTGCGAATATGCTCTTTTTGCAATTCAGCGAGCGGCTCGCCAATGTTCGGACGATGAGAAACCACACCTTTATACGTATTCGTTCCCCCAAGCTGCACACCAAGCAGTGCGGCCATTGCCGCTTCACCCCAGCCGCTGTTTGGACTTGGATGTTTGCGCGCGTCTCGCATGAGCACCTTGAAACAATGGCGAATGGTTGTAGTATTGACAATCACCATAACGATAGCCGTCAACCGCGCCGGTATATAGTTGAACACATCATCTAATCGCGCCGATGCCCAACCGAAATCGCGATATTCATCATTTTTATAGCCAAGCATCGAATCACACGTATTGACGGCACGATACACAAGCGCCAAAGGTCCTCCGCCAAGAAGCGCATAAAAAAGCGGAGCCGTAATAACATCGCTCGTATTTTCTGCGACCGTCTCGACACAAGCGCGCACGATTTCTCGCTCATCGAGTCTCTCCGTATCCCGTCCAACGATCATGCTTAACTCTTTTCGCGCCTTCTCCATGTCGCCTTGTTCAAGCGGCACAAGCACACTCCAAGCGGCATCTTTTAAGCTTTTTGTCGCAATCGCCGTAAAAATAAGAAGCGCTTCTATAAAGATGCCAAATCCTGTGGCTATTCGATAACTGACATACAAGAGAAAAAAGCTGATGGCATGCACCGTCAAACAAACAATGGCGACGGTCATAATTCCTTTTAGGCGCCGATAGCAACCGTGATTGAAACGGCGGTCAAAGTAAGCAATGAACGCTCCCATTCCGCGCACAGGATGCGGCAACCAACGCGGATCACCGATGAAAAAGTCTATCATCACCGCCAGTACAATTGCTAAAAGATGATCAATCATTGGCCGCGCCTCTTCGCTGTTGATACTTGCAAAGCGCCTCTCTTGTCGCTTCGTAGACAGAACGGCCGATTGCTTTTCCAAGCGGCGTAATCGTGCCGGCGTAGTCAAAGGCTGTATTTATTTGCGAGGCGGCAATCGCGATACAATCGGTCGATGTGCCGGTAGCCATCGTGTTCGTTTCTGGATCGAGGACATGCTCGTCGTACAGCGCTTTCGTTTTTGCTTCGGTTGCCGTCATCATCGCTTGCACGTACGCCGCTTCCGTCAATTGCCCGTCAATGAACACAATGATGTTAATCGTACTGACTTCTTGTGTGCTTTTCGTTCGCTCCCATGCTTTCGCCACATCAACCGCGTTTCCAATACCTGCTGTGACGATCGTAAACAATGAAAACGTTTCTTCTTTCCGATATACATATGCAGCGTCTTCTAAACAAACGGCTGTCATCATGCCAATCGTCCGCTGCACATCAAACGCATGCGCCCGCAAATATTGCTTCATTTCCTCTTCCGCATCGTCGCATCGGTAATCTTTCGGCACATGCCGGTTGACAAAATGGGTCGCCCATTGAAAACCAGCTCCGACAAGCGCAGATGACAACACTTTAAACGGCTGTGAAGCGGTGACAGTGATTCGTTCATCATTGACCATGATGGTGAAACGGTCGCGTATATCTGTTTCCCTTTTCAACTGTTCGATTTCTGGTAAAAACGTCACAAACGGCTTTGGCACGACCGGATGCGCTTGACGCCTTACAGGTGCGCCAAACACGTTCCGCAATGTTACTTCTTGGATAACATCGCCCGGCTCATTCACACGAACGACTTTCCCTTGGTCAAGTAAAAGAATGCGGTCACAATATAAGCTAGCAAGATTGATATCATGAAAAATCGCAATAACCGTTAGCTGCTTTTCCCTTGTCCATTTGGCAAGACGATCTAGCAATTTGATTTGCTGGGCGATATCCATATGGTTCGTTGGCTCGTCTAAAAGCAGAAGCTCCGGCTCTTGCGCGAGCGCCCGCGCTAAATACACACGCTGCCGTTCCCCTCCGCTTAACCGGTCAATTCCTTGCTCTTGTTTGACCAGTAATCCCACTTGCTGGAGCGCTTCCGTGACCGCCTGTTCATCTTTCGCTGTCCACTTTGGAAACAGCCCGCTTTGATAGGCATAACGCCCAAGCTCGACCGTTTCTTTCACTGTGTAACCGAATGTATGATCTACGCTTTGCGGCAACACGGCAACAAGGCGAGCCAATTCCTTTTGCGAAAACAAAGTAAGCGGCTTCCCGTTGAGGGAAATCGTTCCTGTTTGCAACGGTAATTCTTTGCATAACAACTTTAATAAAGTTGTTTTTCCGCTGCCATTTGGTCCTAAAATGCCGAACAATTCCCCTTTTTGAACGGTAAATGTCACACCATCTAACACCGTTTTCTCATCATAACGATATGACACATCGTTGACTTCTAGCATTTCCATCACGTCTTTCTTTTCATCCTTTTGAAAAATAAGAACGCAAACAGCGGAGCGCCAATCAAAGAAGTAATCACTCCGATCGGCAATTCACGCGGTGAAATCATCGTTCGCGCCGCCAAATCAGCTAGGACGAGAAACGCACCGCCATACAAAAGCGACAATGGTAAAAGCAAGCGATGATTCGGTCCGCAAACGAGCCGCACCATATGCGGAACAACTAAGCCGACAAAACCGATCGTGCCAGAGACGGCAACAGCAGCGCCTGTCAGTAGAGAAGCTCCTGTTAAAATAGCGATTTTCCGTTTGGCGACATCCACACCAATGTGAGCCGCTGCGGTCTCCCCAAATGCAAATGCATTGAGTTCACGAGAGTTCCATAACAATAACAAAGAACCGATAAGAAAAAACGGCAAGATCATGATCGTATAATTCCAGCCGCGCATCGCCACGCTTCCCATGAGCCACGTAATGATTTGCCGCAATTCTTCTCCCGTCAACGCAATCATCAGCGAAATGAGCGCACTAAAAAACGCACTACACATAATCCCTGTCAAAATAATCGTTTCAATCGACATGTTTCGTTCAGCCGCTCTTGTAAATAGAAGTACAAGAAACAGCGTACAAAGCCCAGAAATAATGCTAATGACCGGCAATGTAAAGGTGCCGACAAACGGCAAATGGATTCCAAAAAAAAGCACGATAACGGCACCGACAGAAGCACCGGAAGACACACCAAGCGTATACGGGTCGGCTAGCGCATTTTTCAATAATCCTTGAAACGCCGCTCCCGCTAGCGCGAGCGAAGCGCCAACAAAAAAGGCTAATACAACGCGCGGCAAGCGAATCGCCATGACGACTTGAACAAGGTTAGTAGGGATGTCACTTCTTAATGGTATTCCAAACCATTTGTATAAAAAAATATCAACAATAGTAGAAAAGGGAATCGATAAAGAGCCTATCGATATCCCTATCAAAAGAGAAACGGTGACAGCAACGAGCGTCACTGCGTAAATGACTACATTTTTATTTAAAAACTTCTGGATAAATCGCTTTGGCAAGTTCCTCTACCCCTTCAACAAGGCGCGGGCCTGGACGTGTGACTAAATCAGAATTAACATCGTATACCCGTTTATTTTTTACGGCAGGCACATCTTTCCACGCAGGACGAGCCATCACTTGCTTCGCTGCATCTTTTACATAGTATCCATATGTCGTAATAATGACATCCGGATTTAAAGCGACCGCTTTTTCTTCTGTAAACATTGGCCATCCTTCTTGGTCTCCGGCAACGTTTTTCGCCGAAATCACTTTTAACATGTCATCGATAAAGGTGCCTTTTCCCGCCGTATAAATTTCCGGTGCTGGTGAAACTTCGACCCATACTTTCATTTTGTCTTTTTCTTTGATATTTTTTGCTTTTTCTTTAATAGCCTCAAGCTTTGTTTTCATATTTTCAATGATTTCGTTTGCTTTTTTCGTTGTCCCTGTTGCATTTCCAATCATTTCAATCGAATGATACACATCGTCAAACGTTTTTGCATCATTGACGACGAGCACAGTAATTCCCGCATCTTTTAATTGCTTCAAGCCATCTTTGGAGTTATTGGCACTTGAAGCATGCGCAAGCACTAAATCAGGCTTTAAGGAAATAATTTTCTCTACATTAAACTCCATGCCACCGATTTTTTCTTTCTTTTTGACGTCTTCTGGATAGTTGTCAAAATCGTTCACACCTACGATTTTTTCACCTAACCCTAGGGCATAGGCAATTTCCGTGTTGCTTGGAATCAAGGAAACGATTCGTTTCGGCTCGGACTGAATCGTCACTTCCTCGCCTAATCCGTCTTTCAGCGTCACTGGGAACGCAGCTTCTTCCGTTTTTGTTTCTTGCTTTTTGTCATTTGCTTGGTTGCTTGCGTTTTCGCTATTGCATCCGAAGAGAAGTCCGAATGTCAATAGGAAAACGAGCAACATGCCGTAGTACTTCCACTGCTTCATGTTCGTTCTCCTCTCTGACTGTATTTATGTAATAAAAAAACTCATTCCTATCTTAGGAATGAGTTTGAAACGACAAAATATGGAAATGTTTTTATATGAAAAACTCCATTGCCGTTTCACCATCTCACTCCCCGAAGATAGGAAACATTTGGCATCAAAGGCAGGTCTACTGACTCATGCTTCATCCTACTTTGAACCTTCCCATACGACCAACGGTTTTCGCCATCAAGCCGTACAGTGGTGATTTCATTTCGTCCGCATTTACAGTTGCGGGGACAGTTCTGGACTTTCACCAGATTCCCTATTAAGCCTACTAGAGCGCACCGGCTCGTTCGACACCTTTTTTGCCATCGTATGCAATTGTGTGAAATTGTCGAACAATTTACATTTATAATATTAATGCAAATGACCATCATTGACAATAAAAAAATAAGAAGCTAGCATGATATTATTTCAAACCTAAAACACTCGAATCGAATTCGATCCGAGTGTTTGGATAATCATCAATTATGAATATAACGCTCAAACACAAACCCAAAATCTTTTACCGTATATTGTTTTTTCGTGTCCACTAACCAATGAAATGCAATTTGGTTTAATTCTTTGAACTGTTCCGCTAAGTCATTTGGTGTGCTTGCAATGCGGCTTAAGACCGTAGAAGCTAACTCTAGACTTTTGCGGGCATAATCTAATGTCGTTTCGTTTTCATGGCAAATTTCCGCGATTTTCAATAACGATTTATATAAATCTTTTAATTCTTCCAGATGTTTTTTATGAACGTCAATCGAATAGGCATGTGTGCCGATTTTAAATTTAATTTCGACATCCAAATCGACTGTTCCCGCTGTTTCGAGCGATACATCAGAAATCGGATGTTTATAATAATCATACCGTCGCAACGTGCGTTTTTTACTTGTCGCGCTCGTTCCATCCAAATGAATAAGCGCCTTATTCGTAAAGCAATACTCATCGGACTTAGACTTAATTAAAAAGTAAATTTTCTCACCATCTTCATGCATGATATAATCATCGGCATCAGCTTTATCGTAGTTTTCTGGCTTAATGACAGCCCCTATATCACTTAACCCAAGCACATCAGCAGCTACTTTTCCGAACATGTTATTCCCCCTCTCCCTATTTGTGTTAAACCACAATCATGTTTATTATACCATGAGCAAAGTAAAATTGTTAAATTTTTCAATAAATTGGTATAACAAAAACATATTCATTTAATTTTGACTAAAAGTAAATCCATCACTCTTCTATACGTAACATCCTCTAAATAAACTTTTTGTCATTATTTATAGAAAAGCAAGTAACTTGCCTGTCTACCGTTCCATTTCAATCGTAAATTTGTAACGGTCTCCTCGATAAATTGATTTGACGAGTTCTAACGGCTGCCCGTTTTCTAAATAGCTATTTCGTTGAATAAGAAGAACCGGAGCGCCTTCTTTCATTTGCAAAATTTCTGCCTCCACTTTGCGCGCAACAGACGCTTCTAATACTTGTACGCCTGATTTGATTTTTAATCCTAATTCGTTTTCGATAAATTCATATACGGAACCGCTTACAATTTCTCGCGTTAAACCGGGTACAAGCACACAAGGTACGTACGCTGTTTCCAGCGCCATTGGCAACTGATCAGCCAAACGGATTCGACGAATTTCATAAATATCCCCCCCTTCGCGAATGTCGAGCTGCTGTGCTAACGATTGGTTGGCGGGAATGATGCGAAACTCAAGTACGTTCGTTCCTGGCTCCATGCCCCTTGCTCGCATATCTTCCGAAAAACTTGTTAATCCTTTTAACGGCTGTTCGATTTTTTTTGCGGCGACAAACGTTCCTTTTCCCCGCTTTCTCACTAAATATCCGTCACTGACTAAATTATTGATCGCTTGACGAACAGTCATCCGGCTAATTTCGTACGTTTCGGCAAGTTCCCGTTCAGATGGAATCATTTCTCCTGGTTTAAGCTGTGCTTTTTCAATCATCTCTTTAATACCTTGTTCAAGCTGATAATAAATCGGAAGTGGTGAGTGCTTGTTAATCATCGTGCATGCACCTTTCTTTGTTCTTCGTTCACAAGCGATAATGCTTCTTGATCAGCAATAATGATGACATTTGGGTGCGTTTTTAAAATCGAAGCCGGAATGTTCGTCGTTACTTCTCCTTCGAATAGCTGAGAGATAATATGCGCTTTCTTTTCTCCTGATGCTAGTAAGATAATTTTTTTGCTTTTCATGATCGTCGCAATCCCCATTGTAATTGCATGGGTCGGAACTTCTTCGAAACGAGAGAAAAAGCGTGAATTCGCTTGTCTTGTTGACTGGGCAAGTTCAACAATATGGGTAGTGGAATCAAAAGACGTGCCCGGTTCGTTAAAGCCAATATGCCCATTTCGCCCGATCCCTAATACCTGCAAATCAATTCCACCAAGTTTCTCAATCAATTCCTCATAACGTTTGCATTCCGTTTTGACATCATCGGCGAGTCCATTAGGAATGTGCGTTTGTGACGTTGGAATATCGATATAGCGAAACAAATGATGATTCATATAATAGTGATAGCTATTCGAATGATCCGGACCTAAACCGATATACTCATCTAAATTAACAGTATGAATATGTTGGTACGACGTTTTATTTTGTTGATAGTCGTTCACTACTACCGCATATGTTCCAAGCACGGTTTCTCCCGTTGCTAAACCAAGAACAGAATCAGGCTTTTTCTTCACTTGATCAATAATGACTTCCGCAGCCTTTTGACTCATCTCATTATAATCTTTCGCTTCAATGAGCCTCATCACTGAACACTCCCTGTTTCGAGTACGCTAATGTTCCTCGACAAAACGTCATTACTACCTCATGGTGTTCATTCAAAACAACAAGGTCAGCGTCTTTTCCCTTTCGGATACTTCCTTTTCGGTCGAGAAGTCCCAATTGTTTCGCAGGATTCCAAGCCGCCATACGAATGATGTCCTCAAGTGAACACCCAGTAAACGCCATCATCTTTTTCACAGCATCTTTTAATTTCAAAATACTCCCCGCTAACGTTCCATCTTGTAACGTGGCTCGTTCACCTTGAACAGTGACCTCTTGGCCGCCTAACTCGTACACTCCCGCTCCGAGACATTTGGCGCGCATCGCATCGGTAATGAGAACGATTCCGTCACTTCCTTTGTTGCGGTAAGCAAACCGCACCATCTCTGGGGCCACATGAATGCCGTCAACAATGATTTCACATAGCACCTCATCATGCATGAGTACCGCCCCCGCAACTCCCGGCTCGCGATGATGAAGTCCTCGCATACCGTTAAACAAGTGAGTCGCATGCGTAATGCCTGCTTGAATCGCCGCTATCACTTCTTCATAGATGGCATCTGAATGACCAATGGAAGCAACAACGCCATGCTCTTTTAAATATGCTGTGAGCGTTAACCCATGTTTCTCTTCCGGCGCCAATGTGACAAGGCGAATATGTCCATTCGCTATATTTTGCCATTTTTTAAACAACTCAACATTCGGTTCAACAATATTTCCCGGGTGTTGAGCTCCCGCTCGTTTTGGTGAAATAAACGGACCTTCCAAATGAATCCCGATCACTTCTGCTTCCCCTGGACGGTTATGAAACTGAATATAATCAGCGACATTGCGTAACGCTCGTTCGATATCATCAGACGGAGCCGTCATCGTTGTCGCAAGGAAACTCGTCGTTCCTTCTTGCGGCAAGACTGTTGCCATCGTTTGTAGTGCTTCTTTTGTTGCATCCATGACATCGGACCCGGCTGCTCCATGAATGTGAACGTCAATAAAACCCGGAACAACGCAATCATGATGGTCAAGTTCGATCACCTTGACTTCTTTTATATCTGGCAACGACGACACCGGACCGACATTAACAATTTTTCCGTTTTCAACAAGCACATATCCTTGTTCAATTCGTTCTTTTTCAGCATATATTGTTGCATTCATTAGTAAAAATCGTTTCATCATACCGCACCTTCCTTCTAAGTTTAGATTAACATCATATCAACTAGTTGTCTATACCACTTTGATGATTTTTTGAACATTGGCTGCAACTCGCAAATGAAAGGCATTCTCATCTCAATAATCGTATTCGGTCACGATACATTTCGATAAGCTTCTGATTATGTTCCTGCCCTCCTTGAAGATTGTTGCTTACAAAAATCGGCGGTTCTTTCCCTTGTTCCGCGATCATGATGCTCGTCTCAGCGAAAATCGCATGCAATATCGCTGCGCCAATGACGGTCGATGTTGGTGCGAACGGAACGGAAATGGTTGCGTATGTTAAGATGGCATCCCCTTTTACGGAGTAATTGTTGATGACAAGATCGACGCACTCCGATAAATGTTTCCCGCTTGGATGAAGAGATGGAAGCGCTTTCGAATACACCAATGACGTTAATCCAATAACATATGCTCCACGTTGTTTCGCAAATAGCGCGACATCAATCGGTACCGGATTGCGCCCAGAGGTCGAGATGACAAACACAACATCTCCTTGGCGAATATCTTCCTTCTCTAAAAACATGCTGGCATAGTCCGTTTCCTTCTCTAACTGTGACGAGCGAACGGCACCTTCATGAAGCATCAGCGGTTCAATCAATATTGGTTTGATCGGTACTAGACCGCCCGCTCGATAAAATACTTCTTCCGCTAACAAATGAGAATGACCACAGCCAAACAATTGCACAATTCCACCGTTCTGAACACATTCGGCGACTTTCATAGCGGCGGTTGTCAATGCTTCTTTTTCCTCTTTTCCAACGACCGTTAATATGTCTTGAATATGCCGAAAATATTCGAAAATCACAAGCGTTCCTCCCTTATATGATTCCATCAATTTGATAGACTAATTGTTCAACCTTTTCTTGGTCATAATCAATGGATTTCCTCCAAACAAATGTATAACGATTGGCGTTCGCTTCTATTTTGGTTCCATCGATAAAATAATTCTCTAGTTTCACATGCCACTTTTCGTTGAAGATTTTCAAAATTTCTTTGAAGAGATCATCGATTAACTTCTTCATTCGTTCGGGATCGAAATCGATTAATGGTGCGGAAATCCGGTTATTGACCGGCACTTAACCATAGTAAAGAAATATCGTAAGGAATTTTTCAGGCAAGCTCACGTCCTAAGTGGATTTTTGGGGTATACGCATAAACAATCAGTTTGGTCATCATTTTTGTACGCATTATGATCGCCACCCGGATAATAGTTGAAGAACACCTCATCATCGATACTTTCTACAGCTCGATGGACGACGCATGCCAGATGATTTTCTGGAATAAGATCTCCCCAATACATTGGCAGTTGCATTTAATGCATGTAATAATCTTTAAAATAGACATAATTATTTTTCATGAAAAATCGATCTTTGGTAATGGTGTTGAAGTGACTCTATTATATCAAAAGAGCGGTTTCTTTTTTACCTTTTTATACAATAAGTCGCTTTTAGCTACCTTTTAAGTCAGCCCCTTGTCCGAAGCCGACTTATCTCCCACTTACTCACGATCGTTCATTGAAGTAGGAGTCTTCTCGGCTATTTAAGATAAAAAATCGAATCATGAACCTCTCCCATCTACACTCCGTTTAGAGGTGGGAGACTTCTCAGAAAAAATGTTAAAAATTGCAAAAAAATAATTGACTGGCCGAAAAAAATCATTTATAGTAATATCTAACAAATCCGATAAGAAAAGTATGAATAAAATTCAGCCGACTGATCGGACATACCGAAGGTCCTTGATCCATGGTGATTCCATGTGATCAAGGACCTTTTTTAGTCTTATTAAACCAAGTTTTCTTATCGGAATAATTAAAGTTTACTAATCGAAACCGCCGAAAGCATTCGAAATGCAAGTTTTTTAGATATTAAAATATTGAAACTCAAATCAAAGATGAAAAAGGAGGAATAGCTTTTGACTGTACATGTTCATGTAAAAGATAAGTCTTTCAAAAAAGGCCAGACTGCGGTTCAAGTTCTTCGCGATATCCGTTTGGAGCTGGAAGATGGGGAATTTATAACCATCATTGGTCCAAGCGGCTGCGGAAAAAGCACCTTGCTGAAAATTATTGCTGGACTCGACACGGATTACGAAGGGACGGTTGAAATCAGCGGACTTCCTGTGACAGGCCCGGGAACGGATCAGGGCTTTATTTTCCAAGAGCATCGGCTGTTTCCGTGGTTGACAGTTGAAGAAAATATTGCCGCAAATCTGTCGCTTAAAGATCCGGAAATCCGCAAAAGAGTCGATGAACTGATTGACATTGTCCGATTGAAAGGGTTTGAAAAAGCTTATCCAAAGGAATTGTCGGGAGGCATGTCACAAAGAGTGGCGATTGCCAGGGCGCTGTTAAGAGAACCAAAAATATTGTTATTGGATGAACCTTTTGGTGCACTCGACGCGTTTACAAGAAAACATCTGCAGGATGTTCTTTTGGAAATCTGGAGAAAAAAACGCATCACGATGGTTTTGGTAACCCATGATTTGGATGAATCTGTTTATCTTGGCAACCAAGTCGTAATTATGAAAGCAAAACCAGGATCTATCAGCAGAATCATTCCGATCGAACTGCCTTTTCCGCGACAGAGAGCCCAGCCGTTGTTTCAGGAAATGCGGCAAAAAGTTTTGAAAGAGTTTGAAACAGCGGACGAACCGCCTCTTATCGAGGGACTTGGAATCTAGCATTGAGGAGGAAATTTGAGATGCGTAAAAGCTTTGTCTTTATCATTGGACTTATTTTACTTTTTTCCGGCTGCAGTAGCCAAGATGCCGGCGGCGGATCCAAAAAGGAAGCGGAAAATATCACTGTCCATATAGGAATTCAACAGAGCCTGGGGCCGCTTCTATTAGCGAAAGAAAAACACTGGTTTGAAAAAGAATTCAAAAAAGAAGGCGTAAAAGTCAAATGGACCGAATTTCAAAGTGGGCCGCCTCATTTTGAAGCGATGGCCTCCAATAATCTCGATTTCGGGGTGGTGGGGAATTCTCCCGTTATTTCTGCCCAGGCCGCAAACATTGCTTTTAAAGAAATCAGCAAAAGTGCCGACGGTTTAAAAGGAGACGCCATCCTCGTTCCGAAAGGAAGCAAAATCAAGGATTTGGAGGATTTAAAAGGAAAGAAAATTGCGGTGGCCAAAGGCAGCAGCGGATTCAATTTTTTATATGAAGCACTTGACCATGCCGGATTGAAAGCGTCCGATGTGGAAATGATCCAGCTGCAGCCGGATGAAGCCCAAGCGGCTTTTGACACCCGCAAAGTGGATGCATGGGCAATTTGGGAGCCGTATATCTCCTATGAAACAATTAAAAACAAAGCGAAGGTGCTGGCGGACGGCGAAACACTGAATGTTTATTCACCTGGTTTTATCGTCGCACGCTCCAAGTTTACGGAGGAGCATCCGGATTTAACTGTTCGATTTTTAAAGGTGTATGAAAAAGCGCGCCGTTGGCAGAATGAGCATTTTGATGAGGCAGTTTCTATTTATGCGAAAGCGAAGAAGCTGGATGAGAAAGTGGTCGCACGTTCCCTGCGTAACAACCCGTCGTTAAATGAACCGATTACAGACGACATTATCAAGGCCCAACAAAAAACCGCCGATTTTCAATATTCACAAAAAGTGATCAAAACAAAAATTGATACAAGCAAAGTGGTAGATAACCAGTATATTAAAAAAGCATTGCAGGAACTAAAGAAAGAGGGTGAAGACAAACATGGCTAAAACAACGATGACAGCCGAACAGCCAAAATTCCGAAAGGAATCGGTGAGAAAAACCGCTGTTTTTAAAGGCGAAGGATTTAAGGAGAGTTTGAAAAGAAGAGTGGCAGGGCTCATCTTACCTTTCCTCCTATTCGCTGTCTGGCAGATCGTTGGGGCACTCGGATTCGTTTCCAAAACAGTGTTGCCGACGCCATCGGATATTGTGCTGGCCTTTAAGAATTTGATTGTTTCGGGAGAGCTGTTTACCCATTTGAAAATCAGCGTCCTCCGCGCAGCAGCAGGATTTTTATTAGGAGCGGGTCTAGGGCTTGCAGCAGGTATAGCCGTTGGTTTTTCGACCAAAACGGAAGGCGTGCTGGACCCGAGCTTGCAGATGCTGCGGACCATTCCTCATCTGGCGGTTGCACCACTCTTTATCTTATGGTTTGGCTTTGGAGAAGCGTCCAAAATTTTATTAATCGCCAAAGGGGCATTTTTTCCGATTTATGTAAATACGTTTCTTGGCATACGTGAAGTGGACGCAAAGCTGTTTGATGTAGCGCGGACTCTTGGTTTCAGCAGATGGAAACAAATAAAGCTTCTCATCCTGCCTTCCGCTCTTCCCAATATCTTATTGAGCATCCGCTTATCCCTCGGAGCCGCGTGGCTAGCGCTGGTCGTTGCTGAGCTAATGGGGTCGACAGAAGGGGTGGGCTACATGATGATGGATGCTAGGCAGTTCAGCAACACCGATATTGTTTTTGTCGGGATTATCATTTTCGCAGTAGTCGGAAAACTGACAGATTCGTTTGTTCGCTTATTGGAAAAACGCTTACTCAAATGGCAGGATACCTATAAAGGTGGCATATAAAAAGAGCATCTAGCTAACTGAAAACCAACTATTTAAATCGGTTTAATAATGAAAAGGAGTGAGTTAAAAATGTCGAATGTTGTGTTGATTTCCGGAAGTCCATCCCAAAATTCCAAAACGGCTTCGATTGCCAAAAGGCTGCAAAAGGAGCTAATCGAAAGAAACCATCGCGCCGATTTGATAGAAGTGCGTGAGCTGCCAGCAGAGGATTTGCTTTATGCCAATTTCAAAAGCCCAGCCATTGCCAATACTCATACATTGATTAAGGCTGCGGACGCGGTCATCGTTTTAAGCCCTGTCTACAAGGGAAGCTACACAGGAATTTTAAAGTCCTTTCTTGATTTGCTGCCGGAAAAGATCCTTGCTGATAAGATTGTGGCGCCGGTTGTGACAGGGGGAACGATCGCTCATCTTCTATCTATCGAATACGCCTTTAAGCCGATTTTTTCACTATTAGGAGCAAAAGAGATTTTACATGGGGTATTTATTTTAGATGCGAACGTTCAATGGAATGAAAAAGGTGAAGTTTTTTTAGCTAAAGAGGTAGAGGAAAGAATTCAGCGGAGCTTAGAGGATTTGTTGAAAGCAACAGAAAGAAAAGATATTCCAACTATTTAGTTAGAAAGGAGTAGGAAAAATGGAAATTTTGTGGTTTATTCCTTCACACGGTGACGGCCGATACCTCGGAACGACAAAAGGAGGCCGCTCTGCTGAATATAGCTACTTCCGTCAAATTGCACAAGCCGCCGATCGTCTCGGGTATAAAGGGGTCTTAATTCCTACTGGAAAATCCTGCGAAGATCCGTGGTTGCTAGCGGCAGCGTTGGCTGCGGAAACGGAGCAGCTACATTTTCTTGTTGCTGTCCGGCCAGGTTTAATGTCTCCTACACTCGCAGCAAGAATGGCTTCAACGCTTGACCGTATTTCTGGCGGGCGTCTGCTTATCAATGTGGTGGCCGGGGGAGACCCTGTTGAGCTTGCAGGTGACGGACTGTTTTTAAACCATGATGAACGTTATGAAGCGACAGATGAGTTTCTTACGATTTGGAAAAAGCTGCTGAATGGTGAAGAGGTCACATTTGAAGGTAGTCATTTAAAAGTGAAAGGAGGAAAGCTTCTATTCCCTTCTGTACAAAAACCATATCCTCCGATTTATTTTGGTGGATCATCTCCGGCGGGACAGCTCGTGGCAGCGAAACATTCCGATGTATATTTAACCTGGGGGGAACCGCCAGAACAGGCGGAAAAAAAACTTTCAGAGGTGAAAAAACTTGCTGAGGAACAAGGAAGAACGGTTGAATTCGGCATGCGGCTGCATGTGATTGTTCGGGAAACCGAAAAGGAAGCATGGGAGGCTGCCGAACAATTAATCCGATATGTGGATGAGAAAACGATTCAAGAAGCGCAGCGAGTATTTTCCCGCTACGATTCTGTGGGGCAGCAACGAATGAGACAGCTGCACAATGGAAGCAGGGAGTCTTTAGAAATCAGCCCGAATTTATGGGCAGGTGTTGGCCTTGTGAGAGGAGGAGCAGGGACAGCCTTGGTGGGAGATCCACAAACTGTGGCAAAACGCTTGCTGGAATATCAGCAATTGGGAATTAATCGTTTCATCTTATCCGGCTATCCGCATCTGGAGGAGGCATATCGGGTTGCCGAACTGTTATTCCCGCTCCTGCCACTAGACCATGGCAAGAAGAATGAAGGACTCGTTCAGGGGGAAATCATTGGAAATGAATTTTTCCCTTCATTTATTAAAGTGTGAACAAAAGCAGAGCCTGCCATTTGATGCGGCAGGCTTTTTAAGTTGCTATTCCATTTTTGCATTCGGCAAGTAAAACGTAAACGTCGTTCCTTCATGAAGCTTGCTATGCACGGAAATCATCCCTTTATGGGCTTCGACGATGTTTTTCGCAATCGCAAGGCCCAATCCTGTTCCAGAACGGCCGCGTGTGCGCGCTTTGTCCGCTTTGTAAAAACGTTCAAATACAAACGGTAAATCTTCTTCAGGAATACCTGAACCGGAATCTTGAACGTGAATCGTGACCCCGTCGCCGCTTCGTTCTACAATGACTTTTACCATTCCGTTTTCGTCGGTATGACGAATCGCGTTATCAATTAAGTTCGTCAACACTTGTTCGATGCGGTCAGGGTCGATCGTTAGTTGAACGATTTCGTCTTTCAGTTCAGCTGATAAATGAATTTGTTTTTCCTTGGCCAAGCCTTGGAATTTACGAATAATCCGTTCTATATACGGACCAATCTCTACGGTTTCGTAATTTAACGTCATATGTCCGGCTTCCATGCGCGCTAAATCTAATAAATCATTGACGAGACGCCCCATTCGTAACGATTCGTCATATATGACTTTGGCCATCTCTTTCTTTTCCTCATCCGTTGCGGCAATATCATCAATGATGGCTTCGCTATACCCTTGCAGCATCGCAATCGGCGTGCGAAGTTCATGGGAAACGTTAGCAATAAAATCTTTCCGCAGCTTGTCCAATCGGCGCTCTTCCGTCATATCGCGCAAGACAGCGACCGCTCCACGAACAGCCGTCTGGTTATAAAGCGGTGTCATTAAAATGACCCATGTACGCCCTTGCAGCGTTAATTCCGCCACTTGTTCTTTTTCTTCGCTAACGACGCGGGCGAACAACTCCTTCACTTGCGGCGGCAATGGCGCCATCGCCTCGCCTTCATTTCCTTGTTCAAAATACCATGTCTGCAAAAATCGCTCCGCTGGTGGGTTCGTAATTAAAATTTCCCCGTCGCGATTAAAAGTAATGACACCATCTGCCATGCTGCTTAAAATGCTCGCCAGTTGCTCTTTTTCTTGGTTTAACGCATTAATATTAAATTGCAGCCGCCTTCCCATTTGGTTAAACGCCATCGCTAACTCGCCAATTTCATCATGGGTTAAAATCGGCACTTTCGTATCAAATTTACCGCGGGCAACTTCAAAAGCAGCTTGGCGCATTTTGCGAAGCGGAGCGGTAATTCGTGTTGATAAGAAAAACGCAAACACCGTCGTTAAGACTATTGCAATGAACGCCGCAAGAAAAATGAATTTCTTCGTTTGTTGTGTTGTATCTTCAACGATTTTTAACGACTGGTAAATAAATACCGCTCCATGTTTTCCGTCGGCTGTCTTTAGCGGCACACCGACAATAAGCAATTCGCCGTAACGGTCAGCACCAGCTTGAACGTTCGGCAAGTATGTTTTCTTTTTTACTTTTTTTTGTTCTGTAAATACGGTTTTTAAATCTTTGTCTTTTTGAATAAGTGATAATGGCAAATTACGAAGTTGAGCATTTGTTGAAGAATACCAATAATGATGGTCATCGGCGATAATAACCGCTTTTGACATATCCCCGACTAACGTCCAAGCAATGGAGCGAGCAAGCTTCTCGTCTCTATACTCTTCCATCACTTCTGCTACTTTTGTTGCCAATTGGGTTAGCTCTTTTTCTGCTTCTTGAACATGATAATTTTCAAAAAACTTTAGGAGAAGAATCGTTAAAATAAAGAGAACACATGAAACAAGCAACAAAATGGTAAACCATAGTTTCCCGACAACGCTTCGCCAAAACCACATCATTCATTAACAACCTCGAACTTATAGCCAACTCCCCAGACGGTCACAATCATCTTGGCCGCTGCTGGCGAAACTTTATTTAACTTTTCACGAAGGCGTTTAATGTGAGTATCGACCGTGCGCAAGTCACCGAAAAATTCATAATGCCATACTTCTTTCAACAACTGCTCTCGGTCAAACACTTTATCCGGTGATTTCGCTAAAAATAACAGCAATTCATATTCCTTCGGCGTTAAGCTGACTTCTTTGCCATCCGCCGTGACACGGTGCGCATCATTATCAATCGTTAAATGTGGAAAGACAAGAACGTCTTTTGCCGTTGTATCTGCTTGTAAGTAAACCGTATTGGCGGCACGGCGCAATAATGCTTTCACACGCAATACAACTTCACGGGGACTGAACGGTTTGACAATATAATCATCCGTCCCTGCTTCGAATCCTTGCACGCGATTCGCTTCCTCCCCTTTGGCCGTCAACATAATGATTGGCGTTGCTTTCTTTTCACGAATTTCCTTGCATACGTCAACGCCGTCCTTGCCCGGCAACATTAAGTCAAGCAAGATTAAGTCATAGTCGTTTTCCAACGCTTTTTTGAGCGCATCGTCTCCATTATCGGCCTCTTCAATGAGGTACTCTTCGCGCTCTAAATACATTTTCAATAAGCGACGAATTCGCTCTTCGTCATCGACCACTAAAATTTTCACTTGTTTATCCATCATATGAACATCCTCCCTCGTTCACTATTTTACAAAAGTGTGCCCGTTTTATCTACATTTTCCCGGAATGAACATAGAAATACAGAAAACAAAAATATTTTATGAAGCCATCGTCATTTTTTCTTTCAATCTCAACGCCGCACAAAAAAGAGGATATCTCATAATGAGACATCCCCCTTTGTCTTTGTTATGACCCTGCATAAGAGTGTAACCCTGCAATGACAAGATTGACCGCGACAAGGTTAAACATAATAATCGCAAACCCGATGACCGCAAGCCATGCGGACTTTTCCCCATGCCATCCTCTTGATAAGCGAAGATGTAAAAACGCGGCATAAAATAGCCATGTAATTAAGGCCCATACTTCTTTCGGATCCCAACCCCAAAAACGCGTCCACGCAATTTGCGCCCAAATCATAGCGAAAATGAGCGCCCCAAGCGTAAACACAGGAAAGCCAATCGCCACCGCCCGATAACTAATTTCATCGGTCAAATCTAAATTGACATTTTTCACTAACGGCTGTAACGCTGCGGCCACGCGCTTTCGTAATACAAGGCGCAACAACCAATACAAAACAAATCCGCCCATCAATGACCAAATGACCGTGTTTAATTTTTTCGCATTAATGATTGCTGGCATTTCGACAAGCGGTTTAAAACGATCAGCGCTTTCTTTTTCGAGTTTCCCCTTATGTGGTCCAACAAGTGCTGGCATCTCATACACTACTTCTGTTTTTGTGCCATTTTTGTCGATCCATTTAAATTTCGCTTCATAATCGGCAGCGCCAAATGCTGTTGAAACAGCGACAAAGCCGAGTGTTGCAATTAAACAGAATAGAACGAACTCCAGCCAAAACGTGCGTTTGCTTGGTTTCGATTGGTCGACGACGCGAATTAAATAAATGAGTCCTGCTGCAAAACTGACCGCTAAAATCGCTTCCCCAGCCGCCGCTGTTGTGACATGAATTTGCAGCCAATCGCTCTGTAACGCTGGAATAAGCGGCGTAATCTCGCGCGGAAACATACTTGCATAAGCAATGACGAGAAGCGCAACCGGCAATGTGAATAAACCAAGCACACTTGTTTTATAAATAAAGTAAATAATAATAAATGCCCCAACAAGCATCATTCCGAAAAATGTCGTAAACTCAAATAAGTTGCTGACCGGTGCGTGTCCCGCCGCAATCCATCTTGTAATAAAATACCCTACTTGAGAAATAAATCCCGCAATCGTAATGATAATCCCGATGGTTGACCAGCGATTCGTGCGCGGCTTTTCTTTTTTATCACGAATCGCACCGCCAAAAAATAGCGTTCCGATTAAATAGAGAACAAACGCTATATAAAGCAATGTGCTACTTAGTTGCGCCATTCATTTCTCCTCCTTGCGCTGCTTTCTTCTCGACTTCTGCTTGGTCGATTGGCATCGTTAACCCCGTTCCCTCGATGACATACTTGATTTCATTTTTCAATCCGAACCAGTTTTTATTTGTATGGGCCGCAAGCCACACTTCACCATTCACACGCTGCAGCCAAATGCGACGATGGTTCCAATACATTCCTTGAATGAGACCAATCATAAAAATCGCTCCGCCGACTCCTAAAATCCATAACGTAAAATCACGACGTACTGTTAAAGCGGAAACGTTTCTTGTCTCTATACCGGCAAACGCCATTTTATATTTATTATTGCCAAATGGCTCAATCGTCTGACGAATCGCCACAAAACTCACTTCACCTTTAGGCTTGTCCGGTGCATACATTTTAAAGACAAATGCTGGATTGTTTGGAATTTTCGATTTTGTCGATGGGTTCCCATCATCATCAAAATAAAAGTCAGGAAAATAACTGAGCAACTCCACGCGATATCCTTTTCCGAGATCGTAAGAAGGTTGCGGATTATGTAAATCAACCGTCACCATGCCGAATTGCTGATTTGTTTTTTTATCGATTAAATAAAAGGACATTTTATTTAGTTCATTGAGTTTAAAATCGACTTGATATAGCGCGTAATGATCGTATTTAAGCGGGTGGTTGACACGAATATGATATTCTTTTATTTTCTTGAGCTTCGGCTCTTCTCCTGGCACAATCGGACCGACGCGCTTGTAAAGAACAACGTTAGATTGATAGTTTTTGGCGACCATTCGGTTTCCCACTTTATCAATTGCTGCCTGAAATACTTGATTTTCTTTGTTTTTATCGTATACTTCAAAAATAAATTTCTCATTTTTTAAAAAATATTTACCATTTGTACCAGGAATTGCTTTTGTTTCTCCTTCACGAATCCAAAGTACTTTATCAACGTACATGCCCGGTACAAAGCGAAGCATCGCACCGATTAAAAAAATGATTAAGCCGATGTGGTTGACATACGGTCCCCACCGCGAAAACCGTCCTTTTTCAGCGAGAATGTTACCGTTTTCTTCGCGAATTTGATAACGGCGTTTCGACAACCGCTCTTTCACTTTTTCGAAAAGGTGCTCATCATTTATTTTCGTCGCGCTAAACAAACGCTGGCGGCGCAAAAATGACGTATGCCGCGTCACTCCTTGATTTTTCAAAGCGCGGTAAAGCGGAATCACCCGGTCTAAACTGCAAATGACCAGCGAAACGCCAATGGAAGCTATCAACAGCATGTACCACCAAGAGCCATATAAATTATCAAACCCGAGTTGATAATACAATTTCCCCGCCCATCCGTATTGATCTTCATAATATTGTGCGGGCGTTACGTTTGGCGGTAGATACATTTCTTGTGGGAAAATCGTGCCAATAGCCGAGGCAATGAGCGTAATGACAATGAGCCACACGCCGACTTTAACAGACGAAAAAAAGTTCCAAATTTTATCAATTATTGTCTTATTGTACGTTTGTGAGCGGCGGGCGCTTCCTTCATAGCGCATGTTCAATAATTTTTTCGATGTGTCTTCTTCAATCGGTTTTCCGCACGATTCACAAAAAACGGTACCATATGGGTTGACGTGACCACATTCACATTTTACTTGTTCCATTGCCAAAACTCCCTACGGTTTAATGCTTTCCATGTATTGCTGTACCATCTCTTCTGTCATCGTTCCTGTAATGATTTTTTTAATTGTTCCGTTTTTGTCAATTAAAAATGTTGCCGGCAGTTGGTCAATGTCATAGGCGTCCATCACTTGGTCCTCACGATCGATAACAACTGGAAATGTTAGTCCAAATCGATCAACAAACTTTTGCACACTTAGCTTTGGTTCACCGACATTAACGGCCAATACTTCGACCCCTTGTTTCTTATAAATTTGATATTGTCGGTTAATATACGGCATTTCTTTTTCGCACGGCTTACACCACGTTCCCCAAAAATTGAGAAATACCCCTTTGCCACGGTAATCAGATAAACGGTGTGTCTTTCCGTTTAAATCCGTCAACACAAAATCAGGGGCAGTGGCACCGACTTTAATGGCTGTTTTTTCCGTAAAAAAGTTCGAATAAATCGTATAGCCCACTGCGCTAAGCAACAGTAATAAAATAACCGTTCTCACAACAAGCCGTTGTTTTTTCATAGATCTAACTCCCTTGAAGCAAAGATATACTATTTCCCATTATAGCAATATTCACTATCTTCATAATGAAAATGATATGAAAATTGTGTGACAAATGACAATTGTTTACTTATGAACTCCTTCGCCGGATAACGCAAGCGCGCGAAGTTGTTTCACTTCATGCGGCGATAACTCCCGATAATCGCCGGGATTTAATCCTTTCAAATCAAGGAACGCATAACGCTCCCGCTTCAGTTTCATCACGCGACAGCCGATCGCTTCAAACATGCGGCGCACTTGGCGATTACGCCCTTCATGAATGCGTATTTCAATGATCGCCGTTTGTTTCCGCTTATCGAGTGAAAGCATTTTCACTTTTGCCGGTGCTGTCATGCCATCCTCGAGCATAATTCCTTTTTCTAATTGTTTCAGTTGCTCTCGTGTTGGGATGCCTTTGACTTTGGCAATATACACTTTTTCGATTTCGTAGCGAGGGTGCATGAGAAGGTTCGCAAAATCCCCATCGTTCGTCAATAACAATAACCCTGATGTATCGTAATCTAATCGTCCAATCGGGTAAATGCGCTTGTCCAACCCCTCAAAAAAATCAGTAACGACTTTTCGGCCTTTATCATCTTTCACGCTCGAAATGACACCGCGTGGCTTATAAAGAAGGTAATAAACCGGTTCTTCCCTCTCAACCGGAATACCGTCCACTTCGATTTTATCTTGAGGACCTACTTTCACACCGAGCTCGGTCACCACTTTGCCGTTTACTTTTACTTTTCCTTGTAAAATGAGCTCTTCTGCTTTTCTTCGTGATGCAATTCCCGCATGGGCAATGACTTTTTGCAATCGTTCCATCATTCTCACCTCTTCAATCATCTTACTCTTTCCACAAAAAAGATACAAGCATTGTCCCCTCACTATTTTTATCATACCCACCTTTTTTCGACAAACAAAAAAGCAACCTACATCGTTAGGTTACTTTATCTTCCAAATATGAATAATACAATAAAAAATGAAACGATAAAACTAAGTACATCCGCTAAAATTCCTACTTTCAACGCATCGCCCATTTTTTTAATGCCAACAGCCCCAAAGTAAACGGTTAACACGTACAACGTCGTTTCCGTGCTCCCTTGAATCGTCGAGGCGAGCCGGCCGATAAACGAATCGGGGCCGTATGTGGCAATCAAATCGGTCGTCATGCCTAAAGCGGCCGTTCCAGAAATCGTACGAATCATCGCCAGCGGCACGACTTCTGCTGGAAGACCAATCGTTTCCATCAGCGGCTTAATGAAGTTCATCATGTAGTCCAATGCTCCCGAAGCGCGAAAAATCGAAATCGACACAAGCATGCCGACTAAATATGGAATGACGGAAAAAGCAATTTGAATCCCTTCCTTTCCACCTTCGACAAACGCTTCATAAGTCGGAACTTTTTTGAATGTACCGTATAAAAGAATAAAAGCAATGGTCGCAGGAATTAACCAAATGGAAATGTATTGAATAAGCGCCATTACCGCTTCCCACCTTTTCGCGTTCGTTTCCAGTGGTAATATCGATCAATAAAAATCGCGCCAATCGTTGAAAGAGTCGAAGCAACGAGTGTGGTTCCAATAATTTCTCCTGGCGCTGCGGAATTGTATGTCATCCGAATCGAGATGACCGTTGCTGGAATAAGGGTAATACCGGATGTATTCATGGCCAAAAACGTCACCATCGAGCGGCTGGCGAAATCTTGATAACCGTTTAATTTTTTCAGCTCTTCCATCGCTTTAATTCCCATCGGCGTTGCGGCGTTGCCAAGTCCAAACATATTGGCAATCATATTCGAAACAATATATCCCATCGCCGGGTGGTTTGCTGGCACTTCAGGAAAAAGGCAGCGAACAAGCGGTTTACATAAGCGCGCTAACTTTTCCAATAATCCCGCTTCTTCCGCAATTCTCATCAACCCAAGCCAAAACACTAAAATGCTAATCATTCCGATGCTGATGGTTACTGCCTCTTTTGCGCCTTTGAACACCGCTTCATTCACTTCGTTCATCGTACCGTGTGCCATCGCAAAGAGGATCCCAACAAGCGCCATCATCATCCATATAATATTAACCATCGCTTCCCACACCTAAAAAGAAAATGAACTTCCAAATTGACGCTTTTGATGTCTCGTTTGGCGGATGCTCATACAACAGCGGCACTTCATCAACTGCTTCATCGTCCATATACAGCACGGCCTTACCGACGACGTTCGGAATACGACTTTCATCTTTCCATTCTTTTTTTGGTTTTAATAGTTTGATTTTTACGTGTAATTTCTCCATTTCTTCTTCCGTCACTGGATATAATAAATCACGGCTCGCGCGAATCTTTTTGCGATAAAAACGATCTTTGATTTTTTTTACCATCCGCTTATCATCTACTTTTGCTAATACATAATGGTCAAATCCGTATTCATACATCGCAATATGATCGTTCCAATCATCCGGGGCATTCAGCGTCACAGCAATCAACTCTAAGCCGTCTTTCTCAGCAGTTGTGACAAGCGTGCGTTTGGCCCGTTTCGTATACCCTGTTTTTCCTCCTGTGCAGTATTCATAAAGATTCGTTAACAATTTATTTTTATTGCGCCATATTCGGTCCCACTCTTCATCCGGATTAGGAGCGCGATATACTTTTGTGCCAGCAACTTTGCGAAACTCTTTATTTTGCATCGCATAGCGCATTAATAACGCCATATCGTAAGCGGTGGAATAATGGTTTTCCGCATCGTCTAAGCCGTGCGGATTCGCAAAATGCGTATCTCTCATCCCGATTTCTGCTGCCTTTTGATTCATTAAAAACACAAACCCTTCGACACTTCCTCCGACATGCTCAGCAATCGCAATCGCCGCATCGTTCCCCGAACGAAGCATAAGTCCGTATACAAGGTCACGCAGTTTGATTTTTTCGCCTTCTTTCAAATAAATCGATGACCCTTCCGCACGAACAGCGCGAGAGCTCACCCTCACCGTTTCATTCATTTTTCCTGACTCAATCGCTAAAATGGCCGTCATAATTTTCGTAATGCTGGCAATACGCCGCTTTGTATACGCGTCTTTTTCAAACAACACGCGTCCTGATTGCTGCTCCATTAAAATCGCACTTTGCGCGCTAACTTCTTGTGCCTCCGTTTGCTTCGGAATACATGAAAAAATCATGGTAAGCGCTATGATGAATAGAATCCACCTTTTCCCTAGCTCCATGTAATCCCATCCCTTTTGCCGTTTTGTACAAGTGTATGCGCAAAATAGATGGATATGCGTGAAAATGTACAAGTTCCGCATGACAAAACGAACGAAGATACAATTTCCTCGCTCGTCATGATCATAATGCTTAAAACGGCTTCCAACGAAGCTTGCTTGCTTGTTCGAATCGCTGTTCCACATCGCGCCAATGAACCACGTTCCACCAGTTGTTAATGTAAGCGGCGCGGTCATTTTTATATTGCAAGTAGTACGCATGCTCCCACACGTCTAACACAAGCAATGGAATCGTATCCCATTGCGTCATAAGTTGATGCTTTTCCGTCTGCAAAATTTCTAATCGTCTAGCGCGCGGTGACCAGACAAGAAGCGCCCAGCCGACCCCTTCGACACTTTTGGCTGCCTCCGTAAAATGATGTTTGAATCGCTCAAAGCTGCCAAAATCTGCTTTCATTCGTTCAAGCAATTCTCCTCTCGGCTGTCCACCGCCTTTTGGTATCATATTATTCCAAAAAATCGTGTGTAAATAATGGCCGGAACCATGAAACGCCGCTTCTCGCTCCCAATGTTTTAACAGCTCATAATCATTCGTTTCGCGCGCTTTTTGCATCATTTTTTCCGCTTTATTTAATCCGTCAACATAACTTTGGTGATGTTTCGTATGATGAAGGCGCATGATTTCCTCCGAAATATGCGGCTCAAGCGCATCATATCGATATGGAAGCGGCGGAAGTGTATGACCGCCGATGGAGATGTGTTGTTGAAGTTGCCTCATTTCGTTTTGCATCGCTTTTTCATAAAGGTCATCCACCATCCTTTGAATGCCATAAATGTCCTCTTCTGTCCATTCTCCCTCATGCTGTTCGAGCTGAGTGAGCAATGTTTCGGTATCCGTGCGAATATCTACACCTTCTCGCTCCGCATACCGCTCTGCCATTTGTTTTCCCCATTCGAGCACTTCATTGACGTATTGTTGAAATGTACGGCCACCAATCGAAATGCGCTGCTCCTGCTGTTTCCATTCTCTCTGTTCCGCTTTTTCGTAAAGGTCGTCCACCATCGTTTGAATGCCATAAATGTCCTCTTCTGTCCACTCCCCCTCATGCTGTTCGAACTGAGTGAGCAATGTTTCGATATCCGTGCGAATATCTATATCTCCCCGCTCTGCATACCGCTCTGCCATTTGTTTTCCCCATTCGAGCACTTCATTGGCATATTGTTGAAAAGCATGGCTACCAATCGAAACGCGCTGCTCACGCTGTTGCAATTCTCTCTGCTCTGCTTTTTCATAGAGAGCATCCACCATCGTTTGAATGCCATAAATGTCCTCTTCTGTCCATTCTCCCTCATGCTGTTCGAACTGAGTGAGCAATGTTTCAATATCAGTGCGAATATCTATATCTTCTCGCTCTGCATACCGCTCTGCCATTTGTTTTCCCCATTCGAGCACTTCATTGGCATATTGTTGAAAACGTTCTTGTTGTTCCATGCAAAAACCTCCTCCACTTTTATCGCCATATCGTATGCCGAAAGCCTAAAAATCGTTCTTGGCTTTATTCACCCAATTTCCGCGATTTTCATACATATAAAAGCGAGGTGATGAACAGTGACACAAACCTTTGAACAAGAAGCGGCTTTTGAGTTGCGGTTTTGGATGCAAATTCTTGGTGACCATGGTCGATTTATTTATGAATCCCTTGCTGAAAAAGAAAGAAACGAAGTAGAACAAACGAAGCAATTTATTACGTTATTTGACGAGTTGCTTGAACAAGCGCGCCAGCTACTACCAAAAACGAGCTTACTAGAGCTTGTAAAAAGAGGAAAAGAAGCAGGCGAACAATTACGTACGTTTAAACTCCATTTATTAAAAAGATTATTAACAGACAAAATTAGTTTCTCATTATCCCCTTCTTTTTTAAATCATATGGTAAATGAATTAGATGAATGGTTGCGGATTGCTAGCTATCTCATTGAAGAAAAATTACCTCCTGCTGTTCATCCATTGCACCACGATTTACTATGGCTGTTAGATGCGGCGGGGCATGCTGGAGCGATTAATGATCGCCTTGACTATGCGGAAAAAGAATTAAAGCAACAAAGCGACAAATTTATAAAAGAATGGGAAGCATTTTACTTAAAGGCCATCGAGATGGCGGGGTATTTGCGAACTAATGTATACGATTTTCCTGCTTTAGATCGCTTCCATAGAAACATTCAATTAGAAATGGTCATTTTCCAAAAATTTTTACGCGAGCTTAAGGAAATGGAGTTGAATAAAGAGGTGCTAGGCATATTGAAACCGTTAATGGCTGACCATATGGCAAGAGAAGAATGTTATTATTTACAAAAACTTGCTCAATCGACGAAAGTAGTCGAGCAACCAACATGCAACCCGACAAAACCGCGAACGGAATGAATATTGAACTACCCCCACTTACCAGCTAAAGCCGGTGGAAGTGAGGGATTCTTGTTTCCTTTGGCCGTAGTTGCTCAAAGGTTCCAAGAACCCCCTCCGTTCAACGAGAGGAGTAGCCATACGAGATGTCCGAAGTGTCCTTTCAGGACAACCAGCTATATGTCTGCTGATGCAGCTCACATAGAAGGTACACCATCTTCCATTCGTATAGCATCCAAAGAACGCATTGCAATGCATCCAGCTCCTAGAATCGCCATCTGCTCCGGTGACGAGAGTAAGAGACTGGTAAAATGCGTTCTTTTGTTCTAAAACTTCAAAAAATAATGATATTCTAATAGTTTATTACGCTAAAGCTTTTATTAATTGGCGTTTTTCTTCTTCTAACAACGATGAATGAAATACATCTATTCCTTGGTGTGGTTGGTTCACATTAAAAAGATGGTACAGCGTATGTGTACGAACAGAAAACTTCTTACCCAAAATAGACCAATGCTTCCAATGATGAGAAGCATCTTTCGGGACATACTTTTTAAGCACCTTTGGAGTTTTTTCTTTATATCCTAATCCTCGGCGGCCAATCGTAAATGCAGCTGCCTGGTGGATAGAGATACCGAATTTGCGCATATATTTCAGTTTCCCAGAGACAGAAGTAAAAGCCGGATTCACTTCTATAACAGCAACACCCATTTTGTCAGCACGTCTTTTGATCGCTTGTATTATTTTTCGATACGCGAACATACTCTTCA
Source organism: Anoxybacillaceae bacterium (assembly GCA_041920415.1). Classification (GTDB taxonomy): domain Bacteria; phylum Bacillota; class Bacilli; order Bacillales; family Anoxybacillaceae; genus JBHGYD01. The sequence goes on from JBHGYD010000006.1 coordinate 95,464, forward strand.
TCCGATTTGCTTTTTTGTTGCCATATTTATTTCCCACTTTGGATAAAGTAGTATCCAATTTTTCCAAAACAATAGGTTTTTTCTTTCGAACCGCAATATCTACTAAAGCAATGGCTTCTGCTTCCAAAATTTTCGTGATTTGACCAGAAGTTTTCCCTTCTATCGAAAACGTTAATTTTCCACTTTCCAAAAAGTTACCATCTTTCGAAACATTTGCCCAAGCAATGTGATTATAGTTACAATCCACACCAATAACTCCATCGGAAGTAGAAAAATTAATATATGGATTCGATTCTACATCCACCAAACATTTGATGATATAGTATTCCCCGTGATCTTCGATCGACCAAGAAATGGGTTTTCCATACTCTTTTTTGTTTTTACATTGGATTTGTTCTGTCACCGCTTTATTTACGATCTCTTGGCCGTATGGAAACACAACTCCAGGAAAAATCACTACCCTACCTCCTATGGAGGTCATATGAAGTTCATTGGCTTTTGGATTGTAATGGAATACAAAGTTTCCAGAACCAGCATCTTTCCGGCCGGAGATAATCATTTTTTTATTTCGGGCAGCTAAAAAGCGCTTTCTCCAAGCTTCGTGGTCCTTTATAAATTCTTCTTTCGTAAATTGCTGTTTAAACAACTTCTTTCCTCCGAACACGACACTTGGGATGTGTTCTTTTAATTTGGCTTTCTTTTGTTCTAATCTATCTAAACGATGTTTTAAACGACCGATTTTTGCTTTCGTCCGTTTCAATTCCACATCTAAATAACGATGTTCAAACAAATAGGAATTCATCCAAATCAAAGATCTGTTTTTTAACTCAAGAGAAATGATCCCGCTCTTATGCAAAACAAAGTTTGTATTTTTCGGAAACTGTAGGTTTCCTTTGATACAACTCTCTTTCATTTTGCGTAATTTCGTAAGTTTGGTTCGTTCTGTTTTCCGTTTTTTCTTCACATCTTTTATTTTTTCTTCTGTCTGTTGAACGTGTATTTTATTTAATTCCATTAGAGAGGAGAAAAGAGCATTTGCTTCTCGAACTGCACTGTTGACAAAATAGTCATTCAGTCCGTATTTTTTCTTCACAACGATATGCAGACTTTCTTTATGTAATTTTCGTCCCCATCGCTTTTCCCGGATCAGTGTTTGAAAAGCGAAACGCTTTGCGCGATTGAATAACTCTAATGCATAAGATGTTTCCGTCACATGAAGAATATCCATTTCTGATTTATACAATCTTCTTGCAAAATAAGCTTTTTTCATCTTTTCTTCACCTCTAACAGAACATAAGTTCGGTATGTTTATTTATATTTTATGACAGAAGAAGAACGTTTTTCAACTATTAAGATTACTAAAAAAACAAAAAATGCCGATTCATCCCCCACCTATGCTCGGCTTAGAGGTGGGGGTCTTCTCGGCAAAAAAAGATAAAAAACAAGCTTGCAAGGTGCACAAGCTTGTTTAATTATACACAAAAATTATTTATTTCGACTGAATCATTTTCGTGCGATAGTCGGTTTCGTAAAATTCGAGTTCTTCGCGAATCGCCTGGAAACTGCTTTCAAGTGATGATAAAAGCTCTTTTAGTGAAGGCGGCGGGGTTTGCCGGAATTTAATCGAGTTTCGGCCTGTGTATGCGGAACGGCTATCTTCATACCAAGCATCGCTTTTCGGCGCAAAAAATTCGGAGATGCAAGAATGATAAATGCGATATAACGTTTTTTCCGCTGCGGCTTTGCGGAACGGTTCATCACTTAACACGATGCGGCATGCTTCCAAACCTTCTTCACAGTAAACAACAAGGCGGCGTAAATTCGAAAGCAGCAATTCATAATACGCTTTGTTCCCGTCTTCTTTTTCATGCAGCAAGCCCGTAATCGTCGTTTCGTTCAAGTAATCAGAAATCGCTTTGACCGTTTGTTGTAAAAATGCCTCCACTTGTTTCGTTTGATTCATGACGATGGAATTTCCCATACAAAAGACCCCCATATCGTTTTATGATGGCTGTACGATAAACAAAAGCGGCGAGGTTAATTCATACTCTCCATTTGTTTCCAACGCAGCAAAAATCTCAGGAAGTTTTGTAAATTCAATATGCTCAAAATAACGGCGAAATTCCTTTTCTTCATTGACATAGATGCGCTTACGATGACGGAAGCTCGGATTTTTCAACAAGCAAACTAATGCAACAATGTCTTTAAAATACACGTCCCGTTGTCCAACGGTGAAAATCGGGTCTTGTTCATACGGAGTAAAGGACGGAAATGACTCTTCAAAATAGCGCACATATAATACGTGCAATGTTTTTTCCACTCCGTCTTCGAAAAACGTCACCTCCGAGCGATTAAAAAAGTCTTCAGACGTATTTGGTTGCGCCTTTTCTAATTCGTATCCTTGACATCGGCGAATTCGCATATAGTAGCCCCCTTTAACTGCGAGAACAAAGAAAAAATTGGTTAGTTCTATCTTATCATAATCGCATCTATTCGTTAAAAGTTTCTTCAAATTTTTCAAAGAATAAATCCGCTTCTCGTTCTGTATCCTCATTTTCATTCATCTCAGGAAGCGGCGGCAATTCTTCAAGCGTTTTTAAGCCAAAGTAATCTAAAAACTCCTTGGTTGTTCCGTATAAGATCGGTCGACCCGTCCCTTCCGCTCTGGCGACTTCCTTCACAAGCGCTTTGGCGATTAGCGTTTGCAGCGGTTTATCGCTTTTCACGCCGCGAATCTCTTCGATTTCTGCTCTTGTAATCGGCTGGCGATAGGCGATAATCGCTAACGTTTCGAGCGCCGCTTGCGATAAAGAGGAAGTGCCCGGGGATTCGACTAATTTTTTTAAATACGGTGCATGTTCTTTTTTTGTCGCCAGTTGAAACACGCCTGCTAACTCCACAAGATGAATACCGCGGCTTTGCTGGTTATAATCCGCTTTTAGCTCCTCGATGATGGTCCATGCTTGTTCCTCGTTTACGTCAAGCACCGAAGCAATTTGCTTCAGCGACAGCCCTTCATCTCCGGCAGCGAATAACAATCCTTCGACAATCGCTTTATATTCATTCATCTCCATTTCGCTTCACCCTTTCGTTGCTAGAGATGAAAATATCGGCAAAATTTCGTTCTTGTTCAATGATAATTAAGTTTTTTTTCATTAATTCTAAAATCGCTAAAAATGTAACGACAATATGCTCACGATCATAGTAAGGAAACAGTTCGTAAAAGTTTTTCCGCTTTCCTGTCTTTCGCAATTCGTTTAAAATTTCATCCATTCGTTTTTCAATCGGAATCTCTTGACGCGTAATTTTCGTATGGAGCGGCTTTTGCAATTTTTTCCGGCGCAACAATTTCGAAAGGGCTCCGAGCATATCGTATACATTTACATCAAGCGGTCGTTTTTCCGCCTCTATTTCTGTTGCGTACATACTTAAATCGCTTGGCGGTTTCGTAAATAACAGCGCGCGTTCTTCTTCTCTTTTTTTCAGCTCGTGCGCCGCTTCCTTATACTTTTTATACTCAAGCAAACGCTGCATTAATTCTTCACGCGGGTCTTCTTCCATGTGGTCGATTCCATCATCCACTAACTCTTCCTCATGCTTTGGCAATAACATTTTGCTTTTGATGGCAAGAAGCGTGGCCGCCATCACTAAATATTCGCTTGCAATATCTAACTGAAGCTCCTGCATTGCATGAATATATGCCATATATTGTTCCGTAATTTCCGCTACCGGAATATTGTAAATGTCAATTTCATAGCGATTAATTAAATGCAACAAAAGGTCAAGCGGACCTTCGAACACATCAATTTTTACATTGTATTGCACACTCATCCCACCATTTTCAATTACACTACCGTTAGTATAGACGATAATACACCGTTGTCCAATATAATTTTTCTTTTTCCTATGCTTCACTCATAATATGATACAATACGATTACAATAAATAGAAAGGTCGTGGAAATAATGTACCCGAACGCTTATATCGACTACTTGATCCACTTTCATACCGACCGCGATTATTTTGAATGCCATGAAATATTAGAGGAGCATTGGAAACAAGATGGACAAAAACGAGTGTGGGTCATTCTCATTCAAATTGCTGTGGCCCTCTATCATCATCGGCGCGGAAACGAACGAGGAGCGCGAAGAATGATGCAAAAAGCATTGTCGCTTCTTGAAGGAGAAAACGCAGCGGTCGAACAGCTAGGGTTAGATTATACGCAACTAATTAAACAATTGCGGCATTACATCGAACAATTAGACAAAGGACAATCATATCGAAGCATTCAACTGCCCATTATCGATGAGGAACTGTTAAAAACATGCCAAATGATTTGTCGCGAGCGCGGACTCGTATGGGGAAAAGAAAGCGATCTTACCGATGAGTTTCTTCTGCATAAACATAAATTGCGCGACCGCTCCGATGTGATTGCGGCACGTGAACAGAAGAAAAAAAATAGGGGGCTGCCTTAAAGCGTAGACGTGCTACTTCAAGACCAGCCCCTTTTCTAAAGTCTACAATTCGCATTTATCAAAAAACGCCGCAGTAAATTCATTTGCCCTTAATTCATAATCTGGAAACATGTCTTTGAGCGCCTTCACCATTTGTTTTCCAACGCCTTGATGGCGATGCGAAGGATTGACACTAATATGTTGGATTTCAGCAACATGTCCATCACGCAACAAAATTCCGATAATCCCAATGATATCTTCTTCTTCTTTCCATAAAAACAATTGCCAGTTGTCATTCGTTTCGTAATGTTTAATGGTTTGTTGTAGTTTTTTTAAGTCTTTTTCTGTCGGCATAAACGACAGAAGCCCCATCGCAATTTTTTCATAGTTTTTTCGATAACGAATTAACATAAAGAATCCCTCATTACTGACAAGACTTTTCTTCAACAGAAAAGCACAAAAGTCGTTTTCTCATTACGTATTATAAATGTTCTTGTTTTTATTGTGAACTCTTCATTGCGTTTTTACACAATGTATCGACATTATGATTATGAAAAAGAACGAAGAAGGTTTGCCATTTCGATGGCGCTAACGGCTGCTTCCCATCCTTTATTGCCCGCTTTCGTACCAGCGCGCTCAATCGCTTGCTCAATCGTATCCGTTGTTAGCACACCGAAAATGACCGGTGTTCCTGTGGATAAAGATGCATGAGAAACACCTTTCGCTACTTCATTGCACACGTAATCGTAATGGCTTGTCGCACCACGAATGACCGTTCCAAGTGCAATGACTGCATCATATTGGTTTGATTCCGCCATTTTTTTGGCCACAAGCGGAATTTCAAACGCCCCCGGTACCCAAGCAACGGTAACATCGTTCTCATCCACACCATGGCGTTTGAGACCGTCTAATGCGCCAGATAATAATTTGCTTGTAATAAACTCGTTAAACCGTGAAATGACAATAGCTACTTTTAACCCAGTACCAACTAAATTTCCTTCCATAATTCTCATCCAAAAGACCTCCTATCATTTCCGCTAGCCGTTTTCATCATAATACAAAAATCATAAAATAGCGACAATGTTTTCATTAAAAATGCAACATATGACCTAATTTTTCATATTTTGTTCTCAAATATTTTTCATTTTCTTTTTTCGCTGGCATTTGTAATGGAACACGTTCAACGACTTCTAGGTCATATCCTTTTAAACCCGCAATTTTTCGTGGGTTGTTCGTAAGAAGCCGCATTTTTGTCACGCCTAAATCTTTTAAAATTTGCGCACCGATTCCATAATCGCGTAAATCAGCAGGAAAACCGAGTTTTTCGTTTGCCTCGACCGTATCATATCCCTGCTCTTGCAGTTTATACGCGCGCAATTTGTTAATTAAGCCAATACCGCGACCTTCTTGGCGCATATACAACAAAATGCCACGACCTTCTTCTTCAATTTGCCGAAGCGCCGCATGAAGCTGTGGGCCGCAGTCGCAACGATACGAGCCAAATACGTCACCGGTTAAGCATTCGGAATGAACGCGGACAAGAATCGGTTCATCAGGAATCACTTCACCTTTGACAAGGGCAACATGCTCTTTTCCGTCTACCGAATTCGTATAGCCAATCGCCTTAAATTCACCAAATTCTGTTGGCAACGTAATTTCAACTTCACGCTTGACTAGTTTTTCTTTTCGATTTCGATATTGAATTAAGTCTTTAATCGTAATCATTTTTAAATCAAATTCATCGGCGATTTTCCGCAAGTCCGGCACACGCGCCATCGTTCCGTCTTCCTTAATAATTTCGCAAATGACTCCAGCCGGTTTCGCTCCACAAAGACGTGCTAAATCAACGGCCGCTTCCGTATGACCGGCACGACGCAACACGCCTCCTTTTTTCGCAACAAGCGGAAACACATGACCTGGGCGTTTAAAATCGCTCGCTTTGGCGTTTGGGTCGAGAAGTTCTTGAATCGTCGTCGAACGTTCATACGCACTAATGCCCGTTGTGGTGGATTTATGGTCAATGCTCACGGTAAAGGCCGTACCATGAGAATCAGTATTATGATTGACCATCGGTGCTAAATCAAGCTTGTCCGCTAGCTCTTCCGTAATCGGGACACATACAAGCCCGCGGCCGTGCGTAATCATGAAGTTAATGACTTCTGGGGTTGCTTTTTCGGCTAAGGCGACAAAATCCCCCTCGTTTTCCCTGTCCTCATCGTCACAGACAATAATTACATTTCCTTGTATTAACTCATAAATTGCCTCTTCAATCGTGTTGAACATATTGTTCCCCCCTTGGTTTTACTTTTTGTCTAGCTCGGCTCGCAACGCTGTCTGGAAAATAACCTTCCTCCGTCGAAATGCAAGCATTTCTCGTCGGAAGAACATTTTCCTTCAGCGTTAAGCGCTCGCCTCCGCTTTTCTTAATAGCCATGTTGTTCTAAAAATTCGAGTGTTATTCCAGAGCTTTGTCGCTCATCTTTTTTTCCACTTATAAACTGTTCTACATATTTTCCAATGACATCACATTCAATATTCACAATATCGCCGACTTGTTTTTCTCCTAAAATCGTTTCCGCGCGCGTATGCGGAATAAGCGAAATCGTAAACGTGTCATCGGTCAATCCGAAAATCGTCAAGCTCGTCCCATCAACGGCAACCGATCCTTTTAAAATCATGTATTTGCGCAATTCTTTCGGCACTTTAATATCATAATAAACGGCATTGGCGACCGGTTCTTTACGAATAATTTCCCCAATTCCGTCGACATGTCCAGAAACGAAATGACCGCCAAACCGTCCATTTGCCGCCATCGCTCGCTCTAGGTTCACTTTAGAGCCACGCGTTAATGTACGCAGCGATGTGGCCCGCACCGTTTCCGGCATGACATCAACGGTAAAGGAGCGATTCGTAAACGAGGTGACCGTTAGACAAACACCGTTGACGGCAATGCTGTCACCGAGTCGCACATCATCTAAAATTTTTTTTGCCCCAATCGTGATGACAATCGCTTCTCCCGACTGTTTCATTTGTTCAATTGTACCGACTTCTTCAATAATTCCAGTAAACATCATCGCTCACCCTTTTTTATTTGGTATGGCCACAATTTTTATATCCGGACCGATTGTTTCGACGTTTTTGATATGGAATTCCATCACATCAATCATACTCGCAAAGCCGATGCCGCCAATTGGTGTAGGCGCGTCCTTTCCACCAATGATTTTCGGTGCGACATACGCGACGATTTGATTCACTGCTTTTGCTTCAATAAAACTAGCATGCACTTCCGCTCCGCCTTCAACAAACAAAGACGTTATTTTCTTCTCGCCAAGCACTTTCAACAGTTCATGAATGCCGATTCTCGCTTCGGGCATTTTAATAATTTGCACATTTTTCTCGCGATATGGTGCGATTTTTTCCTCTTTTACCTCACTGCCGACAATGATCCACGTTTCCGCTTCGCCGTCATTGACCACTTTTGCGTCAAGCGGGGTGCGCAAATGCGTATCTAAAATGACACGAATCGGATTTTTTCCTCCTCCGGGAAGTCTTACCGTTAAACTCGGGTCATCGGAAATGACCGTATTCACGCCAACAAGAATCGCATCGTGCAAACGGCGATAGCGGTGCGCGTCTTGCCGCGCTGCTTCCGATGTAATCCACTTGCTTTCACCTGTTTTCGTGGCAATTTTTCCATCTAAACTACTCGCATATTTTAATGTCACAAACGGAGTTTTTGTCTCGATATAGTGGAAAAAGACACGATTTAACTCATCCGCTTCCTCTTTTAAAATACCGACATCCACCTCGATTCCTGCATTCCGCAGTTTTTCAATTCCTTTTCCAGCTACGAGTGGATTCGGGTCTGTTGTTGCGATAACAACACGCTTAACGCCCGTTTCGATCAATAAATCAGCACACGGCGGCGTTTTTCCAAAATGGCTGCATGGCTCAAGCGTCACATAGACAGTAGCATCTTTTGCTTTCTCGCCTGCCATGCGAATCGCATGAACTTCCGCATGCGGCTCGCCCGCTTTTAAATGCGCTCCAAATCCAACGATTTCTCCATTTTTGACAACGACCGCACCGACCACTGGATTAGGAGACGTCTGTCCGATTCCTACTTTGGCTACATCAATAGCGAATCGCATATACTGTTCATCTTGTTTCATCATGTCCGCCCCCTTTTGCATAAAGAAAGCCCTAGGATAAAAGTCCTAGGGCAGGATTATGTAAGAACCACAATTGATGTTTATTCTGCGCGTCAAATAAACAGCACGTAACCAAGTTCGCAAAAGCTTTTTTCCAGAAAATGTAGATTGCCATTTGCGCTTTTCGACCAACTTTGACTAAACAAGTACGTCTGCGAACAAACCGTTCGTTGTTCGAGCAATACCACATGTAAATGTGACACGACAGATAAGTAAAAAATTTCCTTCATTAGTTAAAAAGCATGCGCGAATAACAATCATCTTTCAGAAAACAGCCTTTCCATTGCGCGTGCTGTATTGTGATCCTTCTCCCATCCAGACTATACTGTCGGCTCCGGAATTTCACCGGATCGTGCCTATGCGGCTCGCGGGCTGAGAAACGCATTCGTTTCATTACCGCCGGTCGGGAATTTCACCCTGCCCCGAAGGATAACCAATATTCAATTTTTTATCATTATAGCACAATAAAGCCATTTGTCTATGCTCAAATGCTCATCGCCCAGCAATGAACAACCAGTAAACAAGTCCCCAGAGTAAACTTGCTCCCATAAAGATAAAAAATAATATCCACTTGCTGTGCTTCATTTGCTTCACCTCTTACGCTCATTATACAAAAAAGACTTAATTAGAAGCGAATCTGTTAAAGTCTTTCGTCATTTATTTTCCAAAAAAGCGAACAATGCTAAATCATATGATCGTTGAAATCAATGAACATAAGAAACTTTGAATTTTCATTTAGCGCTATTTATTTTATAGCGGTTTCTACAAAAAGAACATTATCTGTGGCCAAATAATTTACTAAAAATTACCAGGCGTGTTGATTATCCAATAAAATCCAAAGAGCATAGAAAAAAGAGCGCCTTTCCTATAGAATGTAAGTAACCACACCAACAAACCCAGGAAAGAGGTGCTCTCTATGAACAAGCATACCACACTCCCGAATTTGATGCAAAAAATTGTGTCAGACGAAGACATTCAAACCATCACAGAAGCAGTCGGTTATCACGACCCATCTCGTAAATTTACCGTACGTACGTTAATCGACTTTTTCCTTCTCGCTGCTGTCCATGAGTGGAAGAGTTTCCGTCATGGTGCCGATGTGGCGCCCACTTACCAATTGCCGCGTTTTCATTATTCGACGGTGGCAAACAAGGCGAAGGAGATTCCATATGAAATCATGAAGCGTTTGTTTGCACTGATCGTTTCGAAGTGTAATCGCAAAACACGGCGATCTCTTCGATTCCCGAAACCTCTTCGCATTGTCGATTCGACAACGGTG
>JBHGYD010000007.1:0-10247 GCA_041920415.1 Anoxybacillaceae bacterium
TTTTGTGGTGAATTGTGATGAGTTGTGGTGACTCTATTATACCAAAAGAGGAACGGTTTTCTTATTTTTTTTGCGCCAAAAAAGTGGAGGGTGTCCGAAAAGCGAACGCCTAGCGAACACTTTTGGGACACCCTCTTTTTGTTAAATTTCTTTATAAACAAACTCTCGGTATTTCGTAAATCCTTGCTTTTTGTAGAACGATTTTGCAATATCATTGTCACACCAGTAATCTAATTCAATCATGTCGATATGATTAATTTTTGCGATATGATCAATTTCTTCCATTAGTTTTGATCCATATCCTTTCTTTCTATGAGACTCTGAAATACTAATTTGATGTACATAAACAGATTGATATGCTTTTTTGAAAGCATTTTCCGGGTAATTTTTAAGTTCAATCCAAGCATAGCCAAGATATTGTTCGTCATCTTCTAAAAGAAGGAAAAGGTGTTGCGGGTGGCTGATAATCCCTTTAAAGAATTCTTTAATCGCCTCAAAGTTATATTTCTTAAAATACTTCGGATACAGTTTTGTATGTAATTCGTGCACATGGCGATTTAATCTTGCGATGATTTCATAATTCGTAGTTTGACTTATTTTCATGTGATAGCACTCCTTTAGTCGTAGAATAATATGAGTTTTGTAAGCAAACGGGCGGGGGATTTGGCAGTTACAGCTCAATCCAAAATCTTTTTACAACATTTCCGTCTTCCATCCTATAGTCGGCGTCGCGTACACCGCCATTGTTTAAAATCGTTTTTTCTGAACCTACATTATCCGCGTCGCAAACAACAAGAACTTTTTGGATTCCTAACTCTTTCGCTTTTTTCAACGATAAAGATAATAGTTTCGTAGCGTATCCTTTTCGTCTCTCCAATGGGCGAATACCGTAGCCGATATGTCCGCCAGAGCGAAATAATTTTTCCGTCAATCGATGTCGGATGTTTACAACTCCGATTACTTTTCTGTCTTCACTCACCAACCAATAAATAGAATTTGGCATCCAGTGGTTAGGAATGTTTTCATTATCTAGGAGGAATTGAATCATTCCTTGAAAATCAGATGGGTCTTTACGAATCACCCACGGAATCATTTCCTCACCGCTTTCTCTCCATTCCTGATAGAAAGAGAGATATTCATCCTGCAAATCCTTGGTCGGTTTAGACAAAAACACACGCTTTTCCATCATTCTCTCTCCCCTTAAAAGTAATTTCAACCATTTTATTACAATTTTAAAAATATGGAAATGGGTTTAGAAAAAATAATGACAGAAACTTGTTTCATTTCTCTTATATGTTTGAGACTTCCATTAAGGATAAGATGGTTTTTTTTATGTTGAATTTTGGTAATTTTGTGTATAATGCATTATTAACACATATAGAGGGAGACAATGATTGAAAAGTAGAACGACTGTGATGATTAGCATCGCTCTTGCGATGTTAGTGGCATGGATGGATACGACAATCATGAACACGACAATACCAATGATGGCAAAAGAGCTAGGGGGGGTTACACAAAATATAAGATATGTCCAGATGTTTATGGAAGGATGGATTAAATCATGATTTTTAAAGACATAGATACCAGGCTGATAATGTTTTCATTTGAATAAACTTTGGTTTTTCATACCAATTACACACCTTTTTTAGAGTAGTAGTATCAGTATGTCCAAGTTTTATAGATTTTTACGCCAGAACCAAAAGAAGCAGCATGTACGCTGCTTCTTTTTTGCATAACTGTGCTGCCTAGCTGAATAAGATGACAGTAAGGCATCTTTTTGTCAGCTCACGGTCTGATGAGCATTGTAGAGGAGGAAAAGTATGTCAAATTATGTATTTCCTCAGTTATCATCTGATCAAATGATTTCGATCATCAGAAATGGACTTCAAAAAACCCAAACTCCTAAGAAGATTATCATTGTTGGCGCGGGTATGGCAGGACTAGTCGCGGCTTCTTTGCTTAAACAAGCTGGACACGATGTTACAATTCTTGAAGCTTCTGAAAGAGTAGGAGGACGGATCTATACGTTGCGATCCGATTTTAGGGATGAGCAGTATCTTGAAGCTGGTGCGATGCGTATCCCTCATGCTCATTTTTTGACTTTGGAATATATAAAAAAATTCCGCCTTCCGGTTAATAGGTTTTTCAATAGTACTCCTAACGACATTCTCTATGTTAGAGGAATCAAAACTCGTTTAAACTTGTATGAACGGAACCCTGACATTTTGGGCTTTCCAGTAGCCCCACATGAAAGGGGTAAAACCGCTACGGAGTTGCTTCAATTAGCAATAAAACCCGTAACAGATTTTATTAACCAAAACCCGCGAAGAAATTGGCCTTTGGTTATAAAAGAATTGGATAAATACTCGATGGACGCTTATTTGAGATACAACCCGTTTGGAGTCAGGTTATCTCCGGGGGCCATCGACATGATCAAAGTAATTCTTTCACTGGGAGGATTTTTAGAGCTTTCTTTCCTGGAAATGTTACGTGAACTAATGATTTTGTTTACTCCTAATATTCAATTCTATGAAATCACGGGCGGTAACGACCAACTTCCTAAAGCATTTGTCCCTCAATTGAAAGATAATATCATGTTTGGACAAAAGGTAAGGAAAATTGTGCAGCACGACAACCAAGTAACGATTCATTCTATCCATACAAAAATCTTGGAGCCATTTCAAATCACCGGTGATCTTGCGATTGTGACCATTCCTTTTTCAATCTTACAATTTGTTGAGATTGAACCACATGATTCTTTTTCTTATAATAAATGGAAAGCAATTCAGGAACTTCACTATGTGGGCTCTACGAAGACCGGCATCCAGTTTAAAAGCAGGTTTTGGGAAAAGGAAGGCATGTACGGTGGGAAAACAGTTTCTGATCTCCCTATTACATATACTCAATACCCGAGCCATAACCTCGGTATAACAGGATCGGGTGTTATTCTGGCTAGTTATACATGGGAGGATGATGCGATACCTTGGGACAGTTTGAGCAATGAATTTCGCTTGGAATATGTATTAAAAAACTTGGCCATTATCCATGGTAAACAGGTATATCGTGAGTTTGAAACAGGAACGAGCCACAGTTGGGTTCGATATCCGTATTCTGGTGGAGCGTTCACGATGTTTAAACCCGAACAGGTAACGGAACTATCTCCTTATATTTCCACTCCAGAAGGAAGGGTTCATTTTGCTGGCGAACATGCCTCAACTACCCACGGTTGGATCCAAGGGGCAATCGAGTCCGGAATACGTGTTGCAGTTGAAGTTAATGATTTACCAAAAACCTCCTTTAAGTCCTAATGACCAATAAAAAGAGGGTAATGGTGTAGAAATATTCCTCTCCAATCCGGTGTGTAATTATATTTTTACCCGGTTTATACAATACTAAAACTTACAATGATTTACAGGATGGTTACCATCATTCTCGTTATCGATCGTCATTTTATTGCGAATTCTCATTTACGTTAAAATGGTGACGAGTTTTTATGTTGCTAAATAGAGTGAGAAAAGGAGAACCCCTATGCTAACAAACGATTTAGATTTTCGATTAGAACCACGTTTGAAAGAACTTTATGAACAACATAAAGAGCGAGCAAAGAAGATCGATTGGAGCTATCATGAATTTTTACCATGGGATAAGGGAATGGACTTTAAAAGAGTTCCTTGGGATGAAAGTCAAGTTACTCTTCCTTCTGGTGTGATTACTGCTATTGAAACGGCTCTATTAACAGAAGTAAATTTACCATGGTTTACTACCTATCTATCCGAAACCTTTAAAGGATCCCTTTCTGTTATTACAGATTTTATCCATACTTGGACTTCAGAAGAAGATCAACATTCTGATTTATTGGAGACTTATTTGTTACTCACTCGAAATGTTGATCCTAAACGATTGCATGAATTAAGAAAATCAGTCGTTGAGAATGGATTTACGGCGAATTTTCATACACCAATTGAAGCGATGACGTATACGACGTTACAAGAGCTTGCAACGATGGTGTTTTACAATAATGTAGCCAAGGTTGCAAGTAAGCATGATCCGGAACTTGCTACGTTATTGCGCCGTCTTGCCAAAGATGAGACACTTCATTATGCGTTCTATCGGGATGTCATTCGGGCGCATTTGGAATTGGAACCGAATTATTGCTATCACATTGCCAACGTGATTATGAATTTTAAAATGCCAGGTGCTGTTATGCCTGATTTTGAAAATCGAATGGCTGTCATTGCAAAAGAAGCGAATTATGGTCCGCTTCAATATTTTGATCAAGTGCTTGATGTAATTGTTGATTATTGGGGATTAAAAGATTTACGACCGATTGCACCTTTAGCTGAAAAAGCAAGAATTAACATCTTGGAGTATCATGCAAGATTGAAAAAAATACGCGATAGATTTTCAAGGAGCAACTAATGAATATTCTTAAAAACATAAAAAAGAGGAGAGATCATCTCTCCTCTTCATGTTCTTCTTTATCCTTTTCAGCGTGTTTGTGTTCTTCCGCTTTTTTCGCTTCTTCACGCTGTTTTTCTTCTAGCTTCTTCATTGCTTCATGTTTGCGTTCTTCCGCTTTTTTCACATCTTCGCGTTGTTTTTCTTCTTGACTGTCTTTATGATCTTTGCGAACAATGTTAGACTGTTCTACGTCTTGCTTCTTATGTTGTTCATTTTCGCTTTTTTCAGTAACTTTTTCTAACATTTCTTTTGATACTTTGTCCACTTTTTCATTAGCATTTTCAACTGTTTTCTCGCGTGTTTCAGCTAATTTCGTTTGAATTTCTGCTAGTTCTTTCTCATATTCTTCTTTGTCAATCTTACCGGATGCTAGTTTTGCCTTTAGCTCAGCGATTTTTTCCTCGGCTTTATACTCTTTTTCTTCAAGTTTTGCTAATTTTTTATTAATTTTCTTTTCAAGTTTTTCTTGTGCTTTTGCGATATTTCTCGCAAGAGCTTCTTTCGCCTTAGGATTTTCGATTTTTTCTAATGCCGCTTGTAAAGCTAAAATGTTTTGCGCGAGTTTTGTTTCTAATTGTTCACGGATTGGATCAACTTTAGTTGATGAATCTTGTGTTTGTTCCTTCGTACTTTCTTCTGGTTGTTCTTTCGTTATTTTATCATTTTCCGATTTAGCAACATGTTCTTCATCCGTTTTTTCTTGTTCAACCTTTTCATAAGTGTTCATAGCTAACTCTTGTTGTTCTAACGCTTTTTGCAGAACCTCTTTCGCTAGTTCTTCTTTTCCTTGGGTAAACAGCGCTTCTGCTTCTGTGATACGTTTTTCGGCAAATTGTGCAAGCAACTCAGCTTTTTTAACATCATCAAATGTTAAGGCCAGTTGAATTTTTTCTGTCATTGTTTTAAAGAAATAGAAGAAGTCGCTTGGAAGAAGAGAAGGTTGTTTTACATCGGTTTCTTTCTCTGTTTGTTGATGATCTGTTGATTGTTCGTTTGTTAAAGAAGCATCTGTGTTCTCATTAGATGTTGTTGTTTCTTTTGAAATAGTGCCTGCTGTTTCGTTTTCTGGAGTCGTTTTTACCGTTTGCGAAGTATCTACAGTTGTTTCTTTTTGCTCGATTTGTGTACTATTTGTCGTTGTTCCAGGCTCGCTTGCAAAAGCATTGCCTGTTCCTAATGAAAAAGCGAATACTGTTGCGATTGCTCCAGTTGCTAATACATTTCGCACATTTTTGTCAAATTTCTTCATCTTACGAATCCTCCTTGTTAAAATCATTTCAACATACTTATTCGATTTCCGCTCTTTCGTTTATGACGCAAAATCACCATAAAAAAATAAAATAAGGAATTTTATCTGGAATATTTTCTGTAAATACCAAAAAAAGGAAGTGCAAAATAGATAAGGCTTTTCTACAAACGTATGGGTTCCTATAATAAAGCGACGTTTGCATAGAGATTTTCGTAGAATGTGGAGGAGGCTTTCTAACAGGCTGAAAGACTATCTGTTCAATAGCAGAACAGTTAGAAATACAAATACAACATGCTATTCTTCGTTTAAAACTAATAGCCTAAGGGGAGGTATGTGTGATGCAAAAAATTTCGCTCTCCATATTTATACTTCATAAGCCGATTCTGTATATCAGTTGAGCAATCTATCTGAATGTAACATAATGCATATTATGTTGCATTCATCACCAACCTATAAAACTGGAAAACCTCTTAAATATCAAGGAGGTTTTTTATTTTTGTCGATTTCGGAACGAGTTTTATGTACATACATTAGTGTTGAGATGTAGACGTGGGGATTTTGTATACTAAGAAACTCCCGTTTGTGTATTTTATTTACAATGTAACATTGTTATGTTACACTTTGTGTGTAAAGGAGGTGTCACAAGTGGAACAAGAGTTAATTTCTAAAAAAGAGTTATTAGAACTAACGGGAATTTCTTATGGACAACTTTACCGTTGGAAGCGCAAAAAATTAATTCCAGAAGAATGGTTCATTCGGAAATCGACATTTACAGGGCAAGAAACGTTTTTTCCTAAAGAAAAAATATTGGCGAGAATAGAAAAAATTAAAAATATGAAAGATGATTTATCGTTGGATGAATTAGCAAGTATGTTTTCCCCGAATCCTGCCGCGATCAATCTTAGCAAAGAAGAAATAACAAAACGTAACATTGTTTCGTTATTAGCACTTCGTTTTTATGTAGAACAAAAAGGTGAAAAAGAAGTATTTTCCTTTTCTCAACTTCTACAAATTTATGTCTTTGATAAATTACTTCAAACAGGAGAAATAAGTCTAGAAGAGGGGAAAAGTTTATTTGATGTATTAGAAAATCATTATCCAAAGCTTCAAGGACGAAGTTGTGAGTTACTTTTCATACGCAAGATGGGAATATCGACATGTATGTTAGTCGCGAACGGAAACGATGTGTATTTTGAAGAAGGGGTTAAAGTCGTTGTCCGTCTTCATTTACCAAGTTGTATGGAGGAATTAAAAATTAAAATTTCGGAGGGATAAACAGGTGGAAAGGCCAGATTTAGTGATCGCGGGTGTTGGCAATGCTTCGGGAGGAAATTACAACCTCGTAAAAATTGCTGGAAACGGAAAGTTGCACGGTGACATTGATTGTGTCGATTTCAACATTCAAGGAAATGCAACGATTCACGGAAATGTGAAAGCGAAGATGACGCACATATCCGGTCGGGCTCATATGATCGGAGCATTGCGATCGGAACAAATTAAAATTCAAGGAAATGCTAGCGTTCATGGCGACATAGAGTGTAAAGACGTTCGTTTTCACGGAAGAGGGAACGTGAAAGGGAATTTAATGGCGGAAGAAGTGTACATTCACGGTGAAACGGAAATCGCTGGAGATTGTGCCGCAGAAGTGTTTGATGCAAGCGGCAGTTTTACGATTGGAGGATTATTAAATGCGGGAAACATTCACATCAAACTGTTCGGAAATTGCCGGGCAAAGGAAATTGGAGGGGAGAATATTGAAGTAAAACAACAAGGAGTGACGTTTTTTAAAAAGTTATTTTTTCATGTCGGATTGACGGCAGAAAGCATCGAAGGGGACGGGATTTATGTAGAATATACAAAAGCAAAAGTAGTGAGAGGCAATCAAGTAATAATCGGTCCTGGTTGCGACATAGAGCTTGTTGAATATAAACATACGTTTCAATGTGATAAAGGAGCGAAAGTAGGTAGTCATAAAAAAATATGAAGGAGAGACAGTTATGGGAAATAATCATCCGCGTCATCTAACCGTGAATGGCTCGGCCATGACTTCTGGAGGAACGTTCAACAAAGTAAAAATTCGTGGAGACGGCACAATCAATGGAGACTTGCGCTGTGAACAATGGAAGGTATTTGGCAATGCTGATGTAAGCGGAAATGTCGAAGCGAAGTTGGTGGACGTTTTCGGTCAAGCCAATATAAGAGGGAATGTTCAAGCGGAAACAATGAAAATTTTTGGTGAAGTCGATATACGTGGGAATGCCATAATAAAGGATTTAAATCTTCGTGGAACGGTTCATATAAGTGAAAATTTAGTGGGTGGAGCGATTCATGGTTATGGGGAAATGAAGATAGACCATGATTGTGAAGCGGATTCTTTTTATGTAAAAGGAGTTGTTGAGATTGGCAAGACGTTAAATGCCGAACACATTGATCTTTATCTTCATGTTGCAGATAGCCGCATTGCTGAAATTGGCGGAAAAACGATTCGTGTTACAAAGAGTAAGGTATTTAACATTCTTCATTTTTTTAAACGATTGGCTCACGATTCGGCAAAGTTATGGGTAGAAACGATTGAAGGAGATGAAATTTATTTAGAGCATACAAAGGCAAAAATTGTGAGAGGAAACCAAGTAGTGATTGGTCCCGGTTGCGAAATTGAGCTAATCGAATATCAAACAAGCTTTCAACAAGATGAGAAAGCAACCGTAAAAGAAAGCAAAAAAATATAATGAGAGGGGGAGTGTCGTGAAAAGAAACGAAACGAGAATCAAATGGGTCGTTCTCGGCTTATTATTAGGAATTTTTGTTGCGTCAATTGATAATACGATCGTTGCGACAGCGATGGCGACGATTGTTGCTGATTTGGGGGGACTTGACAAGTTTGTTTGGGTTACATCCGCTTATATGGTGGCTGAGATGGCAGGGATGCCGATTTTTGGGAAGCTTTCTGATATGTACGGAAGGAAACGGTTTTTTATATTTGGGTTAATCGTCTTTTTACTTGGTTCGATGTTATGCGGCATCGCGCAAAATATTGTGCAGCTTAGCGTTTTTCGAGCCATCCAAGGAATTGGAGGCGGTGCATTAGTCCCGATTGCGTTTACGATTATGTTTGATATTTTTCCGCCAGAAAAACGAGGAAAAATGGGCGGTCTTTTCGGAGCGGTGTTCGGTTTGTCGAGTATATTCGGTCCGTTGCTTGGTGCCTATATCACGGATTATTTGAATTGGCGTTGGGTGTTTTATATTAACATTCCGCTTGGTCTTCTATCATTTTTATTGGTTACCTTTTTTTATCGTGAGTCACCGAAACACGCAAGACAAAAAATTGATTGGTTAGGGGTTATGACGCTTGTTCCGGCGATTGTATGTTTAATGTTTGCCCTTGAACTAGGCGGAAATAAATACGAATGGGATTCTCGTATCATCATTAGCTTATTCTCTACTTTCGCCGTTTTATTTTTGTTGTTTCTTTATGTGGAGACGAGAGCGCAAGAGCCGATTGTTTCCTATCATATGTTTAGAAAGCGTTTGTTTGCCGCTAGCAATCTTGTTGGCTTTTTTTCTGGAGCAACATTTATTGTCGCAACCGTCTACATTCCAATTTTTATTCAAGGGGTGACGGGCGGTTCCGCAACGAATTCTGGATTAATTTTGTTGCCGATGATGTTAGCGACCACGGTGTCCGCACAATTAGGTGGATTTTTATCAAGTAAAATGAGTTACCGGAATGTCATGATCATCTTTACATCAATTTTTGTGATAGGGATGTTTTTGCTTAGCACGATTACGACAAATACGTCTCGTTTTATGATTACAGTGTATATGATTATTACTGGACTTGGAATCGGTGCTTCTTTTTCCGTATTAGGGATGGCGGTGATTCATCATTTTCAAGAAACAGAGCGAGGGGCGGCGAGCTCCACAAGTTCTTTTTTACGATCGCTTGGAATGACAATTGGTGTTACGATATTTGGAATCATTCAACGAAATCTGTTTACAACACAATTAACCGACACGTTTAGCGGCATATCCCACGTATCAACAAATATGAACATGAAAGATCCTCGAGCGATTCTTTCACCGGAGGCACGTGCGCACATTCCAGCACCTGTGCTTGAAAAAATCACAACAGCGTTATCCTCTTCGATTGCTCATACGTTTATGTGGAGTCTTATTCCAGCGGCACTCACGTTTCTTTTTGTGTTTTTCATGACCAATGACCGGTTAACGATGACTTATACTACACAATCATTCAAAGCTAATAAAGAAAATGTGCATTAACCTATTTTTCCGTCTATCTAAGCGAGGTGTAGGAAGAAGAGGTGAGACCATGCATCATTGGGAAAATAATAGATTTTTGATAAATCGTCATATCGGATATGAAAATAGTATGAGAGGCTGTCTCAAAAGGTCAGTAAAATGACTTTTTGAGAACAGCTCTCTTTTTTCTTTTTCCATCATATGGATTATATTTTTTATCTGAATGGAAGAGAACCCTCCTATGCTCGGGTTTTCTTCTTTTTCTTTCGATGTG
>JBHGYD010000005.1:0-14512 GCA_041920415.1 Anoxybacillaceae bacterium
TCGACGCAACCGAAGTGGAAAGTATTTTGTTTCCATTCTCGTTGAAACAGAAGTACAGCCGTTACCAAAAACCGGTTCAGCGGTGGGGATTGACGTTGGGGTGAAAGACTTTGCGACGCTCAGTACAGGAGAAATAGTTGGGAACCCGAAATTTTTTCGACGATTAGAAGAAAAGTTGGCAAAAGCGCAACGGGTGTTAACCAGACGGCAAATAGGCGGTTCGAATTGGCATAAGCAACGGATCAAGGTCGCGAAGATTCATGAAAACATCGTCAATGCTCGAAACGATTTCTTGCAAAAACTCTCCACCCACATCATCAAAAACCACGATGTTGTGGTGTTGGAAGACTTGCAAGTAAGAAATATGGTGAAAAACAAAAAAATGGCAAAGTCCATTTATGAAGTGAGTTGGTCAACATTTCGCAAAATGCTCGAGTATAAAGCGAAATGGTACGACAAACAAGTTGTGGCGGTAGCAAAAAACTTTCCATCGAGTCAACTTTGTTCCACATGCGGCTATCAGCATAAAGAAGTGAAACGATTAAACGTGCGTGAATGGACTTGTCCATCTTGCGGAACGCATCATGAGCGAGATGTGAACGCAAGCATCAATCTCCTTCGGGAAGGACTTCGATTGTTAGGATGTTCTAACGGAACCGCTGGGACGGCGGGGATCGCTTGGTTCATTTCTCTTCGATAGAAGGGATTACCCAAGAATCTCCCACTTCTAAACGAAGTGAAAGCGGGAGTAGTTCAAGAAAAATGAGTTGTAAACTACGTGGGTTGCCGCTTTTATTTAAAAATGCCGGTTGAGAAGGATAAAGCGGATACTCCTCTAAAATTCATGAAGATGCTACGTTGCTGGAAAGGGAGAAAGGTTTATAACATTTTTGTAGAAATAAAGTTAGTATGATGAAGTATGAAAAGAGGCGCTTAGGTCAGTACTTGGACGGGATTTCTTAAAGAAGGAGGCTAGTATAAAAGGAGAAAAAATCCTTTGTACTAGCCTTTCTCTAATCGAAAAACTTGTTCACTAACACCTAATGTCCGGGGGGGATGTAACAAAAGATAATATTATGACTTTGATAATAAATCTTATTAATAATTCAAATCCGATATTGTTGACACTCTTACAGAAAGATCCCGCTAATAAAGGACATTCCTACTAAAAATAAAATTGACAAAACAATCATAATTAATTAAATAATATTATTTTAATATAAATAGTTGAATTATTATTCGTATATATGTATTATTATTGCGTCTTTTAAATTAATTTATTAAGTAGGAGTGTAAACAACAGTGAAATCTACAGAAAAAAAGAAGATAGGTGTATTAGGATTAACGATCATTAGTATCAATACAATATTAGGTTTAAAAAATATTCCTTTTGCTGCTACAGTTGGACCGTCTGCTATTCTTTTTTGGATTTTAGCCGCATTCCTATTTTTTATTCCGATTAGTTTAATCGTAGCTGAGTTATCCACGACTTATCCTGAACAGGGAGGAGTGAGTGCGTGGGTAAACCGTGCTTTTGGTCAAAAAGCAAGCTTTTTATGCAGTTGGTTTTATTGGGTTGCGAATTTCACTTATTATCCATCCCTCTTAATCGGAATAACGGTCAATATGGCTTATGCCATTAATCAACAGCAAATGATCCAAAACACATGGTTAACGACGATTATATCACTTACGATTTTCTGGGTTATTACGTTGTTAACATTGCGTGGTGCGAAAATGAGTGAGAAGCTGGCGGCACTCGGAACCCCGCTTGGAGTCATTGTGCCAGTCATCTTAATTTTCGGATTTGGGTTCGCTAGTATTCTAAGCGGACATCATTCGGCAACAGAATTTACAGCACGGACGATGACACCTAATAATCTTTCATTGGATACAGTGATGTTTTTGTCCACATTGATGTTTGCCTTTGCAGGTGTGGAATTGCTTGGAACCATAGCGGAAGATGTAAAAAATCCGCAAAAAACATTTCCAAAAGCTATTTTGATTTCTTCAGTGATTATTGGAGCCATTTATATTCTTGGTACAATCGCTTTTCAATTTGTTATTAACATCAAACCAAATCAAACTGCAACGGCTTTATACTTATTTGCTGATCAAATCACAAAACAGTTCCATTTACCGTTTCAATTATCGCAGATTCTTGGAATATGTTTTGTCGTTTCAACTGTGGGTGCATTGTCATTTTTAATTTTGAATCCAAGTGTTATGTTCTATGAAAGCGGAAAGACGGTTCTGCCTAGAGTTCTAACAAAAACGAATAAAGAAGGTATGCCCGCAAATCTTATTCTTTGGCAAGCCGCAGGCGTATCCATTATATTACTGCTTTCTGGGTTTGTTCCGACTGTATCTGAAGCATTGAACATGCTGATCCTTATGGCAACTCTTGCCTTTTTTATTCCTTATATCTTTTTAATTTGTGCTTATATCAAACTGCGTAGAACAGACCATGAAACAGTCAGACCGTTCCAAGTAAAGAAGAATCAATTCGCCTATTTGGTGGCAGGTGTTGGATTAATATCCGTTATAGGAACAATCGTGTTAACCTTGATTCCTGCTCCTGATACGACCGTGTCACAATATGCACCGCTTGTTGTCGGACCTATATTTTTTGCTATTTTAGGTGTTTCGTTTTATCGAATGGGAACAAAAGAAAAAAAGGAAACCTTGAAAAAAGTGAGTTAATATCGATTTCATTGTATAAATAAAAGGTGTGCCTTGCTTCATAAAAGGAGATGATTTTTTGAATCATCTCCTTTTTGAATTAGTGAACTTTACCCTGACAATCTACCTGTTAGATTGCCCCTTTATTTGCTTTTTCCTTGCTCAAAATTACTTTTTACGAATATAAAAGCCACATTTTCTTTTACATACCCATGCTTCAAATACATCTAAAATAAAACCACCGTCTTTCGTTTCCTCCACAATATCCCAATAGTCATCAATTAGCGCACTTCCGCACAAGGGACAGCATTCAAAGTTACAGGTTTGTTCCACACTTTCAGGCTGAATAGGTTTCATTTCTTCTTTCACCTCATTTTTTTCCTTTAGAATAAAAAAAGAGAACAGTGTATTACACTGTTAAAACTTGTTATAGTTATCTTAAATAAAAAATTCCAATTTGGGTGAGTGAAATGAATAAAGAAAAGCTAATTTGTTTAAAGCAAGGAAATGATGTTATCACTATTTACGGTTTCAAACCGGCTAACTACTGGAATTTCACAATGATTTATAGCGGAAAGGAAATCAGACAAGCAACGGCTACTTCTTGGAATGAAGTGTTATATTGGCTCAATCAATATCCTTGGCAAAGCATGGACATTGAAAGTGGAGTTCCAGATTTTATAAAAAGAATCAAAAAAGCAAAACAATCGGGGCCGAAAATGCATTACCGATCACAACAACGAGTACTTGACTTGTATGTTCGGCTAAAACAAGGTGAAAAATTAAATCTTCAGAATTTATGCTATGAATATAGCAAGCACGCAGAAACGATTAAAGAAGATATCCGCTCTCTGCGTTCTGTTTTAGAACATTATGGTGAAATGATTGTGTACAATTCAAAAGACAAATTATACGAGTTAACGACAAATGAGCATTCCTTAACGATTGGGGAAGCTTTTGTCTTATTAATTCTTCTATATCATAGCAGGAGTTTAAATAAAGAAGAATGTGAACAAATCGAAGCTAAAATCATGGGGATGTACTCATTGCAAGAACAACAAAAACTGAAGCGATTTTTTCGCAGCTATAATTATCATTATCAATCGTTTCAAAAAGAAAGGTTATTTGAGAAAATTGACATTATTTTCCAATCGATTCTTCAGAAAAAATGTTTATCATTCAATTATCAAAAAGATGGAACAAAGAGAGAACGAATAATCCAACCGCTCAGTGTCGTTTTTCATGACCATGCTTTTTATGCAGCAGCCAAACTGGTCAATAAGGAGAAGCAACATCCGATTTATTTTCGAATTGATCGTATGACAGATCTTACTGTATTAAAACAAAGTTTCCCAACAAATGAGAAACACGAGTATTTTCAAGCTGGTGCATATAAGAATCTCGCTTTTAACATGTTTACCGGAGATGAAATTATTGTCAAAATAAAAACGGTAAAATGGCTAGAAGAATATGTATATCGGACATTTGCGAATGCGAAAAAAGTTGCTGAAAATGAGACAAGCATCATAATGGAAATAAAAGTATTCGGAACAGAAGGGATACTCTTCTGGATTTTAGGACAACAAGAACGTGTCGAAGTTCTGGAACCTCTCTTTCTAAGAGAAAAAATAAAAGAAAAAATTATTAAGCTAGCAAAATTGTATGAAATATAGTTCGGATACCGATTTGTGGAGGGAAAATCATTAGCATGAACATCTATTTAATGAAAACATTTGAAAATTGGGCAGATAGATTTTTAAACGATAACCATCCTTTCATCGGCATTGATCAATACGGTATTCACACAAACTTGTCACAATTGACAAAAGACGAAAAAGAAGAATTGTTTCATAAACTTCAGGTAGAAAATCAAAACAAAAAATGGGGTTATATCCAAAAGTGTTTTACTCGTTTTTACGATGAAATGAACATCGATGATATGATTGTTATTGGTACAGGACACGCAACGTGTTTTCACGTAAACGGCATCGTTAGAGTGATAAGTAAACCGTATTTTACGGAGGAAGTTCCGCAACACCGCAGAAGTGTAGAGATTATTTGGAAAGGAAGTCCCTTTCCAGTGGAAGAATGGAGTTATGCCAAGCGGCTTTCAAAGCTGACTAAAGAAAAACATTTGCGCAAGTTTATTGAAATATATACGATTCATTTAAATATCACAGGAACGAAAAAAAGAATTATTGCTCAACAAGATGACACACGCTTCTTAGTTTATCTAGGTAATGAACAAGGACAAATCTTAGATCTAGATTCTAACATCCTATATCCTGCTATGAATGTTCACTCCATTTTAAAGTTTGGATATTGGGAAGATTACACAGGTCATCATAATTTGGACGAATTATTAAAAAATGTACGATTCATAGAAACGGAATCCAAAAACTCCGAACTCAATCTAGATAACTGGAAAAATTCATTGGAAATCTAAAATAAAGAAGGTAGATTTTATAAAAAGCATATATTTGATTTTTGAACAGAAGTGTGCTAGAGGTTTTATTTACACTCTAGATGGTAATAAAATTTAGGGGAATTTTATTAAAAAATCAATGAAAGGGAGAAGGGATAAATAATGAATAGACCGAATTTATTTTCCTATGCAACAAGCGAACTATCACAAGATGCTTTTTTATGCTGGTTAATGGATTGGGCAAATCCTCAATTTTCCGCCTTAGATCCCAATCTGCATCACATTGGAAAAAAGTTTATTGAAGCTATATTTAAAAAGCATCAGCAACCGGTTCCGACAATTGAAAATGTTTCAATTATAAAACAACTGGATGGTTTAGATATATTAGCTGTAATAAATGATAAGTATGCTATTTTAATTGAAGATAAAACATATACCAACGATCACACCAATCAACTCATTCGATATTGTGAAGCCATGAAAAAACGCGGATATAACTATCAACTCCCTATTTATTATAAAATAGGAAATCAGAGTAGTTTTCATACGGTTGAAACAGCAGGGTATAAGCCGTTTCTAAGGCAAGATATGCTAGCTATTTTACACGAAGGATATAAATTAAATATTAAAGATACAATATTCAATGATTACTACCAACACCTGTTATCAATCGATAAAGCTTTCAACAAATATAAAACTCACCCTTTAAATAAATGGGAAGAACTTTCGTGGCAAGGATTTTATAGTGAACTTCAAAAGAAGGGAATTTTAGGTGATTGGGATTATGTTTCTAATCCAAGAGGTGGTTTTTATGGATTTTGGTGGAATTGGAAAGGAAATGATGAGTGTCGTCAATACTTACAGTTAGAACAGGAAAAATTATGCTTTAAGATTGAAGTATCTAACAAAGAAAAGCGTTCACAACTTCGATCGACTTGGTGTCAAAAAATACTCGAAAAATCTAGAGATTTTCAGCTTCCCGTTAAACGACCTAGCCGGTTCGGTAACGGTAAATATATGACAGTAGCCGTCTTAGAAAATTATTTAGTAACAGATGAGAACGGAGTACTTGATTTATCAAGCACATTGAATATTCTTCAACAAGCTGAAAAATTACTTGATTCGTTAACAACTAAATAATGTTACAATATCGTCCTATACTAACGTGAATATGGAGACAGAAAGATATGAAATTCTTTGTTGCAACTTATACATATAAATTCAGTTTGAAATTCCAGCATGTTTAACCTATATCGTTGCTTGTCTATACTGCTCCTAAACGGTCAATCAAAGAAGCGGATATTACTCGATAAACGTTTTAAAAGTAAGAAAGAGAAGGGGGAACACAGCACCCTCTCTATTTTTTTAACTAAAAACAATATTCAGGCTTATTTGGTTATTATTCTAATAATTGTCCAATATTTTAATAAGGATTTAAGGGGGAATGCGATCAATGTTTTCACTTTCGGATTAAAAGATTAAACCTATTGTTTCCATTTCAATTGTTCAGGATTAAGAAGGGAGGGAAATTATTATGACGAAATATCCTCTCATCATGATCAGCATCATTTTTCTTCTAACCGGCTGTCTAAAACAAGAAGAAAACAGCCCTCAAAATGTACAACAAACAAATAACAACGTCAATATGGAAATTATTGCCCAAGATTTAAGTGTGCCATGGGCGATCGACTGGGACGGGACATCTTTTTATATTTCAGAGCGGACTGGCTCAATTGTGAAAATAACAGGCGACAGAAAAATTAGACAGAATCTACATTTAGAAAAGAAGCTTTCAACGGTATCTGAAGCTGGTGTATTAGGTTTTGTGCTCCATCCCGAGAAAAAGAATGATGCCTTTCTTTACTATACATATGAGGATGAAAACGGGCGATTTAATCGTGTCGTAGAAATACGGGAAGAAAATAATGAATGGTTTGAGGAAAAGGTTTTGCTTGACCAAATTCCAAGCGGAAACTTTCATCATGGCGGAAGAATAAAAATCGGACCGGACAAAAAACTGTACATCACAACTGGGGATGCTACAGATGCAATGATTGCTCAAGACAAGACATCTCTCAATGGAAAAATTTTACGAATGAATCTCGACGGCACAATACCGGACGACAATCCTGATTCCAACTCCCTTGTCTATAGCTATGGACACCGCAACCCACAAGGCTTGGCATGGGATGAAACAGGTCAGCTTTATAGTTCTGAGCATGGCTCAATTTCACGTGATGAAATCAATTTAATTAAACCGAAAGGAAACTATGGCTGGCCGCTTATTCAAGGAGATGAAACGAGAGACGGGATGATCACACCATTGTTCCATTCGGGTGATCATACTTGGGCGCCATCCGGAATCGCCTATCATAATGGAATTTTGTATGTTGCACAGCTACGGGGGGAAGGTGTTTTAGCGTTCGATTTAAAAAATAAAACATATAAACAAATTGTTTCTAACGTAGGCCGCGTACGGGATGTATTCATATTGGGAGATTATTTATTTTTTGTCACAAACAACACGGATGGAAGAGGGATTCCAGCCAATCATGACGACAAATTAATCAAAATTCCAATTCCAAAAGCTTTTTGAGGCAATTTCAATATTTTAAGGCAGAGAAATATCTATGAACCTTATTTTTCCGAACCGGCGCTTTTTTGTTTAAAAAAGGAGTACGAAAGCATGATGAAAACTATAAAAAATTAGATGCCCGATTATTTTATTAGAGGATGAGTTAAAAGCAAATAAAAAAGTTATAAAAGCTATCTTCTTCAACGAATACAAGAAGGTACGACGAATTGTATTGTTCTCTTCGATTAAACCGTGAAACCAAATTCCGTAATATTCGTATTAATAGTTACAGGAAATAATAGAGAAAGGCAGGAAAGATTGTGAATCCGTTAGAGTACCGCCTCTGGATTGGCGAGGAAAACTACCGCTTGCTTTATTTTTATGAATCTATTGACTTGCCGCAAATTATTACCCGGCGCGAATGCGATTTTTTTGTGAAAGAGGGAGTAACGTATCGGCAAGTTTCTTCTGCGCTGGAACATGATACGTTTGTCATTTACGTCGAGGAGTATGAGCGAGGGCGGAAAGAAGCGGAAGTTTAGAGTAACGGTTTACGGCTGGAAGTTCGCGAACTTGATGCGGAGAACGAGCACCCTGTGATTGCAACGCTGGAGCTTCCTTCTCATCTCGATGTGATGGCGTATATCGGCAATTCGTTTACGTATTTTCACGGGAAAGAATGGCTTCGTGATAGCGCGGAAATTGACGAGGACCGAAAAGTGTATGTTCTTTATGTGACTGCAACAGGATTTATCATAGAAGGAGAGAAATAATCGATGAACAAGACGAAAAAAATGATGGTTGGCGTGTTAACGACGTTGATGGCCGCTTCACTTACTGCCTGCAGCGATGAAAGTTTGCCACCGCAACCGAAGGATCAGGATTGCGACGATTGGGAGTGGGATGAATCAACGGGGACATATGTTTGTGATGATGACGACAGCTCTCATTATCGCCATTATTACTATGGAGGCCATTATTATCCGTCCAAGCGTAAGCTGCAACGTTCCACGTCATATAAAAGCTATCAGCATAGCTCGGAATTTAAGGCAAGGGCAAAATCAGGAATCGGTTCGGGAACAAAAGGCAGCTTTTTTGGAGGGTAACGATGTATTCAATCAAAGAGCATCAACAGAGGCGTGCGCAGCTTTATGCGGCGATACCCGACTTTTGGGCGGATTTATATGGCGCGGAATATGCTTTGTTGGATTACTATGCGTTAACGTCTCGGGAAGTCGAGCAAATACGGACGGCAACGAACCGCATCGGTCATCTATATCGAAAAACGGCGCAGCTGTTGCGCCAATTACCGGATGAAACCCTTCGATTGTTAGGATTTCATCAAGATGCGCTTCCGTTTTTGCGCATTCCCGTGCTTTCAGCGGAAACGGTGATCGCTCGGGCCGATCTCGTGCATGTCGGCGGAACGTTTAAGCTGCTCGAATTAAACGCGGATACACCGACGTTTATTCGCGAAACGTTTGATATTAATGAGCATGCGGCTTCCTTCTTTCACATGCCTTCGCCGAATGCAGGAGCAGTGAATAACGTAACTGAGGCAATCCAGCATGCCATTTGGCAGTCATACCGTTTATTGCATCGTGATGGAGAGCCATATGTTGTGTTTACTTCTCACGAGGATCATATGGAAGATAGAGAAACGGTCCGTTATTTGCAGCGAATCAGCGGAATGGAGGCCGCCTACGTTCCGCTTCATGAACTCAGTGTTGTTGCCGAAGACGTTCCATTGCGTGGCGGCGGTGTGCTGCGGCGCGGATTGTATGATAGGGAAGGAAGACGGATTGACGTGCTGTATCGGCAAACGTATCCGCTTGAGCATTTAGTAGAAGACCGCGCTCCAGATGGAACGAAAGTGGGCGTTAAGTTGCTGGAGCTATGGAAGGAACGCGAAGTTGCTCTCATTAATCCGCCATCGGCGTTTTTGCTGCAGTCGAAAGCGATGCAGGCGCTCATATGGGGACTTTATGAGGAAGCGAATCCGTTTTTCACCGATGAAGAGCATCAATGGATTTCTGAACATTTTCTTCCTACGTATTTAGACGAAGAGTATTTTCTTACAAAACGAACGATGTATGTACAAAAACCCGCGTTCGGGCGCGAAGGAGACACGGTAGTGATCAAAAATGGTGACGGTGAGCCAGTTGTTGCCGACAGCCAGCAAACGTATAAGGACGAAACACCTGTTTATCAGCAATATGTTCCGTTACCCGAAACCGTTGTCAAAACGGTAAGCGGGTATGAAACCGTGAAACTATTGCATACGTGTTTTTTAATTAACGGAAAAGCGGTTGGAATCGGTCTGCGCGCGGGAGGAATGATTACAAACAACTTGTCTTATTATTTACCTGTGATGATGAAAGGATGAAGAAAATGACGTATGTGATGAATTTTCTGCTTTATACAGTGTTAGGGCTTTTGTTAATGGGAGTCGGAATCGGCCTATTTAGCTTAACGACGAAATTTTCCGAGCGTGAATTAATTCGCCAAGGCAATATGGCGGTGGCGCTAAAATTGTGGGGAAAAGCGTTAGGATTGGCGATTGTCATTTATGCCGCCTGGAGCAACAGCGTCAGTTTGCCTGATGCTCTTCTATGGGGTGTCATTGGCATTGTGACGCAAATTCTCGTGTATTTTGCGCTCGAGTACATTTTCACGCCAAAGACCAACTTAGCCAAAAAAGTCGAGGAAGGCAATCTCGCGGTCGGATTTAGCTTATTTGCCATTTCCATTATTGTTGGGTTGATCGTGGCTGGGAGTATGTCCTATTAAGTAAGGGTGTACACTAGTTAATCAAGAGCTCCGCTAGTCAGAGTTTTTTTCGTGTCACGGTTTATAAAAAGGTTATAAATGAATCGTTAACATACTGTAAATTTTGATTCTATCACATTCTCCTTCGGAAAGATCTCTGCTATCTCTCTACTATTCTGCCCAAAAATATACTTAAACTCCTGAAGGTATCGCTTGGCGTGAGAGTGCTGTTCAGTTGAGTATAAAACATGCGCTAAAGGAACGTGACGGTCGTTTTGTCGATTACACCCAGAGAAAGAAAGATTAGCAATCCCATTTTGGGGCTGTCTCAAAAGTCATTGATTTGAAGGGACATCCCCTTTTCTTTTGAAAATGAAAAAGGGAACGCTCCAATTTAGTAAAATAAGGTCGAACAAACAAGAAGTTGATGGATAAACAAAGGAAACCACACATTAGATTTTGAAGTAGGAGAACTAATTTTAGAATATTTAGAAAAGAATTCTAATATTTAATATTTAGATGTATAATAGTGCTATAACATACCAACTGGTTAGTATTTTGGAAGAGGCCAATTCGCTCACTCCCCAAGGTGAGGGCTTCCTTTCCTTATCGCTTACGAAAGAGTTGCGGAAAAAGTGAACGAACTTCATGGAAGAATATATGTCTACCCGAACGAGTGTATGAACAGCAACAGAACCAGCAGGAAAGCCATTGGGGTGCGATCCAGCCGATTATGGAGGTACTTTTGCGATTGCCCAAGATAGATTAGGTCCTAGCAGAATCCAGCATGATATGAGATTAATTGGTGCGGCTGAACGTGCGATTGAATATTGATGTAAGCGTGTTCAAAATTCGTCAATGGCTTTAGGAGTGATTGACCCGTTCAAGCACATAGGGGTGCAGGAATATCTGCGATTCCCACTTGCCGCTTCATGGGCGAACGTAAGAACATGGAGACTCGCTGACGGACCTGATGAAGTGCCCCGAGCCAAAAATGCTAAGCTGGGACTTCTACAAAAAGATGTTAATCCGATCTTTTTGCAGAATTAGACAAAGTAGAAAGGATGTGTATGCATGAGATTGAAAGGAAAAATAGCAATTGTTACTGGCGGAGGGGGAGGAATTGGACGCGCAACAGCCATCCGCTTTGCCAAAGAAGGAGCGAAGGTGACCGTTAGTGACATAGACTCCTTAAGCGGTGAGGAAACCGTTGATCTTATTCAACAATTTGGGGGAGAAGCTATTTTTGTTAAAACGGATGTATCGGACTCCAATCAAGTAAAAGAGCTAGTTCATATAACCACAAGTACATTTGGCGGATTACACATCATGTTCAACAACGCTGGAATCGCGAATTCTGAAGTGAGAAGTGTTGATTTGGCAGAAGAGGAATGGGACCGAGTCATTGACGTTAATTTGAAGGGGGTATTCCTTGGCATCAAGTATGCTGTTCCTGAGTTAAAAAAATCTGGCGGCGGAGCGATCATTAATACTTCTAGTTTACTAGGATTAAAAGGGAAGAAATATCAAGCTCCTTACAATGCATCCAAAGCTGGTGTCATACTGCTAACGCAAAATGCCGCACTGGAATACGGCAAGTACAACATCCGTGTTAATGCGATAGCACCAGGCGTCATTGATACAAAAATTATTGATGGCTGGAAGCAGGACGAAAGAAAATGGCCAATTATCTCCAGGGCAAATGCTCTTGGTAGAATTGGCACTCCGGATGAGGTGGCAAATGCTGTTTTATTTTTAGCATCGGATGAAGCTTCATTTATTACTGGTGCTACCCTTTCCGTTGATGGTGGCGGACTCACATTTTAACAAAAGGGATAGTTTATAATAATTTTATTATGTAAACTATAACAAATTCGAAATCAACGACTTCCGCGTTGCAACAAAATCAAGTTCAAAAAGGGGACAAGGCAGCAAAGCACTGATTGAAACATCTTAAGTTATGGTAAAACAAAGGGGGCCTGTAAGATGAGATTTTCACAAACGATCGCCTTAGTAACAGGGGCGGGAAGTGGCATTGGTAAAGCAACAGCCCTTCGTTTGGCGAAGGAAGGTGCGAAGGTTATTTTAGTCGGCAGGAAAAAAGCGAAACTTGAAGAGACTGCACAGGAGATTAACCGCAACAGCGGAATTCCATTGGCCGACATTTTCCCTGCGGACGTAACAGATGGTGAAGATGTTCAGGAATTAGCGGAGTATGTAGAGCAACAATATGGGGATTTGCATGTTTTAGTGAACAATGCTGGAGGTTCTACCCACACGAAGATTTTACAAATGTCTGAACAAGAATGGGATTATGTCCAAAATGTCAATTTAAAAAGCGTCTTTCTTGTCTCCAAAGCACTTGGGAAAGTGATGGCAGAAGGAGCAAAGCGAGAAAAACGTGACCGAGCGATTGTAAATGTTGCTTCCCTTTCCGGACATCAGGCTGGTGCAGAAATTCCCCATTATAGCGCTGCCAAGGCAGGCGTTATTAATTTTACCAGATCGCTTGCTCTTGAGTTATCACCATACGGAATTCGCGTCAACTCCGTATCTCCCGGTTTTATAGAGACACCGTTAACAGAAAATGCGTTGCAAAATGATCGATTTGTTAGGGCGATTCAAAGAAATACAGCCCTGCAAAGAGTCGGTACACCAGAGGAAATTGCCAATGTCATCGCTTTTGTGGCCTCTAGTGAAGCATCCTATATGACTGGAGCTGATTTACTCGTTGATGGCGGCTGGCTGATAAAATAACGAATGAAAGAGAGGAAGATTAGTATGTCTCAAAAACATTTAGTCATTGAAAAATTAGGACCTGTGTTGTCGCTCACATTAAATCGTCCGGAAAGCTTAAATGCTTTCAGCCCAGAAATGATTTTAGGTTTGACAGAAGCTATAAAGAATGCGGAAAACGATGATGATGTCCGGGTGATCGTCTTATCCGGTGCAGGCCGGTCATTTAGTGCTGGCGGCGATGTAAAAACGATGGGGCAAGCAAACGGCATCCAAGTTTATGAACATATCGGCAAGCTCAATGAACTGATTTTGACGATGAAGGGAATAGAAAAACCGATTATTGCTGCTGTTCACGGCTTCGCGGCTGGTGCAGGGTTCAATCTAGCGTTAGCTTGCGACCTAATTGTCGCAGCGGAGGATAGCAAGTTTGCTTTAAGCTTCTCTCAAGTTGGTCTCGTATCTGATGGCGGAGGTTCTTATTTGCTGCCGAGATTAATTGGTCCGCATTTGGCTAAACAGTTCTTCTTTACCGCAGAGCCGATTCCAGCTGAAAGACTCTATCAATTAGGCGTCATCAATTATCTTTTCCCATTAGAAAAACTTCAGGAAGAAACAATCAAACTAGCACTAAAATTAGCATATGGACCAAGCAAAGCATTCGGAAAACAGAAGAAATTAATTGAGCATTCCTTTACGTCTACACTCGAAGAAATACTGGAGGAAGAACGGCTGATACAAACATTAATGGTTCAGACGGAGGATCACAAGGAAGGCGTTGCTGCCTTTAAAGAAAAAAGAAAGCCGGAGTTTAAGGGCAGATAAGAGGGGAGCGTTAATAAAAGTTGTTCAGATAAGGGTTTCCATAAAGTTAATTGTACAACCGATTTATCTTCTCTCGAACCAAAGGAAATAGCCAAAATGATAATGAACGTGAATGACAATGCCACGAATAGTTTTATTCAGCAAATCCGAAGAAGGTTATCAATCCTTGAAAGACCATTAATGACCGCAAGAGGAGGTTGAAAGAGTTATATTTATACCAACTTTAATCCTAAGTGCTCTAACCATCTTGAGAACGTTCTATAACTTTTGTGAGGCCTATAAATTAGACGATGGTAAGGAACTTACCCCTGCAATTAGGTCTAACTGATAAAGTATTTTCTCTAAATGACATTATTTACAATCGAGTAGGAGGGGGCGACTAACCCCCGACCTCTCACACCACCGTACGTACCGTTCGGTATACGGCGGTTCAATTAAGTTTGACGTAGAAATTCGTATCGTTGATATAAACTTTTGAGCCCTTGGGAGCTCCAATAGGA
>JBHGYD010000012.1:0-6815 GCA_041920415.1 Anoxybacillaceae bacterium
TAGAGTTCATTTACGAAGCAGCGAAACAAGATATTCCCTTGGATGACGTAAAAAAACAGCTCCACGTGGCATAAGGGGTACCCTGTTTGTCTTTTAATGTATGGTAATTATTGTAACTAAAAATACTCATCTACAGTTATATATATGGGGTTTATTCATAAGGGGACAAAAGTTAGATTAGGCCTTAAAAATTGATTCAACTAATCAATAATATCATTGCTTCACCATTATCAGCGGCTGTTCGGAAATAATTCACTAACGCTTCATAGTTTTCAACTAAGTAATCTTTATCCTCTTCAGTCCATTCCCCCTCAAGCGGATAAATATCATGTTTGTTCATGTCTTCTACTTTATAGCGAGAGGCAAAATCTTCAACAGAAATGGTTTCAAGCGCAATTGAAATTTCTTTCACTTCCTCCGATTCTAAATACCGAAGCGGACCATATCCTAAATCTTCACCAATTTCCGTTCCACCGAAAATCGCTAAGCCTAAAGTCGATTCAATTGGTTGTTCTAAATCTGCAACTCCGGTAAGTAAATAGTAAATACCATGCCATGCTTTATCAATATCAAATACCACATCTTCCAGTTCTTCATTTTCATAAACCAAGTCTTCAATTTCTTCTGGATTTGACTTGATATAGCTTAATAATTCATTTGAGATTCTGATATAAGATGCAATCATTCCCATTGTATTTCTCTCCTATACATTAATCACAAGAGTATCGTATGCTATTTCAATATTAACCCCTTTTTCTATTAAATTTCTCTCTACTTGTTTGAAATCATCATAACTTAACCCATTCATTTCTTCAATATGAGTGAGTATAGCTTTCTTTGGATTCAGTTCTTTAATCATTTCTAGTGTTTCTGCAAAAGTGGCTTCTTCTTTAAGTACAGGATGCTCAGAAGATATTAATCTTTCCCCTGTTAATGGATGAAACTCAAATATCCCGATTGGCAAAATCGCAAGGTCAACTCCTTTAAATTCCCGAGCGGGCTTCCAGTTATTCAGCTCATCCATGGCGATTAAAACTTTTTTGTTTTCCTCTTTTAATAAAAACGCATAAACGTAGTCTTCCGCTAAACGGAACGGCAAGATTTCTGTGCCGTTTATCGTAACACTGTCACCATCTTTTAGTTCATGGAGCCGTATGTACCCTTGTTTAGAAAAGAATTGAAGGTGTTCCCCGCTTCCAAGACGCTGGTTAAAATCGACGGCTACTTGTTTAGGTAAATATACATCGGTTTGTTTATTTTTTGGCGGGGAATTCACCCAATCTGCATTGATCGATTCCAAAACTCTTCTCCCCATCACATGATCAGGATGCCAATGTGAATAGAATACGCCTTTGATCTCCTTAATTTTCGAACGATTGAGTTGAAAATATATATCTTCTGACGTATCGATTAAAATGTTTGGTCCATGCACAAACAAACTAGGACCCGAACGGCTATATGGCACGCCCTTCTCTCTTGCTTCTATGCATATCCGACACCGACACAGTGGCCGAGGAATGGTCATCGCTCCGCCTGTGCCAAGAAATTCAATCTTCAACTCTATCACTCCCTACTCTAAAAGATTTTTATAAATATTAACACATTTATCAAAATTTGCACATTTACATCCAGTTTGATTTTTTAGAATTAAATACCAATTTTCAATAAAAGAGAAAATCATCTTGAACCTATAACAATTCCCCGGTCAAAATAAAAAGCTTGCCGATAAACAAATCAACAGCATCAGTCATGTAAAATAAGAGACTCGTACCGCTGTTGTACGAGACTCTAAATGTTTTTTCTACTCATCAAACTTCCCTGTTTGATAATCGATGATCGCTTGACGGATTTCTTCTGGCGTATTCATCACAAACGGTCCATAGGCTACAACAGGTTCGTTTATTGGCTCGCCTGCATACAGTAGAACACGAAGTTTCTCTTTGGCCGTGATTTTGATTTCGCTCTCGGAAGCTCCGTCCGCTGAACTTAAAAATAACACTTGTCCTTTATGTCCTTCTGTTTCATCGATGCCAAAAGTTCCGCTGCCTTCTAAAATATAAAGAAAGCCGTTATAACTTCCTGGCAAATCTTGCACAACACTCGCTCCCGGCTCTAATAAAATTTCCACCATCGTGACTGGCACATGATTGAGTGTTGGAGCATGTACGCCCTTTGAAGAGCCAGAAAAAACGCGAATGATAGCTCCTTCTTCTTTACGAACAGGCATGTCTTTACTTTTTAAATTTTGATAACGAGGCTCGGTCATTTTCTTCGAACTCGGTAAATTAATCCACAATTGCAAACTGTGTACGGTGGAACCAGGTGCTGGATCTTCCTTATGAATGACGCCCCTTCCAGCGGTCATCCACTGCACATCCCCTGGCTCAAGCTTTCCATAGCCAGCTTTGTTGTCAAAATGTTCAAGCGTTCCATCAATCACATATGTTACCGTTTCAATGCCGCGATGCGGATGAAGATCGAACGTTCCTCTTTGGAAGAAATCTTCAGCAAGCATTAAAAAAGGATCATACTCTTTCCAATTTCCTGGTTCTAAAATAAAGCCATTGCGATGAATAGGACTATTTGTTTGATACTGTACGGTTTTAATGCGGCGAATCCCTCGTTGTTTCTTCATAGGTTCCTCCTTGGTTAACTCTTGTTTTTCTTGGTGCGGTTGAACCGCATCGTTCAACCGCACCAGAGGTTATTTTTTTAGGAATATTGTATTTACTTACCAAGCTTTTTATAAACGAAATACGAATAAACAATAGGTAATACAATTATGAAAAACAAGGAAACTCCCATACTATATGGATGAGCGAAATCGGGTAGTATAGAGCTAGCAATCAGCACTAAGCCTCCTAAGAAAAAGACCTTTCCGCCAAAGCGATGGGTTTGTGCCCAAACGAGCTCACTCGCAAGTGTCCAAGGTGTTCGAATGCCAACAAAATAATTCGCTTTTACTCTAGGCATATAATTTCCTAGAATCATGAAGAGCACTCCTATACCTGCAGATCCTAACCAATCCATAGAAACACGGTAGCCAAGACCATTTAAGATAATATCGGTATGAACGAACACCAAAAACGTAAGAATTGAGTAAAGAATAATGCGATGCGTACCTTCAAATTTCTTATAGTTCTCTTTAAGTGGATCAATTTTGGGCACTCCAAGCAACAACACATATAAAAATAAAATTAGGAAAGGACTAAACAATACGGCAAATAGCTTTGAGGAGTAGCCATCCACTTCCCCAGAAAAGTTCCAATGGGTGGGAACTTGGTTAGGTAACTGAGGATACGCCCATATCGATAGTCCGAAACTCACTGCCATTAGTAAGATGAAATACCAATGCTTTTTCATTCCGCCTTCCCCTTTTCACTCTGTAATGATAAAACCCAACTCAAGACCTCCTGCAAAACAGTCGTATTTATAGAGTAGTAGATATATTGCCCTTGTTTTTCAGCTTGGACTAATTCAGCTTGTTTTAACAAGTTTAGATGATGAGATATGCTTGGCTTTGAAATACGAAAGTGGTCTGCAATTTCCCCTGCCGTTAAGTCCTTGCTTTTTAAAAGGTTCAATATATCTCGCCTTGTTGGATCTGCTAGAGCTTTATAAACAAGATTCATCTTCATCATTCTCACCACGTTTATTTCGTTATTTAGATAATTATCTAATTATTTAATAATATAAATCATAAACCATTTTTTGTCAACCGAATAAAATATATTCGAAAAAACAACAAACAAATCATATTTCGCATCATCCCAACATGCGAAAAAGGGATATTTCAAGAGCAATAGTCAAAGGTAAGCAAACATATTATTCACAATTCATATGTGCTTACCTTTTTACCGTTGCTTAATACACATCTCTTTTCGTAAACACAACAAAAGAAACAACAAGTCCAATAAGTCCCCAAACCGCAAGAACGGTCATTGAAAACCCGAGTGTCATGCCATCAATCGGTGGTGCCATACCGCTGATGTAATCCGTTAGGCGCAAGTTGACCATAAAGAGATATTTTGCTGATTCCCAAGATGAGACCATGCTCGATAATATTGCGCCGGAAATAAGCGCCGCTAACATAATCCCCATCACAGCGGCTGTACTTCTCATCAAAACCGAAAGCATGAACGTTAATGTCCCGACAATAACAGAAACAAACCAAGCAAGTCCTAATTCCATGGACAAATACTGCCACTGTGGAAGTAAATGAACGTTCGATGTATTCAATTCTTCACCGTTAATCGTAAATCCTGTTAATAACGGTAAATTCCAGCCGCCGTATCCGAATACCGCTCCCGAGATAAGATAAGAGATGATCGTTACCGATAACAAAATGAATGAAATCGATAAAATCATCGCTATGTATTTACTCAGTAAAATTCGCCACCTTTTTACCGGTCTTGTTAAAAGCAATTTGATTGTTCCGCCGCTCGCCTCGGAAGAAACTAAATCAGCGGCAATGACCATGACCATTAACGGAAGAAACAAGTCAATCGAATTTTCAACAAACATCCGCATAAAGGTCGGAGCACCAGGTGCGGACGGATTGATATTATGATCTAAATAATATTGTTGTTGAGTAAGGCGGATTTTTAAAAATTTTCGCCATTCTTCGGATATCCCGCTTGAATTTAACCGATTTTGTGTGTCAATAATCTGTTGTTGAAGTTGAGTGCGCCAATCACTTGTTCCTAATCGTTCCTGCAACGATTGTACATGCTTCCATTGAGCATACGTAAACAAAGCCACGAGAACAGCAATAATCGCCGCAATGATGAACAGGCGTTTTTTCCGAACAATCTTTATCATTTCATTATAAACTAAATTAATCAATCGTCTCCCCTCCTGTTAGCTCGATAAATAAATCTTCAAGCGTCGGGAGTTTCGGTTGAATTTCACTCACCTTGACACCTGCTTGCACTAACTTTTCATTCCAAACCGGGAGTTTTTCTGTTTCATACGGTGTAATCAACGTACCGTCTTTTTCTCCTAGTAGTAACGTTTCTTCTCCTAAAATCGCTTTTGCTTTTTCGATTGGCTCTACTTTCCAAACGACGCGTGCTTGTTCTCGAAGAAGATGCTCGACGGTATCAATTCGAATAATTTTTCCTTTTGACATAATCGCAACACGATCACACATGAGTTGAATTTCACTTAATAAGTGAGAGGAAACAAGGACACTCAATCCTTCTTTTTCCGCTAAAAAGCGAATAAATTCACGCATTTCACGAATACCAACGGGATCTAACCCGTTTGTCGGTTCATCTAAAATTAATACTTTCGGTTTCCCTAGCAACGCCTGAGCAATCCCCAGACGTTGACGCATTCCTAATGAATAAGTGCGAACACGATCATGGATGCGGTTTTGCAGTCCGACTAATTCAACGACTTCTGCAATTCGTTCCTTTGGAATATCAGGTACCATTCGCGCAAAATGCTCAAGGTTTTCCCATCCACTTAAATAAGGGTAAAGTTCCGGATTTTCAACAATACAGCCAATATGGCGAATCGCATTTGAAAATTGGCGATGTAAATCATAGCCACATAGAGAAATATGTCCAGATGTCGGCTTTATCAGTCCGACAAGCATGCGAATCGTTGTTGTTTTCCCTGCGCCATTTGGACCTAAAAAACCAAATACTTCCCCTTCTTTCAACTCAAAGGAAAGCCCTTTAATGATCTCCTTTTTTCCAATCTTTTTTCGTAAGTTGGTTACAACAAGGGTCGCATTTTTCGTCACTTGCCTTCCTCCTTCGTGAAAGTAATAAGCGATGCCACACGTTCGCCAATAAGCCTATATCCTTCTTTGTTCGGGTGGAACTTATCACTATAGAGATAGTCGTTTACATGGAGTTCAAACAAATCAAACGTTGGAACCGCAATCACTTTTGGGTAGCGCGCGGCTACTTCCGCTGAGTCAAAATTCCATTGGCGAACAATAGCGGATGTTGTTTTGGCATTGCTGAGGTTGCTAAACGGATTATAAAGACCGATGTAAAGCACAACCACATTTGGATTTACAGTGCGAATGGTTTTGAAAATCGTATCTAAGTTGTGGAGATAGTCAGCTTTGGCTTTATTGATTCGATCGAGTGAAAAGTTACTCAGCGCTTCTCCACCTTGAAATAAGTCATTCCCACCGATCGTCATCAATATGACATCCGCCTGTTTAATTTGTCGTTGAACTTCTACCTGTTGAAGCTGCGCTGCTAACCCCGCAGACCGTTGCCCTTTAATAGCCAAGTTGGTGACATCAATCGGCTCATTTGTTTTGGTTCGCAGCTCGTCCAATACATAACCGACATATCCTTTTGCGCTTTCGTCTCCCGTTCCTCGAGTTAACGAATCGCCAAGAGCGACGATATGAAAACGATGATCTTTTTTTTCAGGAACCTCTTTTAACGAGACTTTTTTTACATGTGGCGCGGTTTCATAAAAAAATTGATCTCTCACCGTCATCCCTAGACCGACAAGCCACAAGCCGCTTGCAAGGACGGAGAGAATGGCAATGACCTTCACTGCATTTACTTTCACGATATCATCCTTTCTATCAGAGCCCTTTTATCATTTACATCATACAACATCGGTCCATATTAAGCATTTACAAAGAGTTGGTCATAAAGATGTTTAATCATGATAAATATAACATTTATTACAAAATATAAAAAAGAGGGTGTCCCAAAAGTGTTCGCTAGGCGTTCGCTTTTCGGACACCCTCCACTTTTTTGGCGCAAAAAAAATAAGAAAACCGTTCCTCTTTTGGTATAATAGAGTCACCACAACTCATCACAATTCACCACAAA
>JBHGYD010000027.1:0-3732 GCA_041920415.1 Anoxybacillaceae bacterium
TTCGGGAAGGGCTTCGATTGTTAGGATATTCTAACTGAACCGCTGGGACGGCGGGGATCGCTTGGTCCATTTCCCTTCGATAGAAGGGATTACCCAAGAATCTCCCACTTCTAAACGAAGTGAAAGTGGGAGTAGTTCAATCGCCAAGCAATACGGATATTACATTACATGCTTCCTGCTAAAGTGATATTTTATAAGAAAAAGAAAAAACGTCCATTGAATGTAATCAATGGACGAAATTTTTTAGCAGCCGTCAATTTCGCAACTAGTACCGATTGCCTCTTCTTCGCTTTGTGCTTGTTCAAGGATGATTTTTTCCAGCATCTCTTTTGTATGCAAGCCGCGAAGCATGCGGTTTCCGATGACAAATGTCGGAACGGCGGTAATTTGAGCTTCTTCATATGCATGTTGTAACGCTTGTTGATGAGCGTCTTTAAAGCGGCGCGTTTCAAGAGCCTCTTGAAATTCTTCTTTATTTAGGCCAATTTTTTCTGCAGCTTCGGCTAAAACAGCGATATCGCTAATATCTTTTCCTTTTTGCCAATATGCAGAGAAGACAGCACGAACATATTCAAGCGCTTTTCCGTGTTCTTTCGCGTATTGATACCCTTCATGCGCAAAATGTGTACGCGGAACCGGATCGATATCTGGAAGTTCCATGTTCACTCCAAATCGCGTCGAAAGCGGTTTGACGGATTGGTGCCACGCTTGCTGGATGTAGTCGCTGTTAGGAGATAATGGTTCCACCGGTTCTGGACGAAGCTCAAACGGCATCCATTCGATTTCAACATCTTTTCCTTGAATCGCTTCCATCAGCGGCTTTTCCCCGATGTAACAAAACGGACAAACAAAGTCAGAGTATACACGGATTTTTAAACTCATATGCGACTTCCTTTCTAATAGATTGTACGTTCATTGTAGCAAATAAAAAAATTTCAAGCGATGATAATGATTTTTTTAAAAAAGTATTTGACAATGTATGTGGACATGAATATAATTGAAAATGTGATTGTTAAAACGTACTTGATTCCGTAGCTCAGCTGGGAGAGCGCTACCTTGACAGGGTAGAGGTCGCTGGTTCGAGCCCAGTCGGAATCATCAATTAAAGAAGCCGTAAATCCTTGATATACAAGGGTTTACGGTTTTTTGTTTTCAATTGAATATAATTCTAAAAGTGAGCAGTTGTAAGGAAGAAACTCTAGATTTTGTTGCAAATTCTAATGGATCGGGAAAAATATGAACGGTGTTGTCAATGAAAAAGATTGCTTTACTGCTGTTTGTATTGTTATTAGTATTCAAGGTTCTAAAGTAAGAGAAAAGAAAAAATAAAGCGAGATAAACATATAAAGGATTTCCGCTTTCTCCCTTGACTCTTTTTCCTTTTAATATTGTGCTGATCTCCCTTCAATTTTTTATGAGGTGCAAGAGGCAAAGAGCAAGAGAAGATCATTTTTTTTCTAATCATGTTGTCCCTTTTTCCTGTTCAATCTGGACAAACTTTTTTCTCTCCGTCACACCGAAAAAATTGGTACACAAATGAGCCAAAATGGGAGGAAAAGAGGGATAAACTTTATTATATTGCAGATTTTGGATAATGGGATTAAGGCTTAGAGAGGTAAGGGATGGTGGGAGAGATGAAAAAGGTTGCAGCTACATAAATGGGTGAATTAAGCCCGCTCAAACGATGGAAGATTTCTAATCAATGAATAAATATTTTCTCATTAGGGAATGAGCTTTGACAACTGCAAATAGGAATGTTATATATTATTTTATGTATATTCAAAAATTCAAATATACAAATAATAAAAAAGAAGGGGTTTTTGTGGGACATTTTTTTTCAGACAGATTTAGCGGCTACACATTTCAGCACTTTCGAAAAGATCTTCTTTCAGGTATTATTGTTGGTGTGATTGCCATTCCTCTTGGTATGGCATTTGCCATTGCTTCTGGTGTTAAACCAGAGTATGGGATTTATACGACAATCATCGCAGGAATATTAATCTCGCTCTTTGGCGGATCTAAATTTCAAATTGGTGGTCCGACTGGTGCCTTTATTCCCATTCTTTTAGGAATTGTAATGACGTATGGTTACGAAAATTTGCTAATTGCTGGCTTTTTAGCTGGTGTTATGTTATTTCTAATGGGGTTGTTTAAGTTAGGCACATTGATTAAATACATCCCGCGTCCTGTTACAATTGGTTTTACTTCAGGGATTGCGGTTATTATATTTTCAGGACAAATCGCCAACTTTTTAGGGCTAACAGGCATTGAAAAGCACGAAGATTTCTTATCCAATATGAAAGAAATCTTCATTCACTTGGATACGATTAATCTTTTCAGTGTCTTCACGGCAATGATAAGTTTGGTCTTGATCTTGCTTACTCCAAGATATTTTCCGAAAGTGCCAGGTCCACTAATCGGATTAATCGTTTCAAGTATAGTTGCAAATTTACTCTATCCAGATAAAGTAGCAACCATTGGCTCAACATTCGGTGAAATTCCTAGTACGTTACCGAGTTTTCACTTTCCAGAAATCACTTTCGAAAAAATTCAGCACCTGCTTCGTCCTGCGTTTGCTATCGCAATGCTAGGGGGAATCGAATCTTTGCTCTCTGCTGTTGTTGCAGATGGAATGACTGGAAGCAAACACAACAGTAATCGTGAGTTAATGGGGCAGGGAATTGCTAATATGATAACCCCTTTATTTGGCGGGATTCCTGCAACAGGAGCCATAGCCAGAACAGCAACAAATATTAAA
This sequence comes from Anoxybacillaceae bacterium, assembly GCA_041920415.1. GTDB lineage: Bacteria > Bacillota > Bacilli > Bacillales > Anoxybacillaceae > JBHGYD01. The sequence goes on from JBHGYD010000027.1 coordinate 2,759, forward strand.
AATGGTGCCACTTCGCCAATGTCAGGTGTTATTCACGGTATAGTTGTTTTGGTGGTATTATTGCTTTTCGCGCCTTATGCATCTGCTATTCCATTAGCAAGTATGGCACCTATTCTGATGGTCGTTGCGTGGAATATGAGTGAACGAAAAGAATTTGCTCACGTACTAATGACAAAAACGAGCGATTCAATCATTTTGGTTATTACATTCCTTCTTACCGTATTCACTAACCTTACTACTGCGATTGAGGTTGGGCTAATTTTGGCAATTATCCTCTTTGCAAAACGAATGAGTGAAATACTCACAGTTGCAAAGGTGCTTCCAGATCCGGCAGACAAGAAGAATAAAGTAAAGTCACATATAGTGAACGAGGGACGTGATTGCCCTCAGATTAGCATCTATACGATTGAAGGCCCCCTTTTCTTCGGAGCGGCACAAATGTTTGAAAAATCTATTATGGGAACGATCAATCATCGCCCAAAAGTGTTGATTTTGCGAATGGGGAAGGTTCCATACATGGACACTACGGGAGAATCAAATTTATCTAGCATTGTTCAACATTTTAAAAAGCAAGGTGGAATGATTCTCATTTCGGGTCTTCAAACTCAACCGAAAGAAGTTCTGAAAAGAACAGGATTGTATGAAGAGATTGGAGAAGAATATTTCTTTGAACACACTGGAGATGCAATCGATTTTGCGTTAGCCAATTTAGAACAAAACAAATGTCTTGGCTGTAAGCATTATGCTTTTCAAGAATGTACTCGATTGTCCGACCCGATAGGTGAGCCTGGGAAGGAAGGGAAATTACAAAGTATGGTTTATGCTCATAAACCATAAAAAGGAGCATTCCTGTTAGAAGCTTTTTTTGGGGACTTGAACAAAAAAAGCCCTCTTGGTATGATTCGGGGGTGTCAAACGGATAAATTGACCCCTAAATTGAATACCAAGGAGGACTATACGTGAATTCTACTCAA
>JBHGYD010000030.1:0-89075 GCA_041920415.1 Anoxybacillaceae bacterium
TCACGTTCATTTCTTTCGTTCGTCGGGTTTTATTTGGGCAACTTCCTCTCGATTGGAAATCAGAGATGGTAGCTGTCTTATTTGAGCATGCCCATTTTTACGGGAGAAGTATTCCTAATTTTGGATAATCAACAGCCGTGAAAAATTACATATATTTCTTATTTTATTTGTTATACTATATGTATAACAAATAAAATAAGAGAGAGAGTGCTTTATGCTAATTGAATTAGATTTTCAATCAGACATTCCGATTTACATGCAGCTTGTTCACGCCATTATAGAAGGCATTGCTATCGGGGAATTAAAGCCAGGTGATAAACTACCTCCCGTACGAACATTAGCCGCCGATTTAGGAGTAAATATGCTTACAGTGAATAAAGCTTACCAACATTTAAAACAGCTAGGCTTCATTCAAATTCACCGTAAGAAAGGAGCAGTCGTTAACAGCGAAGAAATAAGAAAAGCGGATGATAAGTTTTATAGGCGATTATCTGCTTCTCTTCGTCCTTTAGCGATGGAATCCGTTTGTCGTCATTTAACCAAAAGTCAGTTTTTAACACTTTGTTCAGAAATTTTCGAAGAAATCGAACTCAAGGGAGGTCAGTGTTAATGTCTCTTGCTGATGTGATTCTTTTGATTGTTTCTTTTCTTCCTGCAATCATTTTACTTTCAGCAACTCCTTATTTAACAAAACCGACCCAAAGCTTTGGGGTCTCCATCCCAGAAGAAGCATCTCAATTACCGGTCATAAAACATTTACGAAAACAGTATGCCATCCGAGCAGGAATTACCACAAGTTTATTGCTACTCTCCATTCCTCTTCTTCCATTTTTTACTAAATCTGAAACAATAATGGCGATAGCTATTGTTTTGTTCAGCTTCCTGCTCATATTGACTCCTTTTCTCATCTACATCCCATTTCATAAACAGATGAAACAATTAAAAAAGGAGTACAACTGGAAGGTGGAACGGAAGGAACGTGTCATTATCGATATAAAATTTAGAGAAAATCACATTGTTTATTCAAACGGATGGTTTTTAATCCCTATTTTTATCTCCTTTTTAACCATCTTAATCACTATTGGCATGTATCCAAAACTACCTGATCGTTTACCTGTTCATTTTGATTTACAAGGAAATGTTACCCGTTATACAAATAAATCGATATATACTGTTTCTATTTTACCAATTATCCAAATATTCACCACTATACTAATGATGGTTGTCAATGCGGCTATAAAAAAAGCGAAACAAGAATTAAACGCAGCGAATCCAGAAAAATCGAAAAAACAAAATATTGTTTTTAGACGTCACTGGTCTTTATTTATGATCGGCTCTTCGATTTTAACAGCTACGTTGTTTTTCGTTATTCAATTGGCTGTTATCACCCATATTCCTAAAGTTGCGCTTATGATAACAACTATCATCGTACTTGCTTCACAATTCATTTGGATATTGTGGCTAGCATTTAAAATCGGACAGGGTGGAAGTCGAATCACAACTGAAAAAGGAGAGGAAACACTTTGGGTTGACTACGATAATGACGAGTATTGGAAATGGGGGATGTTTTATTTTAATCGCAACGATCCAGCCCTTTTCGTAGAAAAACGATTTGGAATTGGCTGGACAGTCAATTTTGCTCGGCCAGGTGCTTGGGTATTTGTGGCACTACCTATTCTTCTTCTTATCGGTGTGCTGTTCATTCCTTTATTAGATTAACTTCTGCCCATCTATTTCATTCTTTCAATAAAAAACACCTAGGGTCGCGGCTTCCGCCATTTCCCTAAGTGTAAAAAATATTGCTGAGCTTCATTTTTTTCATCTCTTAGCTCATTATACAGAAAAAAGACTTAACAGCCGCTAATCTGTTAAGTCTTTTTTCGATCGAAGATTATTGTTCGTCCCAAACTTTTACTTCTTTCATGACATCGCCTTGCTTGATGCGATAAACCGCATCCATTCCTTCAATCACTTGACCGAATACGGTATGTACTCCATCTAAATGCGGTTGTGGCTCGTGAACGATAAAGAATTGGCAGCTACCTGTATCGCGGCCACGGTGTGCCATCGAAACCGCACCCGTTACATGTTTATGTGGATTGTTGTCTGTTTCGCATTTAATCGTGTAGCCGGCATCACCTGTTCCGTTTCCACGCGGGCATCCTCCTTGACTAACAAAGCCCGGAATAACGCGATGGAATGTTAACCCGTTATAAAAACCTTCGTTTGCTAATTTTTCAAAATTGGCCACTGTTCCCGGTGCTTCGTTTGGAAATAACTCGATAACGATGCGATCACCGTTTTCCATTTCGATTAACGCTTTTTTCATCATGAAACCTCCACCCTGTTTGAATCGTCTAAATAAACGAGCTTTTTTCATTGTCTAGCTCGGCTCGCAACCGCTCGAGTCATTTCAAATCCGCACTGCGGCGGCAACAGCCTCCTCGGCGGCTTTGAAATGCTGATCGCGGTTAGGCGCTCGCCTCCGCTTTTCGTATTGTCTAGCTCGGCTCCGCTTTTCTCATTCTACTACATTTTACTTTTATATTCCAAACATTCTTTGTACAATAGGAATGTCTGTTGGAAAAAATGCGATAATGAATGAAAAGGAGGTAATTGAATTGAAACGAAGCATTGCGGGATTGTTAGTAGCGTCACTACTGTTTATTTACCCAGCGATGGCCGCTGCAGATGCAGTAGAAGGCGATGTTATTATTACATTAGGAGAAAATTTAACCGAGCAACAAAAGCAGCAAGTATTAAATGAAATGAATGCGCCGGAAAATGCGCAAATCATTACTGTTTCTAACGCGGAGGAACATAAATATTTAGATGGCGTCGTGCCAAACGCGCAAATCGGAACAAAAGCGATTTCGTCGTCAATGATTACGATTGGGGCAAAAGGCTCTGGACTTGATGTCGAAACGAATAACATTACATGGGTCACAAAAGAAATGTATACAAACGCCCTCATTACGGCCGGAGTGAAAGATGCGAAAATTTATATTACTGCTCCATTTCCTGTCTCTGGTACAGCTGCCTTAACCGGCTTAATGAAGGCATATGAAATTTCTTCCGACAAAGTCATTCCAGATGAAGTGAAAAAAGTGGCAAACGAGGAAATGGTGAAAACGGCAAAGCTTGGTCAATCGATCGGCAATGACAAAGCCGTTGCGCTTCTTGCCAAAATTAAAGAAGAAATCGCTAAAAATCCACCAAAAACTGATGCAGACTTGCGCGCGCTCATTGAACGCGTCGCCAAAGATTTAGGCATTACGTTGACAGAAGACGAAATCAACAGCTTAATTTCCTTATTCAACAAAATGAAAAACTTAAACATTGACTGGAATCAAGTCAATGACCAATTAAGCAAAGCAAAAGACAAACTTTCGACATTCCTGCAATCGAAAGAAGGAAAAACGTTTATCCAAAATATCATTGATATCTTAAAAGAAATTTGGAACGCGATTAAGTCAGCGTTTACTTCATCAGAACCACAAAAATAAAAGGTCACGGGCTTACACCGTGACCTTTTTATTCACCTTCGCCCTTAGCGGCACATCTAAGCGCACTAAATCTTCGTACGTTTCCCGCTTCACCACAAGTTGGGCTTCTCCGTTTTCGACGAACACAACAGCGGGACGTGGAATGCGGTTATAGTTGTTAGCCATCGAATAACCGTATGCTCCCGTGCAAAAAACCGCTAAATAATCGCCGGGCTGTGCTTTTGGAAGCGGCAAGTCCCAAATGAGCATATCTCCCGTTTCACAACATTTTCCGGCAATCGAAACAACTTCTTCATGTTCATCAAGAACACGGTTGGCGAGTACGGCCTCATATTTCGCTTCATACAACGCCGGGCGAATATTGTCGCTCATGCCGCCATCGACCGCAACATATTGCCGAACGTTTGGCACTTCTTTTCGCGAACCGATCGAATAAATTGTTGTCCCAGCATCGCCGACTAACGAACGCCCCGGTTCAATCCAAATTTCTGGCATCGCAATGCCAAGCTCCGCTACTTGTTTTTTGACTTCTTCAATAATTTGTTCGACATACATCGAAGCTGGAATTGGATCATCTTCACTCGTGTAGCGAATCCCAAAACCGCCGCCAAGATTGACCACTTCCGGTACAAAGCCATGTTCCTCTTTCCAGCTGCCGATTTTGTTAAAAATTTTCTGTGCCGCTAACACAAATCCCGTCGTATCAAAAATTTGTGAACCAATATGACAATGAAGTCCCAACACTTTAAGAGACGTTGACGCCAATGCTTTTTTTAACGCTTCATCCGCTTGTCCGTTATTTAAATCAAAGCCGAATTTGGAATCTTCCTGCCCTGTTAAAATATAATCATGCGTATGCGCTTCAATCCCCGGCGTTACTCTTAATAGGATGGAAGTGGTAACACCGTATTGCTTGCTTAACTCCTCAAGCATTTCTAATTCGTAAAAGTTATCAACGACTACGCAGCCAATACGATGTTGAAGCGCCATCTCTAATTCGGCACGACTTTTATTATTTCCATGAAAATGAATGCGTTCAGGAGGAAACTCGGCCTTTAATGCCGTATATAATTCTCCACCAGACACGACATCAAGCGATAATCCTTCTTCTTCAACTAATTGAATCATCGCAACAGTCGAGAACGCTTTGCTTGCGTATGCGACTTGCGCTTTCACTCCGTGTTTTTCAAACGTTTCTTTAAACGCGCGCGCACGTTCGCGAATTAATGCAACATCATAAATATACAACGGCGTACCGTATTCGTTTGCTAAATCGACCACATCGACGCCGCCGATTTCTAAATGTCCTTTGTCATTAACACGACTTGTTCCATGAAAAAACATGTCGACCCCTCATTCCCGCTAGATTAAATATTCAAACCCATCAATTTTTATGCGTACGTAAAGCAAAAAAGACAGTTAATAAGCGGTGATTAACTGCCTTTTCCGCGGTAAAAAGATTACGTATAACTTATCATAACTTGCCAAATGTTGCAACTGATTTTTTGCAAAATTATGTTGGTTGTTTTTGGCGATTTTGCGGATGAACAATACTTGGTCTTACTTTCGAACCGGCAACCGAACGACGAATCACAATTTGCATAAACGCTGCTGGATCAAATGGGATAAATGGCCACAAATACGGTGTATTAAGGGAGCGAATGCGTGTTAAGAGAAGCAAATAAACGGTTGTACCAATGACAAGACCTGGTACTTTAAATAATGCGACAGCTAATGCCAATAACAACCGAGCGATTTTGTTAGCAATACTTAATTCATAACTTGGCGTGGCGAATGAGCCAATCGCGGCAACAGACACATACAAAATCACTTCTGGTACGAACAAGCCAACATCAATCGCAATTTGTCCAATTAATACGGCAGCAATTAAGCCCATTGCGGTCGATAATGGTGTCGGCGTATGAATCGCTGCCATTCGTAAAAATTCGATCCCAAAATCAGCAATAAATATTTGAATAATGACAGGGATATTCGTATGCTTATTCGGTCCAATATACGCTAATTTATCTGGTAATAATGAAGGCTCAGTGACAAATAACATCCAAAGAGGCAAAAGAAATAACGATGTTAAAATCCCTAAGAAGCGTACCCAGCGCACAAACGTCCCGACCGCAGGATTTTGTCGATATTCTTCAGCATGCTGTACATGATGGAAAAAGGTCGTCGGCGTAATAATGACGCTTGGAGAAGTATCAACCATCACGAGCACATGTCCTTCCAAAAGATGGGTTGCGGCCACGTCTGGTCTTTCTGTGTAACGGACAAGCGGATACGGATTATATCCTTGTTTCACTAAAAATTCTTCGACTGTCTTATCGCCCATCGTTAACCCATCAATTTTAATTTGTTGAAGTTCTTTTTTTACTAACTCGACAAGACCTTGGTCAGCGACATCTTTAATATACGCAATGCATATATCCGTTTTCGAACGTTCGCCAACTTGAAAGATTTCAAAGCGCAAACGTTCGTCCCGAATGCGTCGTCTCGTTAACGCCGTATTGACAATAATATTTTCGACATAGCCATCACGGGCACCGCGAACGACTTTTTCTGTATCCGGTTCTTGTGGCTGCCGTCCAGGATAGCTGCGCACATCGACCACAAATCCTCTCGTTTCTCCCTCGATTAAAATCACAATTAATCCAGACAATAACTTATCAACGGCCTCGTCTAAATTTTCAACCGGACTGACTTGTTGGTGAACGAGACGATTTTCAATAATTTGTTTCGCTTGTGCCGTTTGTCTTTCATGGTCGTTAATGTATACGATTTGTTTTAACAATTCAATCAAATACTGCGTATCACACAAACCGGTGCAATAATAAATATGTACTTCTTTTTTTAATGCTTTCACTTTCCGTATTCCTAAATCAAAACTCGTGCCAATACCAATTTTTTCTTTAAAGAATTTTTCATTGTCGACGAGCCTCTCAGAAATCGGAATGTTGTTTGTTTCTGTTGCCATCATATCCACTCCTTTCCAGGATGAGTTCTACCGCTTTGCGCGTTATCGGTGAACCATACTTCACATGATCCCGATACCCCATTTTTCCAATATCTCCAATTCCGACGATAATCGGAATATTTAATTGATCTAAACAATAAACGGTATCACCGTTCATACGCCCTACTTCCAGCTCTCGTACTCCGTCTTTATCGACTCCATACTCCGTTAAAATTCCATCACGATCAATGCTTACATCGACTCTCGTCCATTCGTGCTGATGTGTATTCGAAGCAACAGCAATCGCACCCAACACATCGATTTGCTCGTGTGTTGCCACATATCGGAGCGCTTTTTCTCCCGCTCCTTCACCGATCGCCCCACAATCATCAAACATCACAAATACAGGGTCATATGGAGTTTGTAAAATGAGCTTCACTAATTGTTCTCCGGTTAACTTCGATGGGTTTCCGTATGAACGACCAATGCAGCGACCGCCCACTTGTTTCGCAATGTATTGAATCGTCCGCCAAGCAAATTCATCACCGTCGGTTACTAAGATGACGCGTCTTTTTTTCATATTGATTATCCTTTCGGCTTACATACAAGCGCTGTGAGAAAAGAAAGAACAATGACAAACGAGAGACTCATTCCAGCAAATTGAAACATTCCTGCTCCGATGCTCATCCAGCCGTTTTCTTTCCCATGCGTCAATACTCCTTTCATTAAGGAATAGCCAAACCCACTAATCGGCATGATCGCCCCTGCTCCAGCGAGTGCAACAAATTGATCGTATAAACCGAAGCTGGTCAAAACCACTCCAACAACGACAAGCAGGCTCATCACATGCATTTGCGAAAGTTTCCCTACATCGATTAATAGCTGAGCAATCACACAAATCACTCCCCCAATGAGAAACGCCATTACATAATCCATCCTCGTTTACCTCCTCACCGCTTCGAGTACGACACCATGGGCAATGGCTGGAATCGATTGTTTTTGTTGAATCATCGTCGCACTTAACAGGGCTCCAGTAGCTACGACCAATATTTTACGAAACTTTCCTTTTTCCATTTCTTTTAGCAAATGACCGTACGTCACGACCGCGCAACAAGCGCAACCGCTCCCGCCGGCAAATGCACCTTCATCCGGTCGATAAATCATTAACCCACAATCGTTATGATTGGTTGTTACATCATAGCCATCTTCCATCAATAACTGTTTGACGATGACACTGCCGACTCGCGATAAATCTCCGGTCACAATTAAATCGTAATCCTTCGGTGAGGCATGCAAGTCTAAAAAGTGTTGCTCAATCGTACTAGCGGCAGCGGGGGCCATCGCCGATCCCATATCTAACGGATTTTTCATCCCCACATCGACCACTTTTCCAATGGTAGCGGCAGTAATTCGAAATAAGCTTTTTTCGCTGCTAATAAGCGCGGCACCTGCTCCTGTCACCGTAAAGGTAGCACTTTTCGGTTTTTGAACCCCAAGCTCTGTTGGATAGCGAAACTGCCTTTCTGCGGTTGCATTATGACTACTTGTTGCTGTTAATACTCTTTTTGCAAATCCACCGTCCACTAGCGCGGCACCAACGGCCAGCGTTTCCATCGATGTGGAACAGGCACCGAACATACATAAAAACGGAACGGGAATATCACGAGCGGTATAATTGGCAGTCACATTTTGATTTAACAAATCGCCGGCTAAAAAAAAGTCAACATCATCAATCTTTACGTTCCCTTTTTGCAAGCAAACTTCAATTGCTTCTTTCATTAAGCGGCGTTCCGCCAGTTCCCATGTTTTTTCACCACAATACAAATCGTGATGGGTCACATCAAATTGAGAGCCGAGCGGTCCCTTCGCTTCAAGCGGTCCAACCGCCGTTCCGGTCGCTTGAATATACACTTCGTTTTCAAATACCCATGTTTGTTTTCCGACAAGTCTCACGGAAGCTCCCTCTTTCACATTAAAAAATGTAAGCAATCACCCCAAAAATGTAAGCGGCAACCACCCCGTATACAATCACCGCACCGCCTACTTTAAACATATGATTGGCGACTCCTGCTACCCATCCTTCACTTCGATGCTCAAGGGCAGCGCTTGCTAAAGAGTTCGCAAAACCAGTCATTAACATTGTTGCTCCGGCCCCGGCAAATTGACTAAAGTTGTCGTATACTCCTATTCCCGTTAACACAATGGCTAGAAACATCCATGTTATAACGACAAGATGCTGGGTCGCTACCAACGAAAAATCGAACCAATGAATATACAGCTTTTGCAATGCTTCTCCCCCTACACAAAGCAAACCGCCAATGAAAAATGCTTTGAAACAGTTGAAAACATACGGAGGTTTCGGCTGAAACGTCTTCACCGCTTGTTGATAGTTCTCTCTTAACTTCATCTTTACTCCTCCTGATTAACGGTCAACAAAATAAATCCATTGAAATAACGAACCAAACACTTTTCCAAATACAATCGCCATTAATAACACGACAATTTTATCTGCTATGCCCATTCGTTTCGCTAAAATCGGCCATACATTTAACACTTCCGTTAGCGCTGCGGCCAGCATCCCCACAAACACTCCGCTAAATAGCCCCATTGGAATGAGCCAATATTTCGAAACGTATAAAACAGAAGAACGCAAACTCATCCAGCCACCAACCACTGCACCTAACACCGCACTCCATTCATAAGCGCGAACCCATTTCATCGTTTTCGTTAATTGCGTCAGACGCGGAATGACGCCAAGAACGACTAAAAATGCGACAAATCCCGTTCCGGTCGCTAGCCCCCCCGCAAAACCAATAAAGATGACAACTATCACTTCAAGCGTCGTCAATTTTCTTCATACTTTCTTTGTTTTCATGTAAAATGACGTATTGATCAAGTGACTGCTGGTAGTTAAACATTTCTACTTCCAGAGGGCTAGGCTCTTCGTTAATTCGTTTGCGAAACACATGATTAAAAAATAAAATCATCCCTAATCCTAATCCAAGTGAATACGGAATTTGAAATAATAGCGGTTTATCGACTTTTTCTCCTGTCATCATCGTATAAAGGCGTTGATGAACTTGCTGCATGCTCACATCTTCATGGAAATTCATAATCGCAAGCGCTGACCCGATAAAAAGAAGAAGCCATACAAGAACAAAATAAATGAAAGAAACTTGTCGTTTTTTATAAATGACTTCCACAATCGTTTGCGCAGGTCCAATCGTTTGCACATCCAGTAATGGATTCGTGCGAACAATCGCATCGACCACACGCATAATATCAAGAATCACAATACTTTTATCACTCGGTTGCACTTTGTATAAAGTAATTCGTTTTAATGGCTCTACCATTTCCATATCGTTGGCAATGATTTGGGCAACGTCGCCGATGGACACGGTAGTGTTTGGTCGTACTTGAATACGATGTCGCAATTTTACAAATACCGTCTTTTCCATCTGCCTCCCACCCTAAGCATAAATTTTTCTTGTGAATAGTATGTTTGGACAAAAAAGGAATGATACGGATAGATAACAATTACCAATAATTTTATAAAAATGAAAAAGAATGGATGTTATTCATCCATTCTTTGTTTCATTTGTTGTAAAATCTTTTTTTCTAATCGCGATACTTGTACTTGAGAGATGCCTAATCTAGATGCCACTTCTGATTGCGTTTGGTCTTTATAATAACGTAAATAAACAATGAGCCGCTCTCGTTCATCGAGTTCTTCCATCGCTTTTTTTAATGCGATTTTATCAAACCATGACACTTCATCCTGATCAGCAATTTGGTCAAGAAGCGTAATCGGATCACCATCGTTTTCGTAGACGGTTTCGTGAATCGATGTAGGCGATCGGCTCGCTTCTTGAGCGAGAACGACCTCTTCAGGCGAAAGTTGTAAATAATCAGCAATTTCCATTACCGTTGGAACTCTGCCGTATTTTTTCGATAACTCATCTTTTGCCTTACGAATTTTATTGCCCATCTCTTTTAATGAACGACTCACTTTTACCGTTCCATCATCGCGAATAAAGCGCTGAATTTCGCCAATAATCATCGGCACCGCATACGTGGAAAACTTAACATCATACGATAAATCAAATTTATCCACGGATTTCAACAATCCAATACAACCAATTTGAAATAAGTCGTCCGGCTCATAGCCTCGATTAAGAAATCGCTGTACAACTGACCAAACAAGCCGCATATTTTTTTGAATGATTTCATCTCGCGCTTCTTGGTCCCCTTCTTGGCTGCGCCGGATGAGCTCTTTCATTTCATGGTCTTTCATTTGCGTCTGCTCTTGCTTGACATCGACATCCATAGGCATGTCTCCCTTAATTGCATAGCGCTTTGCTCTTTGTTAAATATTTCGTTAAATGAACTGTTGTCCCCTTATTGACTTCCGAATGAATGACAACTTCGTCCATGAAATTTTCCATAATCGTAAAGCCCATTCCTGAGCGTTCTAACTCTGGTTTCGTTGTAAACAACGGCTGACGCGCTTCTTCAATATTGGCAATTCCCACACCTTCATCTTTAATTGTTATATGGACAACACCGTTATCAATAACAACAGAAATGTACACCATTCCGTTCGGGTCGTTGTTATAGCCATGAATAATTGCATTTGTCACCGCTTCAGAAACGACCGTTTTAATTTCGGTGAGTTCATCCATCGTCGGATCTAACTGAGCGACAAATGCGGCAACTGTTACGCGAGCAAATGATTCATTTTGACTTAACGCGGAAAATTGGAGGTGCATTTCGTTTCTCATTACGCCACCCCCAATGTTTTTAATGCAAATTGTTCATCTGTTTCGAGACGAATAATTTTAAACAACCCAGACATGTCAAATAACCGTTTGACCGTTGGGGAAATGGAACAAACAATCATTTCTCCGCCGAGGTTTTTAATTTGTTTATACCGACCTAAAATAACTCCAAGACCAGAACTATCCATAAATGTTAAATGCTCTAAATTCAACACAATATGGCGAATTCGTTCTTTTTCAAGCGTATCGGTCACTTTGACACGAAGTTCTTCTGCCGTATGATGATCTAACTCCCCAGACAGACGAATGAGCAATACATCATGTCTTACTTCAAAGTCCATTACAAGACTCACTGCACTTTCCCCCTTGTCATTCGAATAGGGAAATGTTTCGCTAAAAAATGGTGGAAATCCTGCTCTCTGACAAAACTAGTGCCGATTCGCTAAAAACAGAAGGCTTCCCGCAAAAAATGACAAGCGTTATGAAGATTTTGTAAATGTTTGTAACGTCCGTTTAAACAAATCCCACCAACTTGCTTCCGCTACCGTTTGTTTCGCAACAAGCGGGCGTTTTAATAGCACTTTTCCGTCTCGTTTTAAGATAAGCGTGCCAAGCTCATCTCCTTTTTTAATCGGTGCTTTCACGTTGTCTTTTATTTTCACAATCTTTTTCATATCATTGACGGATGCTCCCTTTTTCGTTAAAACAGAGATCGGTTCAGCGGTGACAAGCTCAACTTCTTTCTGCTTTCCTTTGTTTATTTTTACTTTTGTAATCACTTCGTTGCGTTTATAAACAGGATGTGTTTTATATTGACTAAATGCGTAATCTAACAATTTTGTAATTTGTGCGTTGCGATCTTTTGGAGTCGGTGCCCCAAATATAACAGCAATAACGCGCATGCCATCTTTTTTCGCTGTTGCGGTTAAACAATATTTGGCTTCGTTTGTAAACCCTGTTTTGACCCCATCGACTCCCGGATAAAATTTCACGAGTCGATTCGTATTAACAAGCCAAAATTTTTTGTCCGTATTTGGCCGCAAGTAATCTTCGTATTTCCCGGTGTATTTCGTAATTTGATCGTATTTTAATAACTCTTTTGCCATCATCGCCATATCATAGGCACTACTGTAATGACCTTTCGCTGGTAAACCGGTTGCGTTTTTAAAGGAAGTATCTTTTAAGCCGAGTTGTTTTGCTTTTTTGTTCATCATCTCGACAAACGCTTCTTCCGAGCCGGCAATTCGTTCGGCCATTGCGACAGACGCGTCATTTCCAGAACCAATTGCAATGCCTTTCAATAACTCATTAACGGTCATCTCTTCACCTGGTTCTAAGAAAATTTGCGAACCTCCCATCGATGCCGCATATTCGCTGGCACGCACTTTTTCATTCCATTTTAGCTTCCCTTGATCAATCGCTTCCATAATTAATAACATCGTCATAATTTTTGTCATACTCGCAGGTGGTAGTTTTTCGTGTGCGTTTTTTTCATACAAAATCGTTCCCGTATCCCGTTCAATAAGAATCGCTGATTTTGCGTTGTTAATAAGCTCTATGTTTGGTTTTGTTGTTTTTTCTTCTGCTTGAACGTTTGCCGAAACGACAAGCGCAAACGAAAAAGTAAGTAGGAACAAACGAATGAATAATCTCTTCATCTCCTAACCCTCCATTCTTTATACATGCCATTTTTTCCAAATCATACGTTTTTATACAATCGATAAAAGAATTTCACCGCATTTTACGACATAAAAAAAAGAGGCCTTTATCAGCCTCTTTGTTACGAAATTTTGTCATAAATAAGTGTCGGCGCTGTCACGCGGTTTGGTGAGATTTTAATGCTTTCTGTTAACATTTTCTTCACTTCATCAATCTGTTCGGTATTGCTATAAATAGTAACGAGCGATTCTCCTTTTTTCACTTCGTCACCGACTTTTTTCCGCAGCACGAGTCCCACCGCTAAGTCGATCGTTGATTCTTTTGTTGCTCGTCCCGCTCCAAGAAGCATCGCTGCCGTTCCTACCGCATCAGCGACAATTTCTGACACATATCCGTCTTCATTTGCTTCTAATTCGAATTGATAGCTCGCTTGCGGCAGCTTCGATGGGTCATCCACAACAGACGCATCTCCACCTTGGGCGCGTAAGAACGTTTTAAATGCTTCAAGCGCAGAGCCGTCTTTCATCGCTTTTTCTAACATCTCGCGCGCTTCCTCTAACGAAGAAGCTTTTTCCGCTAAGTACACCATATGGCTTCCTAATGTTAAGCATAATTCTTCTAAATCTTTTGGACCTTCTCCTTTGAGCGTATCAATCGCTTCTTTTACTTCCAACGCATTTCCGACCGCATAACCGAGCGGTTGACTCATATCGGAAATAATTGCCATCGTTTTTCGACCGACGCGTTTTCCGATTTCAACCATCGCTTTTGCTAATTGTTTTGCCCCTTCTAAATCTTTCATAAACGCGCCCGCGCCTGTTTTGACGTCTAGCACAATCGCATCAGCGCCTGCGGCAATTTTTTTGCTCATAATGGAAGAGGCGATGAGCGGGATGCTGTTAACAGTTGCCGTAACATCACGGAGTGCGTACAGCTTTTTATCGGCAGGCGTCAAGTTGCCGGTTTGACCAATGACGGCAATTTTGTTTTTATTTACTAAATCGATAAACTCATCATTATCAATTTCGACATGGAATCCCGGAACGGATTCTAATTTATCAATCGTTCCTCCTGTATGACCAAGACCGCGTCCTGACATTTTCGCTACAGGCACACCAACAGAAGCAACAAGTGGACCAAGCACGAGTGTCGTTGTATCACCAACCCCACCCGTAGAGTGTTTATCAACTTTAATACCTTCAATTTTTGATAAGTCGATCACATCTCCGGAATGAACCATCGCCATCGTAAGCGCAGCAGTTTCTTCTTCGGTCATTCCTTGGAAAAAGACCGCCATCGCAAAGGCGCTCATTTGATAATCAGGAATCTCGCCTTTTGTATAACCGTCGATGATAAATTGAATTTCTTCGTTTGTAAGGGCATGACCATCTCGTTTTTTCTCAATTAAATCAACCATTCTCATCTCTATCACCTTTTCCTATTATTTTTTCGCCATTTCAGCAATGATGGCTTTGACAAGACGTAAAAAGTCCGCTTTTACCTTTTCTGTTGTTTCGATGACTTCATCATGGGTAAGTGGCTGGTCTAAAATTCCTGCCGCCATATTAGAAATACAAGAAATCCCCAATACTTCCATCTGTGCATGGCGCGCCACAATCACTTCCGGTACAGTCGACATTCCAACCGCGTCGCCGCCGATGGCGCGAATCATGCGGATTTCCGCTGGTGTTTCATAAGAAGGACCGGTGTTGGCGACATACACCCCTTCTTGTACTTTTATATTTAATCGAGCAGCAACCTCTTTGGCAAGTTTTCGTAATCGTTTGCTGTAGGCTTCCGTCATATCAGGAAAACGCACACCGAAATCTGGGTCGTTCGGGCCGATTAACGGATTGCTGCCCATATTATTAATATGGTCAGAAATAATCATTAAATCTCCCGGTGTGAACGTTTCATTCACGCCTCCCGCAGCGTTTGTGACAATTAATTGTTCCACGCCTAACGCTTTCATGACGCGCACTGGAAACGTTACTTTATCGAAGCTATACCCTTCATAGTAATGGAAGCGACCTTGCATCGCCACGACAGTCGTTCCTTCAAGCTGACCGTAGACGAGCTGACCAGCATGCCCTTCGACCGTTGAAACTGGAAACTCCGGTATTTCTTTATATGGGATTTTTATTGCATTTTCAATCTCATCCGCCAACACGCCGAGACCAGAGCCAAGGATTAGACCAATTTGCGGCGGCGTCGAAAACTTTTCTTTTAAATAACTCGCAGCCTTTTCAATCGCTTGCTTATTCATCCCGTACTTCCCCCTATTTCAAATCCGCTAAAAAGCTTGTTCCGTAGTTTGGCATTTTTACGTTAAAGTTTTCGGCAATCGTGGCCCCGACATCAGCAAATGTGTTTCGAAGCGGCAACTCTTTCCCACCGTTCATGCTTGGGCTGTACACAAGAAGCGGCACGTATTCGCGCGTATGGTCTGTTCCATGATGAATAGGGTCGTTGCCATGGTCAGCGGTAATGATAAGTAAATCGTCTTCCTTCAGAAGTTCAAGTACTTCTGGAAGTCTAGCGTCAAACTCTTCAAGTGCATCTCCGTACCCTTTTGGATCACGGCGGTGACCGTACATAGCATCAAAATCAACAAGGTTTACGAAGCTAAGTCCGGTAAAGTCCATACGCAATGTATCGATAAGTTTATCCATTCCATCCATGTTAGATTTTGTGCGCAATGATTTTGTGACGCCTTCGTTATCGTAAATGTCGGAAATTTTTCCGATTGCAATCACATCGTAACCAGCATCTTTTAACTCGTTCATAACGGTGCGACCGAACGGTTTTAACGCATAGTCATGACGATTCGCTGTGCGTTGGAAGTTACCTGGCGTTCCGATGAACGGACGAGCAATAACGCGGCCAACCATGTATTTTTCATCTAGTGTCAGCTCGCGAGCGATTTTACAAATGTTGTATAACTCGTCAAGCGGAATCACCTCCTCATGAGCGGCAATTTGTAACACGGAGTCAGCTGATGTGTAGACAATGAGCGCTCCGGTTTCCATATGCTCTTTGCCAAGTTCCTCGATAATTGCCGTTCCGCTTGCTGGTTTATTACCGATGACTTTTCGACCTGTTCTTTTTTCAAGTTCATCGATCAATTCTTTTGGAAACCCGTCAGGGAACACTTGGAACGGAGTATCAATACGTAACCCCATAATTTCCCAATGTCCGGTCATCGTATCTTTTCCAGCGGAAGCTTCTTGCATTTTCGTATAGTAAGCAAGAGGCTTTTCCGCTTTTGGCACTCCTTTAATCTCGCGGATGTTGCTTAAGCCGAGTTTCGCCATATTCGGCATGTTCAAACCACCGCGATGTTCCGCGATATGTCCGAGCGTATCTGCCCCTTTATCGTTATATTTTTCAGCATCTGGCGCTTCCCCAATCCCAACCGAGTCCATTACGATTAAAAACACACGTTTATATGTATGACTCACGTACATTCCTCCTACTTTTATAAAATGATGTTCTCTACTTATCATTCCCTTATTTTTTGAAAACACACAAATCCTCTATTGGTCAGAAGTCTGACAACTACATTATAAAACGTTTTCATAAGCATGCGCAATAAAAAAAGCAAGTACAAACAAGAATAGGAGAGTAATTTTGAACAATTTTTTAACGAGAAAAGGAAGTGAATCTACAGTAGTGTATAAATTTGCAAAAAAAAAAAACAAAACCATCCCCTATTCAGATGGTTTTGTTGCAAACAAATGGTTATGCACGCGGGTGGTATTGTTGGTACACGTCTTTTAAGCGCGTTTTTGTGACGTGCGTATAAATTTGCGTTGTCGAAATATCGGCATGACCGAGCAGTTCCTGCACGGCACGTAAATCGGCGCCATTTTCCAATAAATGAGTCGCAAACGAATGCCGTAGCGTATGCGGCGTTAACTCTTTTTCGATGTTTGCTTCTTTCGCTAGCTTTTTTAAAATTTTCCAAAAACCTTGACGTGTCAGGCGCTCACCATGATGGTTTAAAAACAAAGCATCGGTCGTTTTCTTTTTTGGGTCAATAAGTTTCGGTCGTGCCGTTTCAATATACTTCTTCAACGCGTGTAAGGCTATGCTGCCGATTGGCACGATTCGTTCTTTATTTCCTTTTCCGTAACAGCGAACAAATCCCATGGTTAAATGCACATCAGACAGATTCAAATTGACAAGCTCACTGACGCGCATCCCTGTAGCATACAACAACTCAAGCATCGCTTTATCGCGAATACCAAACGGCGTATTCGTTTTCGGCGTCTCCAAAAGCGCCTCGACTTCTTCCTGTGATAATACCTTTGGCAATGTCCGCTCCATTTGCGGTGATTCAATATGAACAGAAGGATCTTGTTCCGTCACTTTTTCCCGAAGAAGAAATTGGTGAAAAGAGCGAATCGATGCAATATGCCTTGCAATCGTTTTTGCGGAGCTTCCTTTTTCTTTTAAAAACTTTAAAAATTGCATAATGTGAAGGCGCGATACATCATTCCACGAATGAATTTGTTCAACATGAATTAAATAGTGCGCATACTTCTTTAAATCACGCTCATACGAAACAATCGTATTTTTCGCCAAATTTCGTTCCACTATTAAATAATGAAGAAAATCCTTCATCTCGTTCTCCAACATTCTCTACTCCCCATCACGATAAAAAAATAGTAACCGATCAAACCATTCGCTTTGCGGTTTTTCAATCGTTGACACTTTTACCGCTGATCCTTGTGGCTCGTCGTAACGGTGGTAATTCTCGTACTCTCTGTTCATCCATACAATACTATAATAAAATAAAACCGTACAGCCCGTAAATAAAAGAAACACTTTGAGCATTTGCCATAATGTTTTCACCATTGGCTCTCCTTCCATCACGATCCGTTTTACTATGAGGATATGCCATGGTTTTTTCATTTTATACATAAAAAAACCTTTCCCACTGGAAAAGGTTTTTTTATTCCCCTTGTTTATCTTTTTCTTGGCAACGGTAACAAATTCCATGAAATGTTAACCGATGGTCTTTAATTTTAAACTTCCAATCCCTCTCAACAATCGCTTCTACTTCCTCTAATAAATCTTCTTGAATCTCCGCTACCGCTCCGCATTCAATACATACTAAATGATGATGAAAATGAGTAGCCCCTTCCTGGCGAAGATCATATCGGGACACACCATCGCCGAAATTAATTTTATCAACGATTTTTAACTCGGTTAATAACTCTAACGTCCGATAGACAGTTGCCAATCCAATTTCTGGGGATTTCTCTTTAACGAGGAGGTAGACATCTTCCGCACTTAAATGATCTTCCTCATGTTCTAAAAGGACACGCACGGTTGCCTCGCGTTGCGGTGTCAATTTATATCCAGCGGTATGCAGGAGCTTTTTAATTCTTTCAATTCGATCTTCCATACGATTCCCTCCCTCGTCATTCAACTACCATTATAACAAAAGAAAGAGGGAAGTATCAAAGTAAAATTATTATCATTAAATAAATAAAATGATTATTAAATAATAATAAATATCAATTATTTATCATTTGAATCACTTGTTTCATAAATAAAGGGGATACGTACGCTTCTAAAGAAGCGGAGGCGAGTAACGAGATGCTGATCATCACCATTACTAATGTATAACGCATAATCATCGGAAAAATCGGTTCATGCGTTCGTTTCATAAATTGGTTGCGCACCATTTTTAACGAAAACGAAACTGAAATCACTCCCATCACAATAAACGCAGGAATAATAATGAAGTTTTGTGGCATGACCGAAACGAACGATAATAAAAATCCTTGCCATCCCATTTGATTAACAAGAAACCCAACCGTAAATCCGACAACCACTCCTTTTAAAAACAATAAAATTAAAATAATCGGTAGTCCAATAATCGAAATGCCTAATACCCACATTAATCCAACGTATTTTAAGTTATGAAAATAGCTTTGTTGAAACATATCATGAGCACTGACCAGATTTCCTTTTGATATTTGCCCAAAAAATTGCGTCAAATAGTAGTATAAGTCTTGTTTTTGGCTAAAATTTAAACTATTGACCACAGTTGCCCCAAAAATGACACCCATTAAAAATAATACAATGATAAATAAATAAATCGAGGCATGTTCACGTATGTGCATCGCAAACGCTGATTTCAATGGCTGTCTTCTCATTTCTCTCGCCCCCCTATCATGCTCTTAGTAGATTGTATGAAAGAATATCACATCTATGACACATTCACGAGAAAAGAGAGAAGAAAGCCGTTTGAATGAGTAATGATGGTGTTGACATGAACATAAAAAAATCGCTCCTTATTCAGAAGCGATTTTTCCGTATTGACCGCCGCCACCGGCGTGAATGGAAAGCTCGCCGCGCCGAGCAAGGAGAATGAGTTGCGCAAGTTTTGCACCAACAACTTCTGTTAGCTCTTTCTCTGACGCCCCATGAAGCACATACATTTCCGTGCCGAAATGAGCGAGCAATTTTTCATATGTTTTCATTCCAATTCCTGGAATGAACTCAAGCGGAACTTGGTAAATATAAGGAGGTCTATTGGGAGACGTATCGCTCGTTTTAAGCTCTTGCAAACGGTCAAACACGCCCTTTATTTGTTTATGATGCCCACATACAGGACAATGCTCGTCGTTTCGATGAAGCGGATGAAAACATTTTTCGCACGTTGTTTGATGATATTTTCCAAGCAGCGGATTTAATCCATAATTAGCAACAATGCTGCGCCCCTCTACGTGTTGTAGCGCTTTTTTTAGCTCCATAAACGTCGGGCGACTCATTCGCATTACTTGATATTCCCGCGCCATTTTGCGAAGCGAATGGGCATCGGAATTCGATACATACGGATAGCGATGCAATTCGGCAATTTGGTCAGCCATCTTTGTATCGGCGCTTAAACCTAATTCAATCGCGTCGATTAAGTCGGGGTCGAACACTTCGGTTACGCTTTTCTTCACCCCTTTTCCGTATAAACTTTTAAACGGGGTAAACGCATGTGCCGGTACAAATAATCCACCGAATTGCTTCACGATCGTTTGTAACTCGCGTCCTGTCCCATACATTCGTTGCGAACTTAGCGAAATATTTTTCACCCGATGCTTCAACCATGCTGAAAATTCGCTCATCGCCTCTATGGTCGGCAAAAATGCAAGCACGTGAATCGGTCCTTGACAATGTTCGTCATACACCTCGATTTCGCTTCCCAATATGAGCGTTACGTTGTCAGCGAAAATGCCGCCATCTCGTTGCTCAGACCATCCGTGTGTCACCATCGCGTGCTCAAGCTCATCAAGAATTTCGGGAACGTGGCAATCAATGATACCAACGACATGTAATCCTTTTATTTGCGAAGCTTCCCGTAAAATATTTGGGAGCGTTAACGTCTTCGCTCCTGTAATTTTTACCGGTCTACCTGAAGCGGTACGACCGATATGAATATGTAAATCGACATAATAGTTATTCATGTTTTTCCCCTAACGCCCGTTGCAGTTGTAAATATTGTAGCGCATACGCTGTTTTCGCGTCATAAATTTCTTTTCGCTCAAGCAATTCGAGTGCCTCCTCTAATGTTACCTCCAACACATCAACAAATTCATCTTCATCAAGAGACGCTGAATTCTCCATTTTTGATAAATTCTCGGCTACATACAAATGCACAAGCTCATCAGCAAAGCCGGGTGATGTATAAAATGAAACGATGTGACGCATCGAGCCGCACCGATATCCTGTTTCTTCCTCGAGCTCTCGATGAGCAGTCGCTAGCGGCTCTTCCCCTTTTTCTAGTTTTCCCGCCGGAATTTCCACTAATACACGCTCCATCGCCTTTCGATATTGCCGAACGAGCACGATTTTTCCTTCATTTGTGACAGGAATGACTGCTACCGCCCCCGGATGTTTCACCACTTCCCGCTTGCTCGTTTTTCCGTTTGGTAACTCTACGTCCTCGACATACACTTCAATCACTTTTCCGCTAAAAATTTTTTCTTTCGCGATCGTTTTTTCCATTAAATGTTCCATCCATCTCTCTCCCGTCTATATAAATTCCTCTTTATTGTACTACATTGTTTGAGCCAATTTTACCTTTCAGTGTAAAATGAAAAAAACAGTTTTTTCAAGGAGGAAAAAAGTAATGAAGAAACGACGCATCGGTTCATCGGATTTATACGTGAGCGAAATCGGGCTTGGCTGCATGTCTCTCGGAACGGACGAAAAAACAGCGATTCGCCTCATTCATGAAGCATTAGAACGCGGGATTAATTATTTAGATACCGCTGACCTTTACGACCGCGGACTGAACGAAGAATTTGTCGGAAAAGCGATTAAAGGAAAACGAGACCAAGTAGTCCTTGCGACAAAAGTTGGGAATCGTTGGGAAGAAGGCAAAGATGGCTGGTGGTGGGATCCATCTAAATCGTACATTAAACAAGAAGTAAAAGAAAGCTTGCGCCGCCTACAAACCGATTATATTGATTTGTATCAACTACACGGCGGAACGATCGACGATCCAATCGATGAAACGATTGAAGCATTTGAGGAATTAAAACAAGAAGGCGTCATTCGCTATTACGGCATTTCTTCGATTCGCCCGAATGTCATTCGCGAGTATGTCAAACGTTCGAATATCGTCAGTGTGATGATGCAGTATAGTCTGCTCGATCGTCGACCGGAAGAGCTTTTCCCGCTCTTGCGCGAACATCAAATTAGCGTCATCGCCCGCGGACCGGTCGCGAAAGGACTATTAACGGAACGTCCGCTTGAACTGGCAAATAGCACTATTAAAGAACACGGCTATCTTGATTATACATACGATGAATTACAAACACTTCTTCCACAAATCAAAGCGCGGACAGGAGAAAGCCGTTCACTCACAGCGACTGCTCTGCAATTTTGTTTATATGATCCAGTTGTCGCTGCCGTCATTCCGGGAGCAAGCCGGCTAGAACAATTAATCGAAAATATTTCCGCCGCTGCCGCCCCTAGCCTCACAACAGAAGAATATGAATGGTTAAAACAACACACTAAAGCTTCTATTTACGATATGCACCGTTAAAAAAGCCCTGAACACTCAGGGCTTTCATTCCTTAAATTTTCTCCAGTCCAAATTGCTTTCATTTAACAATTCTTCAAATGTTTTATTTTTCTCGCGCCGTCTTTGCTCTTCGCGTTTCCGCGCTTCTTCCTCCTCTTTTTTTCGCTGTTGTTCCGCTTCTAACTCTTTCTTTTTCTCTTTGAGCTGGGCAAACAAATCGGCATTTAAGCGATCCATTAATGTCATTTTCTCTTCATTTTGCGTTGCGTGTTGTTGCTTACGTTTTTTCAACGATATTCCCTCCAATGAATAAAAACGTGCTTTTTTCTTCATGATAATAGCAAGAATCCAAATATGTAAAGGAGATAGAAGCATGGCAAAAAATCGCGGACAAAAAGGCAAACCGAATGCCGATACAGTCAACCCAGTCATCGCAAAAGAAGAATTGGAAAAAGCGACCCATCCGACGAAAAGACAAAACTCTCCTCAATAAGGTGAAATAACCCCATAAAATGAAACAAGGAAAAAACACCTCCTGAATCGAGTATATACGAAAACGATTTTGGGAGGTGTTTTTCTTATGGGAAAAATTCATGATCCAGATTAAAGACTATAAAATCTCACTACCTCTATTGAGAAATAAATGGTACAAGACTACATTCGTTATATTCAGGAAAAATGAAACTACCTGTTTCCTGTGAAATTAAGGAAACAGGCAGCTTACGTATTTTTTCTGTGTTTCAAAAAAGCGGGTCAGTTTCTTTGTATACTTATATGTCTTCAGACGAAAAAGCAAACGGGAGTAATTCCTTAACGGTTGTTTCCCGAATATCCCCTTTCAGATTGGCCAAAATGACCGGCATGTTAGGATCGCAAAATTCCGCAATCACCTGCCGGCAGGCTCCGCATGGAGATACCGGACCATCGGTATCAGCAACGATCGCCAGCATAGTGAATTCTTTTTGTCCTTCTGATACGGCCTTAAAAATGGCCGTGCGTTCAGCGCAGTTCGTTAATCCGTAGGAAGCATTTTCAATGTTGCAGCCTTTATAGATTTTTCCTTCTTTTGTTACAATTGCCGCACCTACCTGAAAATGAGAATAAGGAGCATAGGCCTTTTCTCTTCCGGAAAGCGCTTCGTTGATTAATTGATGTTTATCCATTTCATTCCGACCCTTCTGTTTGAAATTGTCATTTCAATCATGACTCTGCTTTCATTTGCTTCCTTATTTTATTTTAATAGTTGGATGTGCTTGTTTCCCCATTAATAATTTGGACGCCTGCGCTTGCCCCAATGCGGTTAGCTCCTGCTTTCTCCATTGCCAACAAATCATCCGCATTTCTAATTCCACCTGAAGCTTTCACACCAACGTTTGGTCCAACTATCTTTCTCATTAATGCAACGTCTTCAACAGTGGCACCACCAGTTGAAAAACCTGTCGAAGTTTTCACAAAATCCGCGCCTGCTTTCACTGCTAATTGACAAGCGCGCACTTTTTCTTCATCCGTAAGAAGGCATGTTTCAATAATAACTTTGACTAAAGCCTTTCCCTTCGCCGCTTCGACTACGGCACGAATATCTTTTTCGACTAATTCATCATCGCCGCTTTTTAAGGCTCCGATATTGATAACCATGTCCACTTCGGTTGCCCCGTTTTCAATCGCATTTTTTGTTTCAAACGCTTTTACTTCCGGTGTCGTCGCCCCAAGAGGGAACCCAATAACCGTACACACTTTTACATCCGTATCTTTTAAAATTTCATAAGCGGTTTTTACCCATGTCGGATTCACGCAAACAGAAGCAAAATGATACGTTTTCGCTTCTTCGGCAAGTTTTACAATTTGTTCTTTCGTAGCTTCCGGTTTTAAAAGAGTGTGATCGATCATTCTCGCTTTTTCTTTTAACATTTTATGTCATCTCCTTATTTTTTTATTCTGTTATATAAGCAGTTTAAGTTGCCTGTCTGTTCAATAGCTGCAACCTCAATACCGAACGAATTCCAATATTGCAGGATAAAAACAAAGCTGTTTTATAAAAATAATCCCATGATTGTTGCCGATAACATCGAAGCGAGTGTGGAACCGTATAAAAGCTTCAAGCCGAATTTAGCCACAACATCTCCCTGTTTTTCGTCAAGAGCTTTCACAGCGCCTGTGATAATTCCAATGGAACTGAAATTAGCGAAACTTACAAGGAATACCGACACAATTCCAACTGTTTTCTCGGATAATGTTCCAGCGATATCTTTAAAGTTTAACATCGCAACAAATTCATTCGTTACTAATTTTGTCGCCATAATGCCGCCCGCTTTGACTGCTTCACTCCAAGGAATTCCCATTAAAAAGGCAATTGGCGCAAAGATGTATCCTAATACTGACTGGAATGAAATATGGAAAACGAGCGTGAATATATAATCGATTAGATGGATTAAAGCGATAAATCCGATTAACATAGCCGCTACGATCACAGCGATCTTCAATCCATCCATTATGCTTTCGCCGATCATTTGGAAAAAGCTCATTTTATGCTCTTCTTCCACGATTAATAAATCTTCTTCATCCGTGATTTCATAAGGATTCACAATATTAGCAATGATTAAAGCTGAAAGGATATTCAGCATGATGGCAATAACAACATATTTTGGCTGAAGCATCGTCATATACGAACCAACAATGGCAATACTAACCGCGCTCATAGCGGAAGTACATAAAGTATAAAGACGCGTTTTCGAAACGAGCCCGATTTGTTTTTTCGTTGTTAAGAAAACTTCCGACTGACCTAATACGGCGGATGAAAGAGCAATATAGTTTTCTAATTTCCCCATTCCGTTCAATTTGCTTAATGCCATACCGACATATTTAATAATAATAGGTAATATTTTGAAGTGATTCAATATTCCAATAAGGATCGAGATAAAAATAATCGGCAATAACACATCGAGGAAAAATGAAGATGCTCCTTTATTTTCTAAACCGCCAAAAACAAAATCCACACCTTGTATACCTAGCTCAATTAGCTTGGTAAACATTTTTGAAATAAAACCGATGATGAAAATACCTGCTTTCGTATTCAGGAATATAAACGTAAGAATGATTTGAACTGCCAGCATAGATAAAATCGCCCGATAACGGATATTCTTTTTGTTATTGCTTACAAGATAAGCCAAAATAAATACAAGAAACAAACCAGTTGCAAAAAATAAAAATCTCATGATGTCATTCCCTCCAAACGAACTAGTGACAACGTTTTCAAATGGGTCACTGGATTAGCAAACCTTTTGTATGTCGCCGTCAATATTTTTGATTTATTTGCGATCGCGTTCATCATAACTATAGCAGGCATTTGAACAAATGTGAATATGATTTTGAAAAAAAGTAAAACGATTTCATTACTTTTACTAATTTCGTACTAATTTCGTCAAAAATAAACGGTTTTTCTGGAGGGATTTATCAAAATTTCATCAAAGTTTTGCTGAGACAAGCCAATCGAAAATAAACGAAGAAAAAATTAGAATTCAGATAAAAATTGTTCCACCCCTTTCTTTGTTCCAATTAGAATTTTCTTGGATTAACGCTCATCACATCCATTATGGGTTTCTAAATAAATCACCCGCACTTAGTTTGTGCGGGTGATTGTCAATTATGTAAGTGGATGTTTTTCATCCAACAGTGCTCTCGCTGTATATTGATCCGTAATCAAGATATTGGCATATTTTCCTTTTAATGCTCCTTTAATCGCTTTGATTTTGTGTGTTCCGCCGGCAACAAGAATGGACTGCTCTTTCTTTTGCAATTCACTTAAATCAATTCCGATTGTTCGGTCATTTAAGCTTTCGCTCACAATGTTTCCATCTTTATCAAAAAATCGGGAACAAATATCCCCTACCGCTTCCCTCGACAACATTTCCAATTCTTCATCGCTGAAATACCCTAATTGAAACAGCAAAGAATTAACGTTCACGCTGCCGACCGTAAAAAGAGCGATGTTGGCCCTTTTTCCCATTTCCAATAATTTTTGAATGTGCCGATCTGCTTCGATCGCTTTTTTGACGGCCACATGATCAACGATAGCGGGCAGAGGCAGGTGTTGAGGAATGGTATCAAACGCTTTTCCAAACAAATAAACAATTTCCGAAGCATATGTATTGATCTTGGAGTGGCTTACTCCGCCTTTTAATTGGACTACTTCGACACCTTTAACTGGTTTATGTTTTAGTTCCAGCGCAACATTGTAAAGGGTTCTCCCCCATGTCACGCCGATGATGTCACCGTCGCTTACGGCTTCGTATAAAAAATCAGCCGTTCGTTTTCCTAGTGCCGTTTTGATGGATGCGTCTTCATTTTGCGATGCGGCCGCGACAAAAGCTTTTTTTAATTGATACTTTTCTTTCAATTGTTCTGCTAATTCCTCCATCGTTTCCGACGGATCTACAATTTCAATTTTGACAATCCCCATCTTTTTTGCTTGCTGAAGCAACCGGGACACGGTGGGGCGTGAAATTCCTAACTTTTTGGCAATGTCGTGCTGATTGTAATCAAGCTGGTAATATAATTTAGCCGCCTCGACAATTTGCGATAACTTATTGTTTTCCATAGTTTCACCCTGTCGTATTGTTTAATCCCATTATGATATTTCAAAATTTCATTTTAATATGAAAAAATGTTCTTATTCATTATTATAATCAGAAAACTAGAAAAAAAGAAACCAAGTTTTTGAACATTTTAAGCATTATTCCAGAAAAGAAGGAATTTAAACCAAAACTTTCATAATAAATAGTTTCAAAAAATTTCGCTTTTTTACATTTACACAAATCCCATATCGTGTACGCTGTATAACAACAAAAAATAAGTAGACATGGTCCTAAATCAAACGGAAACTGCAACGAATCAAAGTTTGTCCTAAGTGCAAGCAGCAAATGACTAAACAGGCAGCGACATTTATGCGAATGCTACCTAGTCAATAAGAAAGAATAAAATAATCAACCAATCTTGAATAAGTTATTTGTAAAAAAGTATAAAAATTCAAAAAAATAATATAACGCCATAGCATCCTGGCTATATTGCATTATAGCATAATTTGAAAATTCGTAGTATACTACCCAAAACATTATGCAAAATCCAGTAGAATTGTTCCGTGAGCTGTCGGAGTGTGCGGAATATATCGAGGAACAGGCAGCTTAAAAAGTGGGTCAGTCCAAAGGAGGGAGAGTATTTCAGCACCTTTATGCACAAAACCGTAACTCGAAATGGTTACAGTTATCGATAATTTCTTCTAATATTTCTTTAAATTGGTGAAAATTAAGAAAAGGACTGAATCCCAAAAGTGATTTATACTTTTGGTTCAGCCCCTTTATCATAGAATTTCCGTAATGTTTTTCATATTTTCTTTCATCCATTCAAGCGCTTCATCAAGAGTGGCAAACTCTTTTGTTTCAAAGGTCATCTCATCTTGCAAGAGCCATACGTCTTTTGGCTCTTGGTATACGCCAGCAATCGACCAATGAAGCAAACTGTATGGATCGTTTCCATGCAAGAACGACACCCATGTTTTCTGTTTGGCAATATTGGCAATTTGTTTTAATTTATCACTCATTGCTTTCACTCATTTCTACTAACGACATGCGCGGATTGAGAATTTGACTTGGGCTTTTTAATTGAAAACATCCTGCTGCTTCAACGACATCGATCGTCATTTCATCATCGAAAAACACGAGACGCGATTTTTCAAGCAAAACAGGAACGTAATTCGTCTCGACGATGACATCGTCTGCGTCGGCTTGAGTGACTAACCAAAGCGCCGTCACTCCGCTGACAACGCATCCACAACCATCCGTATCATATTTTAATTTTAACTGTTTATTCGTATTTGTTAAAATCGGTTTTAGTTTTTCAATGGCTTTGTCTGTAAATATGATGTTCACGTTGATGTCTACTCCCTTTTTATTTCGTATTTTATCATAGTTGATTGAATTTTACATACGCACCGTTTATACTATCAAAAATGAATAAATGAATAAAGGAGGACATGTACATGGCAAAAGTACAAATTAAAGTTAATGACAACGGTTCATTTCGCGTGACAGGCGATGTTGAATTAATCGACGCAGAAGGCAACAAATTTGAAACAAAAGAAACATTTTCTTTATGCCGATGTGGTTTGTCACAAAACATGCCGTTTTGTGACGGTTCGCATAAAGGAAAGTTTCAATCGATTGTTCGTGCAAACCAACAATAAAGGTCATATAACAGGCGCGCTGACCGTGCCTGTTTTCTATGTTAGAAGGTGAACCGTTTGAACGAAAAATGGCTCAAAAAACTGATTCGCAATTGCTTTCTTCATTATAAGCATGACGTCGAATTATTTCCGCTTACCGACTCGGAATGGCACGAATTATGCACAAAAATTATATTAGAAAAACAAAAACACCCAACGATCGATTTGTACGAAATCGTTCATGATGTCGTCTATGATTATCTTACAAAATAAGTAAATCTCCTTGCTGAATGCAAGGAGATTTATTTTTTAAAAAAGGCGTTTTTGCCGAGTTTTTCAATAAACGACGGAAACAGTTGATACATCTTGCTGCCGATATTCATCCAAAACGGCATATTCACTTCCCTTGTTGGCGTCATCATAATTTCCACTACACGGCGAGCGACATCGTCAGCACGAAGCATCCACTTCTTAACGTTTTTCACATAATCCCCCGACGCATCGGCAATTGTAAAAAAGTTCGTTTGAATCGGTCCAGGATTCACAGCGGTAACGAACACACCGTTTTGTGCCGCTTCCATGCGCAAGCTGTTCGTAAACCCAAGCGCCGCATGTTTCGTCGCCGCATAAACGCTTGATTTCGGTGTGGCGATTTTCCCTGCTTGTGAGGCAATGTTGATAATATGTCCGCTTCCCCGCTTGACCATATGCGAATACACCATTTTCGTACACGCAATCAAACCAAATACATTCACGGCAAACATTTCCTTCATCTCTTGTAAATCAATCTCTTCGACGTTTCGAAATACACCGAATCCAGCGTTGTTCACTAACACATCGATCGTTTCAATATCGTGAAAAATTTGTTGAAACACTGCCTCTACAGCCGCCACATCGCTCACATCTAAACGATAATAGCGGCAAGGAACAGCATACGTTTCTTTGATTTGTTCAGCAATTTTCGCTAATTTCTCTTCGTTTCTCGCTAGTAAAATCGGTATAGCTCCCCGCTTTGCGACCTCATATGCAATCTGCTCACCGATGCCTCCTGAAGCTCCGGTAATCACAATATTCGCTCCAGCTATACTCAAATTCGTCACCCCGTTATTCACTTTGCTTCATATACATAGCTTTGTCCGACTGTTCGCTTCACAACAACGTTTTGGTCTTCTAAATAATCGAGCTGTCCGACTGTTTCTGACATTGTCAATAAAAACTCTCGTTCATATAGCGTTGGAAACAGACCTTGACAAACTTCAAAAACAGTCATTGGTTTATTTCGAAGCATATCAAGTACTTGGTTGGCTCGTTCTTTTTGTTTTTCTAGACGTTTCTCTACTAATGACCGCACGTCGATGACGTCATCACCATGCCCCGTAACAATTCTTGAAATATCGTAACGAAGCAACTTCTTTAATGAATCATTATACTGCAATAGCGGTTTCGGTCTTTCTGTTTCGCCCTCTAGCGGTGGCTCTAGAAGCGGATTGGAAGAGATGGTGGCCAGTAAATGATCTCCCCCGACCATCAATCCATCTTTCTCACGGTACAAAACGATATGGCTTTGTGCATGGCCTGGCGTTTCAATGACTGTCCAGTCAGATAGTCCCGGAATCGTATCCCCTTCTTGAACAGCTGTAGTGAGCGAGCGCTCACACGAATAACGAAATGAACTTCTTAAGTTCGGCAGATTCGACAAAAACGCCGCATCAACACCACATTCACGCAAAAATTGTTCAAAAAAACGTTGATGCCATTCAAGAAATTCCGAACGTTTACTGATCCATGGCTCCGCTTTTTTATGTCCAATCACCGAAAGCGAGGTCGGCAAATAATCCAATAAGCCAACATGATCCGGATGATGGTGCGTAATGACCACTTGCTCGATATCGGAAGGTTGATAGCCTAATGCATGCAACTGGTCTTTGAAAGATTGCCATGCCTCTTCCGTTTTCACCCCGGCATCAATTAATGTCAAGCTTTCTCCTTTAATGATATACATGTTGACATTACCGACAGGAAACGGAGTCGGGACAACAAGACGATAAATTTCTTCTTTCACCATTCGTTGATTCTCCTTTTAGCGTTATATCGTAATAATATTTTTATCCTTATGTATTTTACAGTTTACACCGATTTATTGCATTTGTCATTTTTTTCGAATAATTCGTAAAAAATAATAAAAATCAATCCATTTTCTATTGACAACATACCCGTTTTCAGTGCATAATTGCAAGCAAATTAAAAAAATGCAAATTAGCAATGAATGGGACTAGTAAACCATGAATGGTAACCAGAGAGTGAAACCCATAGGCTGAGAGGTTTCACTACCCTCTTGATGGTTGAACCTACCCCATGAGCTGTTAGGAAAACCTAAACGCGAAACCGGCGTTATCGGTCAGAGATGGGCTTTAACGGTCAACTAGTATCCGTTTAAGCCAAAAAAGGTGGTACCGCGGAAATGTAAGACCTTCCGTCCTTTTATAGGACGAAAGGTCTTTTTTATTTGAACATTTACAAGGGGGAGTTGCCATGACAAAAGAAACGACGATCGCGTTTATCGGTGCTGGTTCAATGGCAGAAGCGTTAATCGCAGGAATGACAAAAACACTGTATCAACCTGAACAAATTATCGTCACCAATCGCTGCAACGTTAAGCGGCTCGAATATATGCAAAAAACATATAACGTACGAATCGAAACAAATAAAGAAAAAGCGGTAAAAGAAGCGGATATTATCATTTTTGCGATGAAACCAAAAGATGCGATTGAAGGAATTACGTCTGTCGCTCAGGCAATTGACGAACATCAGCTCATCATTTCCGTTCTGGCCGGAGTAGCAACAGAAACCATTGTTTCGTTAATCGGAAAAAATGTCGCCGTTGTGCGCGCGATGCCGAATACGTCAGCAGCCATCGGTCATTCAGCAACAGCACTTGCATTAGGTCATTATGCGAACGAAAAACATTTAACCGTTGCGAAAGAACTATTTCGTACGGTTGGTGTGGTCACTGTTGTTCCTGAAGAAGATTTACATGCCGTGACAGCTCTTTCTGGAAGCGGTCCTGCTTATATTTACTACATGGTTGAAGCAATGGAAAAAGCAGCGAAAGAAATTGGGCTCAAACCATCTGTTGCTAAAGATTTAATTTTACAAACCATTATTGGAGCAGCAGAAATGTTAAAATCATCAGCCAAACACCCTTCCATTTTACGAAAAGAAGTAACGAGTCCAGGCGGTACAACAGAAGCAGGAATTAAAGTGTTGGAAGACTATCACTATCAAGAAGCCGTTATCTCCTCTATTAAACAGGCAACAAAACGCTCTGTAGAACTTGGGCAATCGTTATTACAATTAGTAAAAACACACCGCTGAACTACTCCCACTTAACAATCCTAACAGTTTTTTAAAACGGGAGATTCCTAGGTAATATCTCCCCACTTCATCGCTAGGAGTCTTCTCGACTATTTATGATTAACCATTCGCTATTCTCTATCGCACAAACTGTATAGACATCTTTTTCAACATAAATAGAACAAATTTTTCGATGTGTGTTGAGTGTATGTGGCAATACATGAGATGTTGGTGAGACATTTTACAAACTCAAAAAATGAAAACAAATGACAATGAATACAAATCTATCGATCCAAAATGAAGGAGCAAAAAAGATATACTTGTCTATTTCTTTATATACGATTCAACGATCGCCACCCGACCGTATTATAAGGTCATCCAGATTTTTCTGGTTGACCATTTTTTATATGGTTTTAGCTCAAGAATGCAAATAGTTAGGTCTCTTATGTCTTTTGTACCCGTGCTGATTAGCATAGCCCGCTGTAATATAAATAAACATTCTGAGTACTAAAAAATATACAAGAAAAAAGAGTGAATAACCTTCTTTTGGTTATCACATTCTCCGAATAGTAAATCGTCTAATTTTGATAATATAAACACTTAACCTATAACTTGTCTAATCAAACTTATTATCCTACTCATATATTGAAGTATCCTAGTTAAAAGAGGTGAAACATATTGTTAAAACATTGGGGAGAAAAATGTAATGATAACAATACGACAAAGGTAAGATGTGGTTGTACTAATGGGCAAGCGGTAACAGTGCATGAACCTGTACCAGCAGGACCTCCGGGACCTCCGGGACCTCCAGGAGCCGGTGCTATCATTCCGTATGCATCTGGAACAACTCCTGTTGCACTGGCTACTGTTGCAGGTGGATTAGTTGGTACTGGAGCTATCGTTGGATTCGGAAGTTCTGCGCCAACTGTTAGTCTTAGTGCAGGAACACTAACTCTAGGTGTCGGTGCCACGAACATTCCTGACTTCGCATTTGTGGTTCCTCGTGACGGAACAATCACATCCATATCTGCATTCTTTAGTGCTACAGTGGGTGTAACTTTAGGCGCAGCTGGAACAGTTAGAGCCGAATTATGGATTGCGCCTGCAGCTAGCAACACCTTTTCTCCAACAGGCGTTGCTGTAAATTTAGCACCAGCCTTCGGCCCTGTAGTTGCCGTTGGCGCTACTGCATTTGGTACTGCTGCGGCGGCATTCCCGGTAGCTACAGGTGACAAACTATTATTGGTCTTTTCTTTAACTGCACCTGGTTCAACTGCTATCAGTACTCTTACAGGTTTTGCAAGTGCGGGTGTTGCCATCAGTTAATGTAAATAGCTCAGTAACAACATCGTTCGACCTAGTCGACACAAAAGGGAGACATCCTCATGATGAGGATTGTCTCTTTTTTGGTTTCTTGTTTCCCCGATTTTACACAAGGGGACAGCAGAGCGTACTTATAAGCTTACCTTGAAGATTCAGCTTCTCAACTATAAAAAAATCATTCCTTCGTTTAACGGCTAAAATCGGATAACATACATAATAAAACAATAAAAAAATTGAAAAGCCCAGTTACATTTATATCGTTCATTTCGTGTTGCTAATTCCTCTCTTTTCATTGAGCGACGAAAAAGTCGTTCTGAATTCCCCATTTCGAAAATGCAAATTGTTTTTCTTTTCCATTTAAAAATGCTATGATGCAAACGAACTTACTTATTTTCTTTTCGGGAGGGATTTTCTATGACAGCTACACTATTCTCGCCTTATACGATCAAAGGAGTTACGTTAAAAAACCGCATCGTGATGTCTCCTATGTGCATGTATTCCTGTCATCATGAAGACGGAAAAGTGGAAAATTGGCATAAAATTCATTATGCCACACGTGCCGTCGGTCAAATCGGATTGATTGTTGTCGAAGCGACCGCTGTCACGGCTCAAG
Source organism: Anoxybacillaceae bacterium (assembly GCA_041920415.1). GTDB lineage: Bacteria > Bacillota > Bacilli > Bacillales > Anoxybacillaceae > JBHGYD01. The sequence goes on from JBHGYD010000030.1 coordinate 33,450, forward strand.
GAAGAATTTCATCACGCGATTTAGGAATCTGGAGCGACGAACATATCACTGGTCTTAAAGAATTAGTTTCTTTGGTGAAAGAACACGGAGCAAAAACCGCCATCCAATTAGCCCATGCTGGACGAAAAGCGATGATTGATGGAGAAATCATTGCTCCTTCACCGATTGCTTTTGATGAAAACATGCGCATACCAAAAGAAATGACAAAAGCAGACATTGAAGAAACGATTCAAGCATTCCAAAACGGAGCACGCCGCGCAAAAGAAGCAGGATTTGATATCATCGAAATTCATGCTGCACACGGCTATTTAATTAACGAATTTTTATCTCCATTAACAAACAAGCGGCAAGACGAATACGGCGGCACTGCCGAAAATCGTTATCGCTTCTTAGGTGAAGTCATTGATGCGGTACGCGAAGTATGGGACGGTCCGCTCTTTGTCCGTGTATCTGCTTCCGATTATCATCCGGAAGGGCTAACGGTAAAAGACTATATCGAATACGCGAAACGGATGAAAGCGCAAGGCGTAGACTTAATCGACGTTAGCTCCGGTGCTGTCGTTCCTGCAAAAATCAACGTCTATCCGGGCTATCAAGTTCCGTTTGCAGAAGCCATTCGCCATGGCGCTGACATCGCCACAGGCGCAGTCGGACTTATCACTTCCGGATTGCAAGCGGAAGAAATTCTTCGCAACGGTCGCGCTGATTTAGTGTTTATCGGACGCGAATTGTTGCGCAACCCATATTGGCCACGCACCGCCGCAAAAGAGCTTGGAGTCGAAATTGAGTCACCTGTGCCATATCAACGTGGATGGTAATCGAAAAGCTGCCGAAACAATCGGCAGCTTTATTTCTTTCTTGGCACGGAAAACGAAGCAAAATCGCGTGCCAATTCTACGTTTGGAAAAATCGCTTTCGCTTCATCAAGCAATTCATCACACATCGCTCCTTGATAACGGGAGCTAATATGCGTCAAAATCAATTTTTTCGCTCCGGCGCGTTTCGCCACTTCCGCCGCTTGGACTGTCGTGGAATGATAGTAGTCATACGCTAATTCTCCATCCTCTGCGCCGAACGTCGCCTCGTGAACGAGGACATCCGCTTCTTGTGCCAATTCAATACTTGCTTCACAATAACGCGTATCGCCGAGAATGGTCACAATTCTCCCCTTTTGCGGCGGACCAACAAAGTCGCGTCCATCGATCACCGTTCCGTCATCAAGTTCAACCGTTTTACCAAGCTTAATTTGTTGGTAAATCGGACCGGGACGAATGCCAAGCTGCTGTAGTTTGTCAACAAGAAGCGTGCCCGGTAAATCTTTTTCGACAACGCGAAATCCGTACGAAGGCATTCCGTGATCCAATTGCTTGGCGATGACCATAAACCGCTCGTCTTCAAAAATAACTCCTTCACTGATTTCCACCACATATAAGTCATATTTAATCCGCGTTGAACTTACCGCTAGCGATGTTTCAATGAACGACTGAATTCCTTTTGGACCATAGACCACTAGCGGCGTATCCCCTCCTTGAAACGAACGGCTTCCAAGCAAGCCCGGTAACCCAAAGATATGATCCCCGTGCAAATGAGTAATAAAAATTTTTTCAATCCGCCTTGGTCGTATTGATGTATGTAAAATTTGATGTTGCGTCGCTTCCCCGCAGTCAAATAACCACGTTGCGCCGCGCTCCTCTAAGAGTTGTAACGCAATCGCCGACACGTTTCGTTCTTTTGCCGGCACCCCTGCACCCGTTCCTAAAAACAATAATTCCAACATGCCCACTCCTTATCCGTTCATCTGTTGTTAGCGTACCAATGTTTATCTAGCAATTCAACATCCTTTTCCGATTCGGTGCTAAAATGTTTGCGTTCATCGTGAGAAATCTCTACAATTAAATACTTGAAGAGACAAATTTAGCTAAAGAGAGGTACATATCGTGAACAACGTGAATCCGAAGTCATTGATCGTTATCTTTGGCGCGACCGGAGATTTGGCAAAGCGCAAACTGTTTCCTTCCATTTATCGCCTATACAAAAAAGGAAAATTGTCTGAAGAGTTTGCGGTTGTCGGTGTAGCGAGACGCCCACTATCCAATGATGAATTTCGGAATTATGTCCAACAATCGATTGAAGATTCAACAAAGCAAGAACTAAATAATGACGCATTTATTTCTCATTTTTACTACCACTCATTAGATGTAACGAGCACCGCATCCTATCAAGAGTTGAAGTCGCTCTTGGAACGTTTAGATGAAACGTACAACGTTTCTGGTAATCGGATTTTTTACTTAGCGATGGCACCAGAATTTTTCGGCACGATTACCGCGCATTTAAAATCAGAGGGACTTACAGCAACAGATGGCTGGAAACGTCTCGTCATTGAAAAACCGTTCGGCCATAATCTAAAAACGGCGCAACAGCTCAACAAAGAAATTCGCAAAGCGTTTTCCGAAAAAGAAATTTTCCGTATCGACCATTATCTTGGCAAAGAAATGGTACAAAATATCGAAGTGATTCGGTTTGCCAATGCGATTTTCGAACCGCTTTGGAACAACCGATTTATTTCGAACATTCAAATTACGTCAAGCGAAACGCTTGGAGTCGAAGACCGCGGCCGCTATTACGACCATTCTGGAGCGTTGCGTGATATGGTACAAAACCATATGCTTCAAATGGTGGCACTGCTTGCGATGGAGCCACCAATTAAACTGACGACTGATGAGATTCGCAGCGAAAAAGTGAAAGTGCTTCGTGCGCTTCGCCCGATTTCTCACGATGAAGTCGATCAATATTTCGTGCGCGGACAATATGGCCGAGGAATTGTAAAAGGAAACGAAGTGATTGGATATCGTGAAGAAAACAATGTTGATCCAAATTCGAACACGGAAACGTTCGTGGCCGGAAAACTGATGATTGACAACTTCCGTTGGGCTGGCGTACCATTTTACATTCGTACCGGCAAACGGATGAGTGAAAAATCAACAAAAATTGTCGTACAATTTAAAGATGTGCCGATGAACTTATACTATCGAACAAGCGAAACGATTCATCCGAACTTGCTGGTGATTCATATTCAGCCTGACGAAGGCATTACGCTTCATTTAAATGCGCAAAAAAGCGGAGAAAATATGAAGACAACGCCGATTAAATTAGACTATTGCAATAACTGTATCGATGGGATTAACACACCAGAAGCGTATGAAAAATTGCTGTATGACTGCATGCGCGGCGATGCTACGAACTTTACGCATTGGGATGAAGTCGCTGCCTCTTGGAGCTTTATCGACCCGATTTCCGAAGTGTGGGAAAACACAAAAGCGGTTGACTTCCCGAACTATGAGGCCGGCTCGATGGGACCAAAAGCAGCCGATGAATTATTGCAAAAAGACGGTTTTCATTGGTGGCCGATTCATTCCAACGGATTTTAACGCTTATGGAAGGGAGAAATACTCTAATGAAAATGTATGATGTAACCGCACCGATTTTTGAAGGAATGCCGGTATATAAAAACAAGCCGGAAAAACAGCCAAAATTCATGACCGTCACAAATGACTATGTAACAGAATCCCGTGTCGACATGGACGTACATACCGGAACGCATATCGATGCACCGCTACATATGGTGAAGAACGGAGAAACGTTTGAAACGATTTCCCTTGAAAAACTTGTCGGCGCATGCAAAGTGTTTGATTTAACAAATGTGGACGATAAAATTTCGAAAGAAGACATCGCACACCTCCATATTCAAGAAAACGACTTTGTGTTATTCAAAACAAAAAACTCTCTCGAAGACGCCTTTAACTTTGAATTTATTTATGTTGCGGAAGATGCGGCGCAATTCCTTGCGGAGAAACGAGTGCGCGGCATCGGCATTGACGCGCTAGGAGTCGAACGAAGCCAACCTGGGCATCCAACGCATAAAACATTGTTTGCCGCGAACATCATCGTCATTGAAGGATTGCGCCTAAAAGACGTCCCAGAAGGCGACTATTTCATGGTCGCAGCACCGTTAAAACTCGTCGGCACCGATGCCGCACCGGCGCGCGTCTTATTGTTTGAGAATTTGCGATAAAATGAAAATCCCCTTACTGCCAGCCTGGCAATAAGGGGATTTTTTATTACTTCTGTAACCATTCTGTATGGAATACGCCTTCTTTATCCACGCGTTCATATGTGTGAGCGCCGAAGTAATCGCGTTGCGCTTGAATCAAATTCGCAGGTAGTGTTTCCATCCGATAGCTGTCATAGTATGCTAATGCGCTTGAAAATGCCGGAACCGGAATGCCGCGCATCACCGCTACAGACACGATTTCGCGCAATGCTTGTTGATAATTTTCAACGACTTCTTTGAAATATGGATCTAACAGCAAGTTCGGAAGCTGCGGATCACGGTCGTATGCTTCTTTAATTTTTTGTAAAAATTGTGCGCGGATAATGCAGCCGCCACGGAAAATCATCGCAATGTTTCCATATTGCAAGTTCCAGTTGTACTCCTCAGACGCAGCTCTCATTTGCGCAAAGCCTTGTGCATACGAACAAATTTTACTCATGTACAATGCACGACGCACTGCCTCAATGAAATGTTCCCGATCACCTTCAAACGGTTTTACTTGTGGGCCTGAAAGAAGCTTGCTTGCTTTCACACGCTCATCCTTCATCGCTGAAATAAAGCGAGCGAATACAGATTCCGTAATAATTGGTAACGGAACGCCTAAATCAAGCGCATTTTGGCTTGTCCATTTTCCTGTTCCTTTTTGACCCGCTTTGTCTAAAATGACATCCACAAGTGGTTTTCCTGTCTCTTCATCTACTTTTGTAAAAATATCCGCTGTAATTTCAATTAAGTAGCTATCAAGCTCACCTTTATTCCATTCCGCAAAAATCTCATGAAGCTCTTGTGCGCTTAAACCGAGCACATGTTTTAACAAAAAGTACGCTTCGGCAATTAACTGCATATCGCCGTATTCAATGCCGTTATGCACCATTTTCACATAATGTCCCGCACCGTCTGGACCGATATACGTTGTGCACGGCTCACCATCGACTTTTGCGGCAATCGCTTCAAAAATCGGACGGACTAATTCATGCGCTTCCTTTTGACCGCCCGGCATGATGGATGGACCTTTTAGCGCTCCTTCTTCACCGCCGGAAACACCTGTACCGATAAAGTGAATGCCTAATTCCGCTAATTCTTTGTTGCGGCGTTGCGTATCTTTGAAATACGTATTTCCGCCGTCAATTAAAATGTCGCCTTTTTCTAAGTATGGTTTAAGCTGTTCAATCGTTGCATCTGTCGCCGCTCCCGCTTTGACCATCAACATGATTTTCCGCGGTTTTTCAAGCGCGTTGACAAACTCTTCGATACTGTATGTACCAACAACATTTTTCCCTTCCGCTTCTTTTAAAAATTCATCTGTCTTCTCGCGGGAACGATTGTACACCGCAACAGAATAACCTTTGCTTTCAATATTTAACGCAAGGTTTTTGCCCATGACAGCTAACCCAATTACGCCAATTTGTTGTTTTGCCATCGTAAAACGTTCCTTTCTATTTTTGTTTGCTCATGAAAGAACATACCATAGTCCATTTTTCCATTCAAGTTTTGTGATTATATTTCTTAAAACATTGTGTATCGGCAAGCTTCATAACACTCTCGTTCGAATCAATCAAAAAGAAAAAGGGACCCACAAATAGGACCCTTCTACTCTCGTATGCTCATCAATATCCACTATAATGACCATGCGGGTAGTGCGGATAATGGTGGTGATAGTACGGATAATGAGGATAATGCGGGTAGTGATGATAATATGGATAATGATGATAATACGGATAATGATGGTGCGGGTAATAACCTCCGTAGCTTGGATATGCCCCATATTGACCTTGTTGTTGTCTGTCCATACGAAATTCCTCCTCTACATTTTTGATAAGGCTCCTTTTCATTTTCGTTATATAGGATATGTGCGGAGGAAAAAGATGTATAGGCAAAAACCCATATAAACCTAAATCAAAGTAATCTTTTGCTGAAAAATAACGAAACATCAAGTTACATTTATATGGCACTTCATCGTTTCACTAGCCCGTTACATCACGAAAAGTGACAAGTATGTGACAAATATTCCACTACAAAAAAAGAGCCCCTTAACGATGACGCGTCGTTAAGGGGGGAAAGGAATTTTGCTTCTTGAAACCCAGCTGCTTACTCTTTCATTCTTTTTATCAACACATAGCACTCCATGTTCGTTGAAATGTTAAAAGAAAATCAATCTGTGCAACTGCACCTTAAAGCAGAATCCCGTTATGTTATTTAAGGATGTTTTACAAATTCAATGATTGCTTTATCAATCGGCAGCCAGCTTTTATACCCTAAATGCATTGTATCTTTTAAAAAGTATGGATCATATTCATGATGGCTTAAATCAAGTACCGGGAATCCTTCTTTTTCAATTTGTTGTTTTATTTTTTTATAATAACCTTCTCGATCCTTTTTGCTTAATTCCATGTAATCATACCAATAACCATTGAAAGGCACAGATACAAATAAAGGTTTGGCTTTTGCTTCTTTTAAAACATCTAACACCATTTGAAAATCTTGATATTCAGGCGAAACTAAATAGCTTGCATGTTTCTTATAACCCTTTAACCGATCAATTTTCGGTTTAATTTTGTGATTGTAATAAAAATCGTCGATGTAAAATGGATTGTTTGTGCTTTTGCGTTTCGCCATTCCATATGCATTTTTTTCTAATTCTTTCCATGTTTTATTTTTGATTAATGAAGGTTGGGGATGAAGTTTTGTAACGTGCACATCTAAAATAGAGTTTAACAAATCCCTTTTTTCTAATACTTTCATAAATGCAAACGCAAATGGTTTGATCATGAATGCCTTCATTTGCGTCTTTTTATCTTTATGAATTTTTGCTTCCAACAAAGTCTTTAACATTTTATCATTGTTGACAACATCAAATGTCAACAGACGTTTAGCCCCTTCGATTTGCAGCCTTTCACTCACTTTTGGTTCCAAGGCGAACTTATAAGCCTGCAATGCAGAAAAGTTCGAACTGAAAACTTCTTGTCTGACTCCTTGTTTATCAAACCATTGCGGTGAAAGGATAAATATAATCTTTTTATTTTTTAACCCTTCTTTTTGGTTAGCGAAATTCAGAAAATGAAAAAATGATTGGGTTCCCCCTCTTCCCACTAGAAAAGGGGTGACTCCGATCGGATTTACTTTAAAATAATTAGATGGATGAAATGTATCAAGCCTTGATAATTCCGATGAACCATATATCGGTAAATATTTAGGATTTTCAAGCATTTTCTTCTGTATAATTTCCCCTTGAAACATTTCAAAATCTAGGTCTACTGCCGCTTTTTCGATCGTTTTTTCATTGACCATCGGTAGCAAATATTGATTTGGTATAAATATGATGAAACAAAAAATCAAAACAGCCGCTATTAAAGGGCTAAATGATGGTTGTTTCATTTCCAATTCTCCAATATGGTAATAATCTTATTAGGAGTAGACCATTGTTCCCGATCAAATTCAGATATTCCAACATTGATTCCTAACTTTTCTTCGATCCCAACTAATAAAGATACTGTTCCAAACGAATCAAGCAAACCTTCTTCGAATAATTCGACATCCAAATTTTCTTTTACAATATCACTTTGGCAAATTTCTTCCAATAATTCAAGAACCGTATTTTTAATATTCATTTGATCTTCCTCCATATCCATATTTTTTAGAATAATCGGCCTGAAAAAATTAAGAAACCAAAACATACAGCATGGAACGTTATGATGATAGAAATGATATTTGTAATCTTATTTTTCTTCCAAAATTTAAATTGTTTATTCTTCCTTTCGAAATAATCAAAAGAAATAATCAACAATGCATGATAAAGTCCATATGCGATATAGTGAAGTTCAATTCCATGCCAAATTCCCATTAATAAAAACAATAAGAAATATCCCATGTAAGAAATGGCATAGCGATTTTTGATCCATTTTTTCTTTGTCATGAATAATACAAATCGCATATATACATAATCTCTAAACCAAAATGATAACGACATATGCCATCTATTCCAAAAATCTTTTATATTTTTACTAATAAATGGAAGATTAAAGTTTTCAGGTGTTTTGATCCCCATTATATAACTTACACCAATTGCAAATGCGCTATATCCCGCAAAGTCGAAGAATAAATACAAACTATATGCATACATATAGATAAATGTTGCAAGTGGTGTATGATCTTGGATGAAAGGCGTTTGTATGATCCGTTCATTGATCACGTAAGCAATGATAAACTTATATAAAAATCCTAAAAATATTTTGTTGATCCCTTGATATAAAAGAAGGCGGTATTCTTCTTTTGTTGGAATGGTATCCATATCTTTTTTGAATCTTTTAAAACGATCGATTGGTCCTGATGATATCGTTGGAAAAAATAATAGAAAGGCTAATTGTTCTTTTACTGTCAATGTTTTAAGGACTCCATCCCGAATATCGATGACCATTTGCACCGTTTTAAATGTGAGATACGAGATTCCTAAAAATCCTACCAAATTTTTTATTTCAAACACCGGAAGTATTTTTGTTAAGAATAAAGGAACAATCGAAAGTAAAGTGACTAAATAAAATACATGGCTTTCGTTTTTTTCTTTTCGGTAAGATACATACCATTTGACTAATATGACTTGCCAAAAAATATACACAACAAAAGAAACCAATTGGTTGAGTTCAGATATAAAAACTAAAAGAAGAATGATAAAATGAACAAACGAATAATACATCATGCTTCTTTTCTCTTTATACCCGAATACAATCATTGGAATAAGTAAAACACCAAGTATGATAAAAAAGTAAAACGATGAATATGGTATCATACTCCGACTCCGACCTCATTCGCTATTTTTTTCCTGTCCGCTTTCCCATTGTTTGTCATAGGTAAAGAAGATACGTATACAAATTTTTTAGGAATCATATACGTTGGCAACAGTTTTTGCAGTTCTTTCTTTAAATATGCTGTTAGCTGGTACTCTTTTTCAAATTCGTGCTCTTTTGGCACCACTACTGCCATTAAATATTGACATTTGTTATCTTTATAGATCGGCACAATCACTGCACTTTCAACTAAAGAAAGTTTTCTTAATTGCACTTCGATTTCTTCTAATTCCATTCTGTAACCATTGAGTTTGATCTGAAAATCGAGTCTTCCGGCACAAAACAACAATCCGTTTTTTATATAACCAATATCGCCTGTTTTATATGCTGGTTGATTATGATAGAGGAAGAACGATTTTTTCGTTAATTTTTCATTATTAAAATATCCTTGGCTTACGCTTTTACCTATAATGACGATTTCCCCTTTTTCACCTTCGCTTACCGCATTCCCATTTTCATCCACCACAAGTATTTCAACATCTTTTTTTGGCGTTCCAACAGGCAATGATGGATACTCATTTAAAATTGCTTCGGTTATTTCGATGCTAGTAACTGCAACCGTTGCTTCGGTTGGTCCATATGTGTTATAAATAACCACATTTGGAAATCTTGTTTTTAGTTTGCGGGCTGTTTCGTTTGATAACATTTCTCCGCAGAATAAAAACGTTTCCATGTACGGCAACATTTCCTCCGAAAATTGTTGGTCCATTAAACACATTTCAACAAATGAAGGGGTAGAAGTCCAAACATTGATATTGGATTCCTTTAAAGATTGGAACAACCATTTAGGATTGGAAATTAAATCCTTCGAAATGGTCCATAATGTTCCTCCTAAATATAGACAAGGATACAAATCCATTACAGACAGATCAAAAGAAAAAGGTGCTTGATTTAAGAATCTTTGATTTTCTTTTAATCCGAAATCGGAAACCATCCATTCAACAAAGCTGGTTAAATTGTTATAGGTGACTTGAACCCCTTTTGGATTTCCAGTGCTGCCGGATGTATAAATAATATAAAAATTTTGATCTCCTTTTACAAATAGCTCACTAGATGGCTGCTTTCCTTTATATGAAGCGATCGCATCTTCTATTCCATCATGTTCTATCATTAATAAACGATCGTGCAATTTTAGATTTGCTGGAATGCTGCCAGGCGATAAGAATAATTTTGCTCCCGAATCATCGATAATTTTTTTGACTCTTTCTTCTGGAATGCTCGAATCGATCGGAATATAAGCCCGGCCAGATTTCACCGATGCCAAAAAACATACTAGCATTAGCGGTTCCATATGCCCATAAACAATGACTGGCGAATCATTCCCTTTCATTTTTTCTGATATAAAAACGGATAGTGAGTTTGAATATTCTTCAATTTCTCTATACGTTAGATCGTTTCCGCTAGAAGAAATGGCAACGCGATCTGGGCTTAATTGTACCCATTTTTTTATTTTGGTGTATAATTCCATTTACATCCCCCTTATTTAAAATTCGTTATAAATATAAGTGCTTGAATTGGTCATTTTAAACCCATAAATCATTAACAAACCTAACAATATGAGCAAATAATACATCATTCTCGTTACCCAAAGTACATAAGGTAAGTTGAAAAATATTTTTAGTTTTTTTATTAAAAATGTCATACTGTCCCTCCTATCTCAAAAAAAATAATATATTAAAATTAAAAACATATTAAAAGTAAAATAGAATCTTATTATTACCTTATTTCACCAAAAACTTTTGGATAATTATTTGAATATATCATTTTTTCGCATAATTCATTATATTATATTTTTTTACAATTCAATAAAAGCATAACCTCACGCCTTAGAAATAAAAGAGATTATTGTAAGTAAACATCCAACAAAAAAAGCCACCGTCACTGGTGGCTTTGCACATGTTCCTTAATGTCCTTGACTCCTTCTAAACTTTCAAACAATCGGTTCGGATCAATGAGTGTAATCAATCGCTCTGGCAAGTTGGCTACACCGATGAAATAAGGTGTTTGCCGATAAGCAAGCATATTGACTTGTTGAATGGCCTCTTGTGGAATATCGATAATTTCTTTGGCATCATCAACGATCAAAGCAACCGAAATGTCTTCTGTGCTAACGACAATTAGCCTCGTCCGCTCCGTTTCAACGTATGGGCGATTGTATAAAATTTTCATCGTATCTAAAACCGGAACTAACTCCCCGCGAATACGGACAACTCCAATCATGTAATCTGGCATTTGTGGAATGATCGTTGGCGCGCTCATTTTTTCAATTGAAATCACGTTTTCAACAGGAATGGCATATTGCTCGTTATCGACTTGAAACACGACAACTTTATTGATTTCCATCTACCTTCTCCCCCTTCATTACATCGCTAATATGTACTGTCATACTACAAATCGTTCAAAATACTAAGAGCACCCGGATCATGGATGCTCCTAGCATTCTTACTTATTTCGCTACTTCTTCAACAATCGCCACGACCATTTCCGCCACTTTCACCAATTCTTCAATCGGCATGCGTTCGTTTGTCGTGTGAATTTCTTCATAACCAACCGCTAAGTTAACCGTCGGAATGCCAAAGCCTGCAATAACGTTCGCGTCGCTGCCGCCGCCGCTGTGAAGCAATTCGCACGGACGACCGATTTTGGCTGCAGCGCGTTTTGCTACTTCCACAACATGGTCGCCATCAGCAAACTTAAAGCCTGGGTACATGACTTGAACGTCTACTTCCGCGCGTCCGCCCATTTCCTTGGCAACGGTTTCAAATGCTTCTTTCATTTTCGCTACTTGCGCTTCCATTTTTTCTGGCACTAATGAACGAGCCTCCGCTAAAATATCGACGCGGTCACAAACGATATTCGTTTGCGTGCCGCCTTCAAAGCGACCGATGTTCGCTGTCGTTTCTTCATCGATGCGACCAAGCGGCATTTGCGCAATCGCTTTAGCGGCAATCGTAATCGCCGAAACCCCTTTTTCCGGTGCCACGCCGGCATGCGCTGTTTTCCCGTGAATAACGGCTTTAATTTTTGCCTGTGTTGGCGCCGCAACGACGATGTTACCAACTTTGCCGTCGCTGTCTAACGCATAGCCGAATTTCGCCTTAATAAGCGACGGGTCTAACGCTTTCGCTCCAACAAGACCAGATTCCTCGCCAACAGTAATGATAAATTGAATCGTACCGTGCGCGATATTTTGCTCTTTTAACACGCGAATCGCTTCCAGCATCGCCGCCAAGCCCGCTTTGTCATCAGCGCCTAAAATTGTTGTTCCATCTGTTACGATGTAACCATCTTTGATAGAAGGCTTTACGCCTTTACCAGGTACAACGGTATCCATGTGTGAAGTAAAATAAATCGGATCGATTCCTTCTTTTGTCGCCTCTAACGTACAAATTAAGTTACCAGCGCCATGACCGGTTTGCGCTGTCGTATCATCCTCGATGACATGCAAGCCAAGCGCCTCGAATTTTTGCTTCAATACTTTGGCAATCTCGCCTTCATGTTTCGTTTCCGAATCGATTTGTACAAGTTCTAAAAATTCATCAACTAAACGTTGCTCGTTAATCATCGAAACAAGGCCTCCTATTTATGTACTCAAAAAAAGTATACACGATAGATCGCCACCTGTCATACTCCAAACACTAAAACTTTTACACAAAAGTGATAAGACAAAAATAATCGGACAATATGGCACACAAGCAGCAAAATCTTCTCCACACTTATTTTTCTTAAAAACATCATACAAATTTCACAATCTCTTTTTATAATAACAAAGTCCATACGCATTCTATATCGTTTAGAGGGGGGGCATTTCATGGAATCATCGTACAACAACAATGGAACAGCAACGAAAGAGTCGTTATATAAAGCAATGTGGCGATGGCATTTTTACGCTGGAATCATCTTTGCTCCGTTCTTGATAATGTTAGCGATTACCGGCGCAATTTATCTTTTTAAGCCACAAATTGAATCATTTTTATATAAAAACTACTATTACATTGAACAAGGAAAACATGAATTATCGCCAAGCGAATTGGTCCAAAAAGTCATGGATAAATATCCAAAAGCAACGATTACGCGTTACAGACCAAGTGATGCTCCAAATCGCTCCACAGAAGTAGGCATTGTCCAAGACAATGAAACATATACAATCTTTATCAATCCTTACGACGGACATCTTCTTGGCAAACTAAAAGATCAAAGCAAGTTAATGAATGTTATAGTTAAAATGCATGGAGAATTGATGGTTGGCACTATTGGAGATCGCTTAGTCGAATTAGCCGCTTGCTGGGCTGTCATCCTATTAGTAACAGGTCTATACTTATGGTGGCCGCGTGGGAAATCTCTATACGGAATTTTAAAAATTCGCTTTAAACAAGGCAAGCGGATCATGTGGAAAGATATTCACTCTATGCTAGGAATTTGGCTTTCCGTGTTTATTTTATTGCTGATTGTAACAGGTCTTCCTTGGGCTGGATTTATTGGCGATAAAATTAATCGTATAGCTACCGCTACTCAGTCAGGATATCCTTCTGGTTTATGGGATGATATTCCAGAATCTGTTGTACCAACAAAATCCGTAGCAAAAGTACCTTGGGCAGCTGAAAATATGCCTGTACCACAATCAAAACAAAACGGAACATCTACCATTTCTCTTGAGCAAGTGATTGACACTGCCAAGAAAAGAAACGTACATCCTGGATTTGAAGTGAATTTTCCAGAAGGAGAAAAAGGAGTATACACCGTTTCTGTCTTTCCAACTTTACCGCAAGACGAAGCTACTCTTCATATTGATCAATACAGTGGTAAAGTTTTAGCCGACTTACGCTTTAAAGATTATGGTTGGATGGCGAAAATGATTGAAATTGGGATTGCTCTTCATGAAGGTCGCTACTTTGGTCTCGTCAACCAAATGATTGGACTCATCACATGCTTAGGCTTAGTCATGATCGCCTATAGCGGTATTGTTATGTGGTGGAAACGTCGTCCTCAACAAAAGCTAGGTACTCCACCTCTCCCTGAAAGCAAGAAAACAATGAGAATTGTTGCAGCGATCATGATTGGATTTGGAGTAATGATGCCTTTAGTCGGGCTATCGTTAATTTTCGTATTTTTAGTTGACTGGCTAATTATAAAACGAATTCCAAGACTACAGCTTTGGCTTTCTTAAGTTTTTTCAGCTTTTCCTGGATTCTCAAGTTCTGCTAGTATAAAAAGATATTAAAAAAGAGATGCCGAAAATCACCGGCATCTCTTTTGTTTATAGCGGAATATTCCCATGCTTTTTCTTCGGACGTTCTTCGTGTTTGTTGCGAAGCATCTCCAGCGCCCGAATGAGTTTGATGCGTGTGTCGCGCGGGTCGATGACATCATCGACCATGCCGTATTTCGCCGCGACGTATGGGTTGGCGAATTTTTCGCGATATTCTTCGATTTTTTGCGCCCGCGTTTCTTCCGGATTTGGGCTGTTTTCGATTTCGCTCGCGAAAATAATGTTCGCCGCTCCTTGTGGTCCCATAACGGCAATTTCCGCATTCGGCCATGCATAGACGACGTCGGCACCAATCGACTTGCTGTTCAAGGCCACATACGCACCACCATAGGCTTTCCGTAAAATGACAGTTATTTTCGGCACGGTCGCTTCGGAATACGCGTATAAAATTTTCGCTCCATGACGAATGATGCCGCCATGTTCTTGTTTGACGCCTGGGAAAAACCCGGTCACGTCTTCGAATGTAATAATTGGGATATTAAATGAGTCGCAAAAACGGATAAATCGTGCCGCTTTATCGGATGAATCAATATCAAGACCTCCGGCCATAAACTTCGGTTGGTTGCAGACAAGCCCGACGACTTCGCCTTTGATGCGTGCAAACCCAATGACAATATTTTTCGCGAAGTCTTTTTGCACTTCCATAAACGAATCTTCATCAACGACCTGCAAAATGACGTTGCGCACATCATACGGCCGCACTGCGTCAATCGGAATCGCATCCGCCAAATCCGGACGATAATCATCTTCGTCTGGAACAGGTCCCATTGGCGGCTTCTCTTGGCTGTTTTGTGGAAGGTAACTTAGTAATTGGCGCACTTTGGTCAGCACCTCTTCTTCCGTCGCTCCTGAAAAGTGCGCATTGCCGCTAATCGTATTATGTACGCGCGCACCACCTAAATCTTCCGCACTAATTTTTTCTCCCGTAACCGTTTCAATCACCTTCGGACCAGTAATAAACATTTGGCTCGTTTTTTCAACCATGAACACAAAGTCAGTAATCGCGGGCGAATAAACAGCTCCGCCGGCACAAGGTCCCATAATGACGGAAATTTGCGGAATAACCCCAGAATAAATCGAATTCCGGTAGAAAATGTGACCGTAACCGTCTAATGAAAGCACGCCTTCCTGAATACGCGCTCCACCGGAATCGTTCAAGCCGATGACAGGCGCACCCGTTTTTGCAGCTAAATCCATAATATTCACAATTTTTTTTGCATGCATTTCCCCTAACGCACCGCCAAATACGGTGAAATCTTGGGAAAATAAAAAGACTGTTCGACCATTTACTTTACCGTATCCCGTTACGACGCCATCACCCGGTCCTTTTTTTCCTTCAAGACCGAAATCGGTACAGCGATGTTCAATAAATGGGTTAAGCTCAACAAATGTTCCTTCATCGACAAGCAATTCGATTCGCTCGCGAGCCGTTAGTTTTCCTTTCGCATGTTGTTTTTCAATTTTATCATCACCGCCGCCAAGTTCAATTTCCCGACGTCGGTCATATAACTCGTTAATTTTATCGTACATATCGGTCATTCGTGATGCACCTCCGCATCCGTTTTTTCGCAAAGCTCATAAAGAACGCCGCCGGTTGATTTCGGATGCATAAAGGCAACAAGCGCACCACCCGCACCGGTTTTTGGAGTATCTTGAATCATGCGAATCCCCTTTGTCTTTAATTCATCAATGCGCGCCTGAATATCATCAACACCAAGTGCGACATGATGAATTCCTTCCCCGCGCTTTTCAATAAAGGTGGCAACTGCGCTATCGGGTGCTGTCGGTTCTAGCAATTCAATTTTCGACTCACCAATTTTTAAAAACGCTACCTTTACTTTTTCTGATTCCACTTCCTCAATGCCAAGCAATTCAAGCTTTAGCGTATCTACATAAAATGGCAGCGCTTTCTCGATCGATTTGACGGCAATGCCGATATGATCAATTTTTTTCACTTCCATCCGCCTTATCCCCTTTGCTGTGTAGTATGAATGATGACCATATGTATTTTTCGATATTTCGACAAAAAATCCTGCTATTGTTTCGTATGAATTTTTGTTGTTGAAAGGCTTGTTCACTTTAACAAATGACGATACAATGTTAAATGGCAACATTTTTTGATAGGGAGGAAATATAATGTCCCGCAAAAAAACACAAAAATTAGTTGTTTATTTAATGCTTGGTTCAATGTTGATCACAACGA
Source organism: Anoxybacillaceae bacterium (assembly GCA_041920415.1). Lineage (GTDB taxonomy): Bacteria > Bacillota > Bacilli > Bacillales > Anoxybacillaceae > JBHGYD01. The sequence continues at coordinate 49,874 of JBHGYD010000030.1, forward strand.
TTTTAACCGGAATTAGCATGTGGTTTTGATAAAAATGGGCGACCTCGTTAATACGAAGTCGCCCTTTTCTTGTTATAACGCTCCATACCGTTTTGCAATGGTATAAAACGATTCGTTGCTTCGAATAATCAATACTTTCGTGCCAATCGGGACTTTTTCAAATAACGTTTCAACATCATGGTTGTGCATTCGTACACATCCTTGTGTAATATATTTCCCGATCGACTGCGGATTATTGGTTCCGTGAATCCCATATGTTCGACCGTCTGTCCCATTCGCATCAAAACCAATCCAGCGGCTCCCAAGAGGGTTATTCGGTGCGCCGCCCGGGATATTCTTTTTTCGGTAATACGGATTTTTCGCTTTCACTTTTACGGTAAATAAGCCCTCTGGCGTTAATGTTGTGGTTACTCCCGTCGCCACTGGATACACGGCTTCCATTTTCCCATTTCGAATAAAAGCAAGTTTATTAACAGCTTTATTGATAATAATAAACGGTTGATTAACCGCCGATACAGAAGCAGACCAGAAGGAAGAGAGCATAATCATCATTGCTAATAACAGTCGCATATGATTCACCCTTTGCTTTCATTTTCTATAGTGTGAAGCAAAAAGGCTAGCGACATACACGACATTACGAAGTACGCTTGACTTGTTTATGTTCCTTTGTTACACGGAACTGGCTTTTAATAATTAAATATTGCTCCAATTCTTTCATCAAGTGAAGAAGCGCCGCTCGTTCTTCAAACTCTTCGCGCGTTTTTGGCAGCGGCAATCCTTCAAATTGCTTTTTCATGTCGTGAAGTTGACGAAGAAATTTGTTGGCCGTATTTCCCGGGTGAATCGCATCACTTAACTCGTCGATAAAATCGGCGATGACATTTCGTTGTTCAACGGTATATGTGAGCGAAGTGACAAGTGGCAGCACCCGTTCAATAATTTCTAATTGTTTTTCCCGCATCCGAAAGTAATGATAATACGAATCTTCGTTCCGCAATAAATGATTTTCGACGTTGCGCAATGCTAATGTTTTTGCCTTTTGGAGGATATCCGCTGTTAATGTCAGTTCTTTTCCATCCCAACTGCTTTCGTTTGTTCGTAAATATTTCACGATTTCTTTAAAAATAATTCGAAATAAATCCTCGACGATCCGCTGATATTCCTTCAATTGTTTTTCGACGCTCGGCATATACATATTGACAATAAGAGCGACCCCAATCCCAATGACGATCAGTAATAATTCATTTGCGACGGTTTGAATAGTAAAATGTTTGGCTGCATAAAAATGAAGGATAATGACCGAGCTTGTGGCGACTCCTTCTGTTACTTTTAGCCGTACCGTCGTTGGAATAAAAAAGAGCAATAACAATCCAATCGTCAGCGGATGATACCCTATTCCTTCGAAAAAGATGAACGAAAACAATATCGCTGTCACGCACGCGACAAAGCGAGCCCACGCGGTTTGTAATGATTTCTTTTTCGTCACTTGAATACATAAGAGGGTAATAATGCCGGCCGACACGAAGTTATGAAGCCCGATATATTGCGCAAGGCTAATCGAAAGTGCCGTACCAATGGCTGTCTTAGCCGTCCGATATCCGATTTTTACCATCACTCAATCCCCTATCTCAAAATAAAAAAGATGATCTAGTTAGACCATCTTTTTCATTATAACATCTTTTCAAGAAATTCTTGAGCCCGCTTGCTTTTTGGAGCGGAGAAAAATTCGCTTGGCGGCGCGTCTTCAACAAGCAATCCGCCGTCTAAAAATAAAACACGGTCCGCCACTTCGCGGGCAAATCCCATTTCATGCGTGACGATCGCCATCGTCATTCCCGTATGGGCAAGCGACTTCATGACTTCCAGCACTTCTTTCACCATCTCTGGGTCTAATGCTGACGTCGGCTCATCAAATAGCATCACCTCTGGCGACATCGCGAGCGCACGCGCAATCGCCACGCGCTGTTTTTGTCCTCCCGATAAACGGTTTGGATATTCGTTCGCTTTTTCGGCTAAACCGACTTTACGCAGTAGTTCCATCGCTTTTGCTTCCGCTTCCGCTTTGGTCATTCCTTTTACCTTCATCGGTGCGTAAGTTAAATTTTCTAAAACGGTCATATGCGGAAATAAATGAAAATGCTGAAATACCATGCCGACATTTTGCCGCACTTTCATAATATTCGTTTTCGGATTTGTAATTTCCTGATCACCAATCCAAACTTTTCCGCTCGTTGGCTCTTCTAACAAGTTAAGACAACGTAAAAACGTTGATTTTCCTGACCCTGATGGACCGATAATCGCGACAACTTCCCCTTGTTTAATCGTTGTCGTAATTCCTTTTAATACTTCGAGTTTTCCGAATGATTTATGAAGATTTTCTACTTTAATCACTTTTTCTCATTCTCCCTTCAACTGCTTTGCCAAGCAGCGTTAGGATGATTACTAATATATAATAAATAAGTCCAGCAAACAAAAGCGGTTCAAAATAGGCGTACTTCTCGCCGCCGACAATATAGGCGCGGCGCATAATATCCATCGCGCCAATCACTGTGACAACCGCCGATTCTTTTGTCAAGGTGATAAATTCGTTCATTAAAGCAGGCAAGATGTTTTTTAACGCCTGCGGCAAGATGATGTCGCGCATCATTCGTTTGTATGGAATCCCAAGCGCCATCGCTGCTTCTCTCTGTCCTTTATCAACCGCCAAAATTCCCGCGCGAATAATTTCCGAAATGTAAGCAGCGGAGTTTAAGCCAAAGGCAATGACTGCAGCGGGAAACGCTTCAATCTCAAAACCGATAATTTGCGGCAGCCCATAATAAATAATCATTAACTGCAAAATAAGAGGCGTACCGCGGAATACGGATGTATACGCATCCGCAAGCCATGTTAACACTTTTATTCTGCCAATCTTACATAGCGCTAAAACAATCCCGAGCGCAAACCCAAGCAATGCCGCTAAAGCCACAATTTTTAACGTTACCCCTACCCCTTGTAAAATAAAAGGGATCGATGGCACGATTTGCGAGAAATTCAAATTCACGCCGAAATCCGTCCTTCCTCTATATAGTGCATGTCAAACCCCATTTTGCCGAAGATCGAAACATCGTTATAGGAGTCAAAAAAATTCAAAAAGGGGCAAGCCCTTTTTGAACGTACAGAAATTATTTTTGGTCAAACCATTTTTTAATCAGCTTATCAACTTCGCCGTTCTTTATTTTCTCTTTTAATACTTTGTTAAATTCTCCAGCCAATTTGCTGCCTTTAGGGAAGGCAATAGCGGAACCCGCTTCCTCTTCGTTTGTCGGAATGGTGTTGCCTTCTAACTTGCCGTTGCTGTTTTTAATATATCCTTTTGCAACAGTATCTTCGATAATCGCAGCATCAAAACGTCCCGCATTAATTTCTTCAATCAGTTCTGGAATGCGGTTGCGGCTTTCAATTTTCATATCAATGGTTTTTGCAAGTTCTTTTGCCTTTCCTTCTTGAATCGAACCTGTTTGCACACCAACTGTTTTGCCTTTTAAATCCTCTACCGTCTTAATCCCGCTTCCTTTTTTCGCGACGATCATGTTTCTGGCCACATAATACACATCAGAAAAATCTACGTTTTTCTTACGATCAGGAGTTGGTGTCATTCCCGCTAAGACAAAGTCGACTTTTCCAGATTGAAGTGCTGGAATTAAACCAGTGAAGTCCATATCAACAACTTTAAATTCATATCCTAATTCTTTCGTAATCATTTTCGCTAAATCAACGTCAAACCCGATAACTTGATCGCCTTTCGCCGTATCGATATACTCAAATGGAGCATAGTCAGCGGAAGTTCCCATTTTTAATACTTTCTTTCCTTCGCTGCTTCCTTGCTTTTCCGCCGTCTTTTCTGATGTGCCGCAAGCAGAAAGCAAGCCGATTAATAGAATGCTAGATAATAATAGTGAAATCCACTTTTTCATCATACTGTCTCCTTTTTAATTTTTAAAAAATTTTAATATTATTACAAAATAAGTTCTAAAGACGTTCAATTATTATCCCTTAAATGAATATTAATTCTACAAGTTGTATATTAACACATATATTTATAATTATACAACTGCTTTTTTAATTATAAACAAAATGTTTTTATTTTCGGAAAATAACGATCAATTTTTAATTTCCGTAAACAAATAAAAAAGAAGCCGCAATTAATGCGGCTTCTTTATACTTCATCGCAATATGTTTCAAATGCGTTTTGTAGCTTTTGAATGACTTCAATCGGCTCGTGCCCCTCAATTTCATGACGCTCAATCATCGTACAAATTTTTCCGTCTTTTAACAGAGCGAACGATGGAGAGGAAGGAGGATATCCTTCAAAATATTCTCTTGCTCTTGCAGTTGCTTCTTTATCCTGTCCGGCAAACACAGTGACAAGATAATCCGGACGCTTATCGTAATGAATCGCATGAGCGGCAGCTGGACGGGCGATTCCGCCGGCACAGCCGCATACGGAGTTAATCATCACTAATGTCGTTCCTTTTCGCTGTAACGCCGCGTCTACCTCTTCCGGCGTGCGCAACTCTTCATATCCCGCCTCAACCATTTCTTTACGTGCTTGCTGGACGACGTCATTCATAAAAAATTGAAATTGAAACGTCATACTGATACCTCCGACTTTTTTATTTTATAGTACCATATTGTTTCATTTTTGACTAAAAACGCGCCTGATTTAATCAGACGCGTTTTTCTTTTCGTAAATCGCCAATAGCTCTTGCACAGCCGTCGTTACGGATTGCACACCGGACATAACATTGTTCTCGATAATCGGCAGCTTTTCTTTCACACCTGGGTGTGAGAAAAAGCTTGTTTCTAAATAGTCTTTAATCATCGAATAAATCCAGTCTTTTAATTGATGGCGACGGCGCATGTCAAATACGCCGGATTGCTTCGTTGTTTTCACAAATGTTTCGATTACATGCCAAATTTCTTCGATTCCTTCTCCTAACAGCGCCGAACATGTATAGGCTTTCGTTTCCCATCCCGGCGTTGCCGGACGTAAATAGTGAAGAAATTGATTGTATTCTTCTTTTGCCGCAAGTGCTTTTGGCTTATTGTCTCCATCCGCTTTATTGATGACGACCGCATCGGTCAATTCCATAATTCCTTTTTTCATCCCTTGCAGCTCATCACCTGCGCCCGTTAACGCAAGAAGCATGAAGAAATCGACCATGCTGCGCACGACAAATTCGCTCTGTCCGACGCCGACCGTCTCGATTAAAATAATGTCATATCCGGCCGCTTCACATAACAACATCGTCTCGCGCGTTTTTCGATGTACCCCGCCAAGCGTTCCCCCCGACGGCGACGGACGGATAAACGCATGTGGGTGGCGCGCTAAGTTTTCCATACGCGTTTTGTCACCGAGAATGCTGCCGCCAGTAATCGAACTGCTCGGGTCGACCGCGAGAACGGCCACGCGATGACCTTTGTCACATAAAAACTGACCGAACGCTTCGATAAACGTGCTTTTTCCCGCCCCCGGCACACCTGTAATTCCAATGCGAATCGATTTTCCGACGTGCGGAAGCAATTCGTTCAATATTTGTTGCGCGATGTCCATATGCTTGGACGCATTGCTTTCGACAAGGGTAATCGCCTGCGCTAAAATCATGCGGTCGTTGTTTAACACTCCTTCGACATATTCCGATACGGAACGTTCTTTTCGTTTCACCCACCGCTTTGTTGGCTGCGGTGAGAAAGTAGATTCCTCTCGCTTTTTTACATAAGCGGTCGCAAACTCATCGGCTCGTTCTTCTGGCACCCACTCCGGGCGATATGATCGTTCATTATTCATTGACTCACTTCCTCATAACCGAGGCGCTTATAAATTTCCTCAAGCACTTTTTGTGCCGCTACTGGAATAACCGTTCCTGGACCAAAAATCGCTGCTGCCCCATGCTCGTATAAAAATTCATAGTCTTGCGGTGGAATGACGCCTCCAACCACAACAATAATATCTTCACGACCTAATTTACGCAATTCCTCCACTAACTGCGGCAATAACGTCTTATGTCCAGCGGCAAGAGAGCTTATCCCAACAACATGAACATCGTTTTCAACGGCTTGACGCGCCGTTTCTTCCGGTGTTTGGAACAATGGTCCGATGTCAACATCAAATCCTAAGTCTGCGAACGCTGTTGCAATGACTTTCGCGCCGCGATCATGACCATCTTGTCCCATTTTTGCAATCATAATGCGCGGTCTTCGTCCCTCTAGCTCATAAAACTCATCTGTCATCTTCTTGACGCGTTGAATTTCTTCCTCATTCGTAAATTCTGAACTATACACACCGCTAATGGAGCGAATAACTGCTTTATGACGTTTTGCGACTTTTTCAATCGCATAGGAAATTTCCCCTAACGTCGCGCGAGCGCGAGCGGCTTTTATAGAAAGTTCAAGCAAGTTGCCTTCTCCTGTTTCTGTCGCTTTTGTAATCGCGTCTAACGCTTCTTGAACTTTTTGTTCATCGCGAGAGGCGCGCAATTGTTTTAATTTTTCAATTTGCCGCATCCGCACCGCTGTATTATCGACTTCTAAAATTTCAATCGGCTCTTCTTTCTCAGGGCGATATTTATTCACGCCGATAATCGTTTCGGCACCAGAATCAATTTTTGCTTGACGTCTTGCCGCGGCTTCTTCAATGCGCATTTTCGGAAGTCCTGTTTCGATCGCTTTTGCCATGCCGCCTAAGCTTTCAATTTCTTCAATATGCTTCCATGCGCGATTCATTAATTCATTCGTTAATGTTTCAACATAATAGGAGCCGGCCCACGGGTCAATGACATTACAAATTCCCGTTTCATCTTGTAAATAAAGCTGCGTATTGCGGGCAATACGTGCTGAGAAATCTGTCGGCAAAGCAATCGCTTCATCCAACGCGTTCGTATGCAGTGATTGCGTATGACCAAGCGCGGCCGCAAGCGCTTCAATGCATGTGCGCGCGACGTTATTAAACGGGTCTTGCTCCGTCAAACTCCAACCCGATGTTTGCGAATGTGTCCTAAGCGCGAGCGATTTCGGGTTTTTCGGATTGAATGTTTTCATCATTTTTGCCCAAATGACGCGCGCCGCTCTCATTTTCGCCACTTCCATGAAATAGTTCATGCCGATCGCCCAAAAGAACGAAAGTCTTGGAGCAAACGAGTCAATATCAATTCCTGCCTTCAACCCTGTTCGGACATACTCCAATCCATCCGCAAGCGTATAGGCTAACTCAATATCGGCCGGTGCGCCCGCTTCTTGCATATGATAACCAGAAATACTAATGCTGTTAAACTTTGGCATGTATTTCGATGTGTATTCAAAAATGTCAGCGATAATTCGCATCGACGTTTCTGGCGGATAAATATACGTATTACGCACCATATATTCTTTTAAAATGTCATTTTGAATCGTTCCTGAAAGCTTATCTTGCGTCACGCCTTGCTCTTCTGCTGTGACGATATAAAAGGCCATAATCGGCAGTACGGCGCCGTTCATTGTCATCGAAACCGACATTTGATCAAGCGGAATGCCGTCAAACAAAATTTTCATATCCAAAATTGAATCAATCGCTACGCCCGCTTTCCCAACATCGCCGACAACGCGCGGATGGTCAGAGTCATAACCGCGATGCGTCGCAAGGTCAAAAGCAACGGAAAGTCCTTTTTGTCCCATCGCTAAATTGCGACGATAAAAGGCGTTACTTTCCTCTGCCGTTGAAAACCCGGCGTATTGGCGAACCGTCCACGGACGATTAACATACATCGATGGATAAGGACCGCGTAAATATGGAGGAATTCCCGGCATATAATCAAGGAAATCAAGTCCTTCAATATCTTTTTTTGTATAGAGAGGCTTTACAGCAATTTGCTCATTCGTTTGAAACAGTAAATCATCAATTGATGCCTTTACTTTTTCTTCAATCGCTTGTTTCCATTGTTGTTCGTCTACTTCGCTTGGCATGTGCAAAGAAACGTTCGTAAAATCGACCTTTCTACTCATCGAGAGCCACCCCCATATCTTTCATAAATTCCGCCAGCGTCCCATAGCAATTAGAACCGATATGAATAAAGCCGTCGATCCCTGCTTGGACAAATGTTTCTTCGATTTCAGGTGCTTGTTTCCCCGCAACATATAGCTTCAGATGAGGGTTTGCTTTCTTTAGTTCCGTTGAAATCGTTGGAACAGTATCCGTGTAGCTTTCGTCTGAACCGCAAATGATATAATGCGTACCTTCCAAGGAAAGCGCTCCTTTAACCGCTTCCTCCGCTGACATATAGCCGTTATTTTTTACCACTTCAAAACCGCCCGCTTCAAAAAAGCCCGTAATAAAATCCGCTCTTGCTTTATGATTCGGAATCGGTCCGAGATTGATAAGGTGCACCGTCGGACGGCTACCGTGTTTTTCTAAATGAACTTCAGAAGCTTTGCGTAACTGTTCAAACGGTTCTGCCAAACGCCATTGTGCAATTGGCTTAATGTTGATGGATGGACCGGTTGCTGCTAATGCTTCATTGATTTCTTGAGCGGTCGCTCGACGAGAAACGATAGAAATCGCTGTTTGCATAAACGGTTTCTCGCTGAATTCAGTTTTTACTTGCGCAACATTCTCATCATAAAACGGTAAATCAGGCGATGTGCTTGTGTGATTACCCGCTTCTCTTTTTGACACAGGTGGCTCTGCCAAATTCGCATAAAGGTTTGTGCCGACAATTTTCTCTTTGCGCGTTTTTACATGTTTCTTTCTTAATTCGGCCACTTTTTCAACTTCTGCTTGCACAAATCCTTCTTCGAGCGCTTTTGTAATACCGCCCTTTGCTTCGATTTGTTGGAACAGCTTCCACACCTCTTCCGCTATTTGTGCCGTCAATGTTTCTACATAGTACGAGCCGCCAGCCGGGTCAATGACTTTACCGATATGCGCTTCTTCTAGCAAAATCAACTGCGTATTGCGGGCAATTCTTCTTGAAAACTCGTCCGCTTGTTGAATCGCTTCATCGAATGGTGATACATGAAGACTGTTCGCTCCGCCGACCGTTGCTGCGAACGCTTCCGTTGTCGCGCGAAGCATATTCACATATGGGTCATATACCGTTTTTGTAAAATGCGATGTACGTGCATGTATCCACATCTTTTGTGATTCCTCATTGCCGCCAAATGTCTGAACAATATTGGACCACACAATACGGGCCGCGCGAAGTTTGGCAATTTCCATAAAGAAATTTGAGCCGATCGCTAACGAAAAACTAATTCGCTGCGCTGCTTCGTCAATCGTTACACCTCGGTTTAAGCATTCATTTACGTATTCTACCGCCGTCGCAAACGCGAATGCTAATTCTTGAATCGCATTCGCTCCGCCATTATGATACGGTTCGCCATGAACGATGATCGTTTTCACGTTTGGCATGTGTTCCTTCGCCCATACCGTCACATCTGCCATTACGTCATATAATGTCGTTAAAGAAGAAGACAATTGTCCTTTTTTCACAAGAGCAGCAAGCGGATCCATGCCAATTGTTCCGCGCAATGTTTCGAACGGCATTTGATTTTTTTCTAAATAAGTGGCTAACAATGCAAGAAACGGAAGAGAACACGCGCCTGCATCGACTCGAAGAGAATAGTCTTGAAGAGAAATTCCCGAGAACATTTCTTCTAGATCGGTAAGTGAAGTTACAGAGAACCCTAGCTGATCCAACACAAGATGGATTTCCGTTTGTCCTCTTGCTAGGTCATGTTTGACGATTTCATTCCACTCCTTCGCGTTACGCGCTGACAGCTCCTGGCTGACTAACCACGGCTCCTGAATATAACCGTTCACATGAATCCCGCGTACATAACCAGGAAACCCTGGATATTGTTCAAGGTGTTCCAATGATTCGAGATCCTCACGTGTATAAATCGGTTTTATGCGCAAATTCTCATACGTAGTGGAATAAAGCTTTTCAATTGGTTTTCCTTTTAAAGATTTCTCTACCTCTTGTTTCCACTCTTCATAAGTCGGAGACGGAAACGATTGGTTTTTCATCGTAGAGATATCTGCCATAAATACTCCCTCCCCTTACTTTAAGAAAGCCATTTCTCCCATCCCTTAGAAGAAATCGCTTACTTTCGAATTTTTAGAAATATTCCCTATAGATTTATTGTAGCACATCTAGGTTATGAATAATGTTTAATTAAGTTAAAAATTCTTATTCAACATTATTCTTTGCTAAGCTACATTCAGCTTAACTGTATGTAACCCTACACCTTCTACTTATAAGCTTAAATTTATTTTATTAAATAATTGTAATATTTTTTATTAAATTAAACATTTATTTTAACTATATCCTACCTTCGTTTTCTTCATTTTGTATCTTTTCTATCCACAATTTTAGCTCCCTCATTTCACTTGGCGTTTCAACGTTTTTGTATAAATAATCAACATCAATTTTTGGAAAGTACGTATACAATAAACGGAACCCCCATTCACGATCTACGCCGCTTCGCCAATTTACAGCTGCTCGAAGTCGATCTAAAACAATATCTTCGATTCCAATAACATATACCTTACGTTTACCAATCGGGAATGTGGTAACCTTATCATAGTCACCCGCTAAAACATGATCAGGTATTTCAATTGAAAGCCCAATTTCTGGATGAATCCAATATCGTCCTTCTTTTTCAAAGCCTAAACTTAATAAAATTTCATTTGCTTTTTCATAGCCGCTTAGGACAAAATCAATGTCATGTGTCGTGTATTCTTGCAATGTATAGATTTCAACCGACAATCCACCAACAATTATAGGTTTTAATTTTTCTTGTTCCATCACTTCAGTAATAATGGCAGCTGTTTCAATCATTTTTTCAAATTTTCCTTTATCTTTTAGCTTTAGCAACTCCTCTTTCGCCTTTGTAATATTTTGCAATGATAAACACCCTGCTTTCTGGTTCATATATTATTTCACCGCTTTTCATGGCGTCCTGAATTTTCTTTCGGCAGAGGCGATTTAACGCCTGAATTTCATCCTCATGTCGAGGACGCATTCGCTTCATATGCCAACCTTCTTGGTTTGTTTGTGCACGAAATTTGTTTACTTCATAATCAATCGAATGCTTTTTATCATTGATTAAGTGCTTCACTTCATCAAATGACATGTTACGCATATCAATCACACCTACTTCTATGAATCATAGATATTAAAATAGCCCTAAATTCTTTTCGTTTGTACTATTTCTAGTATAGACTACTTTTCTCCTTCACAAAAAATCCTCTCTCATGCACACATTCATTATTTTGATATCTAAAAAGTAAGATGTAGGTCAGGGAGATAATAAATTATTTTATTCATATCTTTTCGTTTTTTTCTCACCTATTCCTGCTAATATTCCTCATGCATGGAATAAAAAACCCACCGCAAACATATCTCGCAGTGGGTTTTCCTATTAATAAATCGGTGTATTGTCCTTTGAAATGTTTTCTAAAATTTCTTTGACACGCGCTAAGAAGCGACCGCAAATTAAGCCGTCAAGGACGCGGTGGTCGAGCGATAGACATAAGTTCACCATGTCGCGGATCGCGATCATGCCGTCTTTGACAACCGGATGTTTGACGATCGATTCGACTTGTAAAATCGCTGTTTCCTAGTATATTTATTTGTGTAAATGTTTGACTAATTCATGAAGTTTTTCAGACAGGGCGTGAAGTTCTTCAGAAGAAGCAGTCAACTCTTGCGTCATCGCTGATTGATGATGCATTTCTGTCGCGAATTCTGACATCGTATTTGATGAACGTTCAGCAATATGGCTGACCTCTTGAATCATTTGCACCACTTGGCCACTGCCTGAAGTTAGTTCCTCGGTTGCTGCTGTAATGGTTTTAATTTGTGCTGAAACAGCAGTAATGGCTTCAATAATTTCATAAAATGATTTGCCTGTATCAGATAAAACAATGGTACCTGAAGTGACCTCTTTCGTACTGTCGTTGATTGCTTCAATTGCGCTTTCCATCTTTGCAAGAATCTCCTCGATTAGTAACGCAATTGTTTTCGTAGCTTGGTGCGATTGTTCTGCAAGCTTCCGCACTTCTTCAGATACAACCGCAAATCCTTTTCCATGCTCCCCAGCTCTTGCAGCTTCGATTGCTGCGTTTAATGCCAACAAGTTCGTTTGCTCGGCAATTTGTGAAATAAGGGCAACCACTTCGTTAATTTTTTTAGATTTTTCTCCAAGTTCTTGAATAATGTTAACCGAAATATTTTGTTTCTCAGCGATTTTATTCATTTGAAATGTAGCGTCTTCCATTTTCGTTTTACCGATTTGCGAAAGTTGGCTGACATGTTGAGAAGCGTGTACAGCTTCATCCAAAGACGCAGAAATGGATTGTAAAGCTTTTGACATTTCAGAAATGGTTGTACTTGTCTGCTTGATATAGGTTTGTTGCTGCATGGTCTCCGAAGCTAGTTCATCGATTTCTCGTGAGACTTTTTCTATTCGTGTAGCTGCCTCTTGTGTACTATGTGCCAATTGTTCCGCTGAATGATGTAAGTCGATGGAAGTAGTCGAAACGCCGCTAATCATTGATTTTAATTCACGTACCATATAGTCAAAAGCATTGGTTAATTCCCCAATTTCATCAGAGCGATTGGTTTCTAAAGCGACATCAAAGTTTCCTTTCCGAAGCTCATGAACAGTTTTAGTAAGTTGTTTTAAAGGTCTTACTAAGTAACGTGCGAGTAAATAAACAAAAATAGTCACTAACAACATAATCCCTGTGGTTAGAAGAATTATTTTTATTCTGTTCTGTTTCATCATCTTGTATATGTCTGTAGCGTCGAAATCAGCTCCTACGATTCCAATTAGTTTTCCCGAATGGTCGGTAATAGGTACGTACGCTGAAACAAGTGCCCCATATTTTTCAACATAACTGAATTCACCAACTTGCGTCTTTTTTGTTTCAAATGCTTGAACGATAATTGGATAACCTTCGATCTCGGTTTCGACTTCTCCTAATTTTGCCGCTTCCTTTGAATCTAGTGGAAGTCCGTCAACTACATAATAGTATTCATAGCCTTTTTCTGTGGATTTTCGTCCCATTGTATATAAATATTTCAAATTGTTCATTTTTCTGATATTATTCAAAGTACTACGTAGCTCATAGTAATAATCATTTTCTCCTGTTTCAGGGGAAATGGTTTTGTATTTCTCAACATCGATGGCTTTAGCGGCCTGTTCGGCAATCGCCTTAGCTTGATTACTAACCGACATAACGACAAATTTTGTAGAAGACTGATATATGAAAAAAATTAAAAGAACACTTGAACATAAAAAAAGAACAGAGAACGCTAGAATCATTTTTGTTTGTAAACTTTTCAACAATAATCCCTCCATCGTAGATCGTTGATGCGTCATAACAAAACTTGTTTCCTATGATTTATCTATTCTATTTTTCTCCGTTTTCCAAAGTCATAAAGTAAAAATGACCTGTGTTTATTCATATTGTTGATGGTGTTGCAAAACTAGAGTAAAAACTCAAAATTATGCATAAGAATGCATAATTGCACATGTAATAGATAGCGATGAAACCCGTACCACCGTGGCTGTTCTAATCCCTTGATCTTTAATTGGTTAAATACTCGTTCGATGGTGCCACGGAGACCAAACAGCCACTTCCCAAATCGAGTTTTCAAGAAGACAGGGATCACACGGCCATAGGCATCTTTTCGTTCCTCGCTATTGCGTCGGTTAATCGGGGAAACGAAAAAGATGTTCACTTGCTCGGCTGTTTTACGGATCTGTTCACTGTCATAGGCGGCATCACCAAGCGCAAACTCGATATCCCATCCTTGCAGAGACGAAAGTAGTTCCGGTGCCACTGCCGCATCATTTCGATTGGCCGTTGCCATGACATGTGATAAAATGATTCCTTCCGTGGTGGTACAAAGATGAAGTTTATATCCTTTAAACCAGCGATACCGAGTCGACATACCCCATTTTGCTTGGGAATCATACAGGCTGCTTCGAAGAGCCGTACTGTCAATCATCACTACTTTTGGCTTTTGAATGCCTAAATCGTTTAAAAGTTGGGTGTTCAAATCGGAAAATCCTTGTTCTTGAAACCATTGACTGGCTCGTGAAAAAGTAGACAGATGAGGAACCTCCAGAAGTCCACAAATCCGTCGGAAATAGCCAAACCGGTGGAGGATGTTCACCAACTGCCGCAAAGAATCAATCGCGAAGTAGGTTTTCAAAAAGAAACATTTGACCAATGCCTTTTTAGACACCGGTGGTCTTCCTGTCACATACGGTGTTTCCAGAAAAGAAAGTTGGTCGATGTATCGAAATAATGCATCTAAAAGAGGATCTATTTCATCCATGAATGCATGTTCGATCACTAGATTGGAAATCATGATAGTGTCCACCCCTTGGAGATTCTTTTTTGGTCACTGTATATGATTTCCAAGGTGGTGGATTTTTTGCATCCTCTATACATTGATTATGCGTTTTGCAACACGTTCATTGTTGATAAAAAATAATACAAAAACAAAAAGAAAAGACCTGAATAACCAGATCTGTAATTTAATTGGTTAGCGTTTTTTCTTTAACACGATCCAATTTATCGAGGCATAATCAAGTTACCTAAACCAGCCATTGTTTCATTTTAGAAAAATTCCCATTAACGATATTATAACAAAAAACCCCACCACAAGTAAATTGCGGTGGGTTTCCTATTACTAAATCGGCGTATTGTCCTTGGAAATGTTTTCTAAAATTTCTTTGACGCGCGCTAAGAAACGGCCGCAGATTAAGCCGTCAAGGACGCGGTGGTCAAGAGACATACATAAGTTCACCATATCACGAACAGCAATCATGCCGTTGTTCATAACAACTGGGCGTTTTACGATTGCTTCTACTTGTAAAATCGCTGCTTGCGGATAGTTGATAATACCCATGGATTGTACAGAACCGAAAGAGCCTGTGTTGTTGACAGTGAATGTACCGCCTTGCATGTCTTCTGGACGAAGTTTTCCAGCACGTACTTTCGCTGCTAATTCAGAAATTTCACGAGCGATGCCTTTGATTGTTTTTTCATCTGCATTCTTAATAACAGGTACGAATAACGCATCTTCTGTCGCTACAGCAATGGAGATATTGATGTCTTTCTTCTGTACGATTTTGTCGCCCGCCCACATCGAGTTAATTTGCGGGAATTCTTTTAACGCTTGCGCAACCGCTTTGACGAAGAACGCAAAGTATGTTAAGTTGAAGCCTTCGCGTTTCTTAAACTCATCTTTAATCGAATCGCGGTAGGCTACTAAGTTTGTGACGTCTACCTCAATCATTGTCCAAGCATGTGGAGCTTCATGTTTGCTGCGAAGCATGTTCGCTGCAATCGCTTTGCGTACAGGTGTCACTGGAATTTCGATGTCACCTGGTTGAACTGGAACGTTCGGTGCAGCTGCTTGTTTTGGCGCTGCTTGTGCAGGTGCTTCTGCTTTTGGCGCTTCTTGAACTGGCTGTGCGGCAACTGCTGGTTGCGCTTGTGCCGCTGGTTTTTGATCCGCTGTTGGAATGTTACCAGACTCGATTAATTTGAGCAGGTCTTTGCGCGTGATGCGACCGCCCATGCCTGTTCCTTGTACTTGCTCAAGGTCAATATTGTGCTCTTGCGCTAGGCGAAGAACGGCTGGTGAATAGCGGCCTTTCTCGCCTGCTGGCTTTTTCGGTGCTGGTGCCGCAGCCGCTGTTGGTTCTGCTTTTGGTGCTTCTTCTTGTTTTGTTTCAGCTGCTGGAGCCGCTGCATTTTCTCCCTCTACTTCGATCGTACAAATGACCGCACCAACTGGTAACGTTTCTCCTTCATTCGCAATGATTTCTTTAATCACGCCTGTAAAAGATGAAGGGATTTCAGCGTTTACTTTATCTGTCATCACTTCCGCGATTGGGTCGTATTTGTTTACTTTGTCGCCGACAGAAACAAGCCATTTGCTAATCGTTCCTTCGGTGACACTTTCACCTAGTTGAGGCATAGTAATTTGTTCGATTGCCACATCAATGACCTCCCATCTTGGTTCAAAAAACTATGTTGCCTACATTTCATCTAACCTTAGCTATATCCCCTTAAAATGCCGCTAATTCACGCATTGCTTTTTCGACTTTGTCAGGGTTTACCATGAAGAATTTTTCCATTGTTGGCGCATATGGCATCGCTGGAACGTCAGGACCGGCAAGACGCATGATTGGTGCATCTAAGTCGAATAGACAATGTTCCGCAATAATGGCCGCGACTTCGCTCATGACGCTTCCTTCTTTGTTATCTTCCGTAACAAGAAGCACTTTTCCTGTTTTGCTTGCCGCTTCAATAATCGCTTCTTTGTCTAACGGATAAACGGTACGTAAGTCTAACACATGAGCAGAAATGCCGTCTTGTGCAACGCGCTCCGCTGCTTGAAGCGCAAAGTGTACACATAATCCGTACGTAATGACCGTAATGTCTTCCCCTTCGCGTTTGACATCCGCTTTTCCAATTGGCAATACGTAATCATCTTCAGGAACTTCGCCTTTAATTAAGCGGTACGCACGCTTATGCTCGAAGAACAATACTGGGTCTTCATCGCGAATCGCTGCTTTTAATAACCCTTTCACGTCATACGGAGTCGATGGCATAACAATTTTTAAACCTGGCTGGTTCGCAAACACCGCTTCAACCGATTGGGAGTGGTAAAGCGCTCCGTGAACGCCGCCGCCGTATGGTGCACGAATGACAATCGGGCAGTTCCAATCGTTATTGGAACGATAACGAATCCGTGCTGCTTCCGAAATGATTTGGTTCACAGCTGGCATAATAAAATCAGCAAACTGGATTTCAGCAATTGGGCGCAATCCATACATTGCTGCACCAATCCCGACACCAACGATTGCGGATTCGGCTAACGGTGTATCGATGACACGTTCTTCACCAAATTGTTCATACAATCCTTGCGTTGCTTTAAATACTCCACCTTTTTTTCCGACGTCTTCTCCTAATACAAAGACGCGTGGGTCGCGTTCCATTTCTTCACGAATCGCCATCGTAACAGCATCAATATATGAAATGACTGGCATTCTTCGTTCCCCCTTACTTCTCAGCATATACGTACTTCAACGCATGTTCTGGTTCAGCGTATGGCGCTTTTTCTGCGTAGTCTGTCGCTTCGTTCACTTGTTTCATGACACGGTCATGAATTTCTTTTTCTAACTCGTCCGTTAACACGCCTACTTCTTTTAAGTAGTTAGCAAACGAGATAATTGGATCTTTTGCACGCGCTTCGGCTAGTTCTTCTTGTGTACGATACACACGGTCATCGTCGTCCGATGAGTGAGCGGTTAAACGATATGAAACGGTTTCGATTAATGTTGGACCTTCACCACGGCGCGCACGATCTGCAGCTTCTTTTACAACTTTGTACACTTCTAATGGATCGTTACCGTTAACTGTATATCCTGGCATACCGTAACCGATTGCACGGTCTGATACTTTTTCACACGCTAATTGTTTTTCAATTGGAACAGAGATTGCGTATTTGTTGTTTTCGCACATGAAGATGACTGGCAATTTATGAACACCAGCAAAGTTTGCTCCTTCATGGAAGTCACCTTGGTTGGAAGAGCCTTCACCAAATGTAACAAATGAGATGAAGTCTTTTTTCTCCATTTTGGCCGCTAATGCGATACCCACTGCATGTGGAACTTGCGTTGTAACAGGTGAAGAACCAGTTACGATACGGTTTTTCTTCTTACCGAAGTGACCAGGCATTTGACGACCGCCAGAGTTTGGATCTTCTGCTTTCGCAAACGCAGAAAGCATTAATTCCGTTGGTGTCATACCGAATGTCAGTACAACACCCATGTCGCGATAATAAGGTAACACATAGTCTTTTGTGCGGTCTAAAGCAAACGCCGCACCAACTTGAGCTGCTTCTTGACCTTGGCAAGAGATAACGAACGGAATTTTACCAGCACGGTTTAAAAGCCACATGCGCTCGTCGATTTTACGAGCTAATAGCATGGTTTCATACATTTCTAATACCGTTTCATCGCTTAAGCCTAACGCTTGATGACGATTTTCTGCCATCGAAAAAACCTCCTTTATTGACTTAGAAATGGATCGCTTTGCCATCAACAGCTAACGCGGCTTCCATCATCGCTTCTGATAATGTCGGATGCGGATGAATAGTGTGGGCAACTTCCCAAGGTGTTGCGTCAAGCACACGTGCAAGACCTGCTTCAGAAATCATATCTGTCACATGAGGACCAACCATATGAACACCAAGTAAGTCGTTTGTTTCTTCATCAGCTACGATTTTCACGAATCCGTCAGCTTCTCCGAATACAAGCGCTTTCCCAATTGCTTTGAACGGGAATTTACCAACTTTTACTTTATATCCTTTTTCTTTTGCCTCTTCTTCTGTTAAACCAACGCTTGCTACTTCTGGACGGCTGTATACGCATTTTGAAATCATGGTGTAGTCGATTGGCGTTGGATTTTGACCAGCGATATGTTCAACAGCGACAATTCCTTCGTGAGAAGCTACGTGAGCTAACTGCAAGCCGCCGATTACGTCACCGATTGCATAAATATGTGATTCTTTTGTTTGATAAAATTCGTTTGTTTTAATGAATCCTTTTTCGACAACGATATCTGTATTTTCTAAGCCGATTCCTTCAATATTTGCTTGACGGCCGACAGAAACAAGCATTTTTTCCGCCGTAAATGCTTTTTGTTCGCCTTTATGCTCCGCTTTAATAGTGACGCCGTTCCCTTTTTCAAGCGTTTCAGGCAATACTTTTGCGCTTGTGACAATGTTAATGCCACGTTGCTTTAATACTTTTTCCACTTCTTTTGATACGTCGCGGTCTTCTGTTGGTAAAATGCGGTCAGCGTACTCTAATACCGTTACTTCAACACCGAAATCGTTAAGCATAGAAGCCCACTCGATACCGATCACACCGCCGCCGACGATAATGATCGATGCTGGAAGTGTTTCTAATTGTAATGCTTCATCAGACATGATAACGAATTCACCGTCAATGTCTAAGCCTGGTAATGTACGCGGACGAGAGCCTGTTGCGATAATGACGTTTTTCGGAACGAGCATTTCGTTTTCTGTGCCGTTATTCATTTCTACCGAAATCGTTCCTGGCATTGGTGAGAAAATCGATGGACCTAAAATGCGACCTATTCCTTCATATACGTCAATTTTGCCTTTTTTCATTAAATGTTGAACACCTTTATGCAATTGTTCAACAATCGTTGCTTTCCGTGCTTGAACTTTGGAGAAGTCTAATTGAACGTTGCTTGCAAGCACGCCAAATTTTTCGCTTTCTTTTGTTTGTGCGTATACTTCTGCGCTGCGAAGCAATGCTTTACTTGGGATGCAGCCGGCATGTAAGCATGTACCGCCAAGCTTACCTTTTTCGACAACTGCCGTTTTTAGCCCCAATTGCGCCGCGCGAATCGCTGCTACATAGCCGCCTGTGCCGCCTCCTAATATGACGAGATCGTATTCTTTTGCCATCAATGCCCGCTCCTTTCTACTGCACTACTTTTGTTTTTAGGGAATTCCCCGGATATTCCTTTTCTTCTTCTTCACCGCGTAAGACTCGCAATGCACCTTCTGCAAGCGCTTGCAACTCGTTTTCGCCAGGGTGAACAATAACATCCGCAATCCAACTCACTCGGTCAGCAATTTCTTTGACAAATTGTTTTCCGTACGCTAACCCGCCTGTCAAAATGATGGCGTCCACTTTTCCGGCTAATACGGCACTAGCTGCCCCAATTTCTTTTGCCACTTGGTACGCCATGGCGCTGTAAACTAGTTTTGCCTTTTCATCCCCTGCTTCAATCATTTTTTCGACTTTAACAGCATCATTTGTTCCAAGATAGCCGACTAATCCGCCTTGACCAACAAGCATTTTCATAATCTCATCACGATAATACTCACCAGAAAAACATAACGAAACGAGATCACCTGCCGGCACTGTACCCGCGCGTTCAGGACTGAACGGACCTTCGCCATCTAATCCGTTGTTTACGTCAACCACACGCCCTTGTTTATGAGCGCCAACCGTAATTCCGCCGCCCATATGAGTGACAATCAAATTTAGTTCCTCATATTTTTGGCCAAGCTGTTTTGCAACGCGACGAGCGACGGCTTTTTGGTTTAAAGCATGGAAAATGCTTCTTCTCTCAATAAGAGCAAAACCAGAAATGCGCGCAATCGGCTCAAGCTCATCGACGACAACTGGGTCAACGATAAATGCAGGAATATTTAACGCCGAGGCGATTTCGTGAGCTAAAATCCCTCCAAGATTGGAAGCGTGTTGACCGGCATAACCTTTTCGTAAATCTTCTAACATTTGCTCGTTAACGCGATACGTTCCGCCTTCAATCGGACGCAACAAACCACCGCGACCACAAACGGCGCTTAATTTCGAAATGTTGATCCCTTCCTCATCAAGCGCGTCTAAAATCGTTTGTTTACGAAATTCATATTGATCAATAATCGATTTATATTGTTGTAAACTTTCCGTATCATGACGAATCGTTTTTTCAAAAATCGAGCGTTCATTATCAAATACACCGATTTTCGTGGAAGTTGATCCTGGGTTAATCACTAAGATGCGATATTCTCTATCCTGCAAGACTAAAACCTCCATTTTGAATTTCGGAAGCGAGAGGAGTTCCCGCTTCCGTTTTCTTTTTATTGTTTAGCGAGTGCGACGACGACTTAAAATGTGATGACCGTTTTGTAAGAATTGGCTGCGAGATTTGCGCATAGTTTCGATGCGCTCTTCAGCAAGACGGTCTGCCGCTTTGTATGTTGGGATGTTGTCGCGTTTTGCGATTTCGAATACTTTCTCAATGTTATTGTAGATTTGTTCTACTTTCTTCATTGCACGCTCACGGTTGTAGCCATATAATTCGTCAGCAACGTTGATGACGCCACCAGCGTTGATGACGTAGTCAGGAGCATAGACGATGCCCATTTCGTGAATGATGTCCCCATGTCTTGCTTCTTTTAATTGGTTGTTTGCTGCACCCGCGATTACTTTAGCTTTTAATTGTGGAATCGTTTGATCGTTAATGATACCGCCAAGCGCACATGGAGCAAAAATGTCGCACTCTACTCCGTAAATGTCGTTCGGGTCAACCGCTTTTGCGCCAAGTTCTTCGACAACGCGTTGAACCGCTTCTTTATTGATGTCTGTTACAATTAATTTCGCACCTTCTTCATGGAGATGGCGGCACAAGTTGTAAGCCACGTTTCCAACACCTTGAACCGCGATGACTTTTCCTTCTAATGAATCGCTGCCAAACGCTTCTTTTGCTGCTGCTTTCATGCCGCGATACACGCCATATGCTGTAACAGGAGATGGGTTACCAGATGAACCGAATTCAGGAGAAATCCCTGTTACATAGTCCGTTTCTTGATAAATGATATCCATGTCCGCAACGGTTGTACCAACGTCTTCTGCTGTAATATAACGACCGTTTAATCCTTGAATGAAGCGACCGAACGCACGGAACATCGCTTCGTTTTTATCTTTGCGTGGGTCACCGATAATGACCGTTTTACCACCGCCAAGATTTAATCCTGCTGCTGCGTTTTTGTAAGTCATACCGCGCGCTAAACGAAGTGCATCTTCAATCGCTGCCTCTTCGGATTCATACATCCACATGCGCGTACCACCTAACGCAGGTCCTAACGTTGTATCATGAATGGCGATAATCGCTTTTAATCCTGATTCTTTGTCTTGACAAAATAGTAATTGCTCATAATCGTATTGTTCCATATATTTGAAGATTTCCATGTTGTTTTCCTCCCCTAGTCATTTTTCATTTATTTAGATGCGGTACAAACCGCAAGAGCTAACGAATAAAGTTTGCTTTCTGCCGAATCAGCGCGTGATGTTAAGACAATTGGTGCTTTTGCCCCGGCGATGACTGCACCTACTTTTGCATTAGCAAAATAAACGAGTGATTTATATAATACATTCCCTGTTTCAATAGTAGGAACAAGAAGAATATCGGCTTGTCCGGCTACTTCGCTGTCAATTCCTTTATGTTCAGCAGCTAGCATGGAAACGGCATTATCAAGCGCTAACGGTCCATCAACGATACAATCGGTAATCTGCCCGCGTTTATTCATTGCTGTCAATGCAGCAGCATCAAGCGTTGCTGGCATTGCCGGATTGACAACTTCAACCGCAGCAAGCGGTGCTACTTTCGGCTTGTCAATGCCGATCGCTCTAGCTACTGAAACCGCATTCGAAATAATTTGCGCTTTTTGTTCTAAGTCCGGCGCAATATTCATTGCCGCATCTGTCACAATAATGTAACGGTCATAACCCGGGACTTCGAATACTGCTACGTGAGATAATACGTTTCCTGTGCGCAAACCAAATTCTTTATTGAGAACAGCTTTTAAAATGGTCGCTGTTGGGATATTTCCTTTCATCAGTACATTCGCTTCATTTAAATGAACGGCTTTCACAGCGAGTTCAGCCGCTTGAGCTTTTGAATTGGCATGTACGATTTGTATCTTGCCATTTTTTGCATAGTCCACATGTTTTTCTTGCAACAACTGCAAAATTTGTTCGCGGTCTCCATATAAAATAAATTGTCCAAAATGATGGTCTAGCGCCATCGTAACCGCTTCAATAACTTCTTCATCTTCCGCTGCTGCGACAGCAACGGTCATATTGGCATACTGGGTTGCTTTGTCAATTAGTGATTGTAGCTTCATCTCATGAATTCAACCCCTTTGTTCTTTTTGTTTTTCCTCGCATTCTTATCATATGCAAAAATCGTGCCAAACAAAAAAGTGTTGAAAGCGCTTTATTTCATCTTCATTAACTTTGCAATAATTTGCATTGTGCGCAAATTATTGCATGTATTTTTTTGCAAGTCCATATTTCTCAAGCTTGTAATATAAATTTCGAATCGAAATACCTAACGCTTTCGCTGTTGCTGTTTTATTGCCATGATGTTTTCGTAGCGCAGCCTCAATTAAATGGGCTTCATATTGCTCCAACATCTCATCGAGCGAACGAATTTCATCTTCGTTTAACACCGATTTTTCTTGTCGGCGATGTTCGTCACGAGACATTTCTAGCGGCGGAATATGTTTTACATCGATGAGCACTTCGTTGAATTTCATAAAAATCATTGCCCGACCTAACACGTTTTCAAGCTCGCGCACATTGCCAGGCCAATCATACGATAAAAGATAGCGAATCGCTTCTTCCGTCAATCCTTCCACATTTCGTCCATAATCTTGATTAAGTTTATGAATTAAATGTTGACATAAGGCCGGGATATCTTGTTTTCTTGCTCGAAGTGGCGGAATATGAATTGGCATTCGATTGAGGCGGTAATATAAATCTTCACGAAACGTTCCTTCAGCAATTGCCTTTTCGAGGTTCACATTCGTTGCCGCAATGACGCGAACATTAATCGGAATCGGTTTTGTTCCACCAACGCGAACGATTTCTCTCTCTTGAAGAACGCGCAACAATTTTGCCTGCGTATTGGCAGAAAGCTCCCCGATTTCGTCAAGAAAAATGCTTCCGTTATTCGCTTCTTCAAACAATCCTCGTTTTCCGCCCCGTTTCGCTCCAGAAAAAGCTCCTTCTTCATATCCAAATAATTCGCTTTCTAATAGTGTTTCAGAAATGGCCGCGCAATTCACACGGATAAATTTGTTATATTTTCGGTCGCTCGCATTATGAATCGCATGAGCAAATAACTCTTTACCCGTGCCGGATTCGCCGCGCAATAAAATCGTCACCGGCGTTTTTGCTGCTAACTTTGCTTGTTCAATGGCTACCATCATTTCTTCGGATGTGCCGATAATATCGGCAAACGAATATTTTGCTTCAAGTGTACGAATAATTTGTCGCGCCCGATTTAATTCGTTTGTAAGACGCTGAATTTCTGAGACGTCATGAATGATGCCAACGCTCCCTTTTAACACACCATCAACAATAATCGGAGCGACATTCACGACGACGTCACGATTTTTCGGTCCAACTTTCATGCGCACACCACGAACAGGTTTGCGCGTTTTTAATACTTGCATATGCATACTTTCCCCTTCGGCAATATCGGCCGTTGCCGGTTTGCCGATGACTTCTTCCTCGGATAAACCTGTGATACGCGTATAAGCGGGGTTGATTAAAATGCCGTTCCCATGCTCGTCCACAACAGAAATCGCTTCTTCAGACGAATGAATAATCGCCTCTAACATCATGCGAATTTCTTTTAAGTTCGTAATTTCTTCGGCCAATTGCATAAACTCGGTAACATCTTTAAATACCGCAAGCGCTCCAAACAATCGTCCCGATTCATCGAGCATCGGAATGCGTGTCGTAATAATTTTCCGGTCGTTTTCTAATTTCAACTCCTGATGAAATTCCGTTTTTTTCGTTTTTAATACTCGTGGTAAACCGCTTGTCGGAATGATTTCTAAAATATGCTTTCCGATTGCTTTATTTTTGTCCACTTCAATCATGGTGGCAGCGCTATCATTCATATGAGTGATATAGGCAAATTCATCGACAACAATCATCCCATCGTGCGTGGAGTTAAAGATTAAATCACGCCTTGCTGTTTCGCTTTTTAGTGTAGCAATTAATGTTTCTTTTTCCTCCACGAGTTCAGCGATGATATGAGCAACCTCTCCCGGAATAACGACGGTGTTTTTTTGTCGTTTCTTTTGAATTTCTTCGAATACTTCTTTTTCTCCCGTTGCTTCAATGACAATATCAATATCCTTTGCTAAAAAAGGACGCCAATCGTCCCCGGTTTGAATATTCATCGCTTTGGCTAACGCTAATCCCGGGGCGTTCTCATTCCTATCCACAACCGCTACTACTTGAATGATCGTAGCTTTTTGGAAAATTTTTAATAACGCTGTTCCACCTTTACCAGCGCCAACAATGAGTGCTTTTTTCATTTCATTCACCGCTCTTTTACATTATGCAATTTTTTGCAGGCAATTTTATCATAACGATATTTCTTGACAAATACAATCAAACGTTTAAGATTTTTCATGAAACGATTTTTATACGTGAAAGGACTATGTCGCTATGCAACGAATGATCGCTCTTATGATTTTACTTATTCCCGGCTTTGTGTCTGCTTTAGGAATTAAATGGATGCGTGATACACTGTTTGGTATTTTACATCCCCCAGTTCCGTTTCTTTGGCTGCAGTTTTTATGCGGATTTGTCTTTTTCGTACTCGGTTTAGGATTTATTGGCGGATTCATTCTCCATCGCGATCGAAAACGAAATAAAGTACAACCAAGGTTTCAAAAAAAACAAAAAAACGACCCGAGCTCTTAAGTGTTCAGGTCGTTTTTTTAGTTATTGCTTATTTAATAATTGTTTTGCTTTTAACGGATAATCAGTAAAAATCGCATCCACTTGATACTGAAACATTTTTTTCATTAATGCTTCTTTGTTAATCGTAAACGGTCGCACTGCCACACGATGATCATGAGCTTGGCGAACGAACGACTCCGATATGGTGGCATGGTACGGATGCAAACCGTTTGCCCCAAGAACGCGCGCGTATTGCCACGGTTGATATAACGGTTCCATATAAAGAAGCGCTGTTTCAATTTCCGGTGCTATCTGATGACAAAAAGCCATGCTATTATGATTAAACGAAGAAAGAATGACACGATGTTCTAACTTGTGATATTTTACCATCCGAATAACCTTTTCTTCTAATTTTTCGTATGCAATCAATCCATTTTTTAGCTCAATATTTAATAATAAATCGGTGGATTGAAGCCATTCGAGCACTTCCTCTAGCAACGGAATCCGGCAAAAATCGTATTGTTCAGCAAATTTGTAAACAGCGTTGAATTGCTGTAAGTCGTGGTACGTAAAATCTTTCACCCATCCTGTTCCGTCGGTTGTCCGGTCAATCCTTTCATCATGAATGACAACAAGCGCGCCGTCTTTTGTCATCTGCACGTCTAATTCAATTCCATCCGCCCCAACTCGCTCCGCTTCATAAAACGCAATCATCGTATTTTCTGGATGCGTACCAGCTGATCCGCGGTGAGCAAAAATTTTGGTCATGCTTCTGCCCCTTTCCCTACAATAAAAAAACCATAGTAAAATTATATGCGACAATAAGGAAAAGTTTGCTATACTGTTTAATCAAGAAGTCTTATTTATACAACATGTAAAAGAGGTGATCACGATGCGACCGTTGCAAATTTCGTTAGAAACCGCACAAAAGCTGTCAAAGGCTTTAGGCGTTCCGATTGAGCAAATTATGCATATGCCACAACACATATTAGTTCAGAAGCTTCTTGAACTAGAAAAAACGAAAAAAGATTAAAAGGTAGCTTGATTCGGACTACCTTTTTTCTTTCCTCAAGACGCCTTATGCTCAAGTTTCAACTTATCCGCTACCACCGCGATGAACTCACTGTTTGTAGGTTTTACTTTGGACATGCTGACAGTGTTAAATGGTTCTATATCAACATTTTTACGATATTTATACGATACGGGTTTCTTATTCGTGTTTTCATCGGTAAAGATCGTTTGCTTCTTAGCGTTGATTTTAGCAAGTATTCGGCGAATTTACAAATAGAAATTGAATCGTTTGTAATATGTACGAAAAAAAAATCAACGAGCCGCGCTAGCAGCCTTTTATCTAAATCGTCAAGAATATCCGTTTCATTGTTCGGTGAAGGCGCCAATTAGTAAATCACTATCTGTCAATAACCGAAAATTAAGAAATTATTACGTTATATATCTGGAAAATAATGGAAAAATAGTCGCTTTTTTACCTAATTTGATGTATTATTTACTTAAGTCAATCGTGCAAGCTGGGTGGGCGTTTGAGCCTCCAATAAGGAGGTGAAGACGATGGACATGACGACAGCAATGTTTATGATTTCGTTGATAACATTGGTCGTGTTGTTAATCGATAAAATAAAAAAGTAACCCACCCTGTGTTTGGCGAACGGAGGGTGGATTACTTCTTTTAAAAGCCCCAATGAAGTTTTGCCAATCGCTCATCTTGTAACGTGCGATTGATTTAAACCATGGTGTCGGCGCACCGAATTATATTATAACATTCTTCCGAAATTTTAAAAACATTTATCTGTAAATTTAGTAAATTTATTTTTACAAAACCTTGAATTTCTCATCGAATGCTCTATAACCGTTTCTCGATTGTCTGTATAGTTACTTTCAAAAAATTGATACTATTTTCAAGCAAAAAGTACGGGCTACCCGAAGACAAGCCCGTCATCTAATCGAATGTGACGCTGCACCAAACGCCCTCGCTTCCGCTATCATGTCGGCCATAACGTCAATTAGCTCACGTGCAACTTTTTTCATATCCCCGCCGACACCATGTAAGTGAATATGTCCAAAGGATACGTGTACGCTGTGACCGCCCCGACTATATATCCGCGATTTTTCTTTGCCGTTAGCACCCTTTCCCCTTTATGCAACCTAGCAATGAATTTATCGTAGGGTACGTAGGAAAGTCCATGATCATATTTCCTTTCTATTTTTTTTGCCGTAAATTCAATGATCCTTCTTGTCGATATAATGTCATCTAACGTATTAAGTCATTCGCCGTTTTGTATGAGAAATAAACGCAACGTTACTTTCTGTTCTTTGGATTCTTAATTAAGATCGATTTCGTTTTACAGTCGGCTTGCTTTTATTTTCCGCGATAAATTTTTAACAACATGATATTGTCTAACATCGGACAAACTAAAAAACACCTCTTACTTACCGTTGTTTTCCCGGTAAATAAGAGGCGTTTGCTTTTCGTATGGCGTACGTATAAATTTATTATATGTTTACATAAATATTGAGACAACCTGTATTCCAATAAATATGAAAAATTCTTGTCAATATTTTTTGTTGAAGTATTTAATTGTACAAAATACTTATTAACTGGTATTGCAACATGTAATTATCCTACTTAGGGCTTGAATATATTCTCTCTATACCACTTCATATACTACTGTTGAATGTCATTCATGTAAATTTTTGGTTACTCATTATTCAACTAAACTCCCTGTTAGCGGAACAAGAAAAGCGATACGATTATTGTAGTATCGCTTCCATTAGTTCAATAACATTAACCATTAATTTAATTACTGATGTTTTTTTGATTAAATTCAGTAATAGCATTGTTCCTATATTTCAAAAAAGACCAGCTAAAAACAACGACACTTAGCAAACCAACTAAATAACTTATTGTTTTATCAGTGAGATTAAAGTATGTATAGAACGCTAAATTACTACCAAAAATCATTGAAAACAAACATAAGAAAGCATATTTTCTTACAGTTTTACTATATTGATAAAGTCCATTCATTCAGCATCTTTTTTCGTTCTTCATGGTATAAACCGCCTTTAAACATAATTCTTCAACAAGAAAAGCAACCTCCTGTTTATTGAAGTAATTCTTCCATTAATGCAATAAAAAGTTATCTAAAAAACTTAAATATATCCTTGTTACTTCGAAGTTCAACTACCTTTAGTCTGCATCCTTAAAACTTTCATTTAGCCAACTGTAATATACTCCTTCAATTATCCAACTATCCTGTTTAAGTATTTTCCTAAGTTTCTCTTCTCTTTTTTAGGCGAATTCTTAATACCATACTCCTTTGCATTATTATCCCAAAAGATATCATCAAGGTCGTACCGAGTAATATTTAAGTGCTTAGATATTCTCTCTCCATAAACGATTTCCCACTACCAGGACCGCCAATTATATGGATTTTTGTCATTTTACAATCAACCAAACTTAATTTTTAAAAAACCCACCATTAAATAGTTCTATCCCAATACTGAAAAGATGATGACAGAGTTTTCGGCGGTAAGTTTTTATTTTGACAATACAACAAAAAATCCTGTAAATAAAAATCTAATTCGCTTAATTTCATGATTTAACCTCCCATCTCAATAAAAAGAAACACCCAATAAATCCAATGATTTATTGGGTGAGATGGAAAAAGTTTATTGGTTTCAAATCCGATTTATTGGCTTTTATAACTCGATATAAAATAATTCCTATACATTTAAACCATTGATTTTAGCGCTTTCAAGAAGCTTTATGCTCCAGTCTCAATTTATCCGCTACCATTGCGATGAATTCGCTATTTGTAGGTTTTGCTTTGGACATGCTTACAGTGTTAAATGGCGCTATATCAAGGGTTGTAAAATTTTCAGATAATTAAATATCAACTATATTTATAGGTATCACTTTCAGATATTTATTGACCAGTAGTATCATTAAAATTATCCTATCATTTTAAGTCGTTTTAGACAAGCTACATTTTAAATTTTATAAAACCGCACTCCTTCGAGTGCAGTTCACACTATTTCTATTCTAAAGCCTCTTCCCATTCTATATGAAAATTATTTACGTCTAATTTATGCACTTTCCCATTAACAGTTTCAATCTCAATATTGCTAACGTTAGTATTTAATTCATTGATAAGTCGGCGAATTTTTTGTAATGCCTCTTCTTCATTTGTTGCTAATACTTCTGTTGACACATCTAAAATAATTCTTCCAAACGTAAAAAATTCGTTCATATTTTCCTCTCCCCCTATTTATTATTTTTATTTTGTAAATTTCGACAAATTCCCTTAAAATCCTTTCTTTTTCTGCTGTTGCTGAACAAATGAAATTCCTGCGAGCAAGTAATATCGTTGTTGTTTAGAAAGACTAAGCCACTCACTTGTCTTGATAATCATTGTTTCACCACCTTTTATTTTTATTAACTCAAAAAGTTATTAACTATTTAAGTTAATATTAACACTTATAGTTATTATCGTCAACAGTTAATAATAATGTTATAATAAAAAATAATACGAGGTGGTTAAAGATGATTAGGATTAAGTTAAAACAATTACTTGAAGAAAAAGATAAAACTATGTATTGGCTGTCTAAGCAAACCGGTATTAGACCTAATACCATTTCACAATGGGTAAATAATGAAGAGTTAAGCGAAGATAAAAAAGTAAAATCCATTAGTCTTGAGGCTTTAGATAAGATTTGCACGGCTTTAGATTGTAGAGTAGAGGATATTATTGAACATGTAAAAGACCACTCAAAATAATGAGTGGTCTTAATTATTTAACTATGGTTAAAGAATGTTGTTGATTTTCTTGTTCAATTAACGGAGCAGTATAATTCAATAACAAATAATCAGCATTCGCGGAAAATTATAGGAGTCCAATCAAACTGATAAAAAGTTGTATATTATAACACGAAG
Organism: Anoxybacillaceae bacterium; assembly: GCA_041920415.1. Lineage (GTDB taxonomy): Bacteria > Bacillota > Bacilli > Bacillales > Anoxybacillaceae > JBHGYD01. The sequence continues at coordinate 80,184 of JBHGYD010000030.1, forward strand.
TTAAATAAGCGGAGGTGTAATTAAATGAGTGGCTTTGCATTAGTCGTCGTTTTGTTCATCTTATTAATCATTGTTGGTTGTGGTTGTATGAGCAGGGGCTTTGGTGGTTACGGGGGAGGATATGGCTTCGGCGGTGGTTATGGACCAGGATTTTACTAATCCCCCTTCTGAGTATTTGAGAATTGCTAAAATGCTTAGTTCCCATTTGGTTAAACAAGACGCACAAAAAGACCGATTTATTTCGGTCTTTTTCTGTGGTCTAAAAATCAACATTGAAATTTAACAGAGCCAAAAAAGGAACGGCAACTTACCGCCCCTTATGAGCGTAATTTTAGTCCATTCACTTGGATTTGATCAGTTTGATGTTGCTGTTGTTGAATCTGTTTCATGAACTCATCTATGCTCTCCACTTGAGCAATCCTAAACGGATACTCCTCAACATCTACCTTCTTATTTACCTTCCCGATAATTAGCACATGAGGAAAAATCGGCTTATTCGGATTAGCAAATCGACTTTCCTTCCATTCTCCCGACTGATACCATTCAAGATATTTGTTGAGCTTCTGTTCTATTTGTTTAGCTGTATAAAGCGAATTTTGTGCTTCAATGAACCATCTGCTACCTTTCCACCTTGCAAAAATATCTGGAATAAAATCATCTATACTTGGCTCAATTTCATATTGATTAACTACATCGTATTTCATCATATCGATATAAATTTGAGCAATTAGCAAGTAATGATCTACTTTCTGGGAATTTTTCTTGACTGTTGAAGGATTCGGAAAGTAAATGTACTGGTGAAATGATTTATCGGTATTGGCGATAATATATCCATCTCGTCTAAGTCTCTTGAGGACAAAATTTGCATTGGTATGAGGCTTTTTACAATGACTAAAGAAAAGAGTTGCTATTTGATCACGAGTGAGACATTTAAACTTTTCTAACGCTGCAATAATCTCCATGTCACGCTTCCTCATCGTCATCAACTCCAAACCATTGAATTTGCTTTGGTTGCAAGAAATGAGGTGTAGTATCAATGATTTCATTTGTGTTATTGTTTTGCTCGTCTTTAACCTCTTTCACCTCTTTAGAAATCATGAATGGCTCTAATATCTTTTTAGCCTTCTCAATATCAAGAAATGGCGACTGAATCTCCTCTTGCTTTTTAATTCTTAAAATAAATCTTCCCGGTTGTTCTAATTTATCCGCTCCAATTGTATTAATGACTCTTGCATTTGTCGCATCAGCAACTTGGAAGCCCATTCGTACAGTTAAATTTGCGCGAATCGTTGTATCAAGAACATCGGCAGTCGGTCTTTGCATTGATAAAATAGCGAATACACCAAGAGTACGACCTATCGCCACGATTTCAATGAGAATGTCCATAATTTTTTGGTCATTTCGTAACATTACAAATTCGTCAATACAAACGATAATATAAGGCTTTTTATGCTCTTCTGGTAAATCATCAATATGAGCCACACCAAATGTATCAGTTAAATCGCTTCGTTCATCTAATTCCTGTTTAATATGCTGTAACATTTTCCGTATATCCTTTGGACTACTCAAAACACATTTCACATGCTCAATTTGCTTAAATATATGAAATTCACTCTTTTTACAATCGGCTAAATATAGTTCTAATTCATTCGGTTTCTTGTATTGAATTAGGGTAGTAAGAATAGATCGCAATTGAGTTGATTTCCCCGAACCTGTTTCACCAGCTATCAATATATGAGGATTCTTCGTTAAATCAAACGTTCTCCATTGACCATTTTTATCTTTGCCACAGATAATAGGCAACTTCATGCCTTTAATGACTGGATAAAAAGAATCGTAGTTATATAGAACTTTATTATCAAACGCATTGTGATAAATAGTTAAGGTAAATTTCTTAATGTCTCCATCAATCTCAATCTGCTTACCGAACACTTGTTGAAAGACATATTCTTTCTTGTAAATGTCCTTTGGATTCATACCATTTCTTAAGGTAAAGGAAAACACCGTCTTATTATTTTTAAATTGCACCGCATGGATTTTTGGATAGATGTAAATTGTCTTATCTCCACTCTTATATATTTGAAAAATCTCAGCACTCCTGAAACATTTCAGTAGTACCGATTTCATTTGTTGTTTTCTGAGCCATTCTCTAAGCATTGTTTCACCTCTTAAAAGATTGTAAATAGCTTGTAAGTGAAATAAATGAATATACAAACCGGTAAAAATAGGTTGATTGTAGTGCTGATTAATTCAGCAATCAATGTGTTACCATTCCTAACAAAATGACGTTCAAGCATCGTTACACCAATCAACACAATTCCAACCCCACCAACTAACAAAAGTGCAACATCGGCTGGAGAGCCATTAGGTACAAATGTTTTGGCTGAAATATCAATTCCCATAAAACCAAAAAATGGTGTACTATATTGATTAGGAGACAATTTCGTTTTGTGATACCCTGCCAAGAACTCACGGACGGAATATGTCTCCGTTTTCTTTTGTTTAAACAAAAAGTTCACCTTCCTATTTAGAGAAAGTTTCGTACCAACTATCGTTGCCCCTCACTTTCTCTTAATGATTTAATAAAATCCCTTTATATCAACGATTCGGACACAAAAACTTTAGTAAGGTATACTTTAGTTGTAACTAATGTTTCTACTAAAGCTAAAAAGCAGAAATTACTTTAGTCGCTACTAGAGTTAGATAAATCCCTTTGCGATGTCCTCATTTATCGTTATTTCGTGTTGAACAGGCATACTTGAAACGTTTTGATGCAATACACCTTCCATGTCTCTTTGAATAAGCCTTTTCACATACGCTGAAAAATTTGGGAAAGAAGAAGCATATTCAAACATTTTCTTTTGAAACGGATCAACCAAATTAAACGCAACACCTTTTGTTTTAATAATTTTTTTACTCATAGAGCATCGTTCCAATGCGATAGAATCCAATGGCATTTGCAAAAGTCGGTTCATGATATTGATTTTGAAATACAGGTCTTAATAAATCACAATTAGAGAAATATTGCTTCAAATACGGATATAAAGGTATTGCTCCCCCACCACACAAACGAACATAATCATGTTCATTCCATCGGTTAAGAGCCACATTTGCTATTTTCCTTGCAATCGCTTCTAAATCATTTGTCCGTACTGTTGCCAACCCAAAACGCTCAGTGAATGAATCTCTATCGACATATCGCATATTTGTAACTGTTGCAAAATTCACTGTACCACTACCGATATCAATAATTCTTGTTAACTCTCTTTTTGGATCAGATAAAGAAGCAGAACTCCCTTCTGCTGCCACTTCAACATTACGAATGACAATTTTCTTTTCAAGAAACCCATTTCCATAATCAACTTTTAAATAATGAGTACCTTTAAGCATATCTTTAATTTTGATTTTTTCAGATTCAGAATGCGTTGAAATCGGTTGACCGACTACAATATCATTGACTGTTTCATTTGAGTATCGATGAATCGCAAGTAAAATACGGAGTTTCGCTTCCTCATGAGCCTTAGAGTCTCCTTTTCTAGCTCCTCCAAATTCGCATTCATATTGTGCTATCGTGCCAGCAAACCATTTACGCCCTTCATACTCGAAAATCATATCATCTTCTCCAAAACGTTGAATTAATCTGCGTTCCCTGTACTCTCCCATCGAAGATTCAAAAAGAAATACTCCCTTTTCAGTCACCACCTTCGTTTTTTCGTTTCCAGCGTCAATTCCAAGAATCAAAACAATCCCTCCTCTAGTTTCAAACTGGATAAAAACACCGATTTGTTTTTCTTGAAGTGTTTCTATCTAGTTTCAAACTATGAGGAATCGGTAATTAAATTGCCTGTACATATGAAAAAATTTTACTTATAACTTGTATTATTTTTACATGCAGGAAATTGGAAAATGAGAATAGAAAATTTTAATTGGTGATAAAGATGAGGTATAAATTGAAAAGTAATATTGGAGAATTGATTGAAAAAAGTGGATTAAGAAATGATTACATACGCAAACATCTAGATGTGAAGCAAAAGCAACTATACAACTGGAAAAAAGGAGAAAGTTTCCCGACATTTGAGAAGGCATTTATTTTAGCGAAATTACTAAATTGTAAAGTGGATGATCTTGCAGAATTAATTGAAGAAGAGGAGGAATGCTAATTGATTGTTATCAGTGGAGTACGAATTAAAGAGAAAGTAAAATCCGATGTATTCGATGAGATGGTTTTTGAAGTTAGCTACAGAGATAAAGAAATACTAAACAAGAAAGTATATGCGGAATTTCGTATCTGTGGAGGATTAGATGGGGTTACTACATGGACATATATAGTGAAGAATGTTCCGTTAAAAGATTTTGCTCTTAATATGAGCGAATATGGAGAGGTTTTCAGAAGAGTCCATGAGAAGATTTATGAGTATTTGATGCGTGTGTACGGTTATAAACCAAGCCCTATTCGCATTACTCATATTGATACTATTGTGTTTCCGGTAAATTGAATAAGATTATTAAGTAGATGATTTAATATGAGTAGGGATTAAATATCTATCGTTTAACAAATACAAAAGAAGATTGGTTATCAACCAACCTTTTAATTAACATATTATTCTTCTTTTTCTTTGTCTGTATGATTAGAAACTAACTTCCTTTTCTCCGCCTCAACAATCATTTCGTATAATACTTTTGTAAAATTCTCTAAAGCTGTTTGTGACGGTTTGCCGTTGATTGTTATCGTAATTTTTTTTATTTCTTCCAAACTGTTTTCCTCCTTAATACAATACAAGCATTGTTGCCAATTATACCATAGATATAATATCTAATAAATTTAATTTTTATATGATAACAACACAAAAACCCTCTCTTATGAGAAGGGCTTTTTGCGTATTCCTTAGTTATTAAACAGGGCTGGATGGGAGAAAGTGCTTTAATATGTCTATGTTCTTAACACAATACCAGTCTTGATCGATTCATTTATTTTTGATCAATTTGAATGATTTCGATACCATTTTCGTTCGTCAAATTTACATTATAATCCAAAATGATTTCAAAAAAGTCATACGGTACATATACAATGCTGTTAATTCTCACTGCTGACGGTACAACATAAGGTATTTTATTATGATTGAATTTTAGGTACGACATTTGAGGTTGTTCATAATAATCAGATTGGTCTCGATAAACATAAGGATACTCATCATCAAGATCTAAGTAAATTCGCATGCCTGTTTTCGTTACGATCAAGGATGATCGGTAATCATCTCTCCACTTATATGTGTCTCCCATACTAGTAACAGTATAAGCAAGTGGAACATATAGGACACCATACTTATAAAATGGAACTCCATAATTCTTCGGAACTTCTTTGCCATTTACAAGCATTTTTGGCGTAACCGTTTTAATGTTTTTGTTTAAATAAACAGGTGATGTGCCAACGGGTTGGTCATATTCTCCATTGAAATTTACTTTACGTAGTATATAAGTTTTTGAAAAACCACTGTTATAAATGATCCAGCCATCTACAATTTCAAGGGTTGCGGCAAAAGCATCAGCAACGATTTTTTTACGGCCAGTACCGTCAGTTTTAATTTTATAAAGGGCTCTATCATCATTAAGATTGGAATAGTAGATGTAGTTACCGAAAATATTCATAGCCCCTGGATCATCATTAGTGAGTTTCACTTCACCTGTACCGTTTGATTTGATTTTATACAGATGACGATTTCCTTTATCAAGGCCTTCAAAATAAACCCAATCTCCGGAAACAAGGATTTTGTAGGCACTCCGGCTACTAATTTTTTGTCGATATTTTCCGTCATTGCGAATTTTATATATTTTTTGGTCATTAAAATTGATATAAAAAATCCAATCTCCGACAACATTAATGGAGCTAACCGGATCATTGGTGATCTTTACTTTCTTTTTACCATCTGTACTTAATTTGTATAGCTTCCAATCATCATCGCGATTATCGAAATAAATCCATTCCTTTACTACCGTAATGGTATGAGCATGTGCTTTTAAATACGTATTGTACTTTCCATCTGTACGGATTTTCATAATGGCTCCACGATTATTGCCATCGGAATAGTAGAGCCAATCACCTATAACATTTAAAGAGAGAACCTCATAAATCGGAAATGCCTTTTTTCCTGTACCATCTTTCTTCACCTTATAAATTTGCCCATTGTGATTGAAATCTTGATAGTAAATCCAATCCCCTTGGCATGTGTGCCAACCATTGTTCAAGATGTTTCCACTCGTATTTCCATACACATTGACTGGCTGCTTCGTTGCCGCAAACGAAGGATGAACTTGAAATATTGACAAGAGAGTAATTATAGCAATCAGAATAGTAAACAATTTTACTAAATGGCGTCTCATAAGATGACCTCCCTATATATCATGGTTGTAGCCGTTGTGGGGGGCAAAAAAATATTTTTCGATGCAGTTTTTTTGGCCCTGTTAAAGGCAATTATTGTTGATTTTGCATAAAGGTGGATATCAAGGTTTTTATCTTAACTATGAGGGGTTGATAATTTCATACTTTTTTATACTCCTTAAACGACTATAAGCAATGAATGGACCTAACAGCCACGCAAATGGAAGGATAAAGAAAATAAAAATTCCAAATGTCAATGCAGCACCATCTCGTTGTTCTCTAAACGTAAACGGAAGGTTTTTATTATATACAGGGCCAGATGTAGCTGCATCAAACATACTCTTCCATCCATATACAACTCCTAAAGGATAAAGGGCACCTGCGATTAAGAGAAATATCCCTTGTCCAGTAAAAAGAAAGGACAAACCAGGTGCTTTTCCTTCCATTAGTCCGAAAATGTACACTAGGTCTAATACCAATCCCACACCTAACAAAATCTTTATTCGTCTCTTTTCCTTTTTATAGAGACTCATTCAAATTCCCCCTATATAACCAATTTATGTTCCTTTAATTACCATTAAGAAACATCCTCTTTTGTAGAATGACTTCTTTTTCTTTTCGCTCGTATTCCATCTCCCTATGTATGTTTTTTACTTTTACAAAATATCACGGTTGCCTCAATTTTTTTGTCGAACTATGTCACAAAAACAAAAAATCCCCAACCAAAAGGCAGGGGATTATCTATACAATCAATCTTTTACGTTTTTCTTTTGCAAGACGAATTGACAAAATATTGCTCAATTTGAAAATCCGGCGTTGATTTCTAAGCTTACAAAACGCCTGGATATGCGTATCTCCCACCTCTTCCAAAACAATAACTCGTTGACTTAATTGTCCCTGTTCACTTAAATAAATCATTTCCAGAGGCTTATTTAACGCCAAAGCGTTTAGAAGTAGTCCCCTCATTTACATTCACTCCTTTGTTTTTATTAACGAAGAAAAGAAATTTAGGATTTAATGAACGAGCTGTTTGAGGATTAAAAGTAGTAAGCCTCTTTCAAAATGAGAAAGGGACTATTTTTAATTCCTTAATAGATGAAACGTGGATATAATGGATTTTCCCACTGTCCTTTTCTTTGAATCGCAATGTTTCGTTCGGTTGATCGTAGTAATGAATACGACCGATCACGCAACATAAACGATAATTATGTATGTATTGAATCGAAAGATAAGAAGCAAACTCCATTGCCTCGAAAATGATGCGATTCCATTCTTCATAGCGTTGTTCATCATAACACGATAGTGACACATCATTTTCTTTTTCTCGTAATTCAGCTAACATATCACGATGTTCCGGCATGAGAAATGGAGAAAATTTAATAATGCCCCTGTCACGATAATTCACGCTTTATGACCTCCTATATAACCATTTCGGACACGTGCAAGACTTCCTGGAGTGTAACTAGCAGCTCGCAAAATTGCATTAGGACCAAATTTGTCTCGAATCTCATCCATCGCTTTTGCAAGAGTTCTTTCTTTTTCTCTATTTTCGAATAACGACAGTTGAACGCTTTCTTCATTCATTAAATTCGAGAGCGATACATGAATCATGCGAACGCTGCGCCCATCATGAAACTTTTTGAAAATCCGCTTACAGACACGATATAGCTCCATAGTTAGATTAGTTCCTGTATCTAGCGTAACGGATTGATGGAATCCGCCTTTTTCATATTGAGAATAACGGACACCAAATGAAACAGTACGACCTACTTTCCTCATTTGTCTTGCCCGTTTAGCAACTTCCTCACAAAGCTCCAACACAACTGTTAGAATTTCATTCTCTCTCCAATAATCACGCAATAAAGTAACGCCTTTTCCGATGCTTTTTTGAGGTAAGTCGTTTGCTTCTACAAAGGCAGGACTTAAATCGATACCCCAAGCATGATAGTAAAGTTGTTCTCCTATTACGCCAAACCGTTTTCGTAAACGATCCAAGGAGCTGTTTGCCACGTCTCCAAACGTGTACATTCCCATATTGTTCAGATGTTTCTCCATTCGGCTGCCAATGCCCCAGATTTCCCGTAACGGAACTGGCCATAACTTTTTCGGAACTTCTTCATACGTACATTCGGCGATACCTTGTTTTTTTGCGTATACATCGAGTACGACTTTGCTGATGAAACGATTTGGACCTATGCCAATGCAAGATGGCAGACCGAATTGATTCCAGATCGCGTTGCGTATTTTTTGAGCTGCTTCTCTTGGTGTGCCATGTAGTTTTTCGGTGCCATTCAAGGTCAACCAACTTTCATCCACGCTATACGTTAAAATGGCTTCAAATGGTACAAACGAGAGGAATAGCTCTGTAATTTGAACTGATGTTAGTCTAGATTATAGACACGACGAATAAAGAAAATGTATAGTAAATCTATCAAACATGAGGAGTGTCTATAATGACAAGACGTTTTGATAAAGAATTCAAAGTACACGCAGTTAAATTAGTGCTAGAGGAAGGG